>JASJGJ010000140.1:0-51954 GCA_033791605.1 Porticoccus sp.
GCAATGCTCATTGAAAGTAAAAAGAAAAAATTGATTAATATGACATATTTTCCAAGCCACTGGGTTCCATCGTATTTATCGCCACTTAGAATAGATAGCAAAAATTCTCCATGAAAAAATAAAAAAACGTATAATGGCGCCAACATAATCAAAGAAAACAAAAAACCACAGCGATGATAATTTTCTATCACATTTACTCCAGCCCTTCTAAGCTCACTTGCCTTAGAGAACAACACCCTACCTGATAAATTACTCATCAAGACTCTTGGTAATTTTGACATTCTATACCAAGTAAAATAAACACCCAAAGTAGCGGCATTTATAGTCAAGCCTACATAAAAAATTTCAAACTGTGATGCGACAAAAGACACAAAAGAAATTATAATTAGGTGTTTAGAATACTTGAAAACCTCTCTCACTATATTAGCATCAATAAATAGCCGCGGCCTTTTACCCAAGATAAAAAATGATGCAATTGTGACAACCAAAGAACCAAGAAACTGACCAACGACATAAGACCAAGGAGATTGATAAACTATAACGTAGCCACAAATTACTACTCCCTTTAAAAGAGAGGACATAGTATTAATTTTAGCAATTAATGAAAAATCTTTGGTCCTTTCGTAGCTAGCCAACCATGTATTTTTAAATGCCATTATAAAAAAAGAAACGCCAATAATAAGAATCATTTCAGAGAGATCATGCATCCCTTCAAAAAAACTTGGCATAGTTTCAGATAGTACAAATGCGATCAGCAGTATGCAGCTACCCCTTATAATTTGTAGGCTCCAAACTACGCTATAAACTTCTTCTTGGGACTCTCTTTCATCACAATAAAGAAGAAATTTATCAAACCCCATGCTTGTCGTTGCTTCCAGCCCTCTGTAGACAGCGGCGACTAATGCCACAACACCCATTTCTTCAATAGTCAAATAACGTACCATCAAAAAAAATGTTATAAATTGCAGAGCTTGCACAAGGATCAAAGAAGAGCCAAGCCGCTTAACACCCGCAATAGCCAACTAAGGGTTCTTCCGCTTGAAATAGTTTTTCACAGTTGAAATTATATAATTTCTAGCTTCATCATCCAGCATTGGTGAAGACGGCAGGCTCAACCCTCGGTTAAACAACCTATCAGACACAATATAGTCTTTCGACACTATATTTTTATAGCATGGCTGGCGATGTAAAGGGAAAAAAAACCGCCTTGTACCAATACCTTTACGCTCCATGTACATTGACAAGGCCTCTGGATCATCAACAAAAATGTTAACAAACCAATAATTTGAAACGACAAGATCACTTATAGTTGAAATTTCAAGGCCCTCTATATCGGATAAATATTCAATATAGTAATCATAGTTTTTCTTTTTAGCGTTTAAAATTCTTTCAAGCTTGCCTAATTGAGATACTCCTATCGCTGCTTGTAGATCAGTAAAGCAAAAATTATAACCGACGTGCTCATGAATAAATGTGCCCCTTCTATCTCGCCCATGATTTTTAATACGGTATATTTTTTTATAATTTTCTTCACTATTAGCTATAACCACACCACCTTCACCACAAGTAATTACCTTATTAGCAAAAAAAGAAAAAATGCCATAATCGCCAAACGTACCTAAAGCTTTTCCATCAACAAACATTCCAAAAGATTCCGCAGCATCTTCTATTAACAAAAGATTATTCTTTTTAGCAATCACAACAAATTTAAGTATATCTGCTGCCTGCCCATACAAATGAACGGGCATCAAAACTTTTGTTTTATTTGTAATCAATTTTTCGCAAAAAACTGGATCCATACACCCTGTTGACTCCAGGACATCACAAAAAATTGGCGTAGCTCCAACCATCAATACAGCATTAGCAGTAGCTATAAACGTTAAATCAGGAACAATTACCTCATCACCCGGTCCGACTCCCTCTGCTATAAGGCAAGCAACAAGGGCAAGAGTACCATTTGATATCGCCAAAGCGTATGGAGAATTTGTTACTTTTTTCACTCCAGCCAAGAACTCATCTGTTTTTTTATGTTCCGAAATATAAGTACTTTCAACTACTTCACGCAGCTGGTCTAACTCTTCACTATCTATCCATGGTTCAATTTGTGGAATAAATTTCATAGGAGTTCCTTTACTTCAGTAATCCATGAGAATAACGAATTAAAACTAAAAAATGTCCATAAAATATCAGTTCAGATATTACAATTATTTTATGTATCCTAGCTTACCAACTACATTGTTAGTTCGTTTTTCAAAGTATTCTATCAAATCATCATCAAAATATTTTTTCCAACTTTCCGACGCTCCAGACCTCAAGTGGGATCCGTTATTTTCCCCTCCTTTTTTTCTCCCCGACAAACGCTTAAAACTATAAGCATTAAGAAGCGTATCAAGCTTATCCCCTGGAATGTTAATATCTAGATAATCAAAGAGTTCTTTAAAAACCAGTTTATTATTAGCAGAAATAAGATCTTCATACTTTATCAGCTTTACAGACCCCGCTTCCTTACCAATCCAAGAAAGCATAAGATCAAATTTGCCACGATCTACCCAAAAATCAATGGCGTACTTCAACCCATCCTTTAATGACATGCCTTTCAAGGCGACCCTAGCTGCATACAATGGCTTTAACCTGTCCTTCGGGAGAACATGAGCCGATAAAGCAGAGTAATACCAAGAAACTATTAGCTCTCTTGGGTCTCTTATAACAAAAAATGATTTATATTTTCCTATCTTTTCTATCGCTTCAAACCGCTCATACTCCATGTATAAAGTACTAACTATAGTCCGTTCAGGCAGCGGCTTTTCTTTAAGGCTTTTCACCACATCATCAAGCTTTGCCATATCATTTCGCATAACTTGAAGATGATAAGGACTCAACCCTGAGTATTCAAAAACTATTGGGTCAGACAAAACTGATTTTATCCATTGACTTCCCGTCTTATGAATACAGCAATGATAGATATTGGTATTATTCGAATAGCACTTAACCTTAATCATCTTTCTCAGTGTAATTTTGGTACTTGTAGAAATATATAAAAGCTTTCTAGATACAGAGAAAGGCAATAAATGCCTTATAGTACGACTTCGCCTCCTAAACAGAACCTCCAACCTTTCGTAATTCGAAATAATTTTAGAAAAAATTCCCACTTACCCCCTCCCTTCATCTAAACAAAACAGTTGTCAGGCTAAACCATTAGTAATAGATTATTTTCCTTACAACGAGAAACTACCAACCTAGGTTATAAAAACCTAACAACTCGATCCTATTATTTTCACCCTGAGGAATATTTATTTTAACCGGCTCCATAACATTCATAAAAAATCAGCTTTAGAGGCACCCAAAAATATTAAATAGCATTAAACATATCTGCAGCAGCCACTTAACTTTTAACATTAAAATGACCGTATATGATTTTTTTGGGAAACAATACCTAACATAAGACGCAGACAGACATAATAAAAAAAGAGGTGTAAGGCTGTAATTACAAACTCCTGGAACATTGAATCAAAGTTTCCCGAACTAAGCCAATGTGCCATCTGATAGCAAAGAACTGATATTGCTATTACTTTCTCTGTCGAACCTACTGACATATTCATAACAGCTCGAAAACATCCGCCATAAAAAGCACCCAACACTGAAGCCATCAAGACTCCACCAATCAGTCCATGCATCAAATACAACATTCCGAAAAAACCTAAAGCACCACTATATTGAATATCGGGAGCCTTTCCCCCATAGTAGACAGCTACTGCCTTCCCTAAAGACATTTCGCTTCCACTAAAGCCTGGTATTAGTTTTTGGACAGTATTAATAGTGATGCTATCCCATCTTATAATGGATTTCATAACCTCAGGCTGTTCTATTAAAGTCACTAATAAACCATCATAACCAGTTAATCTAAAAGTAATTCTGTCAACCGTGAACACGGCATATTCAGAAAATTCATAAAGCCATTCAGAAGGATTAAAAAACCCATCTAAGCCGTGATATTTAATGACATTAGCTGCTATCACTGACACAAAGACCAGTACACCAGCACCAATAATAAGTATTGCAGCGTGCAATGGCCCAATTCTGAAGTCTCCTCTAATCAAGAGAATTACAATCAACCCATAAAGCAGCAATAAAAAACTCCCTAATTTTGAACCTCCAATCAAAATCAAAAAAAACATAGCCCCAACGACTATAATTATCAAAAATTTTTCAACCAAAGATATAGTTCTATATTCACCGATTGATAAGTACCCAAGTGCCGAGGGAATTATCAAGCTAATCGGCAATATAAATTTTAAAATTTCTAAATTTGAGAACTCTTTTTTTACCCCAACACCAAAAATCAATACCAAACCGGCCCATAGACAAACAAGAACTAACAATGAAAATAAAAACAAATAACGCAATCTAACTATTACACCTGAATGCGAAAGGACAAATCGACTTTTATTAGGCCGACGACCAAACACCAATGCAGAGTATAAACCAACAAGAAATGCTACTGAAAAGCCCCCCACGTACAACATCGTTAATGCGTATGTAGCCGTAGCTGGAATATCCACATGCTGATAACCAAAAAGATCTGGATAAAATCCGAGAAACACTGGCCGAATAAAATAAAAAGAATATATTGCACAAACAGCGATAAAAACAGGTATATTCACTTCTCGCCCCCACCTACGAGCCAAGATAACGAACACAGCCAAAGGAAGGAAAGCTAACGAATAAGCACCTCCTAATATAATATTTTTCAAGAGCAAAGAACTAGATGCAGATAGACCCAGAATCAAAAACCATGAAGAAAGCCTAGGATTAGCTCTCAACTCGTTGATCTCTGAGGAACACACGTCCTAAGGCTAAAAATAGCGACCACTTCAATAAAACACTCATACCCTACCTCGCCAACAACTAATCTTTAGCCTATGCGACTCTTTATATTTAGAAAAACCGGATTTAACCTGCTGAAAAATAATCAACAGTTGCTTCAATCCCCTTATTAAGACTCATCACTGCCTTCCACCCCAAAATTTCCTCAGCTTTACTTGTATCAGAAAAATTTCGGACCACGTCTCCTAAGCGTCTTTCGGAATTTACTACCTCCACCTCACTTATATTCTTTTCTTTTAAAACCATTAAAAGCCTATCCATTATATCGTTTACTGTTGTCTCAGTATTAGTCGCAATCTGGAATATCTCTCCACCAATATCTGCTTTAGATACAGCTATAGAAATTGCATTAACAAGATCATCAATATAAATAAAATCCCGTGTTTGATTGCCATCACCGTAAACCTCCAGAAACTCACCGCTCAAAGCCTGCTTTATAAATTTTGCGATGACACTAGATTTATGTTTTGATCTTGGTCCATATACATTACCAAACCTTAAAGCCACTGTTCCAACACCAAAAGATCTATGATAGGCAGAACAATATCCTTCTCCTGCTAACTTACTAGCTCCATAAGGTGATACAGGATGTGGAGCCAACTCTTCATGAATTGGCGGCTCACATTCACCAACGGGAGCCCCTGATGAAGCAAAGACGAACCTTTTTACTTTTCCTTTCCTTGCCGCCTCGAGCATGTTGAATGTACCAATTACATTGGTTACACAATCTCCCCGAGGATCTTCAATAGAAGGACCGACTCCAGTATTAGCTGCAAGGTGCACAATAACATCTACCCCCTGCCCTGCTTTCAAACATGTACCTTCATCACATATATCACCAACAAGAAGCTCTACCCCCTCCGGACTCCGCTCGATGCTTTTTTCAGACACCTCCTTAAATTCACACACCTCAGATAAATCACTCCTAGACCCGACAGTGAGATTATCCAAAATTCTAATATTGGCTTTTGAATTATCTGTAATTATTCTTTTAATCAAGGAAGAACCTATAAAGCCACACCCACCAGTAATCAGCCAATTATTTACCATTTGATTCCCCTAAAGATAACATCTTTACGAATATTATCTTTATATTGAGCAACGACTTTAAACATGTCCGTCATAACTTCATCAGTCAAGTAATGAGGCTCTACACCAATCTCAACAAGACCTTGATATGTCGGGTTATAGTAATGCTCTTCTGCTTCCTTTCTTGGATTTTCGATATTTTTAATTTGAACATCAAATCCCAAATTGTCACCAACACTTTTAACCTTACCGGCTAATTGATTAACACTAAAGGTTTCCATAATTTGATTGAAAATACGTAGTTCACCACTTTCAGCTGGCGCTTGCTCTGACATGTAGACACACTGCATAGTATCTTTGATATTGAGATAACCTCGCGTTTGCCCCCCCCGACCATAAACAGTTAACGGATAACCGCAAACTGCTTGCACAATGAAGCGATTCACAATGGTGCCAAACACCTCATCGTAATTAAACAGCGTGGACAATCTAGGATCTATTAGCGTCTCCTCAGTTTCAATACCATATACGGGGCCTTGCATAAGATCGGTTACCTTCAAATCCCACATACGCACACCGAACCACATTAGGTCCGTATCCATAACTTTGGTCGTGTGATAAATAGAGCCCGCTTGACGAGGAAACAAAAACTTTCCTTTACGACCATTATGTTCGATATCCAACCAACCTTCCTCGATATCAATATTGGGGGTGCCATACTCACCCATCGTCCCCAATTTAATAATATGAGTGTCACGACTATAATCTCTAACCGCGAACATTAAATTATTTGTGACACGCAAATTATTTGTGATGGTAAGGTCAGCACGCTTATAATCCATCAAAGAATAAGGCGCAGATGGCTGCTCAGCATAGTGAACCACTGTTTCGGGAATACCTGTAAACTTTGGATTTACAGCCCAACTATAACTAACTGAACCATTGAATAATGAACGCATGATTTCAGGCTCGGTCAAATCACCGATTAGCACCTTAATTTCTTTGCCCGTTTTTTCGTGCCAGATCTTTGCCCTTTCCATTAATGCCGGCACGGGATAAAGCATACCAACATCAATTTCAGTACATGAATTACGACGTAAGTAGTTATCCACCACCGTTACTTCATAACCACGGTTAGAGAAATACATGGCTGTTGGCCAACCTAAGTAACCATCACCACCTAGAATTACTACATGTGCCATTTACATCACCAAATTTCTTATTAATTTTTATCACCCGGCCAATACCGCTGACTCTTCAAATCTTCAGGCTTAGAACCCAGCAAGTTGTTATCCAACAAAAAACTTTTCAACTCTGCCTTGGACAGACATTTTTCTTTTGCCGAATTATATGGATTTGTAACTTTGTCAGATTTTAAATTTGCATAGTTATAATTTATATCACTATACATACCTCGAAATGCAGGAAGAACTGAGAAGTAGTTATCAAGCTCCACTGAACGACGTGTCTCCTCGTCACTCATAAGTTCTTCATATAACTTTTCTCCAGGCTTAGCACCAATCACTTCAACTTGAATGTCTTCAGCTTTATAACCAAAGCCTTCGGCCAACTCTTCTATCATCGCTTCAGCCAAAGTAGATATTTTTATAACCGGCATTTTCGTAATAAAAACCTCTCCGCCTTTTGCCAAAGAAGCCGATTCAAGAACCAATCTAGCTGACTGCTCCACGGTCATTACAAACCGAGTCATATCTTCATCTGTAAGCGTTACGGGCCCCCCGTCCTGAATTTGTTTTCGAAAAATAGGTATCACGGAGCCATTGGAACCCAAGACATTACCAAAACGTGTAGAAGCAAAAATAGGAGCCCTACTAGAATAACTACTGCTGTTGGCTGCAGTAATAAGCCTCTCACCCATTAACTTTGACGTACCCATAACATTAGTAGGGTTAACCGCCTTATCAGAACTGGTGAAAATAACTTTCTCAACCTCATTTTCAGATGCAGCTGATATAACATTTTGCACACCTAAGATATTTGTCTGAACCGCTTCAAAGGGTGATCGCTCACATAAAACGACATGCTTTAGCGCTGCGGCATGAAAAATGATGTCCACACCTTTCGATATTTTTATCAATGTATCTTTATCACGAAGATCACCCAGAAAAAAATTTGCTCGACTATCATCCAGATAATCTTGATCTAAAAAGAAAATTTCACTCTCATTGTTATCAATACCAAGAACTTCAGAAGGGTTAAACTCTGAATTTTTTAGAAGCTGCCGAATTAACTCTTTACCAACAGTTCCACACGCCCCTGTGACTAAGACTCGCATATTAGACAATTTATTTCCTTTACTGTCTTGACTACTCACTTCGCAAATACCCTATGATCAAAACCAATTTTAATTGATGCAATAATAAGTCCCAGCATTAAACCAAAAAAGAGACTTAGCCCCACAATCAACTTATGATTCAGTCCCGCCCTCCCGCCTAATTCAGCAGACAACTTATCTCCTGACACAGGATTAATGAGATCTGCACTCAATGGAACACTCATTAATTCAGCCTTCTTCTCCTCAAGTTCTAGCAAGCCAGAGACATAGTAATCTCCCTTATCCCTGCGAGATTCTAATGCTCTTATTTCTGCATCTAAAGCCTTACCTCCAATCATGTATAACGCCCTCAAATTTCTAACATTCGTATACTCAGGTATAAAAGATAACAGACTGTCACTACTAGCAATATTCAGCACATCAATCTCATTAACGATTGCTTTAGCTTCCTTTAATCGTAGAATTTCATTGTTAATTTGGATCCTTGCACGTCCTTGTCTCACCTCTATAAGCTGATCAATTTCCTTTATTTCTCTATTAAGGCTAGATAGTGATGTTTTGATTAATTCACTTTTTGTCTCTGCAACGGCAAATGCAACCCAAGCATTAGCAAGCTTGACCACATCCATAGAGTCGCTCCACTCAAGTTTTGCTGTAATAAACTCCGTCTTCTTTTTAAGACTAGGAGGCATGACTTTCACTTTTCTTGATAAAGCGCGAGCTTTCTTTACATCAGTTAGTTTGGGGAAGGCCTTGTCAAGGATAGCTGTAATATTAGAATCACCCATCAATCCCAAAAAAGTTGATGGAGAAGTCAAATGCTTTTGGACTAGTTTGAAAGTATCTGCAGACAGTTCATCATGAGTAGTAGCTGTCAACAACAATACAGTTTTAGATAAACCGACATCATTTTCCGGGTAAAGGCGCACCTCAGCCTTGAATGTTTCCGGCGCTAAATTAGCGTAACTAAATCCACACATACTAGCTAATAGCATACACGCCATGATCACAATGCGCCTTTCCCAAAGGTCTGCACACAACCGAAATATATCTATTTCATCAGAATAATCCGGCTGCCGGCTTTGAGGGCTTTGCTCCTTGTCCATCATATACATCCTATTCCTTCTCAATGGGGCAACAAAAGCCCGCAATTATAGCAATGAGCCTACCTTAGGAACAGCAAGATATTGTCTTCCAGCTAGTTATGTTTATGTTCTACTCTTGCTTTATCCCCCCCACTTCACCATCATTGCCCGTTTGCATTTGGAAAAATTCTCTTCATGGAAAACATCTCGATTCGCGGTGCTAAGACCCACAACTTAAAGTCGGTAGACCTTGATCTGCCCCGCGATAAGCTCATTGTAGTGACAGGTTTATCAGGGTCAGGAAAATCATCACTGGCATTCGACACTCTCTATGCCGAAGGGCAACGCCGCTATGTGGAATCGCTTTCCGCCTACGCCCGTCAATTTCTGTCGATGATGGAAAAACCTGATGTGGATCATATTGAAGGGCTATCACCCGCTATATCCATTGAGCAAAAATCTACTTCCCACAACCCACGCTCTACGGTGGGAACCATCACTGAAATTCACGATTACTTGCGTCTTTTATATGCACGTGTCGGTGAACCTCGCTGCCCCGATCACAATGAACCGCTAAAGGCACAAACCATTAGCCAAATGGTCGATCAAGTACTGGCGTTACCTGAAGACTCTAAGTTGATGCTGCTGGCACCAGTAATCCGTGGCAGGAAAGGTGAGCATGCCCATATATTTCAAAGCCTTAGGGCACAAGGTTTTATCCGAGTCCGAGTTGATGGCTTGGTGGTGGATCTTGATGATGTACCTGAACTGGAGAAAAATAAAAAACACAATATTGAAGTGGTGGTCGACCGCTTTAAGGTGAAACCCGACCTACAACTTAGGCTATCCGAATCCTTTGAAGCGACTCTAAATCTTTCCGAAGGGCTCGCCATTGTGACAAGTATGGATGGCTCACCAATTCCTACTTCATCAGCTTCGAGCTCATCAACAAGCAACAGCACATCAGAAATGCTGTTCTCTGCTCGATTTGCCTGTCCGGTATGTAACTACAGTATTGATGAACTTGAGCCTAGGATGTTCTCTTTTAACAATCCCGCAGGAGCCTGTCCCGGTTGCGATGGCTTGGGCGTTAAGCAATTTTTTGATATTGACCGAGTCGTTCAATATCCGGAGTGCTCCATTTCCGAAGGTGCCATTCGCAGCTGGGACCGAAAAAACCTTTTTTACTTCAATATGTTGACCTCTATAGCAGACCATTACGGCTTTAATATTGACCATCCCTTTCAAGACTTAGCCCCGCAACACCAGCAAGTGGTTCTATTTGGCAGCGGTCAAGAGGTGATTGATTTCAATTATGTGAATGACAAAGGCACCGTGTTCAAACGTTCCCATCAGTTTGAGGGGATTGTACCCAACATGGAGCGACGCTTCCGCGAGACTGAATCTCAAGGTGTACGAGAAGACCTCACCAAATACATGAATACTCAGCATTGCCCTGAGTGTGATGGTGCCCGATTGAGAAAATCCGCACGGCATGTATTTATTGATGAAAAACCCTTACCCGAAGTGGGTAATATTCCCGTGGGAGAACTGGCGAACTACTACGAAAACCTGCATTTAGATGGAAGTAGAGGAGAAATTGCGGAAAAAGTCCTTAAGGAAATTCGAGACCGACTTCGCTTCCTAGTAGATGTCGGCCTTAACTACCTCAATCTAAACCGCAGTGCCGACACCCTCTCCGGTGGTGAAGCGCAGCGTATTCGTTTGGCCAGTCAAATTGGTGCTGGACTTGTAGGGGTTATGTACATACTCGATGAACCTTCAATTGGGCTGCATCAGCGAGATAATGCACGGCTATTGGCCACCCTCACCCGCCTAAGAGATCTCGGGAATACGGTGATTGTGGTTGAGCATGATGAAGATGCCATTCGCGAAGCAGATTACATTGTCGACATTGGCCCCGGTGCAGGAGTGCATGGAGGGGAGATTATTGCCCAAGGCTCCTATCAGGACATCCTCAATGAACCACGCTCTTTGACTGGCGATTACCTTTCTGGCCGAAAATCCATTGTTATCCCTAAAAACCGCACCCCTGCCACCAGTAAAAAACTGCTGCTCAATGGCGCCAGTGGTAATAATTTACAACAGGTCGACTTAGAACTCTCAGTGGGACTGCTTACCTGTATTACGGGTGTTTCAGGCTCAGGTAAATCAACCTTGATCAATGAAACCTTATACCCCATTGCCGCGACAGAATTAAATAAAGCGACAACCCTTAAACCGGCCGCCTATGAATCTATATCTGGCATGGAGCATTTTGATAAATGTGTGGATATTGATCAGAGCCCTATCGGCCGAACCCCACGCTCTAACCCTGCAACCTATACCGGTATCTTTACCCCTATCCGTGAATTATTTGCCGGTACACAGGAGTCTCGGTCGCGCGGTTATAAACCTGGACGATTCAGTTTTAATGTCAAAGGTGGGCGATGTGAAGCCTGCCAAGGCGATGGTGTCACCAAAGTAGAAATGCATTTCCTACCCGATGTCTATGTACCCTGCGATGTATGTAAAAGCAAACGCTATAACCGAGAAACTCTGGAGGTTCGCTACAAAGGAAAAAGCATCCACGAAGTATTGGAATTAACGGTGGAAGATGCTAGAGAATTTTTTGACGCAGTACCCACCATCTCAAGAAAACTGCAAACTCTAATAGATGTGGGTCTCTCTTATATCAAACTGGGGCAAGCGGCCACGACCCTATCAGGAGGCGAAGCCCAAAGAGTTAAACTCTCACGAGAGCTATCGAAGCGTGATACAGGTAATACTCTTTACATATTAGACGAACCCACCACCGGCTTACACTTTCACGATATTCAACAACTGCTCACTGTGTTACACCGCCTGCGTGACCATGGCAATACCATTGTGGTCATTGAGCACAATCTGGATGTCATAAAAACTGCTGACTGGATTGTAGACCTGGGCCCAGAAGGAGGCTCCGGTGGCGGAGAAATCATTGCCACCGGCACACCCGAAGATGTCGCAAAAATCACCCACTCACATACTGGGTACTTTTTAAATAAATTGTTGAACTAATTTATTTAAAAGCCAGCAGTTAAGGGTGTTAGTCCAAAAACTTGATTAAAAACAAGGACGCCTACTCTCTGAATCCTATTTATGAATCAGAGAGTAGCAATGAAAATATTTCATTTGGTATCACCCCCATCGCAATCGCCAACATCGGTATCACTTCATCACCAGAAACGATCAAAAAAAACTCCGCCGGCTTTCTAATAGAGTAGCCGGTCTTTAACCAACAACCTCAAACACGCTCAACAGACCCCCGACTTTTTAAATTAATTCGCTATTGCCATTTTATCAAACACTGTTAATATACTGTACATAAACACATACTGTTTAAAAAAACATACAACTGTCACTACATTTAAGAAACAGGCGGGAGAAGAAACATGTTGAGTACATTGGCATCCAAATTCATTGATATATTGCGTTCACGTATTCGGTTTGCTCGCTATCATCAAACCATCAACCCCTTTCAACACAACCCACATCCCGTGACACTCGGCCCAGAACAACTCAGCCGATTCTTTACTTATGTCGCAAACAATGAACGTGTTCGCACCTGAGTTAAAGTTGAATCAGCTTATATTTCTAACCGTCACGAACCACAAAAAAATAGCCTAATTACAAACTACCTTCCCAGAAAAGTTGGATGCCCACGCCCTTACTCATATGACTTTTATAAGGTCTATCTCCAATTGAAACCTTAAAAAGGTCCATTAATCACAACACCGTTGTACTCCGCCCAATACACCTATAATCTGATACTTATTAAGAGCACAAAAAATCCACAGCGGAATCCACCTATGAAGTATGTAGTCATTACCCTATTACTCGTTTTATCCGGATGTGCGACTCAGCATAATCAGCTACAAGCTCCTACAGTAAAAGAAATACCAAAAGTACAAGAAGTACAAGAAGTACAAGAAGTACAAAAAAAGGTTGTGTTAACCAAGACAGAAGCACCACGAGATGAAAGTGCCAAAAAGCCTTCTCAACCCAAAATTGAGAAGCCTATCGCCAATACGGACAAACCAACACCACCGATAACCTTTGAAAATTTGAAAGGAAATTACTCCTGTATATTGGAATTTGCCTATAAAGTCTCAACAGCATCGTCCGTCAAGACGAATGGTGGGATATTACGAATGACCATTAATGAGCAGGATGCGGTCATTCAAAGCAGCGGCGGCAAGGCTGTAACATTAAAACTACATTCAAAGTCGGGACGTGGCATTACTGCCACCAACGACACCACGGTCTTCTCGTATAATCGAAATTCTCATGCCTTCACTCTCGACACAGGTATTGGGCGCTCGGGGTTTAATCTTGCAGGAGGGGGGCACACAGGTAATCAAATGAAGATGTTTGGCACATGTTCGAAACAAGAATGAATGACTCTGTTACGCAATCGAGCTAAAAGTGCTTAGGATTGTTATGCCCTGATACAAATTAATTATGGGACGGAGGGCAAACCAACAGACTAAACACTTAACTTAACCTAGCCTAAGCCATTTCCACGGCTCTTGAAAGCTGAATACAGTACGCAGCCTGCTGCCCATAAAATCTTTTATCTAAACGATGCCTGCCCTAACAGGTACTGTTAACATACACATTCGGTGGAAATAATTCATGAAACCATATGAAACAATATTTAGTTGGTGGCGCTGTACGCGATAAATTACTCAACTATCCGTTTATAGAGCGGGATTGGGTTGTGGTGGGCGCAACCCCTGAAGAGCTCCTAAACCAAGGCTTCCAAAAAGTTGGCAGCGACTTTCCCGTCTTTCTTCACCCGGAAACCAAAGAAGAATACGCCTTGGCACGAACCGAACGAAAATCCGGTACGGGCTACAAAGGGTTTCAAGTTTTTTCCGATACCAGCGTTACATTGGAAGAGGATTTATCAAGGCGAGACCTCACCATCAATGCCATGGCAGAGGACAGTAATGGCCATATCATAGACCCGTATCACGGACAAAAAGATCTCTCAAATAAAATTCTTCGTCATGTCTCCAATGCCTTTGTGGAGGATCCCTTACGTGTTCTCCGCGTGGCACGATTTGCTGCCCGCTACCACCACCTGGGATTTACCATTGCCGAGGAAACGCTCACCCTGATGACCGATATTGTCGCCAGTGGGGAATTACAACATCTCACAGCAGAGCGTGTCTGGGTAGAAACGGAAAAAGCTCTTTCAGAACGGTCACCCCGCACCTATATTGAAGTTTTACGTCAATGTAATGCCCTCAGCGTGCTATTTCCAGAGGTAGACCGACTATTTGGCGTCGCTCAGCGCGCCGATTATCATCCCGAAATAGACACAGGCATTCATATTTTAATGTCGTTAGATCAAGCGACGGTACTTGACGAAGACGCCGCTACCCGTTTTGCCGTACTCGTCCATGATTTGGGCAAAGGCACTACCCCAGAAGATATTTTACCTAAACATAGTGGTCACGAAGAAAGGGGCGTTCAATTGGTCAACAATCTCTGTGATCGATTAAAAGTGCCCAATCGTTATCGTGAACTGGCCGTGGCCGTAACGCGTTATCACCTGTTATGTCACAAAGCGCCTCAGCTGAGGCCTGCAACCATCCTCAAACTGCTAAAAGGTATTGGCGCACTGAGACAACCCGAAAAACTGGCACAATTTGTTCGTTGTTGCGAGTCTGATGCCAAGGGTCGCCTAGGATTCGAAAATAAGCCTTATGAATCAGGTGCATGGCTAACAAAAGCTTTTGAAGCCATTCAAACCATCGATAATCAGGAATTTATTCAGCAGGGTCTCAGCGGTCAACAATTGGGCGAAGCGATCGATAGACGACGCCAGCAGCTTATTGCTGAATTGAAAGAGCAACAACATTGAATCTTGTAACCACTCACAAAAATCCTGTTGTTCTGATAACAGGCGCGGCTCGACGCATTGGCGCTGAAATCTCCCGTACCTTCCACAAAAATGGTTTTGATGTCGCGCTCCACTACAATAAATCCGCCTGGGATGTTGAAGCGCTCGCTCATGAGCTAAATACTCTTCGGGAAAATTCTGCCTCAACCTATCAAGCACAACTAACAAATATTTCTGCCATTAACGTTCTGGTGGAGAATGTACTGAGCTGGAGAGGAAGGCTGAATGTACTCATCAACAACGCTTCAAGTTTTTACCCCACCCCATTGGACCATGCCAATGAAGAGCAATGGGATGAACTCATGGGCAGCAACCTCAAAGGCCCCTACTTTCTCTGTCAGGCTGCGGCACCCAAACTACAAGAAAGTGCGGGAAGTATTATTACCATTGCCGACATCTATGCCAGAAACCCTTTAAAAGGCTATAGCATCTACTGCATAGCCAAAGCAGGAAATGCGATGCTCACCAAATCACTGGCCAAAGAACTAGCGCCAAATGTGAGAGTAAACGGTATTGCACCGGGTGTTATTTTATGGCCCAACACTGACGACCAAATGAGTAAAACTACAAAACAAACCGTGATAGATAACGTGCCCCTCAAACGCACGGGAAGCCCCGAAGATATAGCACAAACAGCCCTTTTTCTTGCAACCTCCGCCAGCTATATGACAGGCCAGGTTATTGCCGTAGACGGAGGTAGCTCTCTCTCCTAATCAATTGATACAAGTCAACAATTCAACACGATTCTTCTTCAAATACTTGAAATCCTCCACCTCAAATCCCATGTAATTAGTGCAGGTTATTGAACACACGGGTGTTCATGTATTTATCTGAAACAACTTAAAAACTTTCATTTTACGGAGGTGTAACATGACCTTAATACCCAGAGGAAACTTCTTTGATGTGGACCGTTTTGTGGATGATTTTTTGTCACCTTCTAGCACTCAAATGAGCGCTAAAGGCTCATTCTTTGCGCCCCATGTAGATATTGTGGAGCGTGACGGCCATTATGAAATAACCGCAGAAATGCCTGGCATGAAGAAAGAGGATATCAAGATCACTCTGGAAAATGGCGTACTTCGCCTTGAAGCAGAAAGTCATATGGAAGATAAAGAAGAAAAAGAAGGCAAGATCATTCGCCAAGAACGTCGCTACGGTAAATACGTTCGTAGTTTTGACTTGGGTGAAAACATCCACGAAGAGGATATTAAAGCTTCGTTCGAGGATGGTGTATTAAAACTGACGGCACCAAAAGTTGCCGAGAAAATACCTCAACAACGGCAAATTGATATTCAATAAACAATCCCTCAAATAGGCAGAAAATTTACTGCCAAACCAACCGGGCTTGATCTAAGCCCGGTTAATTTTTTCATAACGACTATCATAGTTACCACAGCCTTTTTATTTCAGGATAACGTTATGACACAAGAACTCTCTCGAATTAAGAAAACACTGGAAGAGCACAAAGACGTTCTATTGCAGCGACTATCACGCGTAAAACAAGGAATGACACAGGAACACTCTGCCGACTGGCCTGAACAGGCGCAGGAGCGCCAAAATGATGAAGTACTTGAGGCTATCGGCAATGAATCTCAGCACGAACTCAAAGAAATCAATATTGCACTGGAACGGATAAAATCCGGAGACTATGCCAACTGCACAGCCTGCGGGAAAGAAATTTCCCTGAAGCGACTAGAGGCCGTCCCCTATACCCACCTCTGCATCCATTGCGCTGAATAATAGAGGCCCAAATAACATTAACGCTTTCGCAGACAGGCTGACGTCACTTCAGATAAATTTCGACACCCCATCAGCTTCATATCCAAGACTATCTCACTACGCAATAAATCCAATGCCCTTGCCACCCCAGGCTGGCCACCGGCTGCCAGCCCATACAAATAAGGCCTGCCAATCATACACGCCGTAGCACCCAACGCCATCGCTTTCAGCACATGGGTTCCACGACGAATGCCCCCATCAAGAATAACTTCAATCTGTCCGCCCACCGCGTCAACAATCGCTGGCAATACATCAAGAGGAGCGGGAGAACTGTCCAGCTGACGGCCACCGTGATTCGAAACAATAATGGCTGACGCCCCTATTTCTACCGCCTTTTTAGCGTCGCCTACGGACATAATCCCCTTCAGCGCAAAGGGTCCACCCCATTCGGACATTAGCCACTCAGCATCTTTCCAGCTCACGGTAGGATCGAACTGATTAGCCACATACTGCAACAAGTTTGATGTCTCTCCAGTGCCCTCTCTAATTTTGTGCTCAACGTTGGCCAGTACAATAGGGTCGCTCGTCAGATACCGGTACATCCAGGCTGGATGGATCAATACATCCAGCATACTTTTAAGGGTTAATTTTGGCGGCAAGGTCATACCGGTTCGCAAGTCACGCTCCCGATTGCCATGGGCAGGTAAATCAACGGTTAGACAAAGTGCATCAAAACCTGATGTTTTCGCTCGCTGCACAAATTCCCGGCTTAGCTCCCGGTCCTTGTGCACATATACCTGAAACATCTTAGGGCCATCTGTTTCAGTGCCAACAGCTTCAATACTGGTGGTTGCCAGCGTAGACAGTGAATAAAACGTACCACTTAATGCAGCCTCTCTGGCCACTGCTTTTTCACCCTGATAGTGAAACATTCGAGTCATACCCGTAGGCGCACAAAGAACCGGCCAATCAATTTTTTTACCTAAAACTGTTGTCGATAAGTCGATAGTAGACACATCCACCAGTGCGCGCTGAAGAAGGTCATATTGATCAAATGCAGAGGTATTACCCCGCAGGGTTCGCTCATCATCTGAGCCACCATCAATATAGGCAAACAATGATTCCGGCAAACGATGTTTAGCTACCTTACGGAGGTCATTCACATTAAAACAACGAGACAACCGTCGAGATGTGATCATTGTTTAATATTCCTCGACATGATTGACAGAGAGCGAGGCAATATCGGACAGTTCTTGTCCACACCAAACAAAACTTATAGGCCATAAAGACTGGCTTTTTTGATCATACTTCCGCCAAAGCGCCTTATAACTCACCCCCAAAGAGGGATGCTTTTGATCAGGAGCTAATTCTGCCAGCGGCCACAAGACAAAAGCATTTTCCACAATTTCCTGGCGGGGTAATACCACACCCTCTACATTTCCAACCGCATTGTCATAGGTCAGAATATCGATATCCAACGTACGCGCACTAAAGCGAGGACAATCACGACGACGGCCATTGTTATCTTCTAGTGTTTTCAAATATCGTGACAAATCACCAACACTCAACTCTGTTTCAATACCGACCACCAAGTTATAAAAGTTATCACCATCAAACCCCACGGCAGCACTTTCGTAGACAGAAGAAATACGCATTGGCCCAAACTCACTAGCGAGGGCATCCAACCCCGCCGTAATATAGCGTTGTTGTGATATATTGCTACCCAGACTGAGCAACACACTGGCTCGTGTAATATAGCCCATTAGCTACGCGTTCCTCGTTCAATAATGACACCCACATCGCGGGCACCGCGAACGGCACCAGGCTTACCAATACGCAACCGCAACCAAGGAACATTAAATTCTTGGCGAATAATCTCTGCCACTTGCTCCGCCATGGTTTCCACTAAGAGAAACTCACTGCCACCAATGAAATCTATTATTCGTTTTGACACCGCTTTGTAATTGAGGGCGAACTGAATATCATCGGTTTCAGCTGCTTGGCGAATATCTGTGCCCATTTCTAGATCCAAGCTAATGGTCTGCCGAACCTGACGCTCCCAATCATAGATACCAATAATGGTCTCTATCTTAAGATCGTTGATATAAACGATATCCATAAGCTCGTTATCTCTCGCCTAAAGGTAGTAATGTATCCATAGGCCAGCGTGGCATTGCCGTAATGGAGAGCCCATCATGCTGTCCAGCTAACAAGCGCTGGCAACCCGCATAGGCAATCATTGCACCGTTATCGGTACAGAATTCATGACGAGCATAGAAAACCTCCCCCTGAACCTTACGTAAACTTTCTGAGAGCCGCTCCCTCAGTCTCGTATTGGCGGATACACCACCCGCTATAATTAATCGCGTTAAACCCGTCTGTTCAAGTGCACGACGACATTTAATCGCCAATGTATCGACCACCGCTTCCTGAAAAGCACAGGCGATATCCGCCATAGTCTGATCATCGGGCAAAACGTCTTCTCCACGATGTTTGGCAATGGTATTCAGGGTAAAGGTTTTCAACCCAGAAAAACTAAAGTCGAGACCGGGACGATCAGTCATAGGCCTTGGGAATTTAAATCGACCGACATCACCTAACGCTGCAAGCTTTGCTATCTCAGGGCCTCCAGGGTAATCCAAATCAAGCATCTTGGCCGCTTTATCAAAGGCTTCACCGGCCGCATCATCAAGAGATTCACCCAGAATACGATACTGCCCAATGTTAGCGACTTCGACTAACTGGGTATGCCCACCCGAGACGAGTAACGCCACAAAAGGGAAGGCTGGCGGATTATCCTCTAACATAGGAGCCAGCAAATGACCCTCCATATGATGGACACCGACTGCAGGAACCTGCCAAGCATACGCCAGAGCGCGGCCGACACTTGCCCCCACCATCAGCGCACCAATAAGTCCCGGCCCCGAAGTATAGGCAATACCCGTGATATCACTGGGGGAACAATGGGCATCTGCCAAGACTTGGCGAATCAACGGTAATAGCTTGCGCACATGGTCTCGCGATGCCAGTTCTGGCACCACCCCACCGTATTCGGCATGGACTGCTACCTGACTAAATAGTGTATGGGCAAGCAGCCCCTGTTCACTGTCGTAAACAGCAACACCCGTCTCATCACACGAAGTTTCTATACCCAGTACGCGCATTAGTTAGGACCGACGACCTTATTAAAACAAGATTAAATTAAAGAAAGCAGGAAATCATACGCCAAAACCGCCGTAAATTCATGTGGTTAGCGTCAATCAAAAGCCACTCACTGCCACCCACAAAATCTTTGCAACTGTCACAGGATATGTATAGAATACGCGCCCTTGCAGGAGTACAGGGTAACTCTTTCTAAGTATTACTTAGAAAAGGTTCTTTTTGAAAGACAGAAGCTCGGTACTAAACAATTAATAAAATATACAGGATAGAGGATACATGCCTTTCGTTCGTATTAAAGAAAATGAGCCTTTTGATGTGGCTCTGCGTCGTTTCAAGCGTTCTTGTGAAAAAGCTGGTGTACTGGCAGAAGTTCGTCGCCGTGAGTTTTACGAGAAACCCACTTGGGAACGTAAGCGTAAAGCTGCTGCTGCCGTGAAACGTCATGCTAAGAAGCAGTCTCGCGAAAACCGTAAGTTCGAGCGCATGTACTAAGCTTTTACTGACTTTTTAAGTCAAAATATCTATTCTTTAAGCGCCGCAATGTCGGCGCTTTTTGCGTTTGAGAAAAATCTTAGCTTGAAGTAAGCAATGTAATGTAAGGAAGTGCAACATGAGCCAAACACTGAAAAACCAAATCACCGAAGCCATGAAAGATGCCATGCGCGCCAAAGCCAAAGTGCGACTCGGCACTATTCGTCTCATTCAAGCTGACATCAAGCGTATAGAAGTAGACGAACGCATCGATGTTGATGATGCACGCGTTCTGGCAATACTCGATAAAATGGTTAAACAGCGTCGTGACTCCATCAGTCAATTTGAGAGTGCGGGTCGCCAAGAGCTCGCCGATGTAGAGCAGGCGGAAATCGAAGTGATTCAGGAGTTTTTGCCCGAAGCACTAAGCAATGATGAGCTTGCGTCAATGATCGATGCAGCCATTGCAGCCACAGGCGCTGAAGCGATGAAGGACATGGGTAAAGTGATGGGTATAATTAAACCCAAAATCCAAGGCCGTGCTGATGTCGGCGCCGTGAGTGGAATGATTAAAAGCAAATTGAGCTAATTGCCCCAGCTAAGCTCATACCGCTCAAGCTAATTGCAACCACGCTATTCACAACAAAAAACTGGATAGTATTCAGTTGTGTGTTGGTGTTAAACGGCTTATGGTTATTACGATCGTAAGTTGATAGCCCCTGACAAACCAAACAGTCAGACCAAACAGCTTGCAGGCCTCAAGCACGCAGCACCTTGATAATGACGCCGCCCAGAAAAGCATCGACAATAAACATCAATACCAGCACCAATTAATAGCATCGAAGCAACCGACACACAGCGAAGTCCTATTACATAAATGGCCGGCAGAATCCCTCAAAGCTTTATCGACGATGTCCTAGATCGGGTAGATATTGTCGATGTAGTGGGCAGCCGTCTCGACTTGCGAAAGTCTGGAAAGAATCATTCGGCCTGCTGTCCATTTCACGACGAAAAAACCCCCTCCTTCACCGTTAGCCAGGATAAACAATTCTTCTACTGTTTTGGTTGCGGCGCGGGCGGCAATGCCATCGGCTTTGTCATTGATTTTGAACGAGTATCATTTCCTGAAGCAGTAGAGACGCTAGCAAAACATGTGGGGTTGGAAGTTCCCCGTGAAGCCAACCACAACGATGGCGCCAGCCAATATCGAAAAGCGCTCTATACCATGATGGAGAAAGCGGATCATTTTTACCGCAACAGCCTCCGAAATCATTCCAGCGCCCACGAAGCCGTCAACTACTTGAAAGCCCGCACCTTGAACGGTGAAACAGCCCGTATTTTTGGTATAGGCTTCGCCCCTCCCGGATGGGACAACCTGCTCCAGAACCTGGGTAAAACGGACGATGACATTCGACTGCTCAAAGAATCGGGACTTCTCATTGATCGTGAGGAAGAAAACAAGCTCTATGACCGCTTCCGTCATCGTATTATGTTCCCCATCCGCGATGTCCGCGGTCGCACCATTGGTTTTGGTGGACGAGTACTCGGTGATGACAAACCAAAATATCTCAACTCACCCGAAACACCCTTGTTTCACAAAGGCCGAGAACTCTACGGTCTTTATGAAGTAAACCGCCAACTTCGCGATATCCAAAACCTTCTTGTGGTAGAAGGCTACATGGATGTCGCCGCACTGTCTCAGCACGGTATTCACAATGCGGTAGCAACACTGGGAACAGCTGCCACAGCTGAACACTTAGACAAGCTGTTTCGTTACACCTCCGAAGTAGTTTTTTGCTTCGATGGTGATGAAGCGGGGCGGAAAGCTGCTCGCCGTGCACTTGAAACTAGCCTTCCCGTCATGCTCGATGGCCGCACAGCAAAGTTTTTATTCTTACCCGATGGAGAAGACCCCGACTCCCTCGTTCAAGAAATCGGCAGTGAACAATTTCTTAAATTAATACAATCAGCCACACCAATTTCAGATTTTTTGTTTGAATCACTCTCAAAAGGCATTGATACCGAAGCGCTCGACGGTAAGGCTCGACTAAGCAAGCTTGCAGCTCCGATGATCAACAGCATGCCAAAAGGGGTATTTAAAACCCTCATGCTCAAAACCCTGTCACAACGTACAGGGTTAGATACAGAAACACTGACAGGATTGATTAAACCCATTGAGCCCTCGACGCCACCCGAATATGATCAAGAACCACCCCTTGCTCCCAACCCAGAGGAATATCCGGAATACTACGGAGAAAACCGAACCACTCATCAGGGCGATGACAGCAAGCCAAGGCAGCGAGATACTTACGCACCTAAAAAAAGCAGCCTCCAGCAAAAACGGGTGAAAATGCCCCCCACCCAGACCCTCATAGCCCTATTAGCCAACCACCCTGAGCTGGTTAAACTCGTTACTGATCTGGAAACCCTGCGTCACTTGGAAATAGAAGGATTAGACCTCCTCGTTCCCCTAGTAGAAGTTATCCGCGAAAATCCTAATTACACACTCAATCATATTCTTGGATACTGGCGAGGAATACACGATATAGACCAGACCAAACGACTTACAGAAATTGCCGCCACCGACCTACTCCGTCCTGTAGCCAACAGCAACAGAGACAATGCGAGGGAGTTTCAGGAAATTCTAGACCGGCTATTACGTCATTCGGCAACCAACCTGGCTCCGCGGGAGATTTTTCATTATTTGGCCGCGAAAGAAGCCATTGATGACCATGATTTAAAAAACCTTAACCGTGCATGGCTTGAACTTCCTGAAGGCCAGAGAAACGCTGAAACAAAAGCCCTATTTAATCAAATCGTTGGAAAGCCAAGACTTCAATAATTTAAACTTGTAAACTTACAGGATATTAATCCACTTAGATAAGACAAAACCGGTTTATTCCAGTATAATCGCGCGTTTTATTTCGCCCCTAATTCTAGTCATAGCAGATCGTATATGAGCGGTAACGCACAGCAACAATCACGTATCAAAGAATTAATCGCCAGAGGCCGCGAACAGGGATACCTGACCTACGCCGAAGTGAATGACCACCTACCTGAGGATATTTCTGATCCGGATCAGGTTGAAGACATCATTCAAATGATTAATGACATAGGCATTAATGTCTTTGAAAATGCGCCTGATGCAGAACAACTTCTAAGCACAACCGAGTCAACAACAGACGAAATTGCTGCTGCAGAAGCTGCTGCAGCCCTTGCTGCGGTGGAAACAGAACAACATCGCACCACTGACCCCGTACGTATGTACATGCGTGAAATGGGCTCTGTTGAGCTTTTGACCCGCGAAGGTGAAATTGCCATTGCTAAGCGTATCGAGGAAGGTATTCGTGAGCTAATGGCCGCGATGGCTGAATGGCCCACCGTTGTAGACTACATCATCTCCGAATACGACCTTATCGAAACTGACGAGCGTAAACTTGCTGATATTCTTATTGGCTATCTCAACCCTATGGAGCATGTACCCTCCGCCCTTGCTCAAGCAGAAGCAGCAAAGAAAGAAGATGGCACTGAAGAAGATGACGATGACGATGACGATGACGAGCCTACTGGCCTCGATCCCATCGAAGCTAAAGAACGCTTTGACACCCTGCGCGATTTAAACAATAAAGCGAAAAAAGCACTGGAAAAACATGGCCGTGGCCATAAAACAACGAAAAGCGCCTTATTCGAGCTCAGCGAACATTTCAAATACCTGAAACTGGCTCCGCGTAAATTCGAACCTCTCATTGAGCTTGTCCGTGAAGCGCTGGGTATCGTTCGAGCAGGAGAGCGCAACATCATGAAGCTCACCGTTCGCAAAGCTAAAATGCCTCGCGTCGACTTTATTCGCAGCTTCCCCGGCAATGAAGTTAACGAAGGCTGGGTGGCAGAACTTTGTGAAAAAAGTAATCCGTACACTGAAGCGTTAAAGCACCTTGAGCCAGAAATTCAACGTGTACAACGTCGTCTGAAACATATTTCCAACAAGACCGGATTGAAAGTTAGCGAAATTAAAGACATCAATCGCCGCATGTCCATTGGTGAAGCTAAGGCTCGCCGCGCCAAGAAAGAAATGGTCGAGGCTAACTTGCGTCTAGTTATCTCCATTGCCAAAAAATATACCAACCGTGGCCTGCAATTCCTCGATCTGATTCAAGAAGGTAATATCGGCCTAATGAAAGCCGTTGATAAGTTTGAATACCGTCGCGGCTACAAATTCTCTACTTATGCGACTTGGTGGATCCGTCAGGCCATTACCCGTTCTATTGCAGATCAGGCGCGGACTATTCGTATCCCAGTTCATATGATTGAGACAATCAACAAACTCAACCGCATATCTCGTCAAATGCTTCAGGAAGTTGGCCGCGAACCAACACCAGAAGAACTCGGTGAGCGTATGGAAATGCCCGAAGACAAAATTCGCAAAGTACTCAAAATTGCCAAAGAACCGATCTCTATGGAGACCCCAATTGGTGATGATGAAGACTCACACTTGGGCGATTTTATCGAAGACGTTAATATCCAATCACCAGTGGACAGTGCTACGGGTGAAAGCCTCACAGAAGCCACTAGGGATGTACTAAACGGCCTTACAGTAAGAGAAGCCAAAGTACTGAGAATGCGCTTCGGTATTGATATGAACACCGACCACACTCTCGAAGAAGTAGGCAAACAGTTTGATGTGACCCGTGAGCGAATTCGTCAGATTGAAGCTAAAGCCCTACGCAAACTGCGCCACCCTACCCGGTCAGATCATTTGCGTAGCTTCCTAGACGAGTAAGTAAAAAGCAAGTTAAGGGCCTTTAGCTCAGTTGGTTAGAGCATCCGACTCATAATCGGCAGGTCCCCAGTTCAAGTCTGGGAAGGCCCACCATTTCAAATCCCCGAGCCATAAGGCTTTCGGGGATTTTTGTTTTTAGGGAAAATACACTTTTTTCTTGCTTATACGTGCTTCTGACCTGAAAGCCGTACTGAACAGATCCAGAGTCATTGAGTAAAACGCCTTATTTATTTTCATGGTAAGCAACACATTAAAGATTTGGGAAATTCAGGGATTGAAGGTTTTTAAATCTGATACATGAAATACAGGTCTCACTCAAGCCCACTACAGAAATCACCATAACTCCCAAAAAGCAATCTCTTGCCACCTAATCGGGCCAAGACATGTCTACGTATTTGCTTTGGCTTATGGACTAGCAACATTATCGATATGGGAGGTGCATCTACTGTTTATGCACGTATACAAACCCCCTTTATAGTGTTGTTTAGTCTGTTTACAGCAAGTAGGATGCACCAACACTTCGATTGATACTGCACCAGAGACAGCTAAATGGTTACTAATCAGAGAGCCCCCCACTTCAAACAGCTTTCATACCTGCTGACAGCGGTATTTTTACTTGTAACCAGTGCCTCCGCTGTTCCCGCGAAAGCGATGGAGGCACAAAAACCAAAGCATGTCATCGTGGCACCAGTGGTAAGTCAGCAAATTTCTGATCGAGCAGAAGCGCTTGGTACAGCGCATGCCAACGAGTCTGTCAGTATCACTGCCAGCATTACCGAAAAAGTTACACAGATCCATTTTGATGATGGCCAGCAGGTAAAAGCCGGCGACATCCTTGTGGTACTTGAACAGGCTGAAGAACAAGCCGAACTTAAACGCGCGCAAGCCGTGCGCAGTGAACGTAAACTGACATTAGACCGTCTACGACAGCTCAAAAAGGGGCAGTTGACCTCACAGGAGCAAGTGGACCGCACCCGCCTCGAACTGGAACAAGCCGACGCCAGTATCAGCGCCATTAAAACCCGCATTAATGACCGTATCATTCGCGCGCCATTTGACGGCACCATCGGTCTGCGCAATATCAGTGTCGGCGCACTAGTTGAAACCGGTGACGTGATTGCTACCCTCGATGATACCCGTGAGATCAAACTTGATTTCAGTGTGCCCTCATTATTTCTCACCGAGTTAAGACAAGGGCTGAAGATAAAAGCACGCGCTGCCGCATTGGGTGGCAAAGAGTACTTGGGCGAAGTGAAAAGCATTAATAGCCGCATCGATCCAATAACACGCTCCATCCAAGTTCGTGCACTGCTGCCCAATCCCGATGGCAGCATTATCCCAGGTATCCTGATGCAGGTAGATCTGCTGCGTAACACCCGCCAAGCATTGGTGATTCCGGAAGCAGCATTACTGCCACTGGCAGACAGGCAATACGTTCTGGTGCGTATAGATCAAGACGGCACCGATACGGTAGAGAAAAGACAGGTGATCATCGGCCTGCGTCTGCCCGGTTATGTCGAAGTACTGGAAGGTTTAAGGGCCGACGAACAGGTTGTCACTCATGGCAACAGCCGGGTACAACCAGGCGATACGCTTGATGTGCTGGCAGTCGATGACGGCAGCACTGATATCAGCGCCATCCTAAAAGAACAAAACAACGGCAGTAAAACCACGGCAGGGAAAAAACCTTGATACTCTCTGATGTCTCGGTCAAACGCCCGGTACTGGCAGCCGTATTATCCATTCTTCTCATTGGCTTTGGCCTGCTTGCCTTCGACCGCCTACCGCTGCGCGAATTTCCCAACATCGACCCACCGGTAGTATCCATTGAGACGGTGTACCCTGGCGCCTCGGCAGATGTCGTCGAAAGTCGCATTACCCGCATTATCGAAGACCGCATTGCAGGTATCGAAGGTATGCGTTTTATCGAGTCCAGCAGTGAAGATGGCCGTTCACAAATCTCTATTGAATTCGATATCGACCGTGATGTTGATTCTGCCGCCAATGATATTCGTGACCGTGTGTCCGGTGTACTCGATAACTTGCCGGTAGAAGCGGAGCCGCCGGATATTCAGAAAGCCAGCAGTGATGACGACGTCATCATGTGGCTCAACCTATCCAGCGACCAACTCACCGTACCGGCATTGACCGACTATGCCGAACGTTACCTGCTTGACCGTTTTTCGGTACTCAATGGTGTTGCCCGTGTTCGCATCGGCGGCAAACAGTCTTACGCGATGCGTATCTGGCTTGATCGCAATCAACTGGCAGCACGAGGTTTAACGGTTGCCGATGTAGAGAATGCGCTTCGTACCGAGAATGTGGAACTGCCAGCTGGTAGTATCGATTCCGGTGAACGCCAGTTTACGGTGCGCATCAAGCGTCAGTTCATCACCGCTGACGAATTTTCACGGCTGGTGATCAGCAAGGGCAATGATGCTCATCTAACTCGCCTCGGAGATATCGCTCGTGTCGAACGCACCGCAGAGGAAGACCGGCTGTTCTTTCGCGGCAACGGCGTTCCCATGGTGGGCATCGGCATTATCAAGCAATCTACTGCCAACACTCTGGAGGTAGCGCGCGCGGCCAAGGCCGAAATGCAACGCCTGAATCCGACGCTGCCTAAGGGCATGGTCATTGATCAGAGTTATGACACCTCGGTATTTATAGAAGGCGCAATCACCGAAGTCTATAAAACCCTGGCCATCGCCATTGTTCTGGTTATTCTGGTTATCTACCTGTTTCTCGGCAGTATACGTGCGACACTGGTTCCAGCGGTAACAGTTCCCATCTCATTAATTGCCACCTCGATCGTATTGCTGGCACTGGACTACTCGATCAACATGCTGACCCTGCTGGCACTGGTACTAGCTATCGGCCTGGTGGTGGATGATGCCATTGTGGTATTGGAAAATATTCACCGACGTATGGAAAAATACGGTGAAACACCTCTGGTCGCAGCCTTTCGTGGTTCCCGACAAGTAGCTTTTGCGGTGATCACAACCACCGTGGTGCTGGTCTCCGTGTTTGCACCCATCGCTTTTCTACAAGGTGATGTGGGACGACTTTTCTCCGAGTTTGCCATCACCATGACAGCTGCTGTGGTCTTTTCCAGCTTTGTGGCGCTGTCATTATCACCGATGCTGGCCTCAAAAATATTACGGCCCAGCAGTAATGACAACATAGCCACCAAACTGGTGGATACCGGTTTTCAACGCGTGCAGCGCGGTTACCATACTGTGCTTGCGGGCGCACTGAAGCACAAATGGATCACCCTGATAGTCTTCATCGCAGTGGGGGCCTCCTCCTCCTGGCTGTTGACGAACATCCCGGATGAGTACACGCCAAAAGAAGATCGCGGTGCTTTCTTTGTACTGGTTAACGGCCCGGAAGGTGCCTCTTATGAGTACATGAAAAAATACATGGACGAAGCTGAAGACCGGCTGATGCCACTGGTTGAGTCGGGAGAAGTAACACGTCTGCTGGTGCGGGCACCGCGCAGCTTCGGCAATGTCGCCATTTTCAATAGCGGTATTATCATCATTGGTTTAGATGATTGGGGTGCACGCCGTTCTGCCTGGGAAATTATGGATGATGTGCGAGCAAGGTTAGACAACCTGCCGGGGGTCAAGGCTTTCCCTGTGATGCGCCAGGGATTCGGTGCACGTATCCAGAAACCGGTGCAGTTTGTTATCGGCGGCGGCACCTATGAGCAACTGGCCAGCTGGCGCGATATCCTGCTAGCCAAACTCAAACAAGATAATCCTGGCTTTATCGGCCTAGACTGGGACTATAAAGAAACCAAACCGCAGATGCAGGTGGTGATCGATTATGATCGCGCAGCCGATCTGGGGGTCACCGTGAGCAATATTGGACGCACCCTAGAGACCATGCTCGGCTCACGCCAGGTGACCACCTATATCGATGAAGGCCAGGAGTACAACATCCTGCTCGAAGGCGAGCGCGATGCTCAGCGCACGCCCACTGACATACAGAACATCTATGTACGCTCGGAACGTACAGGGAAACTGATCCCTCTGTCTAATCTTGTTCAACTCGAAGAGTTTGCCGATTCGACCACGCTCAATCGTTACAACCGGGTACGCAGTATTACCTTGGAAGCCAACTTGGCCGACGGGTACTCACTGGGTGAGGCACTGTCACATCTCGAAGGGCTCGTTGAAGAACACCTGCCATCGAAGGTCATCATCGACTACAAGGGGCAATCACGTGACTACAAGTTCACCGGCGAGTCATTGCTGTTTATCTTCATGCTCGGCATCATGGTGGTGTTCTTGGTATTGGCCGCACAGTTTGAAAGCTGGATTCACCCCTTTATCATCATGCTCACCGTGCCACTGGCAATGACCGGTGCGCTCTTCGGTATGTACCTCACCGGGCAAACGCTAAACCTGTACAGCCAGATAGGCCTCATCATGCTGGTCGGGCTGTCGGCAAAAAATGGCATATTGATCGTCGAGTTTGCCAACCAACTACGGGATCAGGGCCGCGAATTCCACCAGGCACTGATCGAGGCGTCCGATACCCGTTTCCGCCCGATCATCATGACCGGCATAACCACAGCGGCCGGCTCTGTGCCGCTACTAATATCAACCGGTCCCGGCACTGAAACCCGCTATGTTATCGGCGTCGTCATCCTATTCGGTGTTATAGCCAGCACCCTGTTTACCCTATTCATTGTACCGGTCGCCTACGACTTGGTCGGCAGGCGCACGTCATCACCAAAAGCGGTCAGTCAACAACTGGAAAAAGAATTGGAAGAAAGCAGCCACAGCGAATGATATAAACCCACAACAGGGGCACAAAATAAGGAAAAGCCACGGCGTGCCCAGTCTAAGCGTTAACTTTCTTTTCTTATCACATTAAGCACCAAACGAGTCATTCAAATTGTTCACAATTTGTCAGCAGCACAAGCACCGCCAACAACGGTGTGACCTTAGCTCCGCCCAATGACACGTAAAGGAATGCTTTACCTAGCCTCGTAAGATTATTCATCCAGCCACGCTAGCGCGGCATCTTCATTGTCAAAATATTTAACGTCACCAGAGACAAACCATGAACCAATTTTAGCCACTATTTCTTGCCAACCTTTATTGCCAAAGATGGCAATTTTTATAAATTGATTACCATGCTTTAAACCCAACTTAAAATCATCCCAAGCCGCTCGAGGTTCCCAGCCTTCTAATTCTGTTCCATCAATTAATGCTTTAATTTTAGGCTGTTTAACCCCGACTAAAGCAGAATCTATCATTGGCGTGATGGTTTCATAATCTTGATGGGTGAGCTTCCCCGAAGCTTTTAGAGTAAGAAAAAAATCACTGTTCATTCTTTCTATGCCAATAGAAAGGCCGTGCCTTTGAACGCTCATTATGATTCCCTCTGGTTCCCTGTCGGGCTGTGGTCGGTTATACGCGCGAACCACTAACAGGTTATTTTTGAGTGCCAACACCTTACATAGCGTCTCTTTCGAGCTCTATTTCAGTGGCGTAGTGTTTACCCTCTTGGTAATTAAAATCCACCTCCACTACCTGACCTGACTTGAGGTCAGCAAAGCCCTTTAGCCCATCATCGTAGTCCGTTTTTTCCGTTGCATAGAACCTAATTCCTTGCACAACAAGGGACTGTGAATCTAAGGCAATGCTCTCAATAACACCCTCTAAATCATCAGAAAATACCATTGTCGAAAAAGAAAGCGCTGCGCAGGTGAACATTATCTTTAAACTTTTAAGCATAGTTTTACACCGTTGAATCGTTTTAATCTCACTATAATTATTTATTGATTCTTCATGGCTGTTGAGTACTGATCGAAGAATGACTGTAGCTTGTCTACCTCTGAAGAGTTCTCTAAAGTTTTCTGGCCTTTCAAAATTAAGACACATTGCATAAAGTTGCCTATTACACGCTGAGCACCGCCTTTCGCTATAGCATCAACCATCCATAGTCTGGTCTGAAAAGCACCTACCGCCCTAAACACCTATCACCATAGGCACTCAGGTTTCGATACCCTAGCCTATTGATAGGAATAGACTCCTAACAATAGGCTAGCAAAATCGAAGTTGTATACTCAAGCTGGATGAACGCTATTTTAGGTGTTGTGATAAAGCCGAGCCCACAATCCGGATATCACTTTTTATAAACTTACCTATCTGCTTAATCCAGAAAATAAGTTAAGTAGATTCGGCGCTAATATCCCTCAATGCTTGCACCAAAGTATCGGACTCCTGAGCCCCAGGGATGAGGTACTTGTTGTTGATCATGAACGCTGGTACGGAAGTGATCCCTGCCTGATGGCAAGTGGCTTCGCCTTCTCGCACCGCAGCAGTCTACTGATCCGACTCTAGTACCTGCTTGGCTTTTTCTGGGCCCACCATATTTACACATAAAAACCACCTAGTAGGTGGTTTTTTTTATTTCCCAAAGCATAATCCATAATACAAGAACCAGCTCCTTAGCCAAGTTAGCATGTTGAGGCCTAACCAAGATTCATTGTTGTTAAGAGATCCGTTATGGACCCCATAACCCAAGGTATAGTCGGTGCCGCATTAGCACAGACAAAAGCTGAACCAAAAGTTCTGGCCAAAGCTGGCATCATTGGTGCATTGGCGGGTATGGCTCCCGACCTTGACGTACTAATACGATCTTCCACTGATCCGCTGCTAGTTTTGGAATATCACCGGCAATTCACTCATTCATTGCTGTTTATTCCCTTTGGAGCAATGCTCTGTGCACTGGTGTTCTATCCATTCATCGCACATCGTTGGCAGCTGAGCTTTAAGGCTATCTATCTCTGGAGCTTTTTGGGTTTTGCTACCCATGGGTTACTGGATGGCTGCACCAGTTACGGCACATTGTTGCTCTGGCCAATAACCGATCACCGATTTTCTTGGGATATTATTTCAGTGATCGATCCGTTATTTACCCTGCCATTACTGTTACTGATTTTGTTGGCAGCAATACTGAAGTCCCGACGTTGCCTATGGGGTGGATTAATATGGGGGGCTGTTTATCTCAGCTTCGGATTTATTCAGCATGAACGTGTACTGGCGATAGGACACCAGTTAGCGGCAGAACGTGGACACCAACCATTGCACCTGGCTGCCAAACCCAGCTTTGCCAATATCTTGGTATGGAAACTCGTCTATGAAGCTGAGGAGAAATTTTATGTCGATGCCGTTCGGCCCAGGATATTTAGTGATAAAATTTTGACAGGTAAAGTCTGGACTGGAGATAGTACCAATAAACTTAATCTAGCAAGAGATTTTCCTTGGTTAGATCCCCATGCCCAACAGGCCAAAGATGTTCAACGTTTTGGTTGGTTTTCTTCCGGTTACCTTGGACTAGACCCTCAGAACAGTATGGGAATCATCGATATTCGCTACTCACTTCTGCCCCATCAAATAGCGCCCTTGTGGGGAATACAACTCTCTAAAACTATTGATAATGGGCAGCATGTCCATTACTTCACTCGTCGTGAAAAACGATCTGAAAGCTTGAAGATCTTGATGGGAATGCTCAAGGAATGACATCGGTTGATAGTGACCGCTGGATTTCATTGGGATAGATAGGCCGTCAAAATTTAATAACGTTATCACCACCTACAGTTATTGGCAAAATTGAGGTTGAGCTACTCCAATAACTCTCTGAAAATATTGCTAAAAAACAGTCTGTGCAAAAACAAAGACTGTTTAGATTTTCAGCACGACAAATAATATCTAACGCAAAATCACAAGTGGCAAATGGGTGTTTTCGAGCATCTTAAGCGTATTACTACCCAGAAAAGCCTGGGCAATCTTAGAGCGAGAAAAGGCCCCCATAACCAGCATCTCCACATTGTTTTTAGATTTATAATCCATTAATGAACTAAAAATATTACCTTCCAACAAGCTGGATTTCACTTCGAAACCACTTTCTACTAGCATCGATTCCGTGTGCTTAAATTTATCAAGTAAATCGGTTTTACTGTTTTTTACAGTAACCAGATGACAAGTTAAATTATGAAGCAATCCTCCATCGATTATCCGTTTGACAGCCTTATCAGCAGTTTCCCTTCCATCATAAGCCAACATGAAGCTTTTCGGCTCTGTAAAACTCTTATTGGCGATAAGCACTGGCGTATGAACCTGACGAATTATTTGTTCTATGTGCGAGCCAAGTGCCTTGAAGTCCTCCCCATGACTTTCTCCTGAACGACCAACCACTACTAAGCGCGCATCGGATTCAAGATCACAAATGGCTTCTACAATATCACTATGCCTCTGTGTTTTTTCAATCAGCTCACAACCTTTCTGACTGGCTAACTCATGCGCGTGTTTCAGCATATCCTGGCCGACTTGCAGTGCTATCTTGCTTCTCTGTTCATCCAATGAAACCAGCTCTTTTAGTAATGACGAGCGAGCCCCAAGACCAATAGCCCCACTCAAATCATCTGTTTCAGCCGTATTTTTCTTTTCAATGGCGTGTAAAAATAAAATGGATCTATTCAGTTTCTTTGCAGCCCAAATGCCGGCATTACAAACATCGTCAGAATAAGCCGAGCCATCTATACAGGTAATGACCTTATTCATTGCTATCTCCTTAGTGGCCAGCCATCAGTTTTTCAACTTCTTGGGGATCATTATGGGCGCCAAATTTATCGACTATAGTCTCCGTCGCTTCACTCATCCCAATAATTTCTACGTCAGCACCTTCTCGCTTGAATTTAATTACGACTTTATCGAGGGATGAGACTGACGTAATGTCCCAAAAGTGTGCATGGGTTAAATCAATAATGACTTTACCAATCGCTTCTTTGAATTCAAATGATTCAATAAACTGCTCCGAAGATGCAAAAAATACCTGACCAACAACTTGGTATATACGCACATCTTCATTGGATTGATCAGATTTAACAACCATAAACCGGCCAATTTTATTAGCAAAGAACAAGGTCGCAAGCAGTACCCCCACCAAAACACCCATGGCTAAATTATGCGTTGCAACAACAACGACTACGGTTGAGATCATAACGATACTGCTTGATAGTGGATTTTTCTTTAGGTCTTTAATTGAACTCCAAGAAAAAGTACCTATCGAAACCATGATCATGACAGCAACAAGTGCGGCCATCGGAATTTGCTTTAGCCACTGATCTAAAAATACGACCATGATGATGAGCAATGCGCCCGCGGTGAATGTCGACAATCGCCCTCGCCCACCAGACTTAACATTAATGATGGACTGGCCAATCATCGCGCAACCTGCCATTCCACCTAACAAACCCGCACCAATATTTGCTATCCCTTGCCCTTTGCATTCACGATTTTTGTCACTGGATGTGTCAGTCAAATCATCAACAATAGTGGCTGTCATCATCGATTCCAATAAGCCAACCACGGCAAGTCCTACGGAATAAGGTAGGATGATCAATAAAGTGTCTAGATTTATAGGTACTTCAGGCCATAAAAAAATGGGCAAGGTATCAGGTAACTCACCCATATCTCCAACAGTGCGAATATCGAGCCCTAAAAACATTGCCACCACCGTCAATGACACAATGCAAACTAGGGGCGATGGAATCGTTTTACCAATTACAGGCACATAAGGAAATAGATAAATGATACCGAGCCCTGCCGCCGCCATGGCATAGACATGCCATGTGACGTTCGTTAACTCAGGCAGTTGTGCCATAAAAATAAGGATAGCAAGCGCATTCACAAAGCCCGTCACGACGGAACGAGAAACAAACCGCATTAAGCTACCAAGCCTTAAGTAACCAGCGAAAATTTGAAAGACGCCCGTTAACAGTGTGGCCGCAAGGAGGTATTCAAGCCCGTGCTCTTTTACCAAAGTCACCATGAGAAGAGCCATAGCACCAGTGGCAGCAGAAATCATACCTGGCCGTCCCCCAACGATAGAGATGATCACGGCGATACAGAATGAAGCGTACAGGCCAACTTTAGGATCAACCCCAGCAATAATAGAAAAGGCAATGGCTTCTGGAATCAATGCCAACGCAACAACAATACCTGCAAGTAAGTCTCCCCGTATGTTGGAAAACCAATCTAATTTCATTTTTTTAAGCATGGAAAACCTTGTAATATCTTTAGCAACAACGCTACATGCAGCGTAGAACTGACAGACCAAGTCTCTCAGTTATAGCTACTGGATTTGCGTTTATATTTATTTATAGATAATTGCTGGCACAAGCTTGCCAGCCGCAGTTAGGGTATAGAAATGTCACGCGAGGCTTGGCAACCGTTGAAGAAGAAACATCTATGGTGGCGTAATACGCAATGCGCTTTGCCCTATATCAACTTTTAACACGAGTGTTTTATTTTGACATTTGTCGTTTCTATAAGCAAGAAGTCCACTCTTGCCCAGCCCCCAATTTTCTCGTCGCTAGGCCAACTCTATTAACGACAGGCATACTGAATTTTGTTACCCCTTGCAGCTTATGTAGACTAATTTTGGGATAGCAATAATTGATTCCGTTAACACCTTTGCTTAACTCGCTTCGGGATATTAGCGTACAAGATTGATTTGACCGATATGTCGATATAGATGATCATTTTGGTGCAACTTACTGATTAATATAAATGAACTTATAACTCGTCAATGATCACCTCTATTTCGATTGATTTTTTACTCTCTCTTATCAGCTCTCCGCTTTCTATAATCTATACTTAATGACGAGAGCCTTTCTCCAAACGCTCCAATAACAACCAAACATCAAAACGTGAGATACACTTGGATAATATATAGTTATAGTTAACCCAACTCATGTTTGTATCCCTTTACAGGATATATGGCACGCCTGTTGCACTAAAGTAAAAAGGGAAACAATGCTGAACTAAACACAAATGACCGAGAAGGTCTGAGAGTCGTGTAGATGAACAATGGTTGGAAGTTCTATAATTCAGGCTCCTTCTTCGACGAGCTGATTACCCCTAAGGGTAAGCCCCGAGTGGCTGCCCGTCGCTTAGTAAACCTCCTCCAAAATCTCTCACCAGAGGAGGTATCAAACTGCCGAGCCGCTGCAGAGCTTGCCATACGCGACATGGGGATCTCTTTCACTATCTACAGTGAAGGTAAAAATATCGACCGAGCTTGGCCCTTCGATATTATCCCTCGAGTCATTCCAGCAAAGGAGTGGGACAAGGTAAGGATTGGCTTAGCACAACGCAGCCGCGCCCTTAACTGCTTTATCGACGACATCTACAACAAACAAAACATATTTGCCGATGGCATTATACCGCCCGAAATCGTCCTCAATTCTGCCGACTACAGGCCTCAGTGTGTCGGGGTTTCGCCCCAACATGGTGCATGGGCCCATATCTGTGGCTCCGATCTAGTGCGTGATGAGAAGGGTAAGTTCTACGTACTGGAGGACAACCTGCGAGTCCCTTCAGGAGTCTCCTATATGTTGGAGAATAGGGAAATCACCAAACGTGTACTACCGGAGCTTTTCGAAAATTACAGCATCTTGCCTCTGGACGACTATCCTTCTCGCTTACACAGCACCTTGGCCTCTCTCTCCCCTCAGGACCAGAGTCGCCCATGCATCGTGGTGCTAACGCCCGGTATTTATAATTCAGCCTATTTCGAACATGCCTTTCTCGCACAAAGTATGGGCGCTGAACTAGTGGAGGGTAGCGATCTATTCGTCAGCGATGACGATGTCGTCTACATGCGTACTGTTGACGGCCCCCTCCGAGTCGATGTGGTCTACCGTCGCATCGATGATAGCTTCCTCGACCCCGAAGTTTTCCGCAAAGACTCCAGACTGGGGGTCCCCGGTATCATGCGCGCATGGAAAGCCGGTAACGTTGCCATAGCCAACGCGCCCGGTTCGGGCGTCGCCGACGACAAGGTAGTGTATGCCTTTGTACCAGACATGATTCGCTACTACCTAAACGAAGAACCGAGCCTGGCGAGCGTTAAAACCTACCTGTGTATGAATGAGCAGGACCGTCACTACGTACTGGAAAACCTCGACAAATTAGTGGTAAAACCTGCCAATGAGTCAGGAGGGTACGGCCTGATGGTCGGGCCCCATGCATCTAAGGCGACAAGAGCAAAGTTCGCCAAATTGATAAAGGAAAACCCGCGCAATTACATTGCCCAGCCAACATTGGCCCTATCCACTGCACCCACTTTTATTGACGACACAGTAGAACCCAGGCACTTGGACTTACGCCCCTTTATCCTACACGGCAAAGATACCTGGGTAACGCCAGGTGGCTTAACTCGAGTGGCTCTGACCAAGGGCTCTCTCGTGGTCAATTCATCCCAAGGTGGCGGCAGTAAAGATACTTGGATCGTGGAGAATAACAAATGACCATGCTATCACGGGTTGCAGAAAGACTATTCTGGATGGCCCGCTACCTAGAGCGTGCCGAAGATACCGCACGACTAATTCACGCTTACACCCACATGGTGATGGACATTCCTAAAGGGGATGCACCGGACTGTGACATACTAATAAAGATACTCGACGCCGAGCCAATATTTGAAAAACACTATAGGCGTTATAACGAACAGAATGTATTGAAGTTTTTGATAGCCGATCTGGACAACAGCTGCAGTATATACAGCGCCATACGCGCCGCCCGAGAAAATGTACGCACAACCCGCGACGTATTACCCGAGGAAGTCTGGGAACACGTTAATGAGCTCTACCTCTACGCCCAAGAGCACGCAGAAAAGTCTGTAGGTCGACGCAATCGCCATCAGTTTTTGGAAACGATCATCGCGCGCTGCCAGATGATCAACGGCATGATCACCTCCACCCTGCCCCGAGGACACGCCTACCGTTTTATCAAGCTGGGCCATCTACTGGAACGGGCTGACATGACCACCCGGGTAATCGATGTTGGTGCTGCGGCCTTACTCGGAGACGAACGTCATCACAGTACCGTGGATCCACTGATATGGGCTAGCCTGCTAAAATCGTTATCAGCCATGGGGGCTTATCGCCGAGAAATCGGCCCCCAAGTGAGCGCTGCTGCGATGGTAAACTTCGTCCTGCGAGAAAGCACGTTACCCCGCTCGGTAAAATTTTGCCTCAACGGTATGCGCCAAGAACTCACACCCCTAAAAAACAACAAAGAGGCACTTGATCTACTGGATCAGGCACGTCGCAAGCTGTCCCGTTTTGATCCCCACGTTCGCTCCAGAGAAGAATTGCATGCGTTTATCGACAAGTTCCAAGCAAGCCTGATAACGCTGAACGGCACCATCGACAGCACCTGGTTCCTGACAGACATCGACAACCCTTCTTAACTTTGTTTGATTATAGATAAACACACAGCCTAATAGGCCAAAGGCGGTAAGTACAAATGACTATCCGTGTAGCGATCAACCATCGCACTTCCTACAAGTTCGACCGACCAGTGAACATGTCACCGCACACAGTACGCTTGCGTCCGGCCCCCCACTCACGCACCCCCATTCACAGCTATAGTCTCAAGATCAAGCCAGAAGAACATTTTATCAACTGGCAACAGGATGCCTTTGGTAATTACTTAGCCCGTCTGGTCTTTCCCGAGAAATGCACCGAATTCGAAGTAGATGTTGAAGTCATCGCAGATATGACGGTGATAAACCCCTTTGACTTTTTCGTAGAAGAGTACGCAGAAACATTCCCTTTCGAATACAGCAAGCAGGTTAAAAAAGAGTTATTACCCTACTTGGAAAAGCTGGAGGGCGGCCCGCTATTCAGCGAATTTCTGGCTTCAGTGGATGTAAAAAAACGCGCCATCAATGATTTTATGGTAGAGCTGAATCAGAAGGTTCAGCAAGAAATTGAATACTTGGTGCGCATGGAACCGGGAGTACAAAGCCCGGAAGAGACGCTAGAAAAAGTTAAAGGCTCCTGTCGGGATTCCGCTTGGCTACTGGTGCAGTTGCTGCGCCATTTGGGCCTAGCTGCACGCTTTGCCTCTGGCTATTTAGTACAACTAAAGCCCGATGAAAAATCTCTGGACGGCCCGTCAGGTGCGGAAGAGGATTTCACCGACCTACACGCTTGGTGCGAAGTATTCCTGCCCGGAGCCGGGTGGGTGGGACTGGACCCCACGTCAGGTCTGTTCGCCAGCGAAGGGCACATACCTCTGGCCTGCACACCACACCCTGTATCCGCGGCCCCCATCGCTGGGGCAACGGACAAATGTGAAGTGGAATTCGATTTCAGCAACACCGTGGAACGAGTACTTGAGGACCCCCGGGTCACCAAGCCCTACAGCGAAGAACAGTGGCAACAAATATTGGCACTGGGAAAAGCGGTAGACAAAGAATTTGAGGCAAACGATGTACGCCTGACCATGGGTGGTGAACCGACTTTTGTCTCCATTGATGATATGGAATCAACCCAATGGAACACCGATGCTTTGGGTGATGACAAACTCAGCCTAGCAAAGACACTGCTGCTTCGACTGCGCGATCGATATGCCCCCGAAGGACTGCTGCATTACGGCCAGGGAAAATGGTACCCCGGGGAAGAAGTCCCCCGCTGGGCATTGGGCGTGTTCTGGCGAAAAGATGATGAGCCTCTGTGGAAAAACCCAAAACTTTTGGCAAGGATCGATAAAGACTACGGGCTGGATGTAAACGATGCCGTACAATTTGGTCGTTACTTGTGCAACCTGATCTCCGTGCCGAGAAGATGCTGTCAACTGGCCTATGAAGACGGACTTTATTACCTAATGCAGGAACAGAACCTGCCGAAAAATTTGGATATATTGGCACAAAAACTCAAAGGAAACCTAGATCGCCGACGTTTGGCCCGATTGATAGAACAAGGTTTTACTGTTCCTTCCGGTGTCGTAATTCCTCTAGAGCGAAGTACCGGCTGGCCCATCGAAGAGGACAAAAAAAGCTGGCACAGCAGTTTATGGCCAATGAAACGAGAGCGAATCACGCTGATTCCCGGCGATTCTCCCATGGGGCTGCGCCTGCCTCTCAACGACTTACCCGAATTGGCAGAAAAAGCGGACAAAGTCCGCCCTCAACGCGATCCTTTTGAACCGCGCGAAGATCTGGCTAAGCGCTCGGAAATGCAGTTTTCCGAATCAGAAGAGCTGGGCGAAGACGACCCCTCTGGGGCTAAAGACGACGATGCCTCCAGTAATTATGAAAACGTTGTACGCACCGCCATGTGCGTTGAGGCCAGAGAAGGCCGGCTGCATATTTTTATGCCACCACTGGAGTATCTTGAAGACTACGTTGAATTAATTGCCGCTATTGAAGAAGCAGCTGTCGCACTGAAGTTTCCCGTTATTATCGAAGGCTACGAACCCCCTCGGGATCCTCGAATACAAAAACTACTGGTTACTCCAGACCCCGGTGTAATTGAGGTCAATGTACACCCATCCAACAACTGGGAGGAATTGGTTGCGACCACAACCTCTCTCTATGAAGAAGCCCGTTTATCACGGCTGTCCACTGAGAAATTTATGCTGGATGGACGCCATACCGGCACGGGGGGTGGCAACCATATTACCTTGGGCGGAGCGACGCCGGCAGACAGCCCGATACTTCGGAGGCCAGACCTACTGCGAAGCCTGATCACTTTTTGGCAACATCACCCCAGCCTCTCCTATTTGTTTTCAGGCATGTTTATTGGCCCCACAAGTCAGGCACCACGAGTCGATGAAGGCAGGGATGAAATGCTCTATGAGCTGGAGGTTGCATTCTCACAAATGTCTGATGGCGAAGTGCCACAACCATGGCTGGTCGATAGGCTACTTCGCAACCTTCTCATTGATGTTACCGGCAATACTCACCGAGCTGAATTTTGTATCGATAAGCTCTACTCTCCTAATAGCGCTACCGGTCGACTGGGCATCCTTGAGTTTCGAGGTTTTGAAATGCCACCACATAGCCGCATGGCTCTGGTGCAATCACTCTTACTGCGCTGCTTGGTAGCGCGCTTCTGGGATAAGCCCTATCACAAACCTCTGATTCGATGGGGAACAGAGCTTCACGACCGTTTCATGCTGCCACATTACATTTGGCAGGATATGAAATCCGTCGTCGAAGACCTTCAATCCCATGGTTACCCCTTTGAGCTGGAATGGTTGGCGGCCTTTGAAGAATTTCGTTTTCCACATTATGGTCGAGTCCAACTGGACGATATTGAAATAGAATTGCGTTGGGCTGTGGAGCCTTGGCATGTGCTGGGAGAGGAAACGAGTAGTTTTGGTACCTCCCGCTATGTCGATTCCTCGGTTGAACGCTTGCAGCTCCGCGCTACAGGATTAACTGAAGGGAGATATGTCCTCTGCTGTAACGGCCGCCGCGTACCCATGCGTAGTACCGGACGCCATAGTGAATATGTTGGCGGGGTACGTTACCGCGCATGGCAGCCACCATCAGCCCTGCATCCATTGATTGGCGTTCACGTGCCTTTGATCTTCGACCTAATTGATACTTGGAACGGGCGTTCTATTGGTGGCTGTACTTACCATGTATCTCATCCTGGTGGACGCAGCTATGAAACCTTCCCGATCAACTCATTTGAAGCTGAATCCCGACGGATTAACCGTTTTGAAACAGTAAGCCACACACAGGGACCGTTTACCCCACGACCCGAAGTCAATGCCATAAGAGAGTTTTTCCCCAATCAACAGGCACCAAGACCGATGGAACCACCACCGGAGGAATCACCTGGGGAATACCCTTACATTCTGGATATGCGTAGCCCCCGACGAAAACCATTGTAATAGTCTGGTTTTATCAGCGCATTTACCCAGCAAGACTGGAACCCGTATATAATGGGTTCCAGATTCACAATGAATATCAACAGGTAAAATGTGACCACCCCCTACTCTCAACCACTTGCCCAGACTCAGGCTCAGACCCAATCAGAAGGGCCCGATGCTCTCGAATATCGCAGCCTTAGCAGTCTATTGGAGTTGGATGAAGCCTGCACTCAAGATGGCCGAGTTAAACCACAGTGGAGCTATTTACTCAACAGCCTACGCGATCTGGGCCCTACGGTACTGTATGAGCGCGAACAAAAAGCACGCCGAATCCTCCGAGATGACGGCGCCACATACAATATTTATGGTCGAGATAATAATCCCAGCAGCAACTGGGAACTAGATCCAGTACCTTACATTATCGATAGTGAGGACTGGGGAAAAATTGAAGCGGGACTGTTGGAAAGGTCCGAACTGTTTAACCTAATGTTGCGCGACCTCTATGGTCCACGCACGCTATTGCGCCACGGCGTATTACCGCCAGAAGCACTTTTTAGCAACGGTGGATTTTTGCGTGCCTGTCAGGGTATCGAGTTACCCGGGGAGCACGAATTAATATTGCATGCCGTTGACATGGTACGGCAACGCGGTGGCAACATGTGCGTGCTATCAGACCGAACTCAGGCACCCAGCGGAGCCGGTTACGTCTTAGAAAATCGTACTGTGATGTCAAGGGTTTTCCCCAGTCTATACCGCGACAGCCATGTACATCGTCTCGCCAGCTTTTATCAACGCCTACGTCTGAAACTGGCCTCTCTTTCCCCATCAGAAGAAGAGCCTCTTATTGTAGTCCTCACTCCTGGCGGACAGAATGAAACCTACTTTGAACACGCCCATCTTGCTAACTACCTAGGCTTCCCTCTAGTTCAAAGTGGTGATCTGCTGGTACGCAATGGCTTCTTGTGGATGAAATCTCTGGACGGCTTGAAACGAGTCGATGTTGTCTTTCGCCGTGTCGACGATATGTTTTGTGATCCAGTTGAACTGCGAAGCGACTCATTGCTCGGTGTCCCAGGCCTATTGGAAGTTGCACGTACTGGGCAAGTGGTTATTGCCAATCCTCTAGGTTCAGGCGTGTTGGAAAACCCCACCTTGCTTAAATACTTACCTCACATCAGCAAGCACTTGCTAGGTCGAGAGCTACGGCTGGAGTCAGTCAAAACCTACTGGTGTGGAGATGAGAAAGATTTACAGTTTGTGACAGCAAATATCCGTCAATTAATTATCAAGCCTACCTACCGAGGCAGTGGCATAAAAAGTGTTTGGGGTGGAGACCTGAGTGACGAGCAGGTCAATCAATTACTCGCCACTCTTCACAAAAAAAGGCACCAATATGTCGCCCAAGAGCGTCTGGAAAAATCCTATACACCCGCTTTTTCGGAAGGAAAGCTTGAGCCTAGGCCAACCCTACTACGCACATTTTCCGTAGCAACCGACAAGTCATATATGGTGCTCCCCGGCGGACTTACCCGTATTGGGACACACACCCATGGCCGGGTGATCAACATGCAAATCGGTAGTCCCAGCAAAGACACCTGGATCACCGCAACCGAGCCAGAACGTACTGTTGTATTCGAAACAGCACCAGAAGTCACCCGAGCCGCAAAGGACTCTCCTCTACTAAGTTTACCCAGCCGCGTAGCGGAAAACTTGTACTGGATGGGACGCTATGCGGAGAGAGCAGAAGCATCACTACGATTATTGCGTACCGTTTTTGTACTACTTAATGGCGAGGAGCCTATTAGCCTCAACGCGCGGCGAGTTTTACTACAAACTGTCACACAAATTACGGATACTTTACCTGGATTTATGAATGCCTCAGACGAACTTCTGGCCCGTCCCGAGGAAGAGTTACTATTGGTCATCATAGATGACAATAGGGCAGGCAGTATCAAATCAACGTTGAATGCGATGCTCTCCAGTGCAGACGAATCCAAAGAACTGCTTTCAACAGACACTATTCGTGTTATCAACGACTTACGAGACGCGCTGGACGATCTGGATTTCACTCTGGAGGGAGGGCTCACCTCGGCACCGGAAGAAGCTCTTGATCCACTGGTAACAGGACTGGCAGCTTTATCGGGATTAATGCAGGAAAGTATGATTCGCGGTGTCGGCTGGCGCTTTATGGAACTAGGGAAACGCATCGAACGCTCCCGGCAAATCATTAACAGCCTCCGAAGCCTGATGATACCCGTCACAGAAGAAGGCACCCAGTCTACCCTGCTGACGGCGCTATTACTTTCGATGGAAGTCATGATTACTTATCGCAGACGGGGTCGCATTCGCAGAGGCATTGAGCTGGGACTAGAACTGGTCATGCTGGACGATAACAATCCACGGTCTCTCTTGTTTCAACTTGAAAGATTACAACAGATTCTCATAAAGCTGCCTCAACCAGACGCCGCTGCTGGTGAGCTAGGAGAAGAAGAACGCGTATTGCTAGAGGCAACCACCAGTCTGAAATTATCCCGCCTATCGCAATTACTGGAAATAACATCCGGAAAGCGTGGGGATATGGACACTCTACTACTCCAACTTGATAAACTGCTAGATGACTTCAACCGGTTTATCAGCGACAAACACTTCGATCAACGCACCGACACTCAACAGTTGGTAACAACCTTCTGGGGTGGCCTGTAATGCTCTATCAAATTCGTCATGTCACACACTACAGATATGCCCAGCGTGTAATACGTTGCTACAATTTAGCTAACGTTATGCCTAGAGACACCAAACACCAGACCTGCCTCAAAAGCCTTGTCACACTCTCACCATCGCCTGCAAAGGCTCGAAAACGCACGGATTACTTTGGTAATAAAACCTATAATTTCGAAATACAGAAGCCCCACACTGAGTTGATTATTACAGCCGTCAGTGACGTTCAAATTAACGATGATACGCGTGAATTGAACCTAGATCTCGGAGTCTCATACGGAGACGCTCTAAAATTCCTCAATCAAACCCTCAACCGAAAAACTATTGAGGCACGTGAATTTTTACTGGATTCGCCAATGGTTGAGAGTACTCAGGCACTGGAAGAATACGCTCGGCCCTCATTTCAAACCGATCGATCGCTGAATTCGTGCGTCAGCGATCTGACCACCCGAATATTTACTGAATTTTCGTACGATTCTAATTTCACAACAATTGCTACACCCCTAGCCGATGTACTAAAACATAAACGAGGGGTATGTCAGGATTTCGCTCACCTACAAATTGGCTGTCTGAGAGCCATGGGAATACCCGCCAAATATGTTTCCGGTTATATCGAAACACTGCCCAAACCGGGAGAAAAAAAGCTTGTGGGTGTCGATGCAACCCATGCATGGATTGCTTATTTTTGCCCCCATGAGGGTTGGGTGGAATTTGACCCGACGAATAATACACAGAGCAACAGCCAACATATCGTCACCGCATTCGGGCGTGACTATTTCGATGTAACACCCGTCAAGGGCGTTATCTTTGGCGGCGGAGAATCTCCCATTCTCGAAGTTTCTGTCAATGTTGCCCGTTTAGAGTCGTGACTTTATTCAACAACAGTACTTTTTTTGCTCACGCTCTCCCTAAGGAGGTGATACATGTGGTTACACACAAGTTGTGATCTGGAGTTCAATATTGAGGTACCTACGCCCTTTGTGCTTATGCTGAGGGCCCGCAGCGGCGCACAACAATGGATTGCCAGTGAGAAATACAAGCTCACTCCCAGTGTTCCCGTGACCGAATTTACGGACATTTATGGCAACCTTTGCCAGCGACTCGTTGCACCACCGGGTGCTTTTTCTGTGCACACGGCAGCAGAAGTAATGATCTCTGATCATGTGGATCAAGCACCTGGAGCTAGATTTATCGAGATCCAAGACCTGCCAGATGCCCTCCTAAACTACCTGTTACCCAGTCGCTATTGCGAATCTGACCGATTCAGTCAAATGGCACTATCTATCACTCAAAATGCGCTCATGGGCTACGACCAAGTTGCGGCCATAGAAACCTGGTTACGCAACACCATTCGTTATGACCCCTATAATAGCGACATCCAAGTATCCGCAATTGATGTTAACGCCCGACAATGGGGCGTCTGCAGAGACCTATCACATCTCGGTATTGCATTGTGTCGGAGTCTGAGTATTCCCGCTCGCATGGTGGTCGGCTACCTTTATGGGTTAGAACCTATGGAGCTGCACGCATGGTTTGAAGCATATGTCGGTGGTCGCTGGTATTCTTTTGATGCAACACAGACCACAAAAAATGGAGGGTATGTCGCTGTCGGCTATGGCCGTGATGCGGCAGATGTAGCGGTTTACAACCAGTTTGGGCTAGCTCTATACCCGACCAAACAACAGGTGTGTGTACGACGAATTAACGAAGAAAGCAGACCCAACGAGTGACAGCCTGTAAATGGGCTCAACGGTATGATCACTGTTTCCTAATTTTGCTCAAGGGGCGCCAAGACACACAACTGTACCCAAAATATTGTAATTTCTGTATCTGTACTTATTATGTCGATAGAACTACAGTTAGCGTCTACCCATATTTGAGCAGCAAAAAATCATGACAAATCAAGAAAAGAATGAGGTTGAGTATGATGCTCACCCAGTCTTTAAAACCGACACAGAGGCATCGAACAAAAAAAATCTCAACTTTTTAGAGATCATTGCTCAAGCATTTTGTTTAGTGTTTATGTTACAAAGAAAATCTGGCTTGAAAAGGGCTACGGACTTATTAGAGACCAATCCAAAATCTATCATTTTGGCCGGGTTTGTAGCAATGATTATCTTTTTCTCGATTTGTTTTACTGCCTCTCAACTGGCTATCAAGTATGCAATGAACTAGTCTATTTTTTAGGCTGAGCATTCCAAAGAATAGAATGCCTACAGTCATAAAGGTGATGAAATAATATTTATTAACAACAGCATGCGAACATAGGTGGCACTTCATAGGTACCACCTACATCCAAGCCACTATCAAATCATATAGTACAGCTCATATCCTCACCACAACACATAGGTGATTTGATTTTTCCATGACCATTTGGACATTTCGAGATTTGCACTTTTGCTCCGCCCTCCAGCTCCAGGCTATCATCAACAAGAGGCGCATCGCACTTCCCGCAGGTTGCATTAACACTCATTCCACATTTCGAACATTCATAAGTTGCCATTTGTCTCTCCTTTAGAAACCTAACTCAAAACCTTGATTAACCGTAGATACTATAGATGATATAAATAATATAGGTGATGTTTAATTACCAGCCGAAGTTGTATCGCTGTCGAAAAGAAAATGCATAGGCCATCTAACACCAGATGCAGCCATCTCTAACGTAAATTAAAGCATCTTAAACTAAGTTGTCACCAAGAAATTCAAACTAGGGCACTACCTGATTTTTCTATCCCTGTACTTCTTTCAGACGACTACCTAAAGTTGGGGATTAACATTTTTGTAATTATTACCCATTACGACCACAGACAAAGAACCACAAGATATTGAATACGATCCCCACCCCGTCTTTAAAACAGCTGAGGAAGAATCCAGCAAAAAAATCTCGGTTTTTTCGAGATTATCGGTCAGGCATTTTGTTTGGTGTTTCAATTGCAGAGAGGCAAAGCCTTAAAATGGGTTACGGACCTTTTGGAGAATAATCCAAAATTAATTATTTTGGCTGGGAGTATAGCCATGATCATTTTCTTTTCAATTTGCTTCACCGCCTCTCAACTGGCAACCAAGTATTTAACCCAACAATTTACTTACTCTATTATTTTGATCTTGATCATAAGTTTTAATAATAAATTAAATTTATTAAAGATATAAAAACATACCAGTAGAAACCATTGTCTGTCTCCGCTAAATTAGCCCCCATTCGCTATATGGAGACAATCAATGTCATTAAGAAACATCAAGGGATCCCTTTCTATTCTGATTTTTTTTCTGGGAGTATTTTCACTTATCCCTGTATCAGCTGATCCACTTCAACAGCAGGCACAATCACTATTTAAACCTCTACCGGATAAAATGCCTGGGGCAGAGAACGATTCTGAGGCATTAATATCTCTAGGCAACAAGTTGTATCACGATACCCGCCTTTCCATTGACGACAATCAGTCCTGTGCCAGCTGCCACAATGTAATGACTGGTGGTGATGATGGCGAACCAACATCACCCGGCTCCAAGGGTTCACGTGGCGGACGCAACTCTCCCACCGTATTAAATGCCGGCCTCCAGTTTACCCAATTCTGGGATGGTCGAGCTGCTGATCTGATCGAGCAGGCTAAGGGGCCAATTCTCAATCCCATCGAAATGGGAATGCCAAACCATGAGGACGTGGTAACAAAACTATCAGCCACAGAATACCCAGCACTTTTTGAACAAGCACTGGGAAAGAACAGTCTAAACTACGACAATATCGCCTTGGCTATTGCTGCTTTTGAACGCACACTGATTACCCGCGATCGTTTTGATGACTATTTGAAAGGTGACAGTCAGGCATTAACCGAAGAAGAAAAACGCGGCCTTAAAAGCTTAATCAATAATGGCTGCGCTGGCTGTCATAATGGGGTTTTGCTCGGCGGACAAACTTATCAAAAAGTCGGCATAATAAAACCTTATAAAAATACAACTGATATCGGACTAGCAGAAATAACTGGTGACGCCAGCCACAAATATTGGTTTAAAGTGCCGACCCTGCGAAATATTGACCTGACAGCACCCTACTTCCATGACGGCCAAATAGCGACTCTGGAAGAAGCCATACAAACCATGGCAGAACTACAGTTGGGTAAAATTCTGAATGATAAAGAGACCCGTGATATCACCGTATTTTTAAAGAGCCTCAGTGACACTCAGTCTAGCACCAACGTTTCTATGGTAAACGACCACTAGAAACTATCCATTGACCAGTTCCGGCCACCACTGAAATTATTCAGCGCTGGCCGGATTCTACTACCTTGTATTTCTTCGTAAGAATCCCAGACAAATCAACTTATCTAGTCTGCCGAACTTATTCAAAGACTATTACCTTGAACCTCAAGTGACTCACCTAAAAACATAACAACTGCACTGAGTTTAGGTCTATTCTGATGTGAGCCCAATCTGTTTCACTTCACAGTTTGTTAGCTCTCTGCTTTGCCCCGGAAGCAAGGAAGGGTCCAGCGATAGATTCCCAATTGAAATACGGTGAAGCGTTAACACTTCATTATCAAACCGCCCAAACATGCGCTTAATTTGATGATAGCGCCCCTCGATAAGACTCACTTCCGCCACATACTCAGAAATAATAGTGAGCTTGGCAGGCCGCGTAGTAATATCTTCGAAAGGAAAATACATCCCTTCTTTAAATGCCTGAATATAATCTTCTGTCAGCAGTTTTTCTAACGTCACCCGATACAGCTTGGCAATATTATTTGATGGTGTCGTCAATTGTCTGGACCACCGACCATTATTGGTCAGCAATAATAAGCCCGAGGAATTAAAATCCAGCCGCCCAACAATATGAAGCTGGCGTCTATCCGCCCGATCCAGTAAATCAATGACCGTTCTGTGCTTCTCATCTTTGGTGGCACTCACCACACCCGCAGGCTTATACATCATCACATAACTGGGTTTGTTGGCCTGTAAGACGCGATCATCCAATATCACATGGGAAAATTCGTCGACGACCTGATTAATATCAGCGGCGGGAAAGCCATCAACCATAATACGTTTTTGAGCTAATAACGGCCTCACATCCCTGCGATTAACCCCTGTTTTTGCGCTGATAAAACGATCCAGCCTAGCGCGCTTTGAATGCATGATGTGTTAATCCGGAGGTAGGGCTTAGAGCAAATTAGTCTTCAGAAATTTTGCCACGAAGTGCCTTGGTTTTACTATGCAGGGTTTTACTATCCATACGTTTTGCCTGAGAGCTCTTCGTTGGCTTGGTAGGACGCCTGACTTTTGGCACCACGGTAACTGACTTAATAATTTCCTGTAACCGCTCGAGCGCATCGTCTCTATTTTTTTCCTGGGTTCGAAACTGCTGCGCTTTAATCACCAACACGCCTTCTTTACTAATACGTTTATCTCGCAACGCCAACAGCCGCTCTTTATAAACCTCCGACAGAGAAGAACCATTAATATCAAAACGAAGATGAATGGCAGATGAAACCTTATTCACATTTTGACCACCCGCGCCCTGTGCACGGATGGCAGTAATGTCTATTTCATCGTCGGGGATAGAAACTGTTGGAGTAATAATTAACACAACAATGGTCCTTAGGGTGTCACTTTAAACGTGTCCAGAAAGGATACCAAAGCTCTGACGCTATACCTATCACAACAAAAAATGTTTGATGACCAGTCAAATGAAAACAACTTACAGCAACAAGTCCATTTCGATGGGGTGATAGATACACGCGGCGTCCACAAGTGTTCCAGCAGTCAGTGCTGGAACCCCATAAACCTCCGCTGTTACGCCGTCATCCTTTTTGACCTTCTCCAGCAACATATCAAAATCACCATCACCAGAAAGCAACACAACCGTATCCACATCTTTGGCAATGTCCAGAACATCAATTGCAATACCCACATCCCAATCACCTTTTGCCGAGCCATCACTGCGTTGGATATAAGGTTTGAGTTTTACGGTAAACCCAATATGCTTCAAGGCATCCTGAAATTTCATTTGGCCATCATCACCACGATGGATGGCGTAAGCTGTTGCCGAGACAATGTCACCTTGTCCGGCTATCTTCTGCCAAAGCTTTCTGTAATTGAATTGCCGCCCATAGGCCTGGCGCGTGGTGTAATAAATATTCTGCACATCAACAAAGATAGCAATTTTTTTAACTGTTGAAGTTGAAACCACTCAGGGTATTCCTCTCTAAAATAAGACTTTAGCACCGCGCCACTCTATCATCGCTGTGAAGGAATCACCTAGGCCGAGCGTCTTCTGATTTATTTCAACACGACAAAAATATGGCCACTCAACTTCACGTCAGAGAGAGTGCAAATCCCCCCTGTCGTTCAGTGTGTTGTGGACTAAATGTTGAGGGGTAAGTTTCAGTGTTAAACGTGACCCAATTATCCACACTCTAAGTCCATGTATACTGCTAAAATACTGACATCTGAACTGTCTCGCCAAATAGGCAGACTAAAAATCAGCTCGAAATATTAGCAACGACAAGACCTAGTATCTGTAGACCCCGGGTAATCAGCCCCCTAAAAAGTACGCACCTCATGACCAGCCACGAGGTGTTTTTTGATAGCAAAGAACAAGAATCATAAAAACATGCAAAACCAAAACACCCATCACTCACAACACGATCACACCTTTGCTCAAGATCTAAAAAGACCCGGTGAATCACGCACGCTGATTGTGATCGGAATTACTACCATCATGATGACTGTAGAGTTAATCGCTGGGATGCTTTTCGGCTCCATGGCTTTGCTCGCCGATGGATTGCACATGGCTTCCCATGCCGTCGCTCTAAGCATCACTGCCTTTGCTTATATCTACGCCCGCCGCAATGCTCGAAACAGCCAATACAGTTTTGGCACCGGTAAAGTGAATGCATTGGGTGGCTTTACAGGCGCCATATTGCTGGCCATTTTCGCCTTGTTTATGGGGATTGAAAGCATAATTCGATTACTGAACCCCGTTGAAATCGTCTTCAATCAAGCCATCTTTGTCGCCATTCTTGGCCTGCTCGTCAACGGCGCTTGTGTCTTTATTCTTGGGGTTGATGACCATGGTCATGACCATCATCACGGTGAAAGCGAAAGTCATAGTGAACGTGAAAACCATCATGAGAGTGAAGAACATAGCCACGCGGATCATGAGC
>JASJGJ010000141.1:0-6751 GCA_033791605.1 Porticoccus sp.
ATGGGCTTGTGTGGGTGCGCACAAATAAGATTGGTACTGGATGGCGGAAAGGGTGAATTTTGCCAGAATAGGCGCTTATAATCCATCGCTACCAACAGCGTGCTTGCAGATCGGACCAATCTTGTAACACAGGAAGTTGGGGGCTAAATATGCGGTGGCTATACATGGGAAGGATAGAGGATAAGCCTCATTTCTGGCGGAAACTATTCATGTATCAGCACATTAATATCATTAGAATGTTCTGCATACAAAGTATGAACAAAATATTGGCTTTTTAGAAGGTTGAGTTATAGCATCTTGACTGACCCGCTTATTGATAGGAGGCATCATGCTTGGCCAGCACGTAGAAATTATGGAAAGGACCTGTACCCTTGGTGACCACCAAATGTCCTACCTTGCTGCGGGTCCAAAAAATGGACCGTTAGTCATCTTTGTCCACGGCTGGCCAGAGCTTGGCTATAGCTGGCGACATCAACTACCCATACTGGGTGGGCTTGGTTTTCGAGCCATTGCGCCAGACTTGCGAGGCCACGGGGGTTCCAGTGTTTACGATAGGCATGAAGATTATTCCATGGAACGTCATGTTGAGGATCTTCTGGCATTTCTGGAGCTCTTAGGTCGGGAGAGCGCCGTCTGGGTAGGACATGAGTGGGGTGCAGCCGTAGTCTGGTCGATAGCTAGTCATCATCCAGAACGCTGCCAAGCAGTTGCCAATCTCTGTGTTCCTTATCGTGCTATTGAAATGGGATTAGAGCCGGCAATAGAATTGGTAGACCGTCATATATACCCCAAAGATCAATATCCTGCCGGTCAATGGGAATATCAGCGATTTTATCAGGAAAAATTTGAACGCCCAAAAAGCGTATTTGAAGCCAATATTCGAAATACCTTCAATGCGCTCTTTCAAAAATGGAGTCCGGAGGACAAGGGAAAACCCGCTATCACCGCGAGTGTTCGTAACGACAATGGCTGGCTGGGAGGTGTTGATGAGTTTCCTGAAGTACCAAGAGATGATGACGTCATCTCTGTGTCTGACTTAGACCTTTATACCGAAAACTTCAAAAAAACCGGTTTTTTTGGCACCTGTTCTTTTTACATGAACCACGATATCAATGCTGACTATGGTCGCTCTGTAGTCAATGGTGGCTACCTCGATATGCCCGTTTTGTTTCTTGTTGGCGCCTATGATTACGTCTGCGAGTGTGTTGATTCCCGTTTGCCTGAGCCGATGCGCCAATATTGCCGAAACCTCACAGAGTGCACAGTCAACTCTGGTCATTGGATGCAACAGGAAAAGCCTATTGATGTAAGCAATGCTCTTACACACTGGCTCGCCACATCCGTACAAAATGTTTGGCCTGAGCCGCCATTGTTATATTCCAAATAATGTTGTTCGTCACAGGCTGAAGGGGACTTTAAGCAACATGCGCTTTTGTAGCTTTATTGCCTGAGACTTGAGACTGCCTTTTAGTTTAGCTGTTAATTTAACATAATATACATTATGCGCAGTTGTATTTTGGGGTTGTGGGGGGCTAAGTCAGCGTTAGCCTGCCAATGCCTGTTTATGCATCACCACCACGTTGGACAAACTGTCATCATCGGTATGGGGTTTTAGGATGGCCGGATTTTTAACGCCGTACAGTGGCATGACTAAGTGTTGTGGTTCCCACCAGTATCGATAGGACAATTGGTTGCAGTACAGTCGACCGCCGCGAATCTGCCAATCGCGCCAACCCAGATGATCGAGCGTGCCTGCTTGAGACAAAATGAGCCTAACCGCCCACTTGGGCGCACGCTCTGAACGCCATCGATACCAAGTTCGTTTTGAAATGTCACACAGCTCGATACAGTCATCCACACTCAGGCCCGCATGAATGCGAGCCTCGTGAAGATCTTCCGTATGATTAAGCTTGGCTTTCTTGACGTAAGACAACTTGAAAGCTAACCATTTATCTATAATCGAAAATTATCCCGCTTGTTGATAACCTCTTCAACAGGCTTGAAAGCAAAGAAAATGGGTAGGTTTTGATTAATAGGTAAGATGCTGTGATTTAAAAATACGTTATTATTTACGCACTACAACAGGATCAATTAAAGCAAAGCTTAGACTGTCTCCCGTGGCCTTCTCATGGATAAACATCTAATGGTTAGCAAGTGGATTGTGATCAGTATAGGTAATAAAAAAATAATGGATATAGATATACGTGCCGAGCATGTCGCATTATTGGTTGCTGCATTATCAATGATATATGTGGTATGGGAAGTTAAAGCTAGAAAAAAAGAATCTAATCGGCTTAGGCTAGAAATGGATCTAGATAGGGTGGCCTCGGACTTAGAAAAAATGAAAGACCAGTGGGAACGGGATCTTGAGGTGCTTGAAGCAGGTCAAAATAGACTAAGTAGTGATGAAAGGGTTCCACCAGAAAAGAAGGCTGAGCTAGTTAAGGTCAGCATAAAAACGGCGACTAAAAGTCGAGAAATAGTAAGCTGGTTGAACGATAAAATTGACTGGCTCACAACGTTAGATACATCAAAAATGAACCTAATAAAATTGGAGCAAGAAATAGTCGGTCTTGAGGTGTACGTAACGAGAGAAAAAGCGTTAGCTTTATTAAAAACAAGAAAAAAAAGATTTTAAAAGTCCTGTCCATGGGACTAAGTGGCGTTGTCACTAGGGCTGACGACTAATTGTTAATGGCTAGGCCAATACCGAGTCGAAAAGGTTAACGGCGTAAAACCGACTAACTCTCTGTATGAATCAAGACCGCACACCAAGGTAATTCTATCCAGTGGGGAGACGCTTTGCGGCAGTAATCAGAAAAAGACATCAAGATCAGGTGTGACGGCGGCGGGCCTTCCCTCCTCCCCACCTCTCGATACATTAACTATCTATGTCCACAGAAGAAAACTATTTATTAGGAATTTCTAGCTGAGTAAATTGAATATAACCAAGTAACAAATGTGCATGTAATGTGCAAAACGAGGTGAGAGCGTGGTATATACCAGATATTACCGTTAACCTTATCTTGTTATAGATAAGGAACAGTATATTGCGCATTCAGAACAAACTTTTTCTTGCCAGTATCATCGGTAGCAGTCTATTGGTTGGCATCATGTTTGTGCTGATGCAGTGGAGTGTTGATCGGGGAATGCTTAATTACATTAATACCCGTGAATCCCTACAATGGCAGTCGGTAGCTGATACTTTGGCACGGTATTATTCAGAAAAAAATAATTGGCAAGAATTTAGATCGAATCACCGCCTGTACCTCGAGATGATTCACGATGTACTGCCTGCTCGTCGACAACACCAGAATCGCCCTCCTTTTCATGATAACAATGACTATGACCGCCGCGATTTCAATCAACGCGACGGTGACAAGAGTAACACTCCCCAGAATCTTCCTCCCCCTCCTCCGCATAACGACCCTCGACAACTTCCGATATTGGCCGATCAGAATATGCTGCCATTAATTGGTTATAGGGATGACAGGGTTGATTACCAGTCTCTGCCTATTAGAGTAGAAGGAAAACTGGTTGGTCATATATTGTTGGTTAAGCAAGAGAAAATTACTGATGGCTTTGAGCTTAATTTTATCAACCAGCAGCGAGAAACATTATTAGCGATTAGTTTGGTTGTGTTGTTACTCAGTGCTATTACAAGTTTTCCTATGGCTAGGCATGTTGTCAGGCCGATAAAGCAATTAGCTACTGCTGCACGCGCCTTGACCCAGGGAAATTATCAGCAACAATGTAATTCCCAGCGTCGCGATGAATTGGGTGAGTTGAATCGCGACTTTAACCAGCTTAGCCGCACTTTGGGGGAAAATGATAACAACCGTAAGCGCTGGTTAGCCGACACCAGTCATGAACTGCGTACGCCAATTGCCATTGTCCGTGGTGAGCTGGAAGCCATGCTAGATGGTGTACGTACCCTTGATGAAAAAAATATTCGCTCTGCACACCAAGAGGTGTTGCATCTGGGTAAGTTAGTCGACGATTTGTATGACCTTAGTAATGCTGACATTGGTGCTATGCGCTACCGTATGGCAGAAATTGATTTCAATGAGCTAGTCAAAGATGTTTCGGAACAGCACCGTTCATTATTCGATGAACACAAACTGGAGATGACGCTAGAGCTTAAAAAAGAACCTATAACAATATGGGGTGATGAGACTAGACTTAGCCAATTACTCAGCAACCTTCTAACCAATAGCTGTAAATATACAGATGCTGGCGGAAAGTTACAGGTACATTTAACTCAGGATGAATCGTGGGTGAGATTGACCCTTAGTGACAGTACTCCTGGTGTTAGTGACCAGGCATTAAGCAACTTATTCGATTATTTGTATCGAGTTGAGAATTCCCGTAATCGTAAAACTGGTGGTTCTGGATTGGGCTTGGCCATCTGTCAGCATATTGCTCAAGCTCACCAAGGTACACTGAGTGCGGAGCACTCATCTATGGGTGGTATAGCTATTACCCTTGCTCTACCGTTACCTAGTCACGTATAAAAGGTGTTGAAAATCAGAATATGTTGAACCCTCTAATTCTTATTGTTGAAGACGAAGAAAAGCTCGCACGATTATTAGAAGACTATTTAGATCAAGCTAACTTTCGGAGCCAGACAATCTATCACGGTGATGATGTGATGCCCTGGCTCAGCCTTCATTCTGTTGATGCCATTCTTCTTGATTTAATGTTGCCCGGTAAAGATGGGCTCACACTCTGTCGTGAAATTCGTAATATTTCTAATGTGCCTATTTTAATGGTAACCGCTAAAGTGGATGAGATTGATAGGCTTTTAGGCTTGGAGCTAGGTGCTGACGACTATATATGTAAGCCCTACAGTCCACGTGAAGTGGTTTCACGTATAAAGGCTGTATTACGCCGCTCACAACAACAGAGTGACACTGTTCTTAACGGTATCATGTTGGATGATGCGAAGTTACAGCTGCATTATTGTGGTAACCACTGTGAATTTACTACTGTTGAATATCAATTGATTAAACAGCTTGTCTCAGAAAGCGGACGAATATTATCACGTTCACAGTTGATGGATAATATGTACAACGACCACCGAATTGTCAGTGATAGAACCATCGATAGTCACATAAAAAAAATACGGCGTAAATTAATGTTGTTAAATGATAAACAAGAATTTATTCATTCTGTGTATGGTGCGGGTTACCGCTTTGAGATAGCTTGAGACTTATTTTCCATTTCCACATTTACTACACGTTTCATCCATTTTTCTTGCATGTTGCAGCTCTAGACTAAAGCTGAAAATTAGTTAAATTTATTTCATCAGTTAGCGAGAAAAAATCTATGAAAAAACATGTACGATTGGCCCTTTTATCCGTGTTGATTTTTAGTGGTTTAAGCCAGGTTGCACAGGCTGAAGACTGTCATAAATCCAAGCGCATTGAAAAGCTGCAGCATGAATTACAGCTTACCGAACAACAAGCTTCTTCTGTACACACTATTTTAGAGCAACAACGTGAAAAAATGGATCTTGTCCGAGATGATACACACAAGCAGCTCAAGGATATTTTATCTGAAGAACAGCTTGCAAAAATGAGATCAATGCGCCATCGCCCGCCACCTCGTGATTAAAATAACGAGAGAAAATAGTCGAGACTTTTTACAGTGAAGCCCTGTTTTTCGGGGGGCATACCCCCCGACTTAACCTCATGTAACATTATATTAGTGACATTTCCTAATTTCTTGCACAATTGTTTATCAAAGGGTTGATATAGTCTGCACCAATAAGACCGACAGAAATAAACACACTTTAAGGCAATTCTGGGCTTTCCGAAACTTGAATTTCATTGATGTTTTATGCATGTCGGGGTTAACCAGAATAGCCTAAAACTAATCGATACTTATTTATTTCCTTCTCACACTAATAGAGGTAAATGCAATGATCAATTCAGTATCTGGTATGTCTCCTCCACAGGTCCAACCACAGCAGCAGGTGCCACTGAGTGATGACCAAAAAACATTAATTTCAGACACACTCGCTAACTATGATGCAAATAACCTGACAGCAGAACAAGCCAGTGACATAGTCGAAGTTTTCTCTGGTGCCGGTATCGGCCCCAGCAGTGAGCTGGCAGAGACCATGGCTGAATCTGGGTTTGATGCTCGTACAATTGGTGAGCTTGCTGGTGCAGGGCAGCGCCCACCTCCTGCTCAGTCTTCTTCTGAGGCTGTCGATCTAACTGAGCTGGTTGATTATTTGGGTGAATTATTAGAACAGTTTGGTGGCAGCACGCTTGATGAGGATGCTAAATTATCAGTGTATGAGGATTTGCGGGAACGCTTTGAACTGGATGATGGTGAATCTTTAATTAGTATTACTGTATAGAGACAAGCTGTGCTGATAACAATATCCACCCTCCCCTTATGTATTCTAAGGCTAAGATTCTGTTTCTAGCTCTAGCTCTAGCTCCTTTGGAGTGCAGTCTGCACAGCATAAGGGTCGGAAGAAAACCTTCCCTTATGTTGTGTTCACCTCATTGTGACAAATTCTTCGGCTGCTGTTGGGTGGATGCCAATGGTGTCATCAAAGTCAGTCTTTGTTGCTCCTGCTTTCATAGCGACAGCGATACCCTGAATAATTTCCCCTGCATTTTCTCCCACCATATGGCAGCCCACAACGACATCAGAGTCTTCAACTACAATCATTTTCATAAAAATCTTACTGCTACCACCACCGAGGGTTTCCTTCATGGGTCGAAATCGACTG
>JASJGJ010000142.1:0-4831 GCA_033791605.1 Porticoccus sp.
CCACCTGTTAGCCCACAAACTTATTCATATTTATTGAATGCCCGTAAAAACGTATGGATATCAATGGGCCTAATAATATAAACGCATGATTGGGAGTATAGTGGGCGCACTTTGAGATAAAAGCAGAATATTTTGCCGGACTCACTCAAAATATCTGACTAATAAGATCGCCCTAATCACCCGTACAAAATGCGCACCTTTACACGCTTCTAAACGTAGGAACCAGCACCATGAAACTTACCCTAGATGCACTTAATGTTTTAGATGCCATTGATCGCCGTGGCAGTTTCGCTGCCGCTGCGGAAGAGCTGTTTCGTGTCCCCTCCGCCATCAGTTACACCATGCAGAAGCTGGAACAGGATCTCGATACGCCGCTATTTGATCGCGCTGGACATCGTGCCGTACTGACGCCCGCAGGCCGTACGTTGCTCGAGGAAGGTCGACAATTACTCACAGCGGCACATGAGCTGGAGGGCCAGGTCAAACGCATTGCCACCGGTTGGGAAACCGAGCTGCGCATTGCCGTGGATACCATTTTTCCAACCACAACCCTGTTGCCACTGGTGCGAGACTTTCTTATCCAACAAGCCGATACAAATAAAAATAGAAATACAAATGACGAACGAGAAGACGGCAACCACTTCACCAGCAAAGGTACACAAATCCAGCTACAACAGGAGGTGCTCGGCGGCAACTGGGACGCGCTGATTTCTAACCGGTCCGATTTGGTGATTGGCGCCAGCGGCGATGGTCCCACGGGCAGCGGCTACAGCACGTTATTACTGGGCGAGTTCGAAATGCTGTTCGCCGTAGCCCTTAACCACCCTTTAGCAAAAATGGAAGAACCCATTAGCAGCAGCGAAATTCAAAAATATCGCGCCGTGGCGGTGGCCGACAGCTCACGTGACTTGCCTCCACGCAGCATTGGTCTTCTCACTGGCCAGCAAGTACTCACCGTGCCGGACATGCAAAGCAAATTCGACGCGCAAGTACAGGGGCTGGGGGTGGGTTATCTACCGCAACACTGGATTACTGAGGCAATCAAACGTCAGCAGCTGGTGGTTAAATCTGTGCAGGGTGTCAGCAACACAATACGGCTCTACGCCGCCTGGCGCAGCGATAATCATGGCAAGGCGCTACAGTGGTTTGTGGAGCAACTGCGTAAACCCGCGATTCAAGATCACCTTTTCCAAGGCCGTTAATAGGATGTGAACTCGACCTCTCCCTCATTTTCAGACCAGCTCGAAAAATTCAGCGAAGCCCAGCTCGCCGAAGTCTCGATACACGACATTCAGGCTTCCACCGTGCATCTGATTCTCACCACCGTGTTCTTTACTGGCGCGACAATCGGCATAGCCAAGCAGTCGAACACACCTAAGAAAATCTATCTAAGTATCTTGGGTACATTCCTGGAAAATCGTTTTGGACTAAATAGTGAAAGAGCGTCGGGAATGATCGAGTCGAATGCCCGTCTATACAAACGCTATGTGCTCATCGAAAAAATCTACAACGCAGGATGGAAAGCGGCACGTAGCAGGAATCAGCAAACCGACAAAAAAAGTGATGAACTCAAAACCCTGTTAAAAAAATATCAAGATCTCATAATGTCAGCCCTCAGTCTCGAGGGCACAAAAGAACAAGTGGTTGCCGCCCCCGTTGAAGTGGAGAAGATTGTCATCACGGCATCGCAACCGGTTGTTGAAGAAACGCCCACACGTTGGAAACGTAAGGCATTGATAATCACCTTGCTCGCACTAATCGGCGGTGCAACGTATGCAGCACTTTTCACGACTCTATTCTCAACGTTGGAACCTGTCCTAAAGTCCACGCTGGAATCGATTCAGGAACAACTCTCAAAGCTACCGCTCGAAGAATGGCTTGATAAAGTACTCTCACTGATTCCGTAATAACCGAAAACACTACCAGCTGTGGGATGCGTCGTAAGCTGCAACAACCACCGAATGTAATATTTTCAACTACAGCCTCAAATGCAGCGGCACTAGAAATAGATATGATAATTTAAACAACTGCTCTTCGCAGAAGCGGACGCTCACTGCCCGGGTGGCAGTAGTCAGGATTGCAGTGCGAAAGCAGTCACCGAGCTTCAGCAATCAAATAGTGGTATTCAACCAAAAACCGGTCATTCAAAACTGCTGCTTTTAGCAAACCATTGAGAATTTCGTTGCATGGTATCACCGGTTTTTTGAGCAAAAAAAACCGCCCCTGATGCAGAGGCGGTTCTTGGTGATTACGTGAGACGTTGGTGGATCTGGGTGTTCGCCACGTTAAGAAATAAATGAATTAAGCAGCCAACCCTTTGGATTTGCGGCGGCGAGAGAAACCCAGACCGACCAGACCTAGTCCCATAAGAGCAATGGATGCGGGCTCCGGCACGGAAGATACCCCGTAAACAGCCGCCATGTTATTGTCAAAAAGTATGTCTGGATTACCCAAGTTTTGATCCAAAGATATTGTACTTCCACAAGCATTCTCAACAGTATTCACACCAGAAGTAAGGCTATGACTTGAAATAGAGCTACCAATAGCCCAACTACAATCTGCTGTAAATCCACCACCAACAACGTCCATAATGCTCTGGTTCCAATTTGTCCAAGAATTATTTTCACCAATAAGTACAATTTTGTTTGTACTTGTATCTGCTATCCAATCAACAATATTTTGTGCGAACTGCATATTATCTTCATGCCCAATATATGTATTGTCATTCCAGTTACTGTCTAGGATTACCAGTGCTTCCGTATTACCTAACGCAAAATAATTTTGTAGATTTGAAATCTCGGTTGCTGACAAGGTTGAGCCTAGCTCCTGGTCTACCCAAATAGCATCGTATGTTGATAGAGTTGAAAAATCTTCAAAATCAGCATGCTGATCAATCGAGTGTTGAGTTGTCATCATTGCGGTAAAATCAGTCCACCGAGAGCCATTGAGCACATTGTCGGTATAGGTGCCTTGTGGTGTTTGCGTCATTACAGGAATTGCATGTACCTGCATCGTAAATAAACACGCTATGACCAGTGATAAGACTGTTGATATTGTTTTAATCCCCATTTTCACTTCCTCCGTAGGTTGTTGATTCTTGTTAAGAGCTCTTGATGCAGATAGAAACGCAGATAGCATGCCAAAAACGTAACTCACTGTATTATAAGCTAAAAATATTAGTTAGATTTTCCAGCCAGTGAAAAGTGTAAAGTATCCCGACACAATTAGACTGGTTAGTAGACTTTTAGTGTTAGCTGTAAAGGAAGGTGGAGTTGATTAAATGGCCGCTAAGAAGTCGGGAGCGGACATTTGCTATTGGATACTAAAAAGCTGCTATCAGCATTCTGCGGAAATTCGCTTCCTTTCGTCAAATGTCTGCAAGGGAGGCGGAAGCGGACATCGAGTATAAAACACTATTCCAACAGGACATTGCAATTCATGATGCCCTATCTTCAGCTTTCTAGTATCTCCCACACTCATGCATTCGATTTTGGCTATCGCAATTTAATCAACTAATTCAGCATGCGTCTCTGCAAATGCGGCAATCGCCGTATCCAAATCTTGTTTAGTGTGCGCCGCCGATATCTGCGTGCGTATCCTTGCCTTGCCCTTTGGCACCACAGGGAAGAAAAAGCCAACGGCATAAACACCCCGCTCCAATAATTTTTGCGACATCTTTTGCGCGAGCACGGCATCACCCAGCATCACCGGCACAATAGGATGTTCACCTTCTGAAATTTCAAAGCCTGCATCCTTCATACCTTTTCGGAAGTACTGGGTATTTTCTTCCAGGCGGTCACGCAAATCGGTCGACTCGGAAAGCATCTCCAACACCTTGATGGCCGCCGCACAAATGGCGGGTGCTACCGTATTTGAAAATAGATAAGGGCGCGAGCGCTGCCGTAACATATCGACAATTTCTTTTCGAGCCGACGTGTAACCACCCGAACCACCGCCAAGCGCCTTGCCGAAAGTACCCGTAATAATATCAACCCGATCCATCACGTTATGGTATTCATGAATGCCACGACCAGTCTTACCCATAAAACCCACTGCATGGCAGTCATCGTGATGCACCATGGCATCGTATTTGTCGGCCAGATCACAAATCTTATCTAACTGGGCGATGGTGCCATCCATTGAAAACACGCCATCGGTGGTGATCAGGATACGCCGCGCACCGCCCGCCTTGGCCTCTTTTAGTTTGGCTTCAAGGTCGGCCATATCGTTATTTTTATAACGAAAGCGCGCCGCTTTGCACAAGCGCACACCATCGATGATCGAGGCATGGTTCAGCTCATCAGAGATCACCGCATCCTCTTTGGTCAAGATGGTTTCAAACAGACCTGTATTGGCATCAAAGCAGGCTGCATAAAGAATGGTGTCTTCCATGCCAAGGAAGTTAGTGACCTTTTCTTCCAGTGTTTTGTGGATCGTTTGCGTGCCGCAAATAAAGCGTACTGATGCCAAGCCAAACCCCCAGCGGTCATAACTGTCTTTAGCGGCCTGAATGACCTCGGGATTATTCGCCAGACCAAGGTAGTTGTTAGCACACATATTAATAACTTCACTGCCGTCTTCGAGGGTGATGTCATTCTTTTGGTCCGAGGCAATGATCCGCTCAGTCTTCCATAGACCGGCTTGTTTAATTTCTTCCAGGTCCTGAGCCAGGCTTATTTTTGCACTTTTAAAACTCATTTTTATCCTCGACTATTTTACGACTCAAAGGTCTTCCCAGCTGAACTATTCCCAGCTAAGAATTACCTTGCCCGATTGTCCCGATCGCATGACGTCAAAGCCTTTCTGAAAATCGGTGTAGTGATAACGGTGG
>JASJGJ010000143.1:0-42438 GCA_033791605.1 Porticoccus sp.
CTGGTTACAAACTATCTCTGCACAGTAATCGAACAGCTGGCTCCTTGAGGCGAAAAGGCCTATTTTTAGGTTTCGGCTACTATGTTTTTGCTGTGCTAGCATTGACGTTTGCACAGGCAATGCCTGGAATGCATCTAAAAAATATTAGTGGTTTTGTATCATTTTATTTTGTTTTTATATTTCTGGCTCTTTTGGCAGTAATTTGCGTGCATTCCCAATTAAAAACTGAAAATGCCCGTAAATTAATATTAAGTATCGAGCATGATAATTCATAACAAACCGCTCAAATACGTTCCGGCCACAAAAAGCGTGGCCTCCACCGGACTCGCTACCGCTCGCCGTTTAGCGGGGCGTTAAAAGTCTATTTACTTTAGCTACAGCGTCTTTATTATTACCTGTTTTTTTAGCTCATAACTTTTTAGTTATTGAATCTAAAGTCCCTTTAATCGATGTGTTTAGCTACTCAATTTATTTCGCTTGGATCGTATTCGCCATATCAATTGTTTCATGCATATTTTTTCAATATTTATCCGCGAAGTGGATTCGTATAGCTTGGGGCAAAGAAGTTGGTATTTTTTGCTGTAGTAATAACAAAGAAAGCACTATTGAGTTACTCATGGAAATTAGTTTTGCAATATCATCTATTGTGTTCTGCTTAGGTATTATTTTTACAATGTATTTCTTTAGTACTTATGCAAGCAGCCTATAATGGAGCGTTATACGTAATTGAGTGTGAATCATGAATAGCTATTTAGTTTCTAATGTTGCGGATAGAAAGCATAAAAAAATATATGAAGAATTAGGTGAAGGAGCAGTTTTTGACTTATCTCCCTCTCAACACGGATGGAATGACTTTCTGTCTATTAAAGAGAATGACTCGCTCTACGTCATAAATAAAAATCTTAATATTCCATTGCGCTACATAGTAACTAAGGTTTTAGATGGAGTGAAACTGGATGAGTGCAGTGAGCTATCAGGCAAAGTAGTTTCAGTAACGGACGGTGACGTGCGAGTAGTTTTCGGAAAGCCTCTCGATCGAGTCGATATGGAGTACCCAACTTTCGTGCGACAAAACAACATTAAAAGTCCAAAACTAGACCCTATAAGTAACCAAATGCGCCAGGGTTTCAACTGTGTTCAATTTTAAAACGTATAACAGGTGTGTCATGTTCGCCCCTGCGTGTCTGGGACGGCCGCTTTGCCGCCGCCTCGCCCCATACACAGGCGTTAAATATCAGGCTTTGGAAATTACAGCTATCATTGTGGTTCATTACATTTGAGCTAGTTCAGTTTAATTACACCGTACAGTTATTGACAGAACTCCAAGGGGCGCGCCGAAGGCGCTTGAAAAGCAACGGCCTCGCTAGCAAGGCCAGCGCCAGAATTTTTGTGGCTAATTGTCCACTCCATCAATGGGTAAGCAATTGTCTTTGGTTGATAATTAGACCAAAGCCCAAAGACTTTCTTTAATTGGTCACCATATTGACCTATTTTCTCTTTTATTAAATAAGCGAGCTGCAATGGTCTGAGTACTCGTTTACAGACAGCTCCACCCATCTTTACGGTAAAACTGCACCAATCGCCTTCGTCAGCGGCTTGTATGATCTCTTTGGTTTCTTCTGTTGGTGCGCTGAAAAGGTTTTCATAATATCGTGCGGCTTTGCGGCTCTCTCGGTAAACAGTAACGGGTGGGCCGCCTATTTGCTGGAACTGACGAATATTCCATATGGATGCCCAAGCACGGACACGAAGTGCTGAAATTGCAGAACAATCTTCTGCTTCATCATCCACATCAAGTTCGTAGCCATCTATATTTTTTTGAAATGTATATAGCGAGATAAGCAGTAGCGCGGCCTTTTGCGTGGGTTGATTAACTCTGCTTTGAATCGATGCTTTCTTGCCCCAGCTCTCTTTTATCCTCTTCCATCACATATCGCTTTAAAATGGCAGTTAAGGATTTTCGCCTTCCTTTTGGCACGAACAAGAGCATATGTCAGTGTGGAGTGCCGTCATGATGTGGTTCAGCTACCCGAAATCCATAAAAGGGAATACCGGTTCTATTAAGAGAAGATCGGGATTTTTGCCACTGTCCATTCAGCCAAGCTTGAGATTCCAGAAGTTTAGGATTAGACGCCAGATTTTGACAATGTGGCTGCAATATACTAAGAAAAACTGAGAAGTGAAGCATCGATGAGAACTCGCAACGGGGGGACTGGCTATGGTTTGTGAAGTCTGTGGAAATAGCACAGCGCGTAGTTCGCATTCATGCCCACAATGTAAGGGGGGGCGGGCTGTCATTCGAGGATGCGGAAAAATCGAAAGATGCCGGAGTAGAAGTTGGCGTTGGAGTTCGGAAGATTTTTACTTCGTCTATCTTGTCATTTGTGTGGTTTTACATCACATGGGACATAGCTTGGTTAATTTTTGGAATGAAATCGGGCCTTATAACTGATGATACTAAGAATGATCCTTTTTGGTTTCAGATCCATGTTCTTTTTTTTCCAATAGTGCTCATGGTCATTTTTAGGTGACAAATAAGAAAATATATCCCGAAAATTTTTGGAAGTATTCTCACTGCGCTTAGTGTAGCTTTCTTCTTGTTTATATCTGTGCTGGCACTGATGTGGTTTTGGAGTTTGCTGAAATGGATGGGGGGCGGATGAAAATAAATTTTCACAGTTCACAAGTAATGTCTAACAAAAAGTTCAACACGGACACAGTAACCGCCGCTTCATCTTTGCGCGTACTCTTCGCTCTAGGCTAACTTGGCAATAAGATTTCACTGCTAAAAATATCAGATTTTGGCAATTTGTATCTATCATTGGGGTCTATTGTCTTTGAGGTTCTTCAGTTTAATTAACTACAAGGCTGTACAGTTGTTGACAGTACGCTAAAGCAAGAGCTCATTGTTATTGAATAAAAGAAGATAGAAAAGCCTTGATTAAAAGAAGTTGTTAGCCTGCTTATCGATGATATACATCAATATAAATCACATCTGGATTGTGATATTTTCATACGATTGGTTTGCGATCTATGGGGAAAATATCTCATGCTAGGGGTTTATAAAGTGGATTAAATCAACAGAATAATGAAATTTCTGTTGAGATGTATACCAGTCTATAGGCCAATAATCAGTGTCAACTGAGATAGTTTTTTTGCTGATGATTCACGCTAGACCATCGTGTGGGCGTTATACGTGAACTAACCTTTAATCGTAGGTGTTTACGGGATGAAAAATACTCCAGAAAAAATTGACACGTCGAAGCGGCGTGAGTGGTCAGTTGTACTCATTCAGCTAGCTGACCTGTCGCCTGCGTATTTTGGCATGGTAATGGCGACTGGTATTGTTTCGCTCGCGGCTTACCTGATGAACATGGAGTTTATAGCAAGAGCATTGTTGCTGCTCAATATCGTTGTCTATGTAACACTTTTGATTTTGAATGTGGTACGCATGATTCGATATCCGTGCCGGTTTTTTGGTGACATGATCGATCATTTACGTGGGCCTGGGTTCTTCACCCTTGTGGCGGCGACCGGTATTCTTGGTGGACAGTTTGTGTTGCTCGAGGCTAACTATCGCGTAGGCACTGTGCTCTGGGTGGCGGCACTTTTGCTGTGGATCGGACTAACCTACACAATATTTACTGGTTTCACTGTCAAGGAGAATAAACCGACTCTTGATAAAGGAATCAGTGGGGCTTGGCTTCTCGCTGTCGTAGCGACTCAATCGATTGCAGTTCTAAGTGCATTGCTCGCCGCTCATGTCAGTCAGCCTGTAAAGTTGGAAATGAACTTCCTTGCGCTCTCTATGTGGCTTTGGGGTGGGATGTTATATATCTGGATGATGTCACTTATTTTTTACCGCTATACTTTCTTTCCATTTTGTCCCAGTGATCTGTCGCCACCTTATTGGATTAATATGGGTGCAATGGCAATATCAACCTTGGCGGGTTCGTTGCTCATTATCAATGTGTCCGATGCTCCTTATTTAAGTTCATTGTTACCCTTTATAAAGGGGTTTACGGTTTTTTATTGGGCGACAGGTACTTGGTGGATCCCCATGCTGGTGATACTCGGTTTTTGGCGACATGTTTACAAACGATTCCCCTTGAAATATGACCCACTTTATTGGGGTGCAGTTTTTCCACTCGGCATGTACTCAGTTAGTACTCATCGAATGAGCGAAGCGATGGGGTTCGATTTTCTTTGGGTCTTACCACCATTTTTTTTGTACATCGCATTTGCTGCATGGATGGTAGCGTTTGTTGGGTTTGTTTTGAACCTGATACGTCATACCGGCATATTACGGTTTTAAATGTTAATGGGGCTGCACACGAATACTCACTGTCTATTTGAAAGAGGAATAAAAATTATTTGTTTTTGAAATAATTTATTGTACAGGCACATGAAATACTTCAAGGAAGTGTACCGACGTCGGCACTAATTTCTTATAAACCAATTTCTAAGAGGATCTGTCTATGGAACAAGATAATAATGACGAGTTGCCCTTAGTATATTCATGTTCGGGATGCTCCAATATCGCTCAGCTGGCAAATCAAATAGCTATTGAATTAGATCGTGACCATGTGGCGGAGATGTCTTGTATAGCGGGTGTGGGAGGTGGGGTAAAATCTTTGATAAAAAAAGCTAAGTCTGGACGAAAAATAATATCCTTAGATGGCTGTCCTTTGCATTGTGTAGAAAATTGCCTTGCACGATATTGTATAGAATCTACATATCATTACACGTTAACAAATTATGGTATCAAGAAGAGATATCATACGGATTTTTTTCCATCGGATGTTAGTGATATTAAAAGAATAATTATCAATGATGTCGATGAAAGTGAATATGCGTAATAATCACTTATATTTCGTGCGAAAATTAGGTGTTTATCTCGATCCGTTAGATTGTTACTTTCATAGCTGGATATTATTTTCTCATCTGATCAAAAAATGCGAGCAGAAAGTACATATTGTTGGGCTGATATCCCGTGGCTTCGTTATTGTTGCATCATTGCTTTCATTTCAGTTCATCCAAGGATGTGGGCGATTAAACTTTACAATTAAATAAATATAAAGTTTTAGCCCTTTTCTTTTATTATCAATGTTCTTTACATTTGATTCTGTCCAGTTTAATTAATTTATACCGTACAGTTATTGTCAAAACACCTAGTGGAGTCCACTACGGTTCATAGAGTCACCAAATGAACCACTTGTTTTTCTTAGGCTCTCCTTCAGTTTTACTTTCTTCTTTTTCTTCATAGGGAATACAAGGACGCCCACTGGATTTTTTTACTGGGCATGCTTTTTGAGTAGGCTTGCGTTCTTCAATCAGTGATTCTACGGCTTCTTGTGAGTTGCTAGTGGGGTTTGTTTGGCAATAATCATCCATCCATTTGGCAATGACCTTGGGGTCTGAACTTTTTAAAACACCTTCTTTATGTTTGCCGGTATATTCATATTTATTATAAGCGGATATAAAACCTTGGAGCCAGTACAGTGTGGTTTGTTCTGTTTTTTGTTTGCGAGCATCAATCCACTGAGGACATTTTTGTGCGACGGTGAGAGATTCAGCCGAGATCTGTGAGAAAGGTAAGGTTAAAACTAGGGCAATCAATAGGCCTAGGCGATGTCTCATTGGGTATTCCTTATATTTGAGTCTACGTTACAACAATGAAGTAGTGTGATCATTAGAGACCAGGTGGATAGAGCTGCGTTCTGTTTAGTTGGTCTACAAGTGAATGCTATGCGTCAGCCTAGGCTTTTGCAAGCTCGGTAAGTTGAATTTTAATCTGGGTGTGCTTCGCATTAGCCTAGCTCATTATCAGGCATTGAGCATTGACGATACTTGAGTTGGTGGTTTTGTCGATAGTGATAGAGCTGATATTGAAGCCTTTATCTGATAACTCTGTTAGGAAGTCAATCAATGAGGAAAAACTCATACCGGTTCGAGGAGGGGGCAGGAAGTCAGAGCAATACCGCAAAGCTAAAAATCAATGATCCTGGTCCTATTGATTTGACCTTTTGCCTGAGTTAAAAAATATAGTATTGCTACATGTTTAAAGCTAGCTTCGCAGTAACCTTCTCTATAACGGAATAATCCTTTAATGAATTTTGGTGGGCAGGGTTTCCAATCCATCTGGGTTTTTGAATGAAATACTCTGACAAAATACTACGAGAATGATCCATTTCTTTAAACTCAATCCCGGCTATGTCAGCCCAGGTGTAAATAAAATCTGCACTCGTATATGGTCTAGTCTTGTAGTTCGACCATAAAGCTGTTTTGTTAGCAGATTTATATTCTTGGTTCGTCCAAATCATAAAGGGTATTGTATACATAGCAGGGAGGGGATTTGCTTCATCACGACCGGCGAATAAATGGGCAGGGGTGTCGAACACTTCTTCCCCATGATCAGATAGGTACACTAATGCATTGTTTCCTTGTGTTTTTTTAATCTCTTCTATGAGAGTTGATACCACATAATCATTGTAGAGTATCGAGTTATCGTAACTGTTATATTCATTTAGAATTTCTTGGCTTATCCATGGAGGCACACCCTCATCTGAAGAAAATTGATTAAATTGTTGTGGGTAGCGGTAAGCATATTTTCTATGTGTACCTAGCAGATGAATAACAATTAATTTTTTCTTAGCTGTCGTATTAAGCTCAGCTATAAATGGCGCAATGACCGCTTCGTCATATTGGCTGGCATTATGAACCCTGTCGTTATTTAGATATACCTGATAATCCGCCATCTGGGATAGCATGGTTAACATCGTGTTTCTTCGAGTTTGAGTTTGTTGATTCGTGATCCATGAAATTTCGTATCCAGCCTGCTTCATCATATTAAGTAGATTAGGCTTAAGAAAAAAATCGTTCGGGTTTTGTGAATCAGCAAATGAAAGAACTTGTTGTAGTGCTGCTATGGTATAAGGTCGCGGGGTTACCACATTATCAAATACGAATAGCTCATTTTGCAGTGCATCAAGCCTAGGTGTAGTCTTTCTAGAGTAGCCGTATAAGCTCATTCTCTGACGATTAGTAGATTCACCGATTACTAAGACCAAAGTTTTTGGGCTTTCTGAGTTGGAGTCTGAAAGTTTTTCCAAAGGTGGAATGTGGCTATTCTTATTTAGTAGGGCCTGCATCGCTGCTAGCCACGTTTGATATTTGGTATATCCAAATATCAAATTCCATGGCGCAGTGGGTTCCATCCTTTTCATTAGCTGATAAGCACCTTCATTGTACCCCGCGCCCTTGATTAATCCTGTGTTGATAGCGGGCCAAGCAGAGATCAATAGAAAGAAGACGGCAAGCGCATAACGCTGTGGTGCCTTTATAGTAATGGGTTGAATACTCCTCCATATAAATACCGGAATAATGCTGAATGCTAAAAATGCAAGTACATGCCACATGCGCAAGTAAGAAGCAAAAAACTCATAGCTTTCCGCCATATTAGATTCAAAGATGATGAAAATGGCATCCTGAGAGAATTCTTGCCCGTAGACTGTCCAATAACCTAGGCTAGCCCAGGCACCAGTCAGCATAAAAAGTCCTATAATAGCCGTTATGGTTCTCGCTTTATGTGGCCATAATAATGCGGGGATAAGAGGGAGAGTACAGTAAATTAAAGAGGCTCTAAGACCTGAAAAACCCGAATAGCCTGAGATGAAAAGAAACAGCTGAAAAAAACCAGAAAAGAAAAAGAAAAAGAAATACAGCCAAGTTATCGGATATTTTTTTATAAATGCAGATTTCATAGAGGATGTTTCTTTGGGCTGAGTACAGTTAATTTTGTTTTGTTAACGTCTTGAATTCAGATACAAATCACCAACCATATTATTGCAACCAAAGTAAGAGGTGACAGCTGAGCAGCACTGTCCATATCTTTCCACATCTTTGGCTTTTTTTGCCGTATAGAAAGACAGGTATTTGCGTCGATTTTAATGCCATTTTTCTAGTTTGTGTATAAAAAAATGTAAAAATGATGTTGCGAAAAGATTAAAGGCTAGCCTGAATCATTACCTTGAGTTAAACCCGGTATGAGCACAGAATGTGGTAAACGATACTTCGAAATATCCTTGCTCTAGCTAAGGATCTAATGCCTTGGCTTAAGATCATTACGACCCCTTTAAAAAAACCGGTGATATTTCCGTCGATTTTCTATGCGTTCTTTTGGAATATCTATTTCTTTGGCATATTCTGGCCATTTGCTTACGCCATCCATGACTTGTTCTATCATCATTTTTTTCCGTGAGCGGGGAATATTAAAGCGTTGTGCCAAGGCTGAAAAATCACTGTATTCAAACCCATCGCATTTGCCATTAAGGGACATTTGATGGCGGCTGGTGAATTCCCCTGTTGGGTTGTAAGCAAAAGTTAAATCATAGGCGGGTGCCAGTCGCCATTCTCCAGTGCTGTCCATCAGGAAGGCGATATTTTTGACATGGTCATCTTGGTTCCTGGCCATGATGTTAAATAAGGCTCGGCGATAGAGTTGTTCGATTGCAGCCATGCCCAGGTCGAGTTTTTCTGCGACAAGCATGGCTTGCTCATAGCTGTAAGCGCCGGGTTGATTGAAGTCGTAGTGGGCGAGGGCGCAAAGTGATTGCATATGTAGTTTGTCGCCGTTTGTAGTGCGATCAAAACGTTTGGTCATAAAGTGATGGCGTTTATGCTCTTGCAGGATTCGACACTCACTCATTTCAATGCCGGCATCTTGCGCCATTTTGTAATAGGCGTATTCGATTAAGCCGAAACCTTGTGCATCGGCTAATTCTTTATCGCGATTATTGGCAATACCGTCGAATTTAATTAACCAATGTTGAAAGCCTTTGGGCAGAGTGAGTTGTCCGGAGCGGACTTCATTGCTTTGTTCGTTCCAGGCAATAATAGCCTTGGCTCTGGCTCCACCAGCAGAAACGCCTACTTGTAGAATGTCGGCCAGTGTTTGTTCGTTAAGGTTGTCTTGGTCTTGGGTTAATGCGGCATCAAACGCTTCTCGTTCGGTCAGTATTTTGCTGGCCATTTGTACCATGGCCGCGACATCTAACGGATGGTTGTCGGTCTTGGTTTTTCTGTCGATTGCTGGTGTGAATTCTAGGGCGCCCATGGCTCGGGTGCCGATATAGCAGAGCCTGTCTACGGGTGAAAATTCCGCTCTATTAATGCCTTCTTTTACGAGCCATTTGTCGATCAGGGCAGAACCGTATTTGTCGGGCAGGGCATCGGCCAGTAAACCGGGTAGGCCTTTAAATGTGGTGCGAGCCAGTTCTGGAAAGCTGTAGGTTTGCGGGCTCAGGGGCATAGTTAATGGCGCAACATCAATGTTGCTGCGTGTAAACGCTGGCATATATTGAAATAAACCCAAATCACGTTCTGGGTCCCAAGTGACAGCACCAATTTCAACGCCCCAGAGTGAGACGATGGCGGTATTAACACGAGGCCCCATTATTCTGATGCCTCGTCAGATGGCTCTGACTCGAATGTTGTCGGTTTGGTAAACCCGCTCCAGGTTTTTTGTTCTGATACCTGGTTGGCTTTTGTGGGTTGTTGCGTTGTTAATGATGTTTTTCGTCGACTGCTGGCGCGTAGGCGTGGTTTGCTACTCTTATGCTTGGCCTGCTGTACGGGGCTAATTTCGACGGTAGGAAGCAATAAGTCCAACCGCCCAATGAGGCCAAGGGTTCTGATTACTTTTAGTACTGCTTCCAGTGAGACGGAATGCCCGTTTTCTAAACGGGAAAGAGTGCGCAATGAGATACCCGATTCAAAGGCACACTGTTGTTGGTCTTTGTTTTTAGATAGGCGTAATTGTTTTATCCGAGAACCTAGCTCAGTCAAAATTGCAGTGTTACTCATATCGGAATTTAGCGTTGTCATCATATTTATTCACACTAGCCGCCATTTTTGGCGTGAAATTGTTATCTAGTGAAATAGTAGGTCAAATATGACTTGTTGGCAATTTTTAATTATTAATGCGTCATATATGGCTATTAATAGTTATTTTTATTTATAATAAGCCGTTTTAGTCGGGTTAATAATTTAAATCTAAGGTTTCAGACAATATGTTTCAGTCGTCGTGTATCGGTTTTCGGTGGTAATAAAAAAGCCGGTGCAATTGCACCGGCTATGTGAGACTGCTAGCTATTTAACAAATAGTTGGCCATTAATTAAAGGCCATCATAGAGTTTTTCTTCTGGCATGGAGTTGAGCATAGCTTTGAAATAACTGGTTGGGATTTTGATTTGGTCCGTTCTGTTACCGGATATCGTCAAATCCATACCTACCGTGGCGCCATCAAAAAAATAGAGAAAGCTCAGGGGGATAGCGAGTCTTTCTTCATATCGACAAGCTGCAGCGTTTTCACATACATTTTCATTTTTTGACAAGGTCACCATGGGTAGTTTGTCGCCGTGTACATTGGTGGCATCTTTATAAGCGCGCCAATCTTTATCATCGTATTGGGCGGTAATGTATAGGGCGTAATGGTCAGCGCCTTTATGGTCAATCAGGCGGGTTAAATAAATTTCAGAAAAGTGATCTGACAAGGCTTTATCTGAATCAGCAAAATTTGGTCCGTAAGTGACTTCGCCATTTTCAGGGTCGAGTTTAAATTCTATTTTTTCACCGATGTCTTCTGCTGAGTTCCAGTTAATCATTGATTTGGATGGTGTAGCTGCCCAGGCTTGTAATGACATAAGGGCAAATAAAGAGAGGATCTGGATGACAATTTTCATGGGTACTCCGTTATCAATTTTTTATCAGCCCGTTGTAAATTTGAAGGGCTATGAATTATTAGGGTTATGCTCAAGTCATTCCAGACATGTTGTCCCAGAACTGTAAGCTCAGATGTCGTAGGCACTTATAGGTTCCATAGGCGGACGTAACTTTACGCTTAAACAGGTTTTTGATGCAAACAAGTAAGAGTATGAAAATAATAGGCTGTGAGGTGCGGCCTGTTTGAAGGGGATGGGGATTTATTTTGTTATTGGTTTTGGCTGGTTTAGATTGTGGCTTAGGTCTTGGTATGTCAGGTTATGAGGCGGTTTTCTCGGTTTTGTCGCGTCACTCCATTTAGACTAAATCTTCTTTTTGGTGTGTTAAGATGCCGTACTTAATTTGTTGTCTAGCCTAAGACGTTAAAGCTGAGAAACTGGGCCCAGAGTTAGAAAACCTTATGTCAGAGAATCTGTTAGAAACAAAAAAGTATATCGTTCGCACTTTTCCCGTGGGGCCATTGCAATGTAATTGCACCATTATCGGAGATGCTGTGAGTAAAAAAGCTCTAGTGATAGATCCCGGTGGTGATGCTCAAGTGATTCTTGGGGTGTTGGCAGAGCTAGATTTACAAGTTGTAGCGATTATTCATACACACGCCCACTTTGACCATATTCTTGCTGCTGGCAATATTAAAAGTGCCACTGGCGCGCCTATTTATATCCATGAAAGTGATATGTTCTTGTGGCGTGGCCTTGAGGAGCAATGTGCCATGTTTGGGTTTGGAATGCCTGAGACACCACTGCCTAATCCAGACCATTATCTCAGTGATGATCATGATCTTGGTTGCTGTGGTGGCGTAGCCATCCATACTCCCGGTCATACTCCAGGCTCAACCAGTTTTTGGTTCGAAGAAAGCAAGACGTTGATTGCCGGAGATACTTTGTTTAAAGGTGGTATAGGCCGTACGGATTTTCCCGGTGGTAACGCTGAGCAGATTGTCAGTTCTATTCGCGAGCGTATTTACACGTTAAATGATGATGCCGTGGTTATTACTGGTCATGGGCCAGCAACGACAATTGGCGATGAAAAACAGAGTAATATGTTTGTTCGGGGCTAATGTTTCCAGGCGCTAGTGTTTGCTAGGGCTTTATCAGTTTTTATGGGGCGATACGATAAATGAAACAACAAATTTTAACCATGCTGGACTTGCAGAATGCTATGAACAGCAAGGTCAATGACAATTGGGTTGATCAGGATTTTGCTTGGTATCGGGCAATTTGGGTGGAATGTGCAGAATTGCTCGACCATTACGGTTGGAAGTGGTGGAAGAAGCAAACACCTGATGCCGATCAGGTTAAGTTGGAGTTGGTGGATATTTGGCATTTCGGCTTGAGTATTTTATTGCTTGAGCCCGGAGACAAGTCTGATATTGCCGCTGCTATTGAGCAGCAATTGGCGGGTGCTAACCCATCTGGAGATTTTCGTGCAGATTTGGAGGGCTTTGCCTTGGCTACCTTGCAGACAAAGCGTTTTGATGTGGCGAGTTTTTCCAGCTTAATGGCCGGAATAGAGCTACCTTTTGATGAGCTTTATACTCGTTATGTAGGTAAAAATGTATTGAATTTTTTCCGTCAGGATAACGGTTATCAGGATGGCAGCTATCGCAAATTATGGGCTGGCAAAGAAGATAATGAACACTTGGTTGAAGTCGTTGCTGAGCTTGATCATGCCAGTCCGCTTTTTAAGGACGATCTTTATCAGGCGTTAGAGCAGCGTTATTCCAGTACATAGCGCCAATAACTCATAGGCCCATAACCTCTAATAATGAATTCGGGTGTTTGGGCCGTTGTTTCTATTGGCGTGTTGGGCGTGGGCCTCTTTGCCAAAAAAAACGTACAATGCCCAGCCTTTTACTCCCACCGTTATTGACTGATATTTTATTCCTCGTAGATACGCCATGACTGAATCAAGCACTGTAACTGCATCATTAATTGAAACCCCATCAAATGTTCGTTCAGCGGATGTTCACAAGAAGGAGCGGCTGGAGCTAAATAAGCTGCATAAGCGTTTGCGTCGCAATGTAGGTAATGCCATTGCTGACTACAACATGATTGAGGATGGCGACAAAATCATGGTGTGTCTCTCAGGCGGTAAAGATTCTTACTGCATGCTGGATGTACTGCTTCATCTGCAAAAGACTGCGCCGATTTCATTCGAAATTGTTGCCGTAAACCTTGATCAGAAGCAGCCGGGTTTCCCGCCAGAAGTACTGCCTAAATATTTGAGTGAGATAGGTGTCCCTTTCCATATCCTGGAAAAAGACACTTACAGTGTTGTGACGGAGGTGATTCCTGAAGGAAAGACGTATTGTAGCCTTTGTTCTCGGCTGAGGAGGGGGACACTCTATGGTTTTGCACAACAAATTGGGGCGACCAAAATTGCATTGGGACATCACCGCGATGACATTATAGAAACACTGTTTTTGAATATGTTCTATGGCGGTAAATTGAAAGCTATGCCACCAAAGCTGCTTAGTGATGATAAGAAAAACATGGTGATTCGCCCGTTAGCTTATTGTAAAGAAGGTGATCTGGAGACTTACGCTGAACTAAAGCAGTTTCCTATCATCCCCTGTAATCTTTGTGGTTCTCAAGATGGTCTACAGCGACAAGTCATCAAGGATATGTTGCAGCAGTGGGAAAAACAGCATCCGGGACGTTTGGAAACCATTTTTGCTGCGACCAAAAATATCGCCCCATCACAGCTTGCAGATACTGATCTGTTTGATTTTTCCAATCTAAAAGTTGAGCGGGAAAATGAACAAGAGCAACGCATTGGTATGGTGAATCTTTGGGAAGGTGATAATAGTAGCCATGGTGAAACGTCTCACACTGAAAATCTTGGTGTGAGCGCCGACAGGGTGTCCTGACTTTAGGCTGATCTCAGCTTGTTTGTAGTGACGGGATAATGGTCACATCCAAAATATTTTGATACTAAATCGACGAGATGAAAAATTAGGTCTTTGTGGCCATTGCTGCTTTTAATGGTTGGTGCCTTTCGGTAGTTTAGGGATGACCTTATAATGTTTTCTTTTGAATCGGTGGTTTCCTATCAATAATCAGGTTTTCCCAATGAACAATCAGGATCTTAGCTTATGAGCTACCAGGTTCTTGCACGTAAATGGCGTCCGCGCATTTTCAGTGAGATGGCAGGGCAGGAGCATGTTCTTCGGGCGTTGATTAATGCTCTGGATAATGATCGTTTGCACCATGCCTACCTGTTTACGGGTACTCGCGGAGTGGGAAAAACCACAATAGCTAGGATTCTGGCTAAGTGCCTTAATTGTGAGCAGGGCGTGAGTTCAATACCCTGCGGGGAGTGCAGTGCCTGCACCTCCATTGCTGAAGGGCGTTTTGTCGATTTGATTGAGGTAGATGCGGCATCTCGAACCAAGGTGGAAGATACTCGAGAGCTTCTTGATAATGTTCAGTATGCCCCTACTGTAGGTCGTTTTAAGGTGTACCTGATCGATGAAGTACACATGCTTTCGACACACAGTTTTAATGCACTATTGAAAACCCTAGAAGAACCGCCTCCCCACGTTAAATTTTTGCTTGCTACCACCGATCCACAAAAACTACCTGTGACGATTTTGTCGCGCTGTCTGCAATTTAACCTTAAGAATCTCAGTCCTGAGCGAATTGTCGAACATTTGCAGCATGTTTTGGCCGAAGAGCAGGTGCCTTGTGAAGAAACCGGACTTTGGGCATTAGCACGAGCTGCAGATGGCAGTATGCGCGATGCGCTGAGCTTAACTGATCAGGCCATTGCCCATGGTGGTGGAACGCTGACTGAGGCCGAAATTGGCAATATGCTTGGTACCATTGATCTAACGGCTATTGCTGATATTGCCCGAGCGTTGGTGAATAATGATGGCACGGAAGTTTTGGCTGTGGTTCAAAAAATGTCAGAGCATGCACCGGACTATAGTGCGGCTTTGGGTGATTTATTGTCCGTCTGGCATCGGGTAGCCATCGCACAGACGGTGCCCGATGCGCTGGACAACCGTCATGGCGATTATCAACTTATTTTGGAGTTGGCCAAGGCCTTGAGTCCTGAAGATGTGCAACTGTTTTACCAAATTATTTTGTTGGGGCGGCGTGATATCCCATTAGCGCCTGAACCCAGAGTCGGGTTTGAAATGGTGATGCTACGAATGCTGGCTTTCCAGCCTGTTCGTGAAAGCCGTATTGATCCACCCGTCATAACAGATTCTCATGTTGTAGAAGATCCTGTCGTTGCGGGGGCTAACACTAATCATCAGTCTGTCCCTGATCAGAACGTTGTTACAGCGGAGGCGAATGTACAGGTAAAAAAGTCTGAACCCGCCAAGCATGAATCTTCTAAATCAGAATTTTTTTCACCTGAAGGTGTGCTTGCTGCGGATAGCCTGAGTGTCGATGAACAGTCAAAGCAAAGTCCGATTACCCCTGACTCGCCATTGGAAGTGACCGATACAGCAGAGGTTTCCCTTGCTGAGTATGAGGGGTTATTCTCTGGTGAGGACGGGGGGGTTGCGGGACATGTTGACGATCATGTTGGTATTTCTGTACAGAAGGTCGGTTCCAAGGAAGATGAGCCGCTATCGGAAGAAAAATTTCGGGCATTGTCACAGGAAGCTCATCAGCAGGATGCCGTAGCAAAAGATAAAGTTAGGCTGGTATCAGAGACGTTAACTGAGGCCGATGTATCAGAAAAAAAAGTATCAAAAACAGCGCCCAATGTTATAGGAAATAAGCTATCCCTGGCGGAAGTGAGTCCTGATCGATGGATAGAGCTCTATCAGGGGCTGTCGGTAGGTGGTGTGTTACAAAATATTGCCGCTAATTTGGTCTTGGTTGATGTACAGGGCGATGCGTTACGCTTTGAGCTGGATATTCATAACAGCTCGCTGTATGAGCCTTCACATCAACAACGCCTTGCTGAGGTTCTGGTTAAATATTTTGGTCACCCCGTTAATGTGGAGATTGAGGTGGGCACTGTCGTTTCAGAAACACCACAGGCCTATCGACTAAGAATACGAGAAGAACGTCAGGCTGCTGCATTGGAAAGTCTTAAGCATGACCCTAATGTGCGTTGTATCATGGATGTATTTGGTGGTGTTCTTCTGGAAAAAACAGTTAAACCGGTAGATTAAATCTGTCGACTAATAGATTAGGTAACATTATGGATATTAACGAGTTAATGAAGCAGGCTCAGGGCATGCAGCAAAAAATGCAGCAAATGCAAGCCGAAGCGGTAAAAGCAGAAGTCACCGGAGAATCCGGTGCAGGTATGGTTCAGGTGGTGATGAATGGTCGCCACGATGTACGTAAAGTCACTGTTGATCCCAGTCTGCTGTCTGAAGATAAAGAGTTTCTGGAAGACTTGTTGGCGGCTGCCGTCAATGATGCCGTCAGGAAGGTGGAGGAGGCTCAAAAGGAAAGCATGTCAAAACTGACAGGCGGTATGCAAATGCCCCCTGGTTTTCAGATGCCATTCTAGGAATGGTTTATACCTGTCAAGGAGACAGCCCAGTAGGCATTAACCACCGCTGATAGTGCCCGACTAATAATACCCCACTAATTTACATAAGGTTGGATTGTGTTCGGCCCAATTATTAATGAACTGATCGATAGTCTCCGTTGCCTGCCTGGGGTAGGCCCTAAGTCTGCTCAGCGAATGGCGTTATATTTACTGGAAAAAAATCGTGATGGCGCTGTGCGTCTGTCTGATGCTGTGGCGGATGCTGCTGAGCATGTTGGCCGTTGTCAATTGTGCCGAACCTTGACGGAGACAGATGTTTGCGAAGTGTGTAATAACCCTCGTCGTGATGCACAACAGTTGTGCGTTGTTGAGACTCCTGCAGATTTGTTGGCTATAGAGCATAGTGGTACCTATAAGGGCCGCTATTTTGTTTTGTTGGGGCACCTGTCACCTATTGATGGTATTGGCCCTGAAGCTATTGGTATTGAACAGTTGATGAGCCGACTTTCTGAAGAAAATATTAATGAGCTGATTCTGGCCACTAATTTGACGGTCGAAGGCGAGGCGACAGCTCACTATATTAGTGAGCGTGCCAAAATGTTGGGTGTGACCGTTAGCCGTATAGCCCATGGGGTACCCATGGGGGGAGAACTGGAATACGTGGATGGCGGAACACTGTCCCACGCTTTTAGCAGCCGTAAGACAATATAAAGAAATATGATGAAAAGATACTCCGCAATTAATTAACACCAACAACTGAGCTTATGCCAAATACAAGCGAGACCTCATTGCCAGCACCGATTATTGTCACTAGCGTAGATCAACTCCAAGAGTGTGCCCATCAATTGAAGGATTGCGATGCGATCGCACTCGATACCGAGTTTATGCGGACAGACACTTTCTTTCCGATATTAGGTTTAGTCCAGATTTATAACGGTGAAAAATGCTGGTTGATTGACCCTCTTGCTGTTTCTGATCTCTCAGCCCTTGCCGAGATACTGACAGATTCAGGCATTATCAAAGTATTCCATTCCTGCTCTGAAGACCTTGAGGTTTTAAAGCATGTTTTGGATTGTGTGCCCGAACCATTATTTGATACTCAAGTTGCTGCGGCGTTCAGTGGTTATGGTTTTTCCAAGGGATATGCTGGATTGGTCGAGGTCATGCTGGGAATTCCTGTGGCTAAAGGTGAGACTCGTTCTGACTGGTTACAGAGACCTTTAAGCGAGTCACAATTGGGTTACGCGGCATTGGATGTTATCCATTTATTACCTGTTTATCGTCGGTTATGTGAAAACTTGGCTGATTTGGGGCGCAGTGAATGGGTGGATGAAGAGATGCAGGGGTTGGTCGCAAAGGCCTCCGGTAGTGAGGTATTAGCGGAGTACTTCCTTAAGGTAAAAGGGGCTTGGCAGCTTGATCCTCATAGCTTGGCGGCACTCAGGCTGCTTTGCGAATGGCGTGAGATTGAGGCACGAGATAGAAACAGGCCTAGAGGTCGGGTTATTGGGGATAAAACGCTGCTGGATATTGTGACTAAAACTCCACAGAGTAATCATGATTTGTCTGATATCGAGGGTATGCACCCGGGATTGATACGGCGTTACTCTGAAACATTGTTTGAATTACTTCAAAATGGTTTGGCAACACCCTTGTTAGATTGTCCTGAAACATTACCAGAACCTTTACCTCGGCAAGCGGGTGATAGAATCAAACAGCTCAAAAAGATAGTGAATACTCGAGCAGAGTTGTTGGATCTTCCTCCTGAAGTGCTGGCCCGAAAGCGTGATATAGAGTTTTTGGTTCGACAGGTCATAGAACAAGATCGAGCGTGTCTGCCGGATACCATTGCCTTGGGGTGGCGGTTTGACGTGATAGGAGAACCATTATTAGAAGCAGCAACTAAGTTGGTTCGATAAAAATCCGTTGCTGACAGCCTAGGCTGCTACCCCTAGAAAGTGGATTTAGAGAGATCATTTGTGAAAAAAATTTGCAGTATTTATCGAAGCCCAAATGAAGAGGGCATGTATTTGTATGTGGAGAAGAAAAAGGGCTTAGAGCTGGTTCCAATCGAGCTGTTAAGACGATTTGGTAAGCCAGTATTAGCAATGACCCTGCTGCTGATGCCGGATAAAAAGCTGGCTCGTGTAGAAACTAAACGTGTGCTTGAGATGATTGAGGAACAGGGTTTTTATTTGCAAATGCCTCCGCGCCCTGAATTGGATATGCAGGAATTACGCAATAAAAATTATAAGCTGTAGGATTGTTTGTATGGAGGCTATCGTATGCAGGTAAGAGTTTGAGTCAGCCATCGTGGTTATCAAAGCCATTGGGCGAGATGTCACCGACTGAGTGGGAATCCATTTGTGATGGCTGTGCTAAATGCTGTCTGCATAAATTGGAAGATGATGATACTGGCGAAATTTTTCACACCAATGTAGCTTGCCAGTTGCTGGATGAAAATAGTTGTCAGTGCAGTGATTATGACAACAGGTTTAGTAAAGTACCCGATTGTTTCAAGTTGACCCCGCAAAATTTGGAGCAACAAAGTTGGTTGCCAAGTAGTTGTGCTTATCGCGTGCTGTACGAGGGAAAACAACTTCCTCTTTGGCATCCACTGATATCCGGAGACTCTAAATCCATACACGCCTCAGGTATGTCGGTTCGAGGGAAAGTAGTGACGGAGCAGGCAGTCCGACCGGAGGATATGGAAGAATATATTATTAGTTGGGTTAATTAAAATTGGCCTAGAAAAAAGGGCCTGTGATTATAGCGACTAGTGTTCGATGACATTAGCAGTAGGAGTATTCAGTGTATTCAGCGGAAAATTATTATTGGGGACTCATAGGCTACTACCTAGGTTCTGTGATGTTGATATTATTTATCTGTCGTTTTAGAAAAATAGTACCAGGCAGACACTTTCGGAATCTTTTGGTGTTATTTATTGCTGCGATTATATTGGTACCCATTTACGCCTATCCGGATAGTTCTTTTCTGGCGCCAGCTTGGTTTGTCAGTATCTTTGAAAGTATGACGGTTGAGGTTGAGCAGGCTTATATGCGAGGAGTAAAACCTATACTTGTTTGTTATGTTGTCGCCGTTTGTTTTTATGTGATATGGGCCATTTTTGGTTATCGTCGCAAGCAGATTAGAGTGGTCGAAAAACCAGCCACAGCTACTTCGAAGTAAGTTTCTATTCTGGTGTGTAATCTTTAAATTCTTTCTTCCATTGCCAAATAGTTAAAGGTAGGGGAATATTTAATAAAAAAGCCGTTAGCGTTTGGGTGTAGAGTGATTCTGTGTGCATGATGTCATGTTGTACATAGGCAATCACCATGACCACAAAGGCTCTTCTTCTATGTCCAGCATACCCAATACATAGACCTGTACCGATATGCAGAGAGTCATGAATATTAATTTTTCTATTGTGGTGAAACTAAAAAACTTCTAACACAGCAGACCGTTTTATGATCGGTTCAGCCCGTTTTCTTGAAAGATGCTGGTCAGTGAATACCATGCATATATTTTTTTAAAAACGGGCTTAATAGTAATAGAAAAACACCAGCTCCAGACCCCACCCAGAACAGTGTACTAAACAGCTCCGTATAATTGGCGAGAGCAGATGAAACATCCATTATCTGGGCATTCATTAACTGAACAATAGTGGTGTCAACTGCGGCTAACTGGGAAATTTTTGCAGCCATAAATTCTGAATAGGCGGTCGCAAGAAACCAGGTGCCCATCATCAATCCGACAATGCTAGGCACTGATAATTTGGTGACAGCTGATAATCCTACGGGCGATAGACACAACTCTCCAGTAGTGTGGAGAAAATAGGCAAGAATTAGCCAGACTGCGGCTACTTTTCCTGTCTCGTTAGGAAAGCTGGACCCGATGACTAATACGCCGAACCCTAGTCCTGCCTGAATAATACCCAACGAAAACTTAACCGGTGTCGAGGGTTCAATGTTTCGTTTAGACAGTCCGATCCAAAGAACGGCAAAAATAGGTGCTAACAACATAATGAATAGAGGGTTGAGTGCGCCAAATTGTGAGGCGTTTATGTCTAGACCCAGTATGGTTCTATCCACAACTCGGTCAGCATAAAGTGTCATGGATGCTGCGGTTTGTTCGAATAGCGCCCAAAATACAACAGTGGAAAAGGTCAGCATCACTAATACGACCATACGACCACGTTCTACTGAATTACAGCGGGCAAGAATAAACCAGAGTAAGCCTGCAGCGACGGTCATGGCGAGACCATTGAGTGACCATCCTACCCAGTGTGCAGATTGTACGAGTTGCCATATGCCCAATAGCGAAACGAGTCCTCCGAGATAGATGCACCATTCTCGATTCAAGCCGGGTACGATAAATTCTTTAAGGCGTTCTGGTTGATGGGGCTCAGCATGGCCATGTAGATGGCGTTGACCATAAAGGAATATAGCCATCCCTAGTAACATGCCGATACCCGCTGCACCAAACCCATAACGCCAGCCCAGAGTTTCTCCTAGATACCCACAGAGAAGAGTTGCCACGAAAGCGCCAATATTAATACCCATATAAAAAATGGTGAAACCACTGTCTCTACGGGGATCATTATCTCCATAGAGTTTGCCAACGATGGTGGAAATATTTGGTTTTAGAAAACCAACGCCAACAATAATGAGAGCCATGGAGAAATAGAAAATCTGCAAGGTTCGACTGTCACGAATAACTTCTCCATCTTGGAAATAAGCCTGTGAACCTTCCACAGCCATACCCAGATGCCCAAGGACTAGCAGGCAGCCACCAAAAATAACGGCCTTACGCATACCAAGATAACGGTCTGCTAATAAACCACCAATCACGGGGGTGCTATAAACTAGGGCAGCGTAACTACCGAGTACATCTAGCCCCATGGCATCAGTGAATAAATGATATTTCGTGAGATAGAGCAGTAGCAGATACTTCATGCCATAGAATGAAAAGCGTTCCCACATCTCCGTGGCAAAGCAGATATAGAGCCCTTTTGGATGACCAAATAAAGTGTCTTTTTGTTTTGTGATCATACAGTGGATTAGTTTTTGTAAGCAGTAACTCTCAAGCAGAGCGTTTGTAGTAGAACATATAATGCTTGGTTCCAGTACGACTCTGTCTATTATTCGCTCATATGCACAGATTAACTTTCACGGAGGTTGCGTTACAAGCGATCACTCCGATAGCATGAGCTAGTACGGTACAAGTGGTGTGCTTTTCTAAATAGAATCTACGAGAAAGGCCTGTTATATGTGAATCCCTAAGACTTGAGATAAGAATGGGGATGGGCATCTGGACGTTTGAACGATGGCATTAGGTGGGTTGGTTATGACAGTTGATGAAGCGGTAAGAAAGGCCAAGCAGGACTACGGTGTATCTGAAACACTGGAGCCATCAGAGTTAAACTCTCTTCTTGATGTGTTGCAGCAGGCTGTAGGGTTATACCCTGAACATCCGGCCGTCACCTCGTTGGGCAATACGCTTACCTATACCATGTTGGATAAATTATCCACAGCCTTTGCGGCTTACCTGAAGCAGTCCACAAAGCTTGAACCGGGTGACCGTATGGCGATTCAGATGCCAAGCCTTGCCCAGTACCTAGTTGTTGCTTACGGTGCTTTTAAGGCCGGCCTGGTGGCTGTAAATATTAACCCGCTCTACACAGAGGATGAACTTGAGTATCAGTTTGGCCATGCTGATGTAAAAGCAGTGGTGGTATTTGACAAGTTTTTGCCTGTAGTCGAAGCCGTTCGTAAAAAAACGCCACTTGAGTATGTTTTCGTTACTTCGCCTTTTGATTTGCATCCACCGATTAAGCGTTTTCTGATGTCGCTCGTACTTAAATTGATGGGAAAGTCTGTGTCCTCAGATAAAGTTATTCTTCTGAGAACAGCGCTGGCAGCTAATGTTGAAAACTTTACCCCAGCGACGTTAGTGCCAGATGATATGGCGCTATTACAATACACTGGTGGTACAACGGGTGTATCTAAGCCTGCCATTATTAGCCATAGCAATATGGTCAGTGTGACTCGGCAGGGCTGGGAAATGTTGCGGTTGGCCTCAGCAAAGGCCGGTGAAGAGCGGATTGTTTCACCCTTACCCCTGTATCATATCTACGCGTTTGCCCTATCGGTCACCACGGGTGTTCATATGGGAGCTCATACCTTATTGATTCCCAACCCACGTGATATTGATGGCTTTGTTAAATTGCTCCGAAAATGGCCTGGAACAATTTTCTCCGGTTTAAACACCCTGTTTGTGGCGTTAATAGAGAATAAAGATTTTGATAAGGTTGATTTTTCATCTTTGAAAATCACACTTTCTGGCGGGTCGGCATTATCAGAAGCGACAGCGAATTATTGGAAAAAGACGACAGGTTGTGAAATCAGTAATGCCTATGGCCTTACGGAAGCCTCTCCGATCGTTTCCTTTAGTCCGCCTGGGGCTGGCAAGCCCGGGTCGGTGGGAATTGCCGTGGCTAACACTGAGCTACGTATTGCCGGTGCTGATGGGAAGCCATTAGCTGTGGGTGAACATGGTGAAATTTGGGTTAGAGGGCCGCAGGTTATGCATAGTTACCTCCACTTTCCAGAAGAGACGGCAAAAACTATCACGGAAGAAGGCTGGTTAAAAACCGGCGATGTTGGCTCTGTGGATGCCGATGGTTTTCTTTTTATCCACGACCGTCAAAAGGATTTGATCATTGTTTCTGGTTTTAACGTGTATCCCAATGAGGTTGAGGGCGTGGTGTCTCACCACCCAGATATTACTTATTGTGCTGTGATTGGTGTGCCTGATGAGCATTCTGGAGAAGCAGTTAAATTATTTTTGGTCAGTACGAACCCCAACTTGACGGAAGAGGATGTCCGTACGTTTTGTAGTGAGAAGCTGGCTCGTTATAAGTGGCCAAAATACATTGAATTTAGGGATGAACTGCCTCTTTCAAATGTGGGTAAAGTTTTACGCCGCGAATTACGTGATGAAAAAAGCGCTACCTGACAGCTAAGATGTAAATGAAATTACCGCAAAATGAAATTAATCTATGGCGAAATAAAATCGCTGAGTGTCTTAGTGCAGACCGTTACCGTCTCAATCAGCAGCTGAATAACATCGGTCGTCGTATCAAGGGGGGGAAACCCTTTGATCGGGACTTGAAACAGTTTGTTGAGGGACTGGAGCACTCATGTCAGCAGGTCATTAGTCGTCGGCAAAGTGTCCCTACCATTGAGTACCCTGAAGAACTGCCCATCGCTGAACGTCGTAATGATATTAGTGAGGCCATTGCAAACCATCAGGTCGTGGTTGTCGCCGGTGAAACCGGGTCAGGAAAAACGACACAGTTACCTAAAATTTGTTTGGCTCTGGGCCGCGGCGTGACCGGTATGATTGGTCATACTCAACCTCGGCGGATAGCCGCAAGAACGGTTGCCAATCGTATTGCAGAAGAGTTGAATCAACCCCTTGGTGTCACGGTGGGTTATCAGGTTAGATTTAATGAGACCAGTAGTGAAAACACATTGGTTAAGTTGATGACGGATGGTATTTTACTGGCTGAAATTCAGCACGATCGCTACTTGAATAAGTACGATACGATTATTATTGATGAAGCCCACGAGCGTAGCCTGAATATTGATTTTCTACTGGGTTACTTAAAAAACATCCTGCCAAAACGTCCTGACCTGAAGTTAATCATCACCTCCGCAACGATCGATGTGGAACGGTTTTCTCAACATTTCCATAATGCCCCAGTAATAGAGGTTTCTGGGCGGGCTTTCCCCGTTGATGTTGAGTATCTCCCTGTTCAGGAGGAACGGGATTTGGGGCAGTCTGTTTTAGATACGGTTGAACACATTCTCACCTTGCCGAAACGAGGGGATATTTTAGTTTTTCATAGTGGTGAAAGGGAAATACGTGAAACGGCCCATGTTCTTCGCAGAGCTCAGCTGCCTCACCTCGAAGTGGTGCCTCTTTATGCCCGATTAAGTCTGGCAGAACAGACAAAAGTATTTAAACCTCATAAGGGGATCAGAGTTGTGTTGGCTACTAACGTGGCTGAAACCTCGTTAACCGTGCCTGGGATTCGTTATGTAATTGATCCTGGCACCGCAAGGGTGAGTCGTTACAGTTATCGAACTAAAGTACAGCGTCTTCCTATAGAGGCAATCTCTCAAGCCAGTGCTAATCAGCGTAAGGGGCGTTGTGGTCGAATCAGCGAAGGTGTCTGTTTTCGACTATATAGTGAAGAAGATTTTTCTGGTCGACCTGAATTTACAGACCCGGAAATTACTCGTACTAATTTAGCCTCTGTGATTTTACGGATGCTGCATTTGCGAATAGGTGATATCAGGGATTTCCCTTTTGTTGAATCACCCGACAACAGATTGATCAACGATGGTTTTAGTCTATTGCAGGAACTACAGGCTGTTAATGGCAAAGGTGAATTGACCCCAATAGGTCGACAGCTATGTCGCATCCAGGCCGACCCTAAAATGGGACGAATGTTGTTAGCTTCGGAAAAGGAGGGTGCGCTTAAAGAAGTCCTGATTATTGTGTCAGCATTAAGTGTTCAAGATCCACGGGATAGACCGTCGGATAAGCAGCAAGCCGCAGATGAAAAACATCGACAGTGGCAGGATAAGGACTCAGATTTTGTTGCGCTGATAAATTTATGGCGACACTTTGAAGAACAACGGCAGGAATTAACAAGAAACCAGTTCGAGAGATATTGCCGACAAAATTTTGTTTCACCCCTACGAATGCGTGAATGGCGTGATTTACATCATCAACTTCACGGTGCCTGTCGTGAGTTGAAGCTCAACGAGAATCATCAGCCCGCGGGTTATGACGCTATTCATCGTGCACTACTGAGTGGTTTGTTGGGGCAAATTGGTTTTCGTCATGAAGCGGCCGAGGAAGGCGAGGGTGAGACCGCCAAGGGCAAAGGAAAAGGGCGAGACAGCAGAGAATATACGGGGACAAGAAACCGTAAATTTTATGTTTTTCCTGGCTCAGGTTTGAACAAGAAACCGCCTAAATGGTTGATGGCAGCAGAGATGTTGGAAACGTCGCGATTATTTAGCCACCACAATGCAAAAATAGACCCAGATTGGCTGCCGACATTAGCTGCCCATTTGGTGAAAAAAACTTACCGTGAACCCCATTACAGTCTCCGTAATGGGCAAGTGATGGCCTACGAAAAACAGACCCTATATGGGCTGCCTATTGTCGAAAAACGCCGTTGCGCCTACGGTAAAATTGATCCGGTGTTGTCGAGGGAAATCTTTATACGTTCAGCCTTGGTGGAAGGTGAATATAGGGGAAAAGGTGCTTTTTTTCATCATAATCAGCAGCTTCAAGAAAACCTACAGGATATTGAGTCGAGAACCCGACGCAGGGATGTTTTGGTGGATGATCAGGTGATGTTTGATTTTTACAGTGATCGGATCCCTCAGGATATAGTAAACCTTGCAGGGTTTGAGTATTGGCGTAAGCAGCAAGAACAATGTCAGGAGCAAGGATCATCAGAACTGCTTTATATGAATACCGAGCTGCTAAGTCAGCAAAATTCGGGTGACCTTGATGAATCGAAATTTCCTGACCATATAGAGTGGCAGGGCATGCGTTATCCCCTCAGTTACCATTTTGAACCGAGGCATCAAGAAGATGGCGTCAGTGTGACGGTTCCTATTAGTGTTTTACATCAGGTGCCATCTCATCGGTTTGATTGGCTTGTCCCGGGCATGTTGCGTGATAAGTGTATTGCCCTGATAAAAGGCCTACCAAAAGTCCTTCGTCGGAATTTTGTACCTGTACCTGATTATGTGGATAAAGCATTGCTTTCATTAAATCCAGCAGACATTCGACTTTCTGAAGCTCTGGGTACACAGTTAAAGCTGCAAACAGGTATTGATGTAACGCCTGAACATTGGCAACAAGTCACACTGGAAGATATTTATCGCTTAAATATAAAACTGATAGATGAAAATAACCACGTGCTCACTATGAGTCGTCATTTGTCTGATTTAAAAGCACAATATCGAGGAAAGGTCGCTGAGACCCTAACCCAAGCAACAACGAATACGATAGAGCGTGAAGATCTGCACGGTTGGGATTTCGATGCATTACCGGAAGTCTATTCAATAGAGCAACAGGGTTTGACCATACGGACCTATCCTTCATTGGTTATTGAGCGTAACCAGATCAACTTAACATTGTTGGACAATCCTGAAGCGGCGGCCAATCAAACGATTGCTGGGTTAATTAAGCTGTATCAATGTGTTTATCCGGAATCAGCTAAATACCTTTCTAAGCAGTTATTAAAAGGGATGGACCTTCAGCTAAAGTCAGCAGGAATTTCTGGCAAGGATGTTTTGATCCCTACAATAATTGATGCGGCTTATGGTCTCGCCTTGCTTAAAGGTAAGCCGATACCTCGTACCAAGTCTGATTTTGACGCGTTGCTTACTGAAGGGAAAGGATCGATTGTCACAGTGGCTAATGAGCTGGAGTCAATGTTGATTTCCTGGCTGCCATTGTTGTCAGAGATACGAAAGACAGTGAAAAAGCAGGGCCTAGCAACTATGCATGCCGTGGCAGATATTCAGCAGCAACTGGGTTTTTTGTTTTGCGAAGAGTTTATGTTTAGGGTGCCGATAAACTGGTTGCGTCAGTATCAGCGCTATCTTAAAGCGCTCATGGCAAGACTGGAGAAGTTACCGGTTAATCCACAGAAAGATAGAGCGCATGTGTTGGTGTTGGAAAAACTGGAACAACAGTTGGCGGATATAAATTTGAGGTGGGAAGAATTACCTGCTGAAGTGAGAGAAACCGTTTGGATGCATCGATTTATGCTGCAGGAGTATCGAGTATCGTTGTTTTCTCAACAGTTAAAAACCGCTTTTCCTATATCGGATAAGCGGATAAAAGCCCACTGGAAAGAATTGGAAGTGTTACTGTCAAGCTAGTCATATGGACTGAGCGATGATGGCGATAGCTAATAATATAAATAAATCAAATAGCCTGAAACTTAATTTGGTACGCTCAGTCATACTATTCAACTTTGTCTGGACAGACTAATGAAACTTTTAACTATCAATATTATGGAGATTTAATTATGTCAAAACATAACCTGAAACCATTGGCTGTTGCTGTTGGAGCAGCATTTATGGCGTCCGTTGCCATTGTCACCATGGCTTCTGCCGCAGAAAATCCCTTTCAGGCCAACGAGTTAAGTGCAGGTTATAATCTGGCGGACTCCCATGGCGAAGGCAGTTGTGGAGAAGGTCAGTGTGGCGCGAAGAAGTCTCATGAGAAGTCAGACAAAGAGGGTTCCTGTGGCGAGAAGAAGTCTGATAAAGAAGGCTCCTGTGGCGAGAAGAAGTCTGATAAAGAAGGCTCCTGTGGTGAGAAAAATGCTCATAAGGAGAAGTCTGATGAAGAAGGCAGGTGCGGCGAAGGTCAGTGCGGTGGTAAGAAATAGGCCTTACTTTGTCTGTGATTTATTGGTGTCATGACCATGACGTTGGATAATCGGTTTCCCGTGCAAGGTGCAGGGGTGGGACTGAGACGGGCCCTGATGGGCCCGTTGTCACCTATGACCACCGACGACATTAGTTTTATGGAGGTCGCGCCAGAAAACTGGATTAACGTGGGTGGCCGCTATGGTAGGCAATTTCGCAAATACACCGAGCGTTTCCCTTTTGTTTGCCATGGACTTTCACTGTCCATCGGCTCCCCAGCCCCATTGGATTGGGCGTTACTGGGACAGATTAAAACCTTTATTAAAGAGCACAATATTCGTTGTTATACAGAGCATCTAAGCTATTGCAGTGATGATGCCCATCTTTATGATTTACTCCCTATTCCATTTACCGAAGAAGCGGTTAGCTATACCGCAGACCGAATTCGTCAAATACAGGACTTTTTAGGCCAGCGTATAGCGATGGAAAACGCGTCCTATTACGCTGCGCCACAGCAGGAAATGAGTGAGATAGAGTTTATTAATGCCGTGATTGAGCAGGCGGATTGCCAATTGCTGTTGGATGTAAACAATATTTTTGTAAACAGTATCAACCACAACTACGATGCCGAGGCATTTCTTCGCCAGCTACCAGGCAACCGAGTAGCGTATGTGCATGTGGCTGGTCACTACGAGGAAGCTGATGACCTCAGAGTGGATACCCATGGTGCGGATGTTATTGACCCCGTATGGCAACTTCTGGGAAGAGCCTATGAGTATTTTGGTGTGATGCCAACGCTGTTAGAGCGTGATTTCAATATACCGCCAGTGAATGAGTTATTAACGGAGGTGGATCAGATTAAATCCTTGCAGGCTGTCAACTCTCAGGTATCTGAAAACACTGATGCCGTCCAACCCATTATGACAAGTGTTTAGTACTTCAGTAACCATGTCAAAAACCACCACGCATTCAATACCCAGATTCCAGCAAACACAATATGACTTTGCCTCACACCTTAGGGACCCTTTGGGCTGTGATGCTCCTAGGGATGTTGAAGACCGTCGAATGAAGATTTATCGTGATCTTGTTTATAACAATATCGAAACATTTATCAGTACGGGCTTCCCTGTTCTCCGTTGTATTATCAACGATGACCATTGGCATGGAATGGTGAGAGAGTTTATTCATTACCATCAAAGCCATACGCCATATTTCTCTGAAATAGGTCAAGAGTTTATTCGATATTTACAAGATGAGCGGAAAACACATTCAGGTGATCCTGAATTTATGTTGGAACTGGCCCACTATGAATGGGTTGAGTTGGCACTGGATCTGTCGGCCGAAGAAATTCCTGATATTTCCACGAGAACCGAGCCATTACTTTCATCTATCCCAGTGGTATCTCCGTTGGCGTGGCGGCTGTCTTATCAGTATCCGGTGCATAAATTAGGTCCCGAGTATCAACCCCACGAACTGCCCGAGCAGGGCACCTTTTTGATGGTCTACCGAAACAGGGCTGATGAGGTGAAGTTTTTGGAAATCAACGCTGTGACAGCGCACTTATTACAGTTGCTTGAGGGCGATGAACTTCGAGTCAGAGATGCATTGCTAGCTATCGCTGAACAACTGGGATCCAACTGTCCCGAAGCACTCTTGAAGGGTGGGGAAGAACTGGTGGATCAGCTGTACGCTCTGGAGATTCTATTGTAAGTAAGAAGAATGGTTTTTAACGTTATTTAATGTATAAAAAAAGCGGCTCATTAAGAGCCGCTTTTTTGTGCCTTCAATACTTTTAATAACAGTACATCAGGTGATATTGCAAGTTCTGATTAGAACTTGGTTTTAAGATCCAATTGTAGGCGATCAAAGTCCAGTTCTTCAGTGCGGGTGTACTCACCGTATTCATTGTCAAAGTAAGTAACTGACAAGGAGGTGTTTTTGCTAAAGGCATAAGCAGCATTCAACTTATGACCTTTGACGTCAGTACCGCCACCACCAAAGTCAGAGTCTGTGAAGGTTGCGAATACAGCATCTGCTTCCAGATCTTCGTAGGTGTAACCGAACTGCCAATCGCCTGCATTCTTCGCACTACCAAGTTTCATCCCTAAGGAGAAACCTGTGTCTTCGTCAGCATCGCTATTTTTGACATAATCTGCAAAGAAAGTAGTTTTAATGCCGGCAATTTTTGTGTTTAGTTCTGCAAACAACTCAACGGTTTCATAGTCAAATTCGTGGACATTAGCCGTTTCGTCGTCGCTGAAGTCGAGAGGTGTGTCGTTGTCATCTACTATACGTGTATAGCTACTGTTGCCAAAGGTCTCCCCATCAAAGAATGCATCACTACCTTCAACGGGAATATAGAAGTAGCTGGCACCCACTTTAAATTTGGTGTTATCAGAAATTTTTCCGTTGTAACCAATCTGGGCGCCCATCATTTCTTCAGCATCCTTAGAGCCACCATTGTTATCACTTTCAAGGAAGTGGTAACCGGCGATGGCCCAGAAAGTGCCATTATCAAAGGATACATGAGCACCTTCAGGGCGATAATCACCATCCCAAACTAAGCCATTTTTACCCACAGAGTAGTATGGGTTTTTGGTTTTACCCGCAACCAAGTGCAAATTTTCAGCAAATTTCCAGTCGATATAGGCCATATCCAGATTAATGCCCTTGGATGAGCCCCCACCGCCGAGAGTTTGGTTGGAAGATACAGGATCGTCACTACCACTAGCCAAGGCAATACCAGCTTTAATGTCGTCAGCGACCTGTGCGGTCATGCCGATACGAGCGCGAACACGGCTGCGGTTACGATCTTCATCGGTACGATCGTTATCAATGGATTCATAACGGTAACGGAAGTCACCATTCCATGTAACTTTATCCGCCCAAGATGATGCGGGCTTCGCGGTAGCAATACCACGAAGTTCAGTTGTTTGAGTTTCCATGCTGTCGACACGGTTGGATAGTGCCAAGATGATCTTTTTCAAATCATCTACAGATGCGTTCTCCAGTTGGTTGGCAGAAATTGCTGACACGGAAACAGGTGTATCCTGCATGTTTCCTGCCAAGGCAAGAGGACTTATAGATAGTGCACTAACAGCTAAGCAAATTGCGGTACGTTTCATTGTTAACTCCAATCCTTATTTCATGGCGTTGTGAGTAAGTGATAAGCCTATGACTGGCCCTTAAAAGGCTTAATGGGCCATCCCATTCAAACCGTGAGCACATTCTCTGTCATCAATATGTCAGTTTTATGACGAAAAAGGTCTTGATTGAGGATAGTGGGCGGGGAAGAAAACTCTCAGAAGTTATCTTTTTACTTGAAAAAGCTGATATAGCGTGAGTTAGAGCTAATCTTGCGGTATACCTAAAAAAGCTGAGCGTGTAGAATCACCGAGATTTTCTTATATAAGAAGCTTTGCTACAACTTGGGCGTTGTAACTATAAAAAAGCAGTATTTAAAAAAATGAGGGGGAGTTACTCAATGAAGTGGACAATGTTGTTGCTAATGGGGTTTTTGGTGTCAAGTCAGGTTGTTGCTGATTCGGCTGAGATAACACAGGATCCTTGGGAAGGATTTAACCGTAAGGTCTTTATTTTCAACGATACATTAGATACCTATGCATTGAAGCCTGTAGCGAAGGGTTATCGTGCCGTAACACCTGATCCGGTGGAAGATGGCATTAGTAGAATGTTCTCAAATCTGGGGGAGATTGTGAATGTTCTGAATGATGTGCTTCAAGGTAAGTTTGGCCAGGCTGGTAACGATACCGGACGCTTTCTTGTTAATACCACCATTGGTCTTGTTGGCTTTTTTGATGTGGCGGATGATCTTGGGCTACCAAAGAATGAAGGGGAAGACTTTGGTCAGACCTTAGGTGTTTGGGGCGTAGGAGAGGGCCCATTTTTGATGCTGCCACTATTTGGTCCCAGTACACTTCGTGATGGGCCTGCAAGAATAGTTGATCAGCTAGTGAACCCTATTTCAGAAGTTGATCACGTTCCTACACGCAACACTATTTACGGTGTAGACATAATTTCTACCCGTGCAGATTTACTCAAAGCTGAAGAGCTTGTTTCTGGGGATAAATACAGCTTTATTCGTGATGTTTATTTACAGCGCCGTGAGTTCCTGTTGAATGACGGTAAAGTAGAAGACGATTTTGGTAGCTACAGTGAGTAATTAGCAAAAATTATCACTGTATTAACAACCATGGGATGAGAGTGATTGGCGTAGCGAAAAGATTTTGACTTGCTTCTACTCTCTCAGCCCTGGATAAACTATGGCAAAGAACGGAAAAATTTTCATTGTGTGCGACAGTCTGCAAGGTTGTCGGGTGTTGGAAGAATACTTAACTGATACTGATTGGCAAGTTTCACAATTTGAAGATTCTGATGAAGCCATTGAGAGAATAAAAGTTGAACATCCTTCAGTGGTGGTGGTAGACCTTCCTGTCGATTTGATGTTGGCTAAGTTTGGTTCCCTTCCCAGTCTTGACCTCGATACAGCCTATGTGGCGATTGTGCCTGAAGTTAACCCGCGAGAAGTTGCCAAGTTTTTCCATAACAATGCCTCTGATGTTTTAATAAAACCTTTTGCCGACAAGCGTTTTCGCGAAGCCATAGAGCGTGCCTCTAATTTTAAAAGCCTAATACGCCAAAATCGTGCATATCGTGAGCAATTGGAGCTGACCAATCGTGAGCTTCAGGACAGCTTACGCATTTTGGAGCTGGATCAAATGGCGGGTAGGCAGGTACAGAATAGCCTGTTGCCGGTGACACCCTTTACCAAAGGTAAGTATGAGATTGCTCACAAGATAGTCCCTTCTCTTTATTTGAGTGGAGATTTTGTGGGTTATAACGTCATTTTTGATCGTTATATGGTGTTTTATGTGGCGGATGTGTCTGGCCATGGTGCATCTTCTGCATTTTTGACTGTGCTATTAAAATTTATTTTTAACCGTATTTTACGTCGCCATATTTCTAAGAATGACGTTAGCGCGATGGCCAAGGCGCCAGAAGGGTTTATTGAACATGTTAATAAACAGATTATGGCGCTGGGTTTAGATAAACACCTGACAATTTTTGCTGCTTGTATTGATATGAAACGGAATATTCTCCGTTACTCCGTGGCGGCTCATATGCCTATGCCTGTTTTTGTGTCTAATGGAGATGTGCGTGCTCTTCACGGCAAGGGTAAGCCGGTTGGTATTTTTAGTGATTGTACCTGGGAGGTTGAGGAGATTGTGTTGCCAGAAAAATTTGCCATGGTGACAGTCTCGGATGGCGTTTTAGAGTTTTTGCCTGGTAAGACCCTGAAAGATAAAGAACAATATATCTCTGAAACTATCTCTCAGTCCGACACGTCGATTGAAGATATTTGTGAGAGGTTGGGAATTAATAGGGTGAAGGATGCACCTGATGATGTCACCGTTTTAACTCTACGCAGGGGGTATTGAGTGGAGCCAGGAAAGATTCTTGTATCACAGCATAATGGCTCATATGTTATTAAGTTGGTGGGCGATGTACGTGTCACTCTCTGTACATCCCTAAATAATTATATGGAGGTTGTTTTTCAGTCGGATGAGATTTCCGAAGTTGTCATCGATATGATAGACGCGGTGGGTGTGGACAGCACCACATTGGGGCTTCTTGCCAAGTTAGCTATTTATTGCAATGATAAATTCCAACTCAAACCCGTGGTTTTTTGTCCGGATGAGAGTCTCTATCAAATATTAATGGTTATGGGGTTGGATGATGTTTTTGAGATAGTCCAACGTGTACCGAGTGTTTCAGAAAAACTTGAGGAGTTATCTGTTGCTTCTCCGAGCATTGCCGATGAAACTAGGAAGCATGTATTGGAAGCACATCGTTTACTGTCTTCGTTTAATGAAAGAAATCGACAAGAGTTTGTCGACTTGATTCGAGCCTTAGAAGAGGGCAGTTGACCTCTGTAGATTTGTCGTCGACTGGGTGAGCTTAGTTTTTAGCCCTATGTTTAGCTCGGATAAAGTCTGAGTGAGAAACATGAATTAATTCAGCAATTCGTCGAATAATGGCTTCCTCATGCTTATCAATTACATTGTCAGCAAAGGCCACCTGCCATAGGTTTTTAACCAAACGGTTCTTGCTTTCCTGATCAAAATTATCATTGATCAGTCGGGTAAATTGGTAAAGAGAAGTGGACTCGTGCACTTCCTGCTTAGCAAGTTCAACGAGTTGATCAATCTCTGTGTCGTTCAATTGGAACTGTTGTTTCAATAATTGTTGTATGAGCGTTAACTCATCGTCATCAAGCTGGCGATCAATGACCATGACTTCAACCATTAATGAGGCTGCGGCTAATTGATTCTGGTGTAGTTTATCTCCCGCCGGATTGGTGATTTCAGCGATAAAAAATTGCTTGATACGATCGATCAATGAGCTAACTCCTTTAACATGATTTCCAGTTTTTCCTGATCTATTACAAAATTGCGGATACCTTCGGCCAGTTTTTCTGTGGCCATAGCATTAGCATTCATTTGGTAACGAAACATGGATTCGTTCATTGTGCCTTGGTTAATAATATTGCCGGTTGATTCGGGATGGAGGCTTCTTGGCAGCGCTCCAAAATCATTACTCAGTTCTTCAAGTAGTTGTGGACTGATGGTTAAGCGGTCACAGCCTGCGAGTGCTTCAATTTCTCCCGTGTTGCGGAAACTGGCACCCATCACGATAGTGTCGTAGTTGTGCTGGCGGTAGAAGTTGTAGATGGTTTTAACCGAGACAACGCCGGGATCATCTTGTGGTAGATATTCAGATTGTCCACTGTTAGATTTGTGCCAATCGAGAATTCTTCCGACAAAGGGAGAAATAAGGAATGCCCCCGCATCTGCAGCCGCAGCAGCTTGTTCGAAACTAAATAATAGGGTTAGGTTGCATTGAATACCTTGTTTTTCAAGTAGCTTGGCTGCTTGTATACCCTCCCAGGTTGAGGCAATTTTTAGTAAGATACGGTCAGTACTTACTCCCAATTTTTGGTAGCGATCAACGAGTCGTTCGCCTCTTTCCACTGTGGCTTTGGTGTCAAAGGAAAGTCGGGCATCAATTTCTGTAGATACTCGACCCGGTACTACTTCTAAAATTTCTCGTCCTATTCTTACCGCTAATTCATCCATGCATTCAGAGATAAGATCGGTGTTGTTGGTTTTTCTAGCGGCTTCAATACTTTCTATAAGTAGCGGTTGATATTGTGGTAAATACGCAGCTTTTAGTAATAGAGATGGGTTGGTGGTTGCATCAACGGGTTGATATTGGCGGATGGCTTCAATATCTCCTGTGTCGGCAACAACAACGGTCATTGCTTTAAGTTGTTCTAATTTGCTTAGTGTCATTTTTTAATCGTCTGTTATTGGGCGGTCATATAGCTGAGTGCTTGGTATAAAACTTCAGTTCCGGCATTTGGACGATGTGCATTTTCGCTGATATGCCGACGAAATTTTCGAGCACCTGGGACGCCCTGGTACAACCCTAAAATATGTCGGGTTATATAGCTTAGTTTGACCCCTTTAGCCAGTTCACTGGCGAGAGCATCAGAAAACTGCTCAAGAATCTGAGTTCTAGAAGGAGCTGGTTGATTACTATGGTATATTTTTCGATCCACTTGAGCCAGCAGGTAAGGGTTGTGGTAAGCCTCGCGTCCCATCATAACGCCATCAACATGCTGTAATTGTTCTTCGGTTTCTTCCAGAGTTTTAATGCCCCCATTAATGATAATTTCAAGATGAGGGAAGTCTCGTTTAAGTTGATAAACGCGCTCATAATCCAGAGGTGGTATCTCTCGGTTTTGTTTTGGACTTAAGCCACTGAGCCAGGCTTTTCTGGCATGGACAATAAACGTCTTACACCCAGCGGCAGAAACTGTTCCGACAAAATCGCAGAGAAATTGATAACTTTCCTCATCATCAATGCCAATACGGTGTTTGATGGTGATGGGCGTCTCCGTGCTGTCTTGCATTGCTTGAAAGCAATCTGCAACTAACGGAGCATCTTTCATCAATATTGCCCCGAATTTACCGGATTGAACACGGTCACTAGGACAACCACAGTTCAGGTTGATTTCATCATAACTATATCCATTAGCGAAATGGACGCTTTTTGCTAGTGCTCGAGGATCGCTTCCTCCCAGTTGAAGGGCGATGGGATGCTCGATTTTATGGTGGTGTAAGTGCCGATGGCGGTCACCGTGTATCAGTGCCCCCGTGGTTACCATTTCGGTATAGAGTAAAGTTTTTTTGCTTAACAAGCGATGAAAATACCGGCAATAGCTATCTGTCCAGTCCATCATTGGGGCTACGGAGAAGCGTCTGTTTATAGGCAAGGTGATGGTGGTATGACCGTCTGGCATGAGTTATGGAGCCGCTTGTCTGAAAAGCCGGCATTATATCTGGAAAGCGTAGGAGGTTACTGTATTAGATAGGTAGTATCAACATGCTACCATAACGTGTAAAGATAACACATTAACCTATTGAATTATAAAGCATCCATAAATATGCCAGAGATAGAAATTGAACATCAAGAGCAATCTACTCCAATTCCTTCCCATGAGCTGATGAACTGTTTGTTATTGGTTGCGAACCTCGAGGGCAGATTGACCTCAAAGGCTTCTATTTCATCAGGTCTCCCTCTAGAAGATGGTCGGTTGCCGATGATGATGTTTAACCGTGCAGCAAATCGCGCGGGGCTTGCCTCAACGATGTTGTCCCGTGAACTGACTAAAATCCCCGTGGAGGTACTGCCCGCTATTTTGATACTTAATAGCGGTGAAGCGGTAGTGCTAACAGATATCAACTCAGAACAAAAAATTGCAATTGTTTTGGACCCAGATAGTCATCAACCGCTACAGATTGACTACCTCCAGCTTGAGAAGCAATACAGCGGGCATGTATTTTACCTTCGGCCGATGCAGCAATTTGATTCACGTACACCAAAAATTTACAAGGCGGGGCACGAACACTGGTTCTGGGGTGCGTTAAAAGGCTCCTGGAAGATTTATCGTGACGTATTGGTCGCCTCATTTTTGATCAACCTATTTGTGTTGGCTCAACCTCTGTTTGTTATGAATGTCTATGACCGGGTGGTGCCAAATAATGCCGTTGAAACGCTGTGGGCGTTGGCCATTGGTGTGGTGATTGTCTATTTGTTTGATTTGGCGTTGAAATTACTTCGTGCCTACATGGTTGAGTTGGCGGCAAAACGAACAGATGTAGTGCTATCTGCTCAGCTCTTTGAAAAAGTGTTGAATTTAAAAATGCTGGCTCGCCCAAATTCCACGGGTGCTTTTGCCTCACGATTACATGATTTCGATACACTGCGTAACTTTGTCACATCATCTACCATGCTGACGCTGATTGATCTGCCCTTTGTTATTGTGTTTCTTGCATTTATCGCTTATTTGGGCGGGTGGTTGGTTTTTGTTCCTGTCGTTATTTTTCCTATCGCTATCTTTATTGGGTTGCATGCTCAAAAGAAACTTCGTCCTACTATTGAAAATGTGATGCGAGGTAGTGCTAAGAAAAATGCCACGTTGGTGGAAAGCCTAGTGGGTATTGAAACCATTAAAACTACGGGTGCTGAAAGTCAGGTACAGCGAAATTGGGAGCAAGCCGTAGGCTATGTATCCCAATGGAGCTTACAGTCCAGATTGATTTCTAATTCTGCCTTGCAGGGAGTTCAGTTTTTACAACAAATTGCCATGGTGGCCATTGTCGTTTGGGGTGTATACCTGATTGCGGGGCAGAACCTCACCCTAGGTGGTCTCATTGCTTGTGTGATTCTAAATGGCCGCGCATTAGCACCGTTAAGTCAGGTGGCAAATTTATTGGTGAGTTATGACCATGCTGAAGCTACGTTAAAATCTCTGGATGAAGTGATGGCTCTACCCGTTGAAAGGGTGCCAGATAAACGTTATTTACATCGTCCTGTATTCGATGGTGATCTGTGTTTGAAACAGGTAACTTTTAGTTATGTCGATCAGCCTACCCCTGCATTGGAAAATATTAACCTGAACATAAGTTCAGGTGAGAAAGTGGCAGTGATTGGGCGTATAGGGTCGGGTAAATCTACTTTAGCCAAAATGTTGATTCGTCTCTATGACCCGGCAAATGGCTCGGTTTTAATTGATGGTTTTGATGCTCAGCAGCTGGATCCTGCCGACCTTCGTCGTAATGTGGGTTATGTTGCCCAAAATGAGCAGCTCTTTTTTGGAACCGTACGTGAAAATATTACCTATGGCTTAAGTAATGTTAGCGATGCTGAGGTAGTCGATGCCGCTAAAAAGTCAGGTATTCTGGGGTTTGTTAATAGTCATCCTTTGGGGTTCGAAATGCATGTTGGAGAGCGCGGTGAAACCCTTTCTGGAGGACAGCGTAGCGCCATTGCCATGGCACGAGTGTTTTTAAGAAAACCGCGTGTGTTGATTATGGATGAGCCGACATCGGCAATGGATCAGGGTACTGAAGAACAAATGCGAAAACAGCTTAAAACGGAGTTTTCTGACAGCACGGTATTATTGATCACCCATAAGATGAATATGCTTGATATGGTCGATAGGTTGATTGTTATGGACAAGGGAGCAATTGTTGCGGATGGCGCAAAGGCTCAAGTCTTGGAAGCCCTTAAAAATGGCACGTTGAAGGGTAAATCTTAATGCTAAAAAAACAATTGGAAAAGTTGGGTAAGCTCTTCGATCAGACTTCGTCTACTGATTTAAAGTACATGTCTTATTCTTCCGAAGCCATGTTGAAACAATCACCGATTATTGCTCAGCTACTATTGTGGTTGATCGCAGCATTTATTCTAATCATGCTTGTTTGGGCGAGTTTAGCCAAGGTGGATGAATTTACTCGTGGTGAGGGAAAAATTGTTCCTTCCAGTGATCTTCAGGTAGTGCAAAACCTAGAGGGCGGGATTCTGGCCAGTTTGCTGGTGATAGAAGGTGATGTGGTTGAACGTGGTCAACCGTTGATACAAATTGACGATACTATTTTATCTTCGTCTTTCAATGAAAGTGCCCTTCAAGTAGAACAGCTAACCATAAAAGCTGCTAGGTTGCGTGCAGAAGCAAACGGAACAGTATTTGATGTTGAGCTGGCCCTGCTGGGCGGAAAATATGACCAAAGACTTATTACCAGTGAGCGAGATTTTTATGAATCACGGCAACAACAACACCTAGATCAACTGGATGCGCTAAGCCAGAAAATTTCGCAAAAAAAGCAAGAAGTATCGTCAGTAAAAGTTAACCAACGTATTCTTAATGACAGTTATAAATTGTTAGAAGAAGAATTGAATGTTACTCGTCCTCTTGTCGCAGAGGGGGCTGTTTCGCAAGTGGAATTATTACGGCTTGAACGTCAAGTGAATGACTTGAAGGGTGAGCTACAGCGGTCAATTATAGCAATACCTCAGTTGGAATCAGAGCTGAGTGAAGCACGAAAAAACAGGGAGGGCTATGCCAAAGGTTTTGCTAACGAATCCCGAGGGGAGCTTAATGATGTGATGGCAGAACTTGGGCGAATAGCTCAGGGGAGCGATGCATTAGAAGATCGGGTTAACCGGACAGTTGTGCGCTCACCGATGAAAGGTATTGTTAAACAAATCAAAGTCAAAACCATAGGTGGTGTGATCCAGCCAGGTATGGATTTAGTTGAAATCGTTCCTTTTGATGATTCATTACTTGTTGATGCTAGAGTTTCACCAGCTGATATTGCTTTTATCCGTCCTCATCTACCCGCCACTGTAAAATTTACAGCCTATGATTTTTCTATTCACGGTGGACTTCCCGCAACTGTTATTCGTATTAGCCCCGACACTATTTTGGATGAGGAGGGTGTTAGTTACTACGAGGTGAGGCTGGAAACAACGAGCACACATTTAGGGAAAGGTGAAAAAGCATTGCCCATCATTCCAGGAATGATTGTTCAGGTTGATATTATGACAGGAAAAAAGACGATTCTTGATTATATATTGAAGCCAATATTAAAGACCAAAGAATTGGCGTTTCGCGAAAGATAATGTCATGTTTTGTCTGTATATTCGTAGCTAACTATCCAGAATTCCTACAATTTTGCTGTGAATCTCTCAAGCGGTAATTTGTCCCACCTAAACGGTAACCCAGCCCCTTTATTTTTGTGATACAAATCATACTAGGAGTCCCACTTTAATTTAGGTGCATGTTTTAGATAGATTTTGCAGGATTAATGGTCGAAATATTCTGCAAATAAACATATCGGATCTACTAATAGACATTTTAATCATTATCTAGGGGTTTTGTGCTGGGATGTACAAAACCAATAAATACAAAAAGGTAAAAGTATTATGTTTCAGCGTTATTGGTTAAGCATCTTTGCGGGAAGCTGTTTGGTGCTTTCATGTCAACTACAAGCCGATTCACTAAGTTTGCGTGACGTCATTGCACAAACTCTTCAGTCAAACCCCGAAATTTTGGCTGAACAAAGGGAAGTGGATGCACGGGATAAACAGGTTCGAGAAGCTTGGGGTGGTTATTTGCCGACCGTTGATGTTACGGCAGGTATTGGTTTTCAGGAGCGCGACCCTGTATCAGGACAGTTTTCAAATCCTAACAGAACAAGAAATGAGCTGGAACGCAAAGAGGCTCAGTTAAATATACGTCAATTGGTTTTTGATGGTTTCAATACCTCAAATGAATATAAAAACCAAATGTCACGCCACGAAAGTGCTTCTTTTCGTGCTAGGTCAGTAGGTGAAGATGTAGCCCTTGAGGTCACTCGCGCTTTCCTTGAGGTGATGAAGCAAGAGGATATTCTAGAGCTTGCCAAGCAGACGCTGATGACCCATAAGGATATTTACGAAAAGATGAAAAAGCGCTATGACTCTGGCGTAGGGAGTCGAGCTGATTTTGATCAAATCTCAGGACGTTTAGCCTTGGCAAGAACCAATGTTATTAATCAAACAGCTAATCTTTTAGACGCAAAAACAAATTTTCAACGTGTGGCCGGCCAGTATCCGGATAAAAATCAGCTAGTGGCGCCCGTTTCGAACGAGCAAAATCTTCCTGCTAATTTGGAAGCAGCTCTTGATGCAGCCATTGATAAGCATCCTTTGCTCAAATCTGCAGGTTCAGATATTGAGGCCGTTTCTTACCGTTACGAGCAAACTAAAAGTACCTTCTATCCGCAGTTTCATGTAGAGGTGGAGCGAGACCTTAATGACAATATTGATGGTGTTGAACAGCAAGTAGATGACCTGAAGGTAATGTTACGTATGCGGTATAACCTTTTTAATGGTCGGTCTGATGTGGCTCGCAAACAACAATTTGCTCATCTCGTCGAGAAGGCCAAAGAAATTCGAAACAATACTAACCGACAAGTACAACAGGAAACGCGCTTGGCGTGGGTGGCCTATGAAGCCATAAGAGATCAAATCCCTATGCTTGAGGATTATGTCTCCGATTCACAGCATACGAAGGATGCTTATATAAAACAGTTTGATCTTGGGCGAAGAACACTGCTGGATATTCTTAATACCGAGAATGAAATGATTGATGCACGAAGATTGTTAGCTTCAGCAAAACTTGATCTTGTTTTTAATGAATACCGTTTATTTCACGCAATGGGTGACTTGTTACACAAAGTGGGTGTGGAATTGTAGCTATTAGTAATACTGCAGCTACAAATGATAAAGGGAATAAATAAAACCCGGGTGGAGTGAACAATAAAGGTGGCCAGAATGAGTGAGCAAGAAACAGATACCAATATGGTTATATTGAATGAATCCCCTGAAGCAATTGGGTTTATAACCTCTTCTGAGGGTGCCAAAGTTGTTGTTACCAACCCTGATCAGTCGACCCGTGAACTCAACCAGGGGGATGTGATCAGACAAGGTGATATTCTTACTGTGATGGATGACTCACAGGTAGTTACTATCCTCGATGGGTCTGTTCGGTCATTACCTAAGGCCGCGACACTGTATGCCACTGAAGAAAGCTTTTCTCAACTCGTTAAGGTTGAGGGTTATGACGACTACCCCGAATTTGAGGAGTTGTTGGGGCTACTTGAAGACGGAGAAGATATTGCTGAGGTTCTTGAAGAACCGGCAGCGGGTGAAAAGGGAACGTCTGGTGATGAAATTGGACAAGGTCTCCAGTTTACGTTGACCGGCGGTGAGGCGATACCTGTAGCGGGTTTAGACCCAAACTTAACACTGCCATCATTGATTAATGCCACGGCTGATACAGATCAACAAATTGTAGTCGATGGAACAACGGTGGAACCCAGTGTAGATAATAGTGCTCCCGTTGCCAATGATGATGCTTTGTCAGCCACAGAAGATACACCGATAACTTATACCGCATCCCAGTTATTAGGTAATGATTTTGATACAGATGGGGATGTGCTTGTTATTAGTAGCGTTACCAGTGGACCTGGCGGCACTATTGTTTTAAATGGTGATGGATCGGTCACCTTCACACCTGACGACAATTTTAGTGGTGTTGCTGAATTCACCTATACGGTATCAGATGGGGCTTTGGTTTCTACACCAGCCACAGTTTTTGTAACGGTCAATCCGGAGAATGATCCGACGGTGACGAATCCGGATGTGAACAGCACCACCGAAGACACTCTATTGGTGGTGAATGAGGCCAATGGCGTGCTGTCCTACGACAGCGATATTGATGACAGTCTGCTGGTGG
>JASJGJ010000144.1:0-5116 GCA_033791605.1 Porticoccus sp.
CTAAAGAAACAGCACAGTATTATGTAGATGCTGTGGAAGGTTCGCTCTCAGGTAAGGTCTTGAGAGCGTGGGGTGGCTTGCCGCTTCCAGCAGAAGACGATTTTTGATCGACGACAACTATTTTGGGTTAAACACCAAAGAGTTGTTTCTAAGTAGGGCCTGTAATTTGATAATAAAAGAACGTCAGTCTGCAACTCTCTATAGTTGCGACTCGATGAATCAGAAACGGTTACTATTGCCAAACCACATATAAGAATATCTCAGCCTGTCTTCAGGTTGAGATGCCCGCTGTATACGTAATCGGTACGTTACCCCTCCCTCAAAAAACCAATCAATATAAGAGAGTCTTGTCGGTCTTTTGGAAAACAAGATTTTCCTGATTGATAAAAACAATCCCACATGCGAGATGTTTCCTGCCAATTTCACTTCTATTGGAGGTTGAGTCAACGGGTGGCTACATCTAACAAACCAAGAGAGGTACCAGAAAGAGTAAAAAACATTCTGATTATGTCGTTAAATCCTCGGACAAGTTGACTCCTGTATTTGATTGTACGCCTAATTTAATCGCGGTGTAGATCAGCACCGCGATTTATGGCGACGAAGGAGGTCGTCGGATAACAAGCGTTGATTAGGGCCTCTAATAAAGCCCAGAGATAGTCCTCCTTGAAGTATCAATTCATAGAAATCAATGATTATCATAATCCGATCCAGTTACAGATATTCATTGAGTCTACCCTGATGTTCGCTGTCTTTAGTCCGTTTCTGGAACAACGAGACTTACGAAGCCTTTTCTCATGAAACGACAGCCGCTACTGGGAGCTGTACCATATGCTGTAACAGCAATATTGTAACTGCCAGCCTTTTCTGGTTTTACTGGTGCCATTAGTGTAGATGAAAGACCAAGAACTTTCGATAAACTATCCAGTTGTTTGCTTAGAGCTCCTATTGTTCTAGCAAGATTGGTAATCAGTGCCGGGGAGGAGGCATCATAAGTTACAGAGCCAGTCATATCTATAGCCGAACCGCTCAGAGTTGATGCTATTAAATTGTCTACAGGGTTCACGATGACTTTAGGATTTCGAATACCGCCAGTATTTATCACTGGCTTTTTGAGGCTCACTGAAGTGGGCCTCAGTCTGATATTCTTACTTTCATAGGTAAAAAAGTCAAACTTACCTTCTTTTAACATCCTGTTACGATATGTTAGTAGTTTTGCAGTCATTTCAGACATACCATCTTTTAAGAAATTACTATCCGGTTTAATTCGGGAGAGCTGAGGTTTGAGTTCTTGAATAAGATCTTTGATAGTGAATGTTGGTTGAGTAACCTTGGCAACAGCTCTTATATCAGAAATTTGGTTTTTGTCATCAAAGACCTGAACATGGGTATCAAAAGGTCTACCGGGAATTATATGTTTAGGAGGAGTTAGAACCATCTTAATTGATGAGTCTACAAAACCTCCAACCGTATAGCGAGTATGCTCATCGCGGTTTGTTTCAACTTCCACATACCACTTGCCAGGTAATGGTTCATCAATGGCAAACGTTACGTATCCTTCACCAATAGTCCTGCGAATATATGAACTATCTGCAGGTAATAATTTTCCACGTGGGTCTCGCAAACGCACACTGATTTCTTTTGATCCTTTAGGTTCTCGACTAACATAGTTAATAGAAGAAATGCCCCAGGCTACTGAGAAAGTTACACGTTTTGCGTTACAGTCAACAATTCCATTTACGCGACTGTGAGAAGCAACATTAGAATCGTTAACAATGATTCCTGTGTCGGTAACCTGTCCACGGATGTAATTGTATATTTCATATAAATCATCAATCGTTGGCATATAGTAATATCGCCCATCTGTTACACTTGCTATATCATCCAGCAGTTGTTGGTCAGACTGGGGCCCCATAGCACAGGTATAGACTGCAGTATCTGCCGGCAATGCTGTTGCAACATCAATAGCCCAGGACTTTGCCGGGTTGGTTTCATCACAACCTTTGTTATCTTTTCCGTCCGATAAGAGGACCATTGCCTTATTTCCAGCCAACCCCTGAAGCAAAGTGTGGCCCTTGTCAATGCCATCTCCCATATAGGTACAGCCGCTGAAATTGACATTGTCAACAGCTGTTTTGGCTGCATCCTTGATAGGCTGGCCAGTTATTTGTGCAGCATTTCCACCACCATTTGGATACTCAAATTGACCAGTTGTGCCAAAGCTGACAACTCCAACACGATCATCAATACCCATCAGGTCAATGAATTGTTTGCTCAGAGTTCGAGTAACATCAACATAACCGGATGTGGCCATGCTGCTTGAGCGATCAAGTACAACACTCACATTTACCGGATCCGCCTCTGAATATTCTGCATTGTCAATAACCAGAGAAAAATCCTGCCAGGGAGTGTTGTCAAAAGGTGGTTTAGCATTGGCCGTGATCGAGTTGGCTAGCACCCGCACTACATACACGCTGTTTTGATTTGGATTTTGAACAAACACACATTCGACATTGTTACGCTGATCAAATGCGCCTCCTGTAACAGAGAATCCATTCGCGAAAACATTGCCTCGAAAAACATTACCTGTTGCAACTTCCGTTACTTCCAGATTTAAGTTGTTACTCAAAGCCGGATTGGCACCTGCAGTTGCTGGAGCATCAGTCCAGACTATGGTTACACGCATTGGACGATTTACATCAATCGCACCAACCCTAAATTCAACTTCTTGTCCATTTGCTGTGAAGCCATGGCGTTGATCGCTGAAAACTTTAGGGCCACGGTCAGAACTTGGAGAGGTAAGAATGATATTGGGAAGACTGACGCGTCCCCATCCCTGATCATTATTCGGTACTGTTCCTATGGGATTGGTATCAAGAGCCCATATGCTTCGTGTGCCAGGTGCAGCACCATTGAATCTTTGGACATAAAGAATATCATTTCCATTATCGTAGAACCATTGTCCATTGGCATTTATCCCTGCCAGGGAGTTTCTCTGAACCATGGTTTGTTGCAGATCCAAAACCTGCTGTGGAGCATAGCCCATGTTGTTGCGTTGAAATACATTTGCTGCTCCAGGGGTAGCAATAAAGCCCCCACCAGTTACCTCTTTCCAGTTTTGACCTGCTGGTGCAAGCCCTAAATCTTCTGCGCCATTGATTAACAGAGCTTTTAGCATAGCTTGGCTTGGGTTTCGACCACCAGTGCGGCCACGCCACCATTCTGTCAATAAGGCACAGCAACCGGTTACATGAGGTGCTGCCATGGAAGTTCCACTCATGTAGCTGTACTGGTTGATCAGATTGCCAGGGTTGGCTGGATCTGGTGTGCCGACACCCGCGATGAGTGTGCCTAGAAAACCGGTTGGCGCATACATAGACGAAACGTTAGTCCCTGGAGCTACCACATCCGGTTTGATCCTATTATCAGGAGTGGGGCCTCGGCTACTATTGCCATTTAAACCACGTACGTCATCACCAAGAACACCGACTCCAGGTCTTGCAGTTAGAGAATTGCCAACTGTAATGACATTTTTAGCCTCAGCAGGATTTCCGATTGTTTGAGGAAACCCGCCATTATTACCTGCCGCAAATACAATGGATAAATGATCCAAGACAGCTGTGTTTTGATCTGGATCTCGCACAAGCTGGTCATAGGTCACACAGTCAGCATCATAACCGGCAGATGGGGATCCCCAGCTATTGTTTTGCACAACGGCACCATTGGTGACAGCATCCTGAGTGAGAACACCATAACCTCCTGCTGGTTGAACGGGTGCTCCTCCCATTTGCTGGTTTACATATTGGGAAGCAGGTGCGGTTCCCTGTCCCCAAAGAAAATTGTTTGGTGCTGCTCCTTCTGTCAGTCCCGTTGCAGCATTTCCAGCTGCAATGCCGGCAACATGGGTCCCATGCCCGACAATATCAGTGTTGGTGCCGGCTGCAGCGTAATTAACAAAAGCTGCCTGCCTTCCACGTAGATCCAGGTGACCGGTTGCATTCATATTTGACCCTGTGTCAACACCTGAATCACAAATAGCTACAGTCACTCCGGTTCCATCTACCCCCAGATTGTTGTTTAGGAAATTCAGATAACCGCTTACTGGAATAGTATTTGGAGCAGGAGTGGCATTGAGGTTTTCAGCTAGAATTTGAGTTTCCCGTTCTCCAAAATATTCTTTTGGGGGAGCATATTCAATGCGGGTTACATACGGTAATCGTGCAATTTTCTCAATACGTCTGTTCTGAAGCTGAGCCGTTACCCAGGTTGGTTGACTGTGGTATGACGGATTGGGTTCCTGAATATTTACTATCGTGGATCGAGAATCTTTTAGGGCTTCGAGAACTTCATCAATTTTATCATGGGGATAGATCCCGATGCGTACATTTTTAATAGTTCCGCTTTGTTTATCTAATTTAGAATCAATACGATAGGCTGGTTGGAAAAAGCCTGTCCAATTTACAAATGAGAGATCATTTAGTGATTTGATCTTTTCTGGTTCTCCATAAACGAACAAACCATATTGGGAGACTCGCCCTCCTACTTCTAAACCTTTTGATTCAATGGATTGAATCCATTCTGTGGTGGGTGGCCCGACCAATTGAACAAGATGATGTGTCCACTTTGAGCGAAGCTCTGAAGGAACCTTAAGTGACCAGCGAAGTTTTGGCTCACCCACCTCTGTATCAATAGACCAGCTCCCAACTTTTAGGATATTTGTGTTTTCATAAACAATTACTCGGTAGCCTTCTTTTTCTAAAGTTTTGAATTGTTTATTTGTCCCTCTAACCAATGTCCCATGTTCCTGGTGTAGTATTACCTGTGCTCCCACCCGAACAGCATCTTTGCTTTCGATTGAAACAGCCACATCGGCTAACCTTACATCCCGTTTAGTAATTAATGCATTGGAATTCATGACACTCCTCCTTAAACGTATTTATGGATAGTAATTATTGTTTAGCAACTATGACAAGTAATGCCAAAGATGGCATGATCAGAGTCTTGTACTGTTGTTAAATTTAAGTTCTCTTATACGGTTCCATCACCATCCTTTTTTTATGTGTACCCTCACAAAAGACTGTACAGATCTGTATAACTCCAGATCCCCGACTCGGCTGGC
>JASJGJ010000145.1:0-42726 GCA_033791605.1 Porticoccus sp.
ACCCTATCGAGGGTTCGAATCCCTCCCTCACCGCCATAAATAAAAAACCCGGCAAAGCCGGGTTTTTTATTATTTACTTTTAAACGTTTTTTTACCCTCGCTACACTCTAGGTCTTATTTTTTAGGAGCTGAGAAAATCAAGTTCGTATTGTTGGTAGACCTGGACTTATCGGCTATGCAGATTTTGCTCCATAGCGTCTCAGCCAAAGTAATGCTGTTTTACGAGCACGCTTTGCGGCAAGATCGATAGCGTAGTGCATATCATCTTCGGTGTTTTGAACATCTATATGCGTAGGGATCCCTTCGAGCACTACTTCCACGAAGCAATTGTTACGTTTGTTTCCTTTTGGGTCATTTATTTCAGATAGTGTGACCAATACATTTTTTACTTGATCGTATTGTCCGCTGTCATCAAATCCCAAATGCAGTTTTACATAGTCTTCCAGATCATTTGTTAGCGTAAAATTATCCGCTTGAATCACGATTTGCATCGTTGTCTCCTTTTTTGCTTTAGTCATTATCAGAGACGAAGGCTAGGTCGATTTTAAAATAAGGAAAAGTCGAATATAATTTTCATACACTTCGTATTAATCGAACTATTGGTCTCTGTCATGATTAACTACAAACATCTGTATTATTTTTGGGTAGTGGCAAAAGCTGGAGGCGTTACACGTGCTAGTGAGCGACTACACCTGACACCTCAGACGATCAGTGGCCAGCTTAGCCTTTTGGAGGAGCACCTCGGCGAATCTTTGTTTTCTCGGGTGGGGCGTAATCTGGAGCTGACCGAGGTGGGTAGGATGGTGTTGAGTTATGCCGAAGATATTTTTTCATTGGGAAGCGAGCTAAAAGAAATGCTACGCAACCTTCCCGACGAGCGTCCACTCATGTTCAATGTGGGGGTGACAGATGTGGTTCCCAAATCCATTGCCTACCGCTTGTTGGCGCCAGTATTGGAGTCGCTTGAACCTATTCGCATCGTTTGTAAAGAAGGCACGATTAATTCTCTGCTGGATGATTTGGCCGTACACCGACTTGATTTAGTTATCGCCGACGGACCGATCCCTCTTGATCTGAGCGTGTCTGGCTTTAGTCGTCCGCTCGGTGATTGTGGTGTTACTTTCTTTGCAACTCCGGAGTTGGCTGATAAGTTAGGAAGCGGTTTTCCGGGTAACCTTAGCGGCATGCCTTTGTTGTTGCCAGGGGAAATGACTGTAGTTAGAGATCATCTTGTGCAGTGGTTGGGTCGTCTACATATCCACCCAAGGGTCATTGGTGAATTTGATGATAGTGCTCTGATGAAAGCCTTTGGTCAGGCCGGGGTTGGTGTATTTATAGCACCTGCGGCCATTGCCGGTGAAGTGGAAAAGCAATATGGCGTGATGGCGGTTGGGCAGACCAATGATGTGAGAGCAGAATTCTATGCAATTTCTGTTGAGCGGAAAACTGCTCATCCCGCGGTAGCATTGATCACTGAAACTGCTCGAGAATGGTTATTCACGAACCCCTTGATTGCCGAGACTAAGTCTTAGGTTGAGAAGGTATCAGTTTTTTCTCCTTATATTTGTTGACGCTGCGGATGCTTTTTCTTCCTATCAAAATATTACCTATAATTGTTACATATAGAGAAAGTTTGATTTTGGCGCTGTTGTGGTGAGTGTTGAATAAGATGGGGGGCAATGTATGAAAAGAGCTATCACCGGATTTCACCTTGATCGTTTCCAAGAGTGGGTAGCAGATTTGGAGTGTGGCCATGGGTTAACGATGAAACATAACCCCCCTTACCAGAATTGTTCATGGATTGGTTCTGCTATGAAGCGGAAAGAGCATGTTGGTGATGTGCAGGAGTGTGTGACATGTGACATGCCCGTGCTCCCGGATAACTTACACCTGGCAGAAAAATCACCCTTATATGACAGGGATACCATGCCTGAGCAGTTTGGTTTAGGTTATATCGTTGAGGGCGGTCTCTGGGCGAAATTGGTTGTTAAAAAAGGCCTGCTGCAGTTTTTGGTTTATTCTGATCCTACTGTTGGCTTTGTTTTAGATGAGCATTTGTATGGTGTGATGGCGCCTGGTGTTGTGCATGAAATAAAGCCTGCAATGGGTGATGTTGAATTTTATTTGGAGTTTTATCAAGCCTAGTAACAAGCTGGGTCAGAATAGGCTATTGTTCATTGATCTAAAGTTTATTAATGGTTTTTCTGCCAGAGTATTGTTGTATCTATAATATTGCATAGCGCTTCCACTTGAGGGGGTATAGCTGATTGAGGCGGTATAGCTGAATTTCTATTTGATGGGAGACGAAAACATGCTTCTAAAGCTCATTCTCGTTTAGTGTTCTGTGGGTGAAAGTGTAGTGAAGTGAAACAGGTGTTTGATTTGCGGACAGGTTTTGCTTTAACAGCTGTAATCGAGAAAAACAATAAAATAAATTAAAATCAACAGGTTGAGGCATTTTTTGTGTGGACTTTTGAGCTGGCACGAAGATTGCTCATTAAAATGAATGTTCGTGGCATTGCTGTAAAGGCGGCGCCATGTGACAAATTAAAAAACCATAATTAATCTCGTAAGCTAGAACTTAAGGTAACTCGATATGGGAATGCTAATTAATATCGATAATGGCGGTACTCTCACAGATATCTGTGTGATTAACGGTAACGATTTGTATAAAACCAAAACGTTAACGACGCCTTATGATTTAAGTAAATGTTTTTTTGAAGGTCTGAAGTCTGTCTCTAAAGTAGTCTATGGTGAAGAGGATGTAGCCAGATTGTTGGCTGAGGTAGAACACATTCGTTACTCTACTACTCAAGGCACTAACGCAATTGTGGAGCGTAAAGGCCCAAAATTGGGACTGGTTATCAACAAAGGTAACACTGGATTGGTTGAACGTATGCGTTCCCAGGATCCAGAGCTTTACGACTTTTTCGTTGGGAGCAGGGTTGAAGAAATTAACCTTGAGGACCTGAGCGATGCAGCAAAAGCTGCAGAAACTGCAACAGTTATCACTCGACTCACGTCAAGAGGAGCTAACCGTGTTGTAGTCTGTTTTGATATTGATAATGCGAGTGAGCACGAATCACTGTTTAAACAGGTGGCATTTGAAAGCTATCCTCGCCATTTGTTAGGCGCGGTGCCTATGTTGTTTGCCAGTGAGCTGGCAGATGATGTGTCGGGAGACCGCCGTGCTTGGACAGCGCTGATTAATTCCTTCCTGCATCCCGCCATGGAAAGCTTCCTTTACAACGCAGAAAATCGTCTGCGTGAATATCGTACTAAAAACCCACTGTTAATTTTCCGCAACGATGGTGATGCATCCCGTGTGGCAAAAACCATTGCGCTGAAAACATACAGCTCTGGCCCACGTGGTGGTATGGAGGGTGTAAAAGCTTTCAGTAAGCAATACAACCTGCCTAATGTTCTTTCTATGGACGTGGGTGGCACCACAACAGATATTGGTCATGTCGTTGGGAACGAGGTTAATGAAGATCGTAGAGGTATGGTAGAAAATGTGCCTATTACCTTTGCTCTTTGTGAAATTGATAGTCCCGGTGTTGGTGGTAGTTCAATTCTTTCTGTTCAAGATAAAACTATACAAGTTGGGCCGGAGAGTGTGGGTGCTGTTCCTGGGCCTGCTAGCTTTGGACGCGGTGGTAAGAATTCAACCATTACGGATGTAAATCTGCTGATGGGTCTGCTTGATCCTTCTACCTTTTTTGGTGGTGGTTTGGCATTGGATATTGACCGTGCTCGTGCTGCCATTGCTGAGAATATTGCTGATCCTTTGGGCGTGTCTGTTGATGATGCTTTGTTGCAATTACGCGATGCGTATGAGCAGAAAGTGGCTAACGAATTAAGTAAATTTTGTGATATATCAGGTGACACAGTACTACTTGCCTTTGGTGGTGCGGGTCCGATGAATGCTTGTGGTGCAGCAGATAAATGTGGCATCAAAACAGTATATGTACCAAAAACTGCTGCTGTATTCAGCGCCTATGGGATTGGATCTTGTGATATTGGTCAAAGTTATCAAGTAGTGCTTTCCGATCAGAAACAAGAAACCTTATCGAAAGCTTATGAGCAGCTGCTAGAGCGTGCTGAGCGAGATATGTTTGCTGAAGGTTATGCCAAAGGTGAATATGAAGTTAGTGCTCAGCTAGTAAGCGAAAAAGAGGGTGCAGAATCTGTTTATGTGTTGGATGGCAGTGCTACTGTTCCTCAGGCACTTTCTCAAGCTGATGCTGTGACACTAGAAGTTTCGGCTCGCAAAGCATTGAGGGTTGAAAGTGATAGTCACGCTGAAGTGAAAAAGGTGAATGCTGCCAAGTCTTCTAAAAATCGTTCGATCTTTGGTGATAACAAAGAATGGTCCGATGTACCAGTTTACGACGTGAACGGCATGGCTCCAGGCGACCATGGCGTAGGTCCAGCTGTTATTGAGGAAGAATTTTTTACCTGTTTGGTAAGAGAGGGATGGGAATTTGTTGTAACTGAATTGGGCGACATTTGTTTGACCAAGGGGGCTGTGTAATGAAAGTTTTGATGACTGAATATCTCCGCATTGATCTGGAAACAGAAAATTGGGAGTGTCGCGTCTGCGACCATGAGGTCGGTTCGGCCCGTGGTAACTATAAAGAAGGGTTGCTGGTTTATAAGCGTGATCCCGAGGATATACATCCTTCGATAATCGATCCTGATAAATACAAGTTTACCTTCTGCCCTGATAAGGATTGGGTCAGTATTTATGAATTCTATTGCCCATCCTGTGGTACCCAGATGGAGGTTGAATATACCTTCCCTGGCCACGAGCCGCTCTACGATATGGAAGTGGATGTGGATGCCCTGAAAGAGCAGTGGAGTCACCGCGAAGAAATACTGGAGCCGGTTAAGGGTCCCAATGTTTTGGTGGATAGAACTCACGGTCACAATCATTGATAACTATTGCCATTGCCGCTCATTATCTTCGTATGCAGAGATATTGAGCAAAGGGATGGCTTGTTCAACAAGTGAATAACTTAATATTTATAGAGTTTTAGGAAATAATATTATGAAGCGTATATCTGTAGATATCGGTGGTACTTTTACAGACTGCTTTGTGGTCTGGGATGGTAAGTACATTGAAACCAAAGCATTGACGACTCATCACAACCTTGCTTTGGGTTTTAATGAGGCTGTTGAAAAAGCGTATACCGAATTAGATATCTCTATGGAAGAGATTTTGGCGGGGGTAGACTCTGTTCGTTATGCAACAACGTTGGGTACTAATGCTCTGATCGAGCACAATGGTCCGCGTATCGGTATGTTAGTGACCGCAGGTTTTGAGGCAATGGTTCCCTTAAGTCGTGGGCGTGGTTATGGCGAAGGTTTGGACGAGATGGGTAAGCAAAACTTGCCTGATGCGCAGCGTCCAGAACCCTTAGTATTGCCACACATGATCGAAGGCGTGCGTGAACGTCTAGGCTTTGAAGGTGAGCTGGTTATGCCGCTGGATGAAGCTGATCTTCGGCTGAAGGTAAGGACGCTGGTTGATAAAGGCGCGCAGGTTATTGTGGTTTGCTTGGTTAACTCTGTTGTTAACCCTGCCCACGAAAAACAAGTAGAGAGAATTCTACTGGAAGAATATCCAACACATTTGCTGGGTTCTATCCCTATTATTTTGTCTCACCGAGTAGCGGGTCGTAAGGGTGAATATGTACGTGCAACTTCAGCCATTGTTGATGGTTATCTGCACTCCACTATGTATCACGCCATGAGCCAGCTTGAGCAAAACCTTCGTTCACATGGCTATACTAAACCCATGCTGGTTATCCATAATTCTGGTGGTATGGCTCAGTTGAATTCAACTGACGCATTGCAAACGATTCACTCTGGCCCCGTTTCTGGTATCAGTGCTGCAGAGCATTTAGCCAAAGAAGCTGATCTCGGTAGTGTGATTGCAACGGATATGGGTGGCACTAGTTACGATATTGGTATCGTGGTTGAAGGCGGCATTAAGCACTATGACTTTAACCCGGTTATCGACCGTTGGTTGGTTTCGGTGCCTATGGTTCACTTGGTAACCTTGGGTGCTGGTGGTGGTTCTATCGCATCATTTGACCGCATGTACAACGCTGTCGCAGTTGGACCAAAGAGTGCTGGTTCTGACCCCGGTCCTGCTTGTTACGACCGTGGTGGTATGAAACCAACGGTAACCGATGCCGATTTGGCTTTGGGTTATCTTGATGCTGCAAATTACGCGGGTGGTAGTATTCCTCTGAACCCAAAACGTTCTTTGTTTGCCATTGAAGAAGCGCTTTGTGACGATCTGGATGTTGAAGTTATTGAAGCTGCGCTATTGGTTAAAGAGAAAGTTGATAGCAACATGGCTAACGGTGTGAACACGGAATTGCGTGTGCGCGGTTATGATCCCGAAGACTTCACTATGCTGGCCTACGGCGGTAATGGTCCTCTGCACTGTTGTGGTATCGCGGCTAACCTGAACATCGATAAGATTCTTGCTACTCCGATGAGCTCTGTTTTCTCGGCAGTGGGTGCAGGAAATATGCACCAGATGCATATTCATGAATCTTCATTGTTTATGGTTCTTTATGATTCCACTTCACGCAAGGTGTTTGATAACTACAAGCGTTTTAACGATATCGTGGCTGACTTGAGCTTGCGCGGCATGAACGATTTGTTGCGTCAGGGCTCAAACCCAGAAGATATCAAGCACTCCCTTGAGCTGGACATGCGTTATGGTAACCAGTTGGTGCAAACCACGGTTGTTGTGCCTAAGCATTCCTTGGAATCTGTAATGGATGTGATGAACATTCTGGATCAATTTTCTACGGATTATGGCAAGCGCTTTGGTGAAGGCAGCCAGGCACCAGAAGCGGGCATTCGAATCAATACTATTCGTGTTGCTTCTTACGTTGAGCATGACACTGTTCAGTTTACACACATTAAACCTGTGCCTGAATCTGAGCGTATTGCACCACCCGCACCATCAAGTACTCGTACTTGTTACTTCGTAGGTGGCGGTGGCAAGGGTGTTGAAACGCCAGTGTGGAATAAAGCTGACATCCCAGCTGGTACACAAATTGTGGGTCCAGGACTTGTGGCGTCAGAAGTTACAACCTATTTGATTGAACCCGGTTGGAAATATGTATCCGCAGAACAGGGTGCAGTTTGGTTCCTTCGTGCAGAAGCAAAGAATTAAAGGGGTAGTTTTATTATGAACACTAAAGTGAATGTAGACACTGAAGTTCAAGATCAGGAATTAATTCAGAAATTCCTGAAAGACACGACATTATTTCTTGGGCCAGATCCTGAAATTATGCGTGATCACAGAATCATGCCGCGGACTCCAGAAGAAGAAGCGTGCATGGATAAATATACCGATCTTAACCAGATTTCTTCTATTCGTGACCGTTTGCAGTCGGCGTGTGAAGAAGGTTTTGAAATGGTTGAGCAAATGGGTGCAGCACCGGGTGCAAAATGGGGTGATATTATCACCGGTATTTACTCCGCATCAGGTGATTTGACCATTGGTAGTGCGGGCGGCGTATTGATTTTCTCTGCGTTGGTTCACCACCCAATTAAGTTCATTATCAAAAACTGGATTGACGAACATACCGTAGGCGTAAAAGAAGGTGATGGCTTTATCCATAACGATTCTCGTTACGGTAACGTGCACAACACCGACCAGAGTATGATTTTGCCAGTGTTCCATGAAGGTAAGCTGATCTGTTGGGCCGCATCGACTGTTCATGAAGGTGAAAACGGTGCAATTGAACCCGGTGGTATGCCTTCTATGGCTGAGACTTCCTTTGATGAAGGGTTGAAAATGTCCCCTTTCAAAGTGGTTGAAAACTATGAAATCAAGAAAGACATCCTGACCTTCTTGCAGAATTCAGTACGTGAACACTGCAATACGAAGACATGAAGGTGAAACTGTTTGCCTGTATGCGTCTTGAAAAGCGTATTAAAGAAGTGTTTGAAACGGATGGTCCTGATGCGCTGACAGCTTGTCTGCGTCATACCAATGAGAGTGTGGTGACCGAAGTTCGTCGTCGTATCGCTGAGTGGCCAGATATGACTGTTCGTACTCAGACCATTATGGATAGTACGCTGCGTGAAAATGCATTATTAAAAATCAATCTGGCTGTGACCAAGAAAGGCGATCGTCTCATTTTTGACTTCACTGGTACTAGTCCAGAATTGACTAATCGAGCCATCAACACCCAGTTGCCCGGCATGAAGGGCATGGTGGGCCAAGCATTTATGAACCATATTTGGCCTGATCTGCCTCGTGGTCAAGCAGGCCTGTCTCCCGTTGAGTTCATTACTCAAGAAGGCACACTGGTCGATTGTTCCTATGCAGCACCAAATTCACAGAGTTTGATGTCCATTTTCCATGCCTTTACTGTGGCGCAACACGCGACAGCTAAGTTCCTGTATAGCTGTCCTGACAAGTACACGCGTGTATTAGCACCTTGGCACAATATGATTAACACCTTTATTTGGGGTGGTGTTAACCAGCACGGCGAGATGTTGGGTAACCTCTGTGCAGACCTTAACGGTATGGGCGGTGGTGCTCGTATGGATCGTGATGGAGAACATGCTATCTCACCTATTTTTGCAACTATGGCAGACATTGGTGAGCAGGAAATGAATGAAGAGGAAGTACCTTTCCTTCAGTTGGTTTCTAAGAAGATGACAGCTAACACTCAAGCGCCTGGTAAGTATCGTGGTGGTATGGGCTACACTATGATTGCTTCTACTAAAGACAGTGACCAGTGGGGCTTTATGACCACGACTCAGGGTTCTAAAGTGCCGACTATTCAAGGTCTATTCGGTGGCTATGCGGGTGGCTCATATCCTCTGTGTAAAGTTCAGAATGTAGATGTTTATGACGTACTGCTAAAAAATCCTGAGCAATTTAAGCACAGTATCCACGAAATTATGAATGAGCAGCCGTTCCCAGATGCTAAATATTCAACACATCATATGGGTATGGGCTTTGATATTTCGAATCGAGGTGAGCTGTACATGATCTCCCAGGGTACTGGTGGTGGTTATGGCGATCCTCTTGAGCGTGATCCGACCTATGTGATTATGGATATTGAAGAGGGTTTAATCACTTCAGATTGGGCCAAAAAGCTGTATAAAGTCGAATTCAATGAAGAAACTTTTGCTTTGGACCTAGAAGCAACTGCGAAGCTCCGTGCTGATTATCGTGAACTTCGTAAGAGCCAAGGTAAGCCTTACGCAGAATTTGTTAAAACGCATGTCAAGGATACTCCGCCAGAGAATATTCCATTCTACGGGTCTTGGAATCGTGATCTTGATACTGTTTATGCAGGTAGCGTTGATGACAAGCGTGATGCTAAAACCCCAGGTCCTATTTATGTGACTCATCCAAAAGATGTTAGGATTGGGGAACTGGAAGCTGAGCTTGAAGCCGTAAGAAAGCAAGCTGGTATTCCATCACAGGACACAAGGAAATAATATGGCTCTAAACCTAGTCACATACCTAAAGTCGGGAGATGAATCTCCCCGGCTTTGGGTCAACTTTAATGAGTACACTAAAAAACTTTTGCTGGGTGCCGGTGAAAATCCTTGGACGTCTCCAGCGGCCTATATGTCGTTTTATGGGCAGGCCCATGGTTTGGTTAAGGCTGATGTGGTTGTGCTTGATGTCTGGGATCTATTTCAACATTGGATGGAAGAGGATGAAAAAGCCGTTCCATCCATGGCTGAAAAGGGTCGTCTGACTTACGCGCTGAAAGTCATGCTGGAAGCATTTGCTCCCAGAGAGTTGTTGGCTGAAGTCATTACGGCTGTAAGTAACAACTATGGGGGCTCGACCCCCATAGTTTTGGTTGTTCCTTCACCTCGATCTCTTTTGATCAAGGCTCATAAGGCTGCCACGGGAAATGATGCAGAGCCAGAGGAAATGGCAATAGATACTGCTGGTATGTATCTAGCTGATTTTCTCCGTTATTTTAGTGAGACGGAGTTGTCTGGTGTGCTGTTGGTTGAAGATGAAAATCTGATGCCAGCCAGTACTGAAGAGCTGTCTTGGTATCAACCTGTTTTTAATATCACTAAGCATTACCGTTGGTCTGTTGGTATCCAACTTCCATTTTCTGATGATGGATTTAACGTGCCAAATGGTGTTGATTTTGCGATTACTCCAGCGGCGTCTGCTGTCTCGGCAGACACGCTAGGTGTCGATATAAGTCAGCCACTTTGGCAGGGTGGTGAAGTTGTTGGGAAAGGTGATGGTTTTTATTACTTTTCGATTCCAGCGGATTCAAAGCCAGAGGCAGTACTTGAGACCATTTCAACTTTGAAAAATTAATAGGACGTCGTGTGCGCCTTGTTGATTGTTTAGACCGTAGCTTGGCGCTGTCTGGTTCGATTACAGACAGTGCTGGGTTCGTTGATCTGGAAAATAATGTAACGCTAACCTATCAGGAAATGGTCTATGCCTCTGTTCACTTGGCAGACCATTTAATACTTAAGGGGATAAGCTCTGGAGATGTGGTGGCGACTTATGCACCAAACTCTGTTGCTGCCTATTGCTGTATTTTCGCAATTTCTCGTATAGGTGCTGTTTGGTTGCCTCTGAATGTGAGAAACACTTTAGATGCAAACTTAAAGCTAATTGAGAAATCTGGAGCAGCTTTGTTGTTCATGGACGAGAGAATTGCTGTCCAGAATCCTGAGTTGACTAATAGCTTTGGTGATGAGCAACTGATTTTTCTCGACGGCCACCAAGTTGCTGGCCTGACTTTTTCTTCTCTTAGGGTCGCTCCTGAGAATGATTTTGATAGTGATGAAAAACCTTGGTCAGCAGAAGAGGGGCGAGGTGGTCGGTCGTCGGTAGATGTGACTGTTTCGTTGTTAGCCACAGGCGGAACAACAGGTGATTCGAAGCTTGCCGAATGGGGTAGTGCTACTTGGGAAGCAATGATCAATGTTCAGCGGGAGTTGATGCCTCCACCTGATATTCCTTCTTGCTATCTTGTTGCTGCTCCCATGTCTCATGCAGCAGGTGTCGCGTCTTTTGCGACTATATTGCAGGGTGGTGCCATTTTAGTGATGGATGGCTTAGTGCCAGAAAAATTACTTGCCACTATTGAACGGTTCCGAGTAACCAGTCTATTTTTACCACCTACCGCCATTTACATGTTGCTGGCTTATGAGGGGGTTAAAAATTATGACTATTCGAGTCTGCGTTATTTCTGGTATGCCGCGGCACCAATGTCAGTTGAAAAACTCAAAGAAGCCATCTCAGTATTTGGGCCGGTAATGGTGCAAACCTATGGCCAGGTAGAAGCACCTATGATGTGTACTTTTCTATCCGCAAGGGACCACGTTGAGGCGTTGGAAACGGGTAATGCTTCTATGTTGCGTTCTTGTGGGAAAACGGCGCCTCATGTGGAGTTGGCTATCGTAGATGATGATGGGCATAGGCTTCCTCTGGGGCAAAAGGGTGAGATTGCAGTAAAAGGTGATCTGCTGATGAAGGGTTATTATAAAAACCCTGAGGCTACCCGGGAAATTAGATTCGATGGTTGGCAGCTCACTGGAGATGTGGGGGTTTTTGATCAGAACGGTTATTTGGCCATTGTAGATAGAAAGCGGGATATGATTATATCCGGTGGATTTAACGTTTACCCCAGTGAAATAGAACAGTTGATTTGGGGGCTGCCGGCTATTAAGGATTGTGCTGTTATTGGCGTACCCGATGAAAAGTGGGGCGAGCAGGTCACCGCTGTTATTGAGCTGAAAGACCCAGACTGTATACCGGATGAACAGGAGATTATTCAGTACTGCAAGGACAGGTTAGGCAGCGTTAAGGCACCTAAACAAGTGCTGTTTTGGGATGCACTGCCTCGTAGCCCTGTGGGTAAAGTTTTGAAGAAAGAAATTCGTAAGGTTTTTTGGGATGAGCAGGGTCGGAATATTTAATACCGAGGTATTATCTCGGCTGACTAGTTTCTACCGTCAGATGTCAATTTTCTGATTCTCCCTGTCGCCTATCCATTTATAACACTTGGTAAATTTTAGAGAGGTTCCTCTATGAAGGTCAGTATCGTTGGTGCATACAACACGAAATTCGGCGCATTTGTTAAACGTGATCGCGAAACAGGTGAAGTTGAAGATCTTAAATCTTTTTATGAATTGTTGATTGAGGCGGGTGCTGGCGCAATTGCTGATGCAGGTCTTGAGGCAAAAGATATTGATGCTATTTGGGTGGGTTCTTGCTCTCCATCACTGTTTGTCAATCAGGAGCATGTTGGGCCTTTGGCGATAGAGATTGATCCAGAGGGCTTACTCTTTAAGCCTACGACTCGAACTGAAGGTGCTTGCGCCACCTCTTCTCTTGCTATTTATAACGCAGCGTACGCAGTGGCTTCGGGTCGGTTTAAAAATGTTCTGGCTTTGGGTGTGGAGAAAATGAGTTTGTTAAATACATCCGGGGTTACCCACGCTCTGTCGTGTTGTTCCTACTGGCCTGATGAGGGTGCCAGTGGAATGACATTCCCTGGATTGTTTGCGGAGCTGGGAACAGCATACCAACAAAAACATGGCATCTCAGATGATCAGTTGCGGACCATGTTGGCCCATGTTTCTGCACTTAACTATCGTAATGGTATTCAAAATCCTTTGGCGCACTTTGGTCCAGGAAGTTTGCCGGATAAAAATCAGCTGATTACCGCAGAGGCTATTCTGAACTTGCCTGATTCAGGCAAAGGTAGCAATCCAATGATTGCACCCCCATTGAGGTTGCATGACTGCTCGTTAATTACTGATGGCGCTGCGGCAGTAGTTTTGACATCGACAGAGAATGCCAAATCTAATTTTAAGAATGCTGTTGAGCTAAGTGGTATTGGGCACGTGACTGACCGGATGATGTTAAATGGACGTCAGGGTAGGCTGCATGAGCTGCAGGCGACAAGGGTTGCTGTCGAGCAGGCGTGCACAGAAGCTGGTATAGGTATCTCAGATCTGGATTTTGCAGAAGTACACGATTGTTTTACGGTGAATGAATTGCTCTGTGCAGAAGCTATTGGCTTGTCCTTGCCTGGGCGTGCAGGGTTCGACGTAATGGAAGGTAAGTTTGATCCTGATGGCGATTGCCCTATAAACCTGTCGGGAGGCCTTAAGTCTAAAGGACACCCCGTTGGTGCAACAGGAGCATCAATGCATGCGTTGGCGTATAAGCAGCTAACCGGTGCGCCTATTGGAGTAGCAGTAAAAGGTACGCCTGAAACTGCTATGACGGTAAATATTGGCGGATCCGGGGTGACCAATTGTGTCTCAGTACTTCGTCGAATACAGTAACGTTTTGTTGTGTGCAGTCTTTGAAGGCTTTTCAAAGAATATGCATTTTACAAAAAAGCGCCTTTGGGAACTTAGGCGCTGATTGTTTTGTTGGATGTTGTTTTTGATATAAGGCTTACTTGGGGCATAAGAGGGTAATTACTGAAAAGAAGGTTTGTATTTTTAGTACTGTTGGGTTTTTATTGACGTGTAGTTTTAGAGCCTGTGATATCTGAGAGCCCTGTCATTAAATGGGCATCAGGTTGGCCTAGGGTTTTATCAGTCAAATAGAGGTCTTGACATGTATAAGGTAGCTTTAGTCACTGGGGGAACAAGAGGAATTGGTGCGGAAATTGCCGTGGAGCTGAAAGAGGCGGGTTATAATGTTGTGGTTAATTATGCTAATAGCGACGACAGTGCTAGAGCCTTTAGTGAGCGAACAGGAATACCCACCTATAAATTTGATGTGTCGAATTTTGACGCATGCAAAACTAACATTGAGGCCATAGAACGTGATATCGGTCATGTCTCAATACTGGTTAATAATGCTGGGATAACGAGGGATAAAACCATGCATCGCATGACCCCTGAATCCTGGCAGGCCGTGTTGGATACAAATTTGGGGTCATGCTTTAACCTGTCCCGGTGTGTGATTGAGCACATGAGAGCGAATCGCTTCGGTCGTATTATAAATATTGGTTCAGTAAACGGACAGGCTGGCCAGTATGGGCAAGTGAACTATGCAGCGGCTAAGTCCGGTATTCACGGTTTTACTAAAGCGCTGGCACTTGAAAGTGCATCTCATGGTATCACTGTAAATGCTATAGCCCCTGGTTATGTGGATACCGACATGGTGCGTAATGTGCCTGCGGATGTACTAGAAAAGATCATTGCTACAATTCCTGTGGGTCGATTAGGCTCAGCGCATGATATAGCGCGGTCGGTTCTGTTTTTGGCCGCTGATGACGGCGGTTTTATTACGGGCTCGACACTTTCAATTAATGGTGGTCAGCACATGTATTAGCCTGAAATTTCTCAGCGCTTCCTTGTGACTTGGCTTATATAACAGTCAATATTTATGGCGAGGAAGGACTGATGAAGGCTGCAACATTTAGTGTGTTAGGCGCTGCTGAAGATGTTTTGGTTGTTTCTTCTATAGAGAAACCTACTCCGGCACACGGAGAGGTGCTAGTCCGTATTTATTGTTCTGCGGTCAATCCTTCTGATGTAAAAAAACGTTCTGGCCCTTCGCCTGGTTTGTTAGATGAGGGGTTTGTTATTCCCCATAGTGATGGCTCTGGCATTATCGAATCCGTAGGAGTGGGCGTCCCAGCTTCTAGGGTGGGTGAGCGAGTTTGGGTTTATCAGGCGCAATATGCTAGGCGCTTTGGTACGGCTTGCGAGTATGTCGCATTACCTGCAAATCGTGTTGTTTCTCTTCCCGCAACAAGTAGTTTTAGTGATGGTGCTTGTATGGGTATCCCTGCTATGACGGCTCATCGTTGTATTTTTTCAGATGGCTCGGTTGAAGGTAAAACTGTGCTCGTTACGGGTGGGGCTGGTCGGGTGGGACACTATGCCATTCAATGGGCCAAGCATGCAGGCGCTCAGGTTATTGCCACAGCAAGTAACCCCCAAGCAGAAGACCACTGTGTTGCAGCGGGTGCTGATGCAGTGTGCCCACATGGCGGTGATGAGTTTATTCAAATAATTTCAAAAATGACGTCAGGTCGGGGGGTCGACCGGGTAGTGGACGGTGAGTTTGGCGCTAATTTGCCCGGGCTTCTTGATGTTGTCAGTACTGGTGCGGTGATAACGACGTATTCTTCTATGGCGGTGCCAGAGCCTATTTTGCCCTTTAGGCGAATGATGTTTATGGATCTTACGCTTCGTTTGGTACTTGTTTACGCCATGCCAGAGTCAGCCAAACAGCATGCCATTGATGATATTTCAGCGTACCTTGGTCGTGGTATGTTGCAGCACAGGATTGCACATCGTGTGCCTTTGGATCAGGTAGCTGAATCGCACCAGCTGATCGAAGCGGGTGGTTTTTATGGTGCTGTAGTTTTGGATGTGTAAATTGTAGCGAGTTTGATGGGGGTGTTTAACTGAACAGGCTCTTTGTTCTTTATAGCATCCTGACGAAGAGGGTTGGTTTGACGAGGAAGTCTTATCGTGGTTTTTCTATGCCGTACTTTTTCATCTTTTGATACAGGGTGCTTTTAGCTATTCCTAATGTTTTTGCTGCTTGGGTCATATTGCCTTCAGATTGTTTTACTGCCGCTTCAATAGTTTTTCTTTCGGCATAATCCAAGCTGCAAAGAGGCTGGTTTAGGTCTCCAGTATTTAGGGGTTGGTTGCTCATGACCTCGTCAAGTCGATAGCCATCAGGTAGATCATCTACATTGAGTGTTTCATTTTGGGACATGAAGCACATACATTCTACGACATTAACTAGTTCTCGAATATTACCTGACCACTCCCTACTCTTGAGGGCTGTCATGAGGGCGGAAGAGAAGTGTTTGGGGATAATCGTGTGAGTTTTATTGACCCTTTCGAGTACTAGCTTGGCTATGCCTTCAATGTCTTCCTTTCGGCCTGACAATGGATCGAGACTGATCGTTACTGTTGATAGTCGGAAGAATAAATCTTTTCTAAAGAGCCCTTCGTTGACGGCCTTTTTTAAATCTCTATTGGTGGCTGCAATTAATCTGAAATCTACAGAAATGGGCTTAATGTCTCCAACTCTGTAGATCTTTCTCTCCTGTAAAACACGAAGAAACAAGGGTTGAATCTCGAGGGGCATTTCACCAATTTCATCAAGGAATAATGTGCCACCATTGGCCGCTTCAATTTTGCCTATCATGCCGCCTTTTTTTGCACCAGTGAAGGCACCTTCGACATGGCCAAAAAGTTCACTGCTTAACAATTCTCTGGAAAAAGCGCCACAATTTAGGTCTATAAAGGGGCCGTTGGCATAGTTGCTGGATTCATGAATGGCCTGAGCAAATATTTCTTTGCCGACACCCGTATCCCCCAAAATAAGTACCGGTAGTGGAGTGGACGCTGCTCTTCGAGCTTTGTCGGCACTTGCTTTGAATGAGGGGCTTTTGCCGTAAATGTTTTCAAAGGGGTCAAAATTTGACTTTGTAGGGCGAGGTAGCTCCGTGTTGGCAAGATCTTTGCGGTGTGTGTTTTTACTACCGGAAGGAATCAATAGCTGGAAACCGATGATTTGATTTTTGTGTCGTACCGGCTCGACCCAATCTTCTGACACCCAAGAGCCTTTGTCGTGTGGGTAAATGATCTCATTTCCGCCAAACTGTTGAAGAGATAAGCGTCGCTTGGCTTCAGGATCAAAGTCTATACCTAGTGAGTTAAGAGCCGCTCCTGCGTTGGGTGAAAAGCTGACCAGTCTTCCCTGAGTGTCAAATAAAAGTTTTCCAGAATTACGGTAGTGGCCAAATCGACTATTGCTGTGTTCTAGGATGGTGCTCCATTGTTCTGACGTCTTTTTCGCTAAGCCTGACTGAATTTGGCTGGCCCAAGCGACGACGAGGGGAACGTGGAATTTGTCATAGATGCTGCATAACCCTGAGAGATCAATAACTCCCATCATTTGGTTGTCATAGGGGTCGGCAATCACTGCTGCGGTACAAGTCCAAGGTTTGAAGCCCTGGCAATAGTGTTCTTCGCCGTGTACTTGCGTCGGTCTGCGTGTGGCCATGGCCGTACCCACGGCGTTGGAGCCCGAGACTATTTCATTCCATCCGCTCCCCGGAACCAATCCAATCCCGTTGGCGTCGTAGAGCGTTCTTTGGTCTCCCACGATTTGAAGGTTTAGTCCTTGGTAGTCGGTAAGAAATAAAATGGTTTCGAGGTTGCGCAAAAACAGGCTTGCTTGTTCAAGGACGGGGCGAGAGCAGTCAATCAGTTCGCTGTTGCTCTGCTGGAGGTCATGAAGGGCGCTTTCGTAGGCCATTAAAGGCGCAGCTTGTTGTTTCGGATTTACACCTTGAGAGAGGCATCGTTCCCAAGAGTTGGCAATGATATCTCGAACGGGAAGGTCCGCTGTATTACCCCCCGTACACAAAAATTTTTCCCAAGCATGGTCAACATCCTTCTGCGATGAGTGATCGGCCATTAATTGTGGTTTCTTTGTGTGGAGGCGTGCCAAGTTATAGTCCCCTACGATTATCTGACGGTGCTAACTGCATGTAGATGCATAGTCATTGAAAATCGACAGATTGCTGATTTATACATAAAGGCTTCAATTCGAAGTAAAACCCATGAATTAAGTAGATCCGTGATCATAACACTAGATGTAATTGGCTAACAATTCGACGCTGTCTGGCTATAGAAAATTGTTGGGTGCGTTTCAGGAAGGGTTTTTGGAAGGGCTAGGTGGACAGTGTAAAGGTGCTATTGCGGCTAGATATGGGCTGGTGAGCATAAAAACATCCATTAGAACGTTTTTTTCTTAAAACGTTCGATCTTGATTTTAAATCGGATGAATATAAGACGTTTTTCTCTTGAAGGCCGCGTCATCACTGGGGTGTGGCTTTTTTTAGGACGGATGATATTAGTAAAGCGTTTGTTTTTAAGTCGAAACATACACCTTTTTGGCCTAAAACTGCTGTTGCTCCTAGCGTAGAAGCTGTTTATATTGCGTACTGCCGTATAAAAGTTGTGGCGGCAACAATAATATCCAACGAATAAGTGGGAGAAGAAGATGGTGAGAGAAAAATGCACCAGTATATTGAAAGTCGGTGGCTTTCTGCTGGGATGTGGGGGATTAATGGCAGCGAGTAGCCCCGCTATGGCTGCATATGGCTATGGCGGTGAAGATGCGCCGTTTTTCAATTTTAATTACAGTGGTTACGTGCGTTCAACGGTAGCGGTTAGCTTGGAAGATCATGATGAAACCGCAGCTGATGATAAGTGGCGCATGACGCAAGCTGAGTTAACGCTGAACCTGGATTTTGATATCAAAACTGGGCCGCTGAACTGGAAAGTGATCACACGCTTTGATAAAGAGCATCAAACAGATTATCTGGATGATCTTCAGGAGCGTATGGATTTGGTGGGTCTGGACGGTAATTATAGTGGTCCGAACCCTCAGCGTGGTGATTTCATGGATCAGTACGAAACTACTGATGAGGTCTTTGACTGGCTACGTGAACTTTACTTCGATGTTAACTTGTTTGATGACCGTCTGTTGTTGCGTGTAGGTCGTCAACAGTTGGTTTGGGGTGAGAGCGATTTCTTCCAGGCCATGGATGTGGTTCACGGTTACGATTATCGTGGTCGCCTGTTCTATGAAAACAATGAAGAATGGCGTAAGCCATTAATGTTGTTTAACTTTAATCTGGATCTGTATGAGCTAGGCGGAAGTTTGAACTTTTACATTCGTCCCGGTTGGGATCGTGAAGAAGATATGGGCAGCAGCTTCAATATCGAAGGTGGCCGATGGATTCCACACCCCTATCGTGGCGTGGATTTTACCCAATTTACCGATTCATATAATGAGGGTCACAAAAGTGGTGACTGGGACGATATGACCTACGGTATCCGTTGGAATGGTTCTTGGGGTTCAGTTGGTTACTCGTTTGCCTATATGAAAACTTATAACCCTGCTCCTATAGTGAATCCGCATGCCTCTACTGCGGCTTGTGACAGCTGCGCTAGCGGTAACGGTACCTATGCTTATTATGGCATGACTGGTGATACCGAAACCTACGGTGGTCAAGCAGCTACAGCAGGCACGGCTCTTGGTGACTGGATGTATCCGGAAATTGATGTATTTGGGTTTACCATTAATGGCTTTAATTCAGCTATGGATGCGACTCTAAGTGCTGAGATCGCCTTTATTCCTAACAAGCCATACAACTACGGCAGCTTGGATTCAGATTTGCCTGGTTGGAACGGCGTGAAGGAAAAGGACACTATCAATATTATGTTGCGTATTGATAAAGAGTTTAAGTGGATGGATGCTTTAGGTACTCACCGTCCTTCTTTGTCTAGTATCCAGCTATTTGATACTTGGGTGCTGAGCCATGATGATGATGATGAGTTGGTTGAATTTGCCTCATTTGGATCCGGAAAGAAAGAGCATCAGGCTTACCTGACAGTCTTTACGCTACTGAACTTCCATCGTGATACCATTAACCCGTCCTTTGTGATTGGTACTGACCTGTCTAAAGGTGGTGGTTTTGCCATTCCTGCAGTAGAGTTTGTTTGGGGTGATGACTGGCGTCTGAAGGTGGAAGCTGACCTTTGGTGGAATGATGGTGATAAAAAGAAAGTCTATAAAGATGGCTTGATTACAGACCATGATGCGGGCGGTGATGGTCTTCTCGGTAAAAGAGAAAACAGTGCTGGCTTTATGGACTGGTTCGCTGAAGATAACCAACTGGTATTCAAGCTTACCAGACAGTTCTAAACAGCAACTTTTTAAGCAGATAATGTGAGTATGTTTGCGCAACTAATGATTTTATTGGTTGTCGCAAACAAGACTGATTAAAACTGGGAGTATTAATATGTATAAGAAGTTAATAACTACTACGGTAGTTTCTGTTAGCTTGCTGGTCGGGGTGCCTTTTGCTGCCCTTGCTGCGGTTGACAAAAGTGACAAAGATAAGCCACAAAATTATGTGGCTAAAACTGCAGATGGCACCAAGCCAAATACACAGTTTTACGGTGAGCCACCCGCAGCAGGTCGCTGGGATGGTACTCCGTCACCTGTTGAGGCTCTGGGCGGCTGTACGGGTACTAAAATGCCAGCGGGTACGGTTATTAAAGCGGATAATTTCGATACGCTTAAAGACCAGTGTTTTGAAGGTAAAACAGTTGGTAGTATGATTACCGATAACGTTGAGTGGATGATCCGCGAGAAGGCTCTGATGATTAATACTCGTCATTCAGAGTTTATCGAAATGGATCCGAAGTACATGCAAGCCACTCAAGATGGTAAAGCTAATGTGGTTTATGGTGCAGCTCCTGAAGGCACTTCATGTGGCGTGGTAAGTGGCTGGAAAGCTGGTATGTTTTTCGATCCACAAGATGTCAAAATGGATGACCCTGCTGCAGGTTGTAAGCTGATCTGGAACCTACGTTCACCTACTTATGGTGCAACTATGGATTTACGTCACATCTCTTGGGTGTTCTTGGATGCTCATAAAGGGATGGAGCGTATTCAGCGTTGGTGGGCTCGTCGTTACTACATGGAAGGTCGTCTAGATGGCGGTCCAGTTTCAGAAGGTGATGGCACTATCTTGCAAAAAACTGTGCTCGTTGCAATTTATCCGCAAGATATTAAAGGTATCGGTATCTTCTCTATCCGTTACAACGATCCAACAGCTCAAACTCCAGATGATGTCTGGGCATACCTGAAGTCTGTACGTCGTGCGCGTCGTCTGTCTGGTAACGCTTGGATGGATCCAATCGGTGGTACAGTGCAACTGTATGATGATTGGGATATTTGGGATGCGGTACCTACTAAGTATAAAGATGTTAAGTTGACAGGTAAGCGTTGGATCTTTGCTATCGCTCACGCTCCATTGATTACTGTAGATCTGGCGTTTAAAAACACCATTAAGGAATTCCCTGCAGTAGATATGGATACGGCTCCTCACTTCTTCCCTAACGAACAAGTTCAGTGGGAACCACGTGAAGTCTGGGTAATCGAGGGTACTCCTCCCGATGAGCATCCCTACAGCAAGAAAATCGTTTATATGGAAGTTGACTACCCTCGTCCATACTTGGGTGAAGCTTACGATAAAAACGGCAAGTTCTGGAAAAGCTTTATCTTCCAAAACCGTGTCGATTGGGGTGATGACGGTTATGCTGCACCGATTCCTGTAGTTGGTCACATCATTGATTGGAAAGCTGAGTTCTCTACGACTTGGTCTTCCAACATGAAAGCTAACCCTGCTGGTGTTGAGGAACAAGATGTGTCACTTAAAACTTTGATTAAGCTGGCGCGTTAATACCGATCTAGATCATTCCGAGTGAAGCTGTTGGTTAGATGTCTTTAGCTAGCAGTCTTCACCCGGAATATTTCTTATTAAAATAAATAATAGCTGGTCAGTACACATAAGATTATTATGGTCTCTTTTGGACTATGTAAGATTATTTGGGGGTGTTATGAACGTTGCTGGAAAGGGTCTCGCTGATTCTGAAACGTCTGATTCTTCAGGCGCAAAAGAACAGTCAGCAGTACAAAAGATTTTACTTACACTGGTTTCAATATTGCCTTGGGCTATTGTTGCTGTGTTGCTTTGGGCGGGTATTTTTGTGAAACCTAAGGCAGTGATAGAAGAAGTAGTTTCTGCACCAATTAATGTCAGGGATAACATCTTCGGCGTTACTCATGTTGATGGGGATTTATACTTGGCCGCCGGTAATTATGGAAAAATGCTAATTACCAAAGATGGGGGAAAAACCTGGGAAAACCAAGATTCTACTGTTGATGTACATCTTCAGGATGTATCTGCTTGGGATGCAGATCGTGCTGTTGCCGTGGGTAATGGTGGTATTACTCTCATGACAGAAGATCAGGGTGAAACTTGGGTGTCTGTGGATTCACCTAAATCAGAGGTAGCCAACAAATTGCTTAAAGTGCATACCTATCCAGGTGGTGAGGCTTTAGCTGTTGGTGAGATGGGCACAATTATTCGTAGCATGGATTATGGAAAAACATGGACACGTCTACGTGAAGAGAACGATATCTTTATGAATGATGTCGTCAAGGTAGATGCCAATACAATTTATGTTGCTGCTGAATATGGTCAAATATTTAAAAGTATAGATAACGGTAAAACCTGGGAAGAAATATTTACTGATAGTCCGAACAGTTTTGCTGCAATTGACGCAAAGAACCCTCAAGAAATCGTAATGGTTGGACTGGCTGGAGTTGTAGTCGGCACTAATGATGGTGGTGAGACTTGGAAATATGTGTCTCCAGAGCAATCTGGTATGACGGAGCATATGATGGATATCCAATGGTCTGATGCGATTGATAGATGGGTAGCCATAGGTAACAAAGGTAAGTGGATGACATTTACTGGTGACCTGAAGAATTTTGAGCCTATGAATATCTCTACTACGGATTATACATCCCATACAGAGATGGAAATTGTGGGTGATAAAGGCCTTGCTGTCGGTGCTACTGTAGGTTCATTGGATATAAAAAACAAAACTTGGGTGTTGTACGCCGAGTAAGTTTTTTTAAAAATAATTAATTATTAGGGCTCGCCCATCCATGCAATTTCGGGTTGTTGGAGAATAGAATGATAGAAAAATTTGCAATTTTCTGTATGAAGTCTAGAAAAACTGTACTGGCAGTAGTCCTTGTCCTTACAGCAATTCTAGCTACCTTTGCAGTGCGCATTGACGTGAAAACCGTCTTCGAGGATTTACAGCCTGGAAGTCATCCTTACATCAAGGTTCATGAAGAGTTTAAGAAAACCTTTGGTGGTACAAGTATTATCACCTTCATGATCCAATCAACTAAGGGCGACATCTTTCAGATGCCCGTTCTAGAACAAGTGCATGCCCTTACTCAGGGTTTGTATAAAATTGATGCAATTAATGAATTTCAGATCTTCTCCATTGCGGGTAAGAAGCTGAAAGAGGTCCGCGCATCCACTGAGGGGATTCAAAGCTTCCCATACATGTGGCCTAACCTGCCTGAAAGTCAGGCTGATATTGAGCGGATAAAAGAAGCAATATTACGTAGCCCATTGGTATATGGTCCCTTTGTATCAAAAGATCTATCTGCGACATTAATTACAGTAGACTTTTTTGATAACATTCTGGACTACAATCTTGCGTATGAACAAGCTTATGATCTTGTTGAAAAGCTAGATAATGATGCCGTTGATATTGCTCTCGTGGGTAACCCTATCCTCTATGGTTGGGTAAATCACTATCTTCCAGAAACAATGAAACTGGTAACGATTGCAGCCCTGATTTTCTTGGTTCTTTTGTTCCTGATCAACAGAACATGGCGTGGAACACTTTTACCTCTTTTGTCTGGTGCAATCAGTGCAATTTGGGCGCTGGGTGTGGCAAAAATGGTAGGGATCCATTTTGATCCTCTGGTTGTCGTGGTTGCTATGTTAATTACTGCTCGAGCTGTTTCACACTCGGTGCAGATGATTACTCGTTTCCATGAAGAGATTGACTCTGTTAAGGGTCATGAAGAAGATTTGGATTCATACAAAGCTGCTACAGTGACCTTGAAAGATCTGTTAAGGCCTGGCCTGCTTGGTATTGGTACAGATGCGGGTTGTGTAACAGTAGTTGCGATCAGCCCAATTCCGTTGCTACAAAAATTGGTTGTCTTAGCGGTTGTTTGGGTGGCAACAGTAGCTGTCAGCTCCATTATTGTTACACCGGTGTTGTTGTCTTGGGTTAAAAAACCGAAGTCTTACGCACATCCACTGAATTTAGATCGTCTGGTTATTCGCCCATTCCTCAACCTGTGTGTGAGTATTGTGGCTACCAAAGCTAGGTATGTAGTTGTAGCTATTGCAGCTGTACTCTTTGTTGTTTGCGGATTTAAAGCGGTTCACTTGACAGTAGGCGATGCAAACCCTGGTTCACCCATATTGTGGCCTGACGCGCGTTATAACGCTGATTCATTAGCAATTAATACGCAGTTTCCGGGTGCTGATCGAATGTTTGTGGTTGTTGGTCGTGAAGAAAAGAACCAGATTAAGAATGTTCATGTTCTCGATACCATGTTGAGGTTCCAGCGTTATATGGAAGAACAGCATGAGATAGGTGGTAGTATTTCTCTTTCAGATATTCTACCTTCTGTAAATGAGACACTCCGTGAAGGTAACTTTAGATACGCTGAGCTTGGTGAAACAACTACTAACAATGCTGAGTTGATCTACATGTACGAAAGGGCTGCTGAACCTGGTGACCTTAACCGCTTCACTGATGTTAACCGTATGAATGCTTCGATCACAATGTTCTTTGCTGACCGTCAAGGTAAGACAATTCAAACAGCCATTGCTCGTGTTAAGCAATTTATTGCTGATAACCCAGATGTTAAGATCAGTCTGGCGGGCGGAACGATTGGTGTAATCGCGGCGGTTAACGAAGTGATTCTTTCAGGGCAGATTCAATCTATTGCGCTGGCACTCTTCATTCTGGTTATGATGTGCATCCTAGTATATCGCTCTAGTATTGCTGGTATGTTCTTTATGGTTCCAGTGGTATTGGCAAACCTTGTAACGTTTGCATTTATGTCTTGGCAGAATATTGGTATGAATATCAATACAGTACCGGTAGCTGCACTGGGTATTGGTCTAGGTGTGGATTATGCACTTTATATCTGTGACCGAATCAAAGGTGAATACGATAGTGGTAAAACACACCTTGAAGCGATTTCACTGTCGCTGCACTGTGCTGGACGTGGTGTTCTCGTAACAGCCTTTGTATTGATTGCCAGTGTCTGTGTATGGCTATTCTCTTCTCTGCGCTTCCAAGCAGAAATGGGTATGTTGATTGGTCTATGGTTGACGGTTTCTGCACTCAGTGCATTGTTCTTGATGCCAGCACTAGCGTATATCTGCAAACCTAAATTTCTTTTTAATGAAAACAGATAGTACGTAGATCATCCTTTTAGTTGATAGCAGATAATGAAGAAGTTAAATATTTGCTATCACTAAAAGGTTTACTTTAAAGTTACATCCATAAAAAAAGGCCCTTTTGGGGGCCTTTTTTTATGGATGAAGAGAATTTAAATCTGGTATGTATTTGTGAGTTGTAGAACTAGCCCAAGAGTAAGTAACGATAATATGGATTACGCAGCAGACTCGGTTTATACAGGCGTGAGTTGTGATGATGTTGAATAAATATAAAAATTGAATACAAAGGATAGCCAAGTGTAGGTGGCATCAGTTGATGGCCTTATTTTGTGTGAGCCTGGATATAGTTTTGGAGGTGGTGGGTGGATGCGTCAATAGATGGGTCCTCCATCGCTTTTTCGCTTAGAACTTTTTTAGTCATTTCCTTGCCTAGTTCGACGCCCCATTGATCGTACGAATTGATATTCCATATGCTTCCTTGAATAAAGACCTTGTGTTCGTAAAGAGCAATCATGGCACCAAAGTTTTTAGGGGTTAACTCGTCAATTAATAGCGTGTTTGAAGGCTTGTTGCCTTGGTACGCCTTGTGTGGAGCAAGATTATTAATTGGCCTTCCTGTCATTAATGCTGAGGCCTGTGCGATTAAATTACTTAATAAAAACTTGTGATGTTCTTTATTGCTGGAGGGGTCATTTATAAACCCTATGAAATCAACAGGTACGTAATGGGTACCTTGATGGAGCAGCTGAAAGAAAGCATGTTGGCTGTCAGTGCCTGGTTGTCCCCAAATGATAGGTGCTGTGGAATAATCAATTGCTTCGTCGCTAAGGGATACAGACTTTCCATTACTTTCCATTTCTAGTTGTTGTAAATAGGCTGGAAGTAATTTTAAGCGTTCACAATAGGGTATTACTGCTTGTGTATGTGCGTTGATAAAATTGTTATGCCAAATACCAATTAATGCCAAGATAATGGGCATATTCTGTTCAGGAGGGGATGTTCTAAAATGAATATCCATCTCCCTTGCGCCATTTAACATAGCTGCAAAATTATCATGCCCAATACAGATGGAAACCGATAAGCCTACACTTGACCATAAAGAAAACCGGCCGCCAACCCATTCTTCAAACTCGAGGATTCTTGTTGGATTTATGCCATATTTTTCAGCATTGTTTCTGCTAGCAGTGACGGCAATGACATGACTAGAGGATTGGGGTTGAGCTAATTCCAAAGAGTTTTGAAGCCAATCTAATGCAGTTTTTGCATTAAGCATAGTTTCCTGTGTGGTGAAGGATTTACTAACAATAATTAGAAGCGTTGTTTCTGGGTTAAGTTTGTTAATGGTTGATAGAACTTCTGCTCCATCTGTATTTGAAACAAAATGTACGTTAATTGAAGTATGATTATAAGGACGCAGTGCTTGGCAGGCCATTCTAGGGCCAAGGTCTGAACCCCCAACCCCTATATGTATGACATCTGTTATCGCTTTTCCTGTGGAGCCAAGCCAAGAGCCCTCCCTAAGCTGATGGCTTATGGCTGACACTTGGCTTAGCGCACGTTCTACCCGATCGTAAACGGGTTCATTGTCGTGAAGATAGTTATCCTCTTTGGTGCCGCGCAGAGCCGTATGCAATACGGCCCTTTGTTCTGAAGTATTAATGGCTTCGCCGTTAAACATGGCCTCTGTATGTGTTTTGAGTTGCGACTGCTTGGCTAGAGAGAGCAGGGCCGACATTACCTGATCATTGATGAAATTTTTGGAGTAATCGAGGAAGAGCTCGCCCTGTTTAATGGATAGGTGTTGGGCACGCAATGTATCGTTATCAAATAGCTCGAGAATACTTTTATTTTTGATTACTCGTGCCAAATTTTTTAGCTCAAGCCATGCAGGCAGGCTTGTGGGTGGTATTCCATAGCTGCTGTTAGTCAATCTAAACTCCTAATCCTTTCCTGGGGTTATGCTTTAGCATGAGATTTTGGTGTGGGCAAAAATTTATCTTCCTGGGTTATGTTTACTTCTAAGGCTACAACCTAACAGGTTAACTATTTTTGGGTAGATGGTGCCGTAGATTAACAATTATTGATATTTTACAGTAGTATCATATTGTTAGACGTTGGCAAGTCGTAGGGCTGTGTCGAGCATTCGGTTTGAAAACCCCCATTCATTGTCATACCACGCAAGCACTTTTATCAATCTTCCTTCTACACGAGTATGGCTAGCATCGAAGATACTGGAATAGGTGCTGTGGTTGAAGTCTATTGAGACAAGCGGTTGATTGACATAACCAAGTACCTCGTTATGGGCATTTTTTGTGGTTTTTTCCATAAGATGGTTCACTTCATCAATGGAGGTATTTTTGTTTGCCACAAACGTTAAATCAACTAATGAGACATTAGCTGTAGGTACTCGTATGGCCATGCCATCCAACTTACCGGCGAGTTCTGGCAACACGAGGCCAATGGCCTTTGCTGCGCCAGTTCCTGTAGGGATCATAGACTGAGTTGCTGAGCGCGCACGATAAAGGTCAGTGTGGTATACATCCGTGAGATGCTGGTCATTTGTGTAAGCGTGAATGGTCGTCATAAACCCTGATTGAATACCAAAATTATCATGTAACGGTTTGACGATGGGGGCAAGGCAGTTAGTTGTGCATGATGCATTTGAGATGACTTGGTGTTCTTTTGTCAGGATATGGTCATTAATACCAAAGACGATAGTTGCATCCATATCATTGCCGGGAGCGGACACTAGAACTTTTTTGGCGCCAGCAGCAATGTGTCCTGCAGCTTTATTTCTATCGGTGAATACACCTGTGCACTCACAGACCACATCGATCTCCAAGGCCTTCCATGGTAGCTTGCTGGGAGATGGCTCTGAAAAGACCTTAATGTGATCATTTCCGATAATCAGTGAAGAGGCGTCATGTTCAACTTTGTATTGAAAACGTCCATGAACACTATCAAACTGAGTCAGATGGGCATTGATTGCTACGTCGCCTCGGTCATTGATGGCGACAATTTCTATCTGTTTTTTTAGCTCGGGCCGTTCATATAGGGCTTTAAGTATATTGCGGCCAATACGGCCATAGCCATTGATTGCGATTCGAATCATAGACATTACTCCCTATTAAAGTGCCAGACTTATCACATGTTATTGTTGTATTTCTGTATAGTACAGCAGATATTGGATGGGGTTCTTTTTTCCGCAAACCAACCAGTCTGTTCTTTGGGGTCAAACAAGCTAATTATAGAGAATACTGTATTTCGGCTTGACTAAAAACGTTCACTTTCTTATATTACGCGCCCTTAACAACGCACTCGTAGCTCAGCTGGATAGAGTACTCGGCTACGAACCGAGCGGTCGAAGGTTCGAATCCTTCCGAGTGCGCCATTTTACTACTTAGTAGTAGCCCAAAGCCTCCGTATACCGGGGGCTTTGTTGTTTTTGGCCTGCCTGAAGGTTACAAACGAGATTACAAAACTTCAGTTTATGCTTGCTCCTTCTGTGGGGTAATATGATGTCTCGTTACTCTCTCCAAGTTGGTTGTATAACTTGGACTGTGAAGTATCTCAATTGTCGTTCTAGTGGTCTTTTTTACTTCAGAAGAGATATCCCTAAAGATCTTCGGGATCTGTACAAAGTTAAGGGGGAGTGTGTTCTTTTACTCCAAACGTATAACGAGTCTGAATCTACCAATAAGTGCCAAGCCTTGTTCTCGCGTTATGATCAAGAATTTCAGCAATTTCGTTCTGCCGGTGATAGGGAAAGGGTTGCTACTCTTTTAGGAAGCTATGCTTGACTCTTATATCGGTTAAAACCAATTTACATAAGAGACTTATCTGCACTCTCTTCTATCAAGGAGAGGGAGACCAGTTTTAAACACTAGAAAGGCTGAAGTAGTTCGTATGTTTTGGGAATGTGAAATTTGTGTAAATGGCGATATGGCTTCGCTAAGTATCTAGATTAAAGTTGAGCTGTAGATATTTTCAGCAGTGAAATGAGAGCTTTATTGATAGTGTGGTTTGTTTTTTTTATGGGGGCAGGGGGTTATCCTCTTTATTCGTACAATGATATTTTTACAAGAACAGTTTACGGTTAGGGGCGATAGTAACTGTAGAGAGAATATGAACAAAATTAAAGGATCTATTGGGAGCCGTAACCGGCTCTTTTGAGGCAAACGTGACGGTTAACCACAGGCACAAAAAAGCCCTCACGAGGAGGGCTGTACATCAAGAGTATGGTTTACGATTTCTTACGTCTTGACCATCCAAGACCAGCAAGCCCTAAACCTAACAACGCTAGAGTAGTGGGTGCGGGTACGGGAGAGCCAGTACTAAGGGCGATAAGAGCACTCGCCCCAGCCGTAAAATCTGTGCCAATAAGATTGATGATTAGGCTGTCACTTCCAATGATTAAATCATCGTTGGTAAAACCATTTATTCCAGAAATCGATATAATACTTGCCTCTACTACTCCAACCCAATCAAGATCTGTTAAGTTGATAATAGTGCTGCCTAGGCTTCCATCTTGAGTAAAGGTAAGCCCAATCGTTTCGTTCATAAGGTCCAAATCAATATAGCCCGAATTGGTGAGCCCAATAGTGAAATCTACACCTTCTCCGACCACTGCAGTTGCATTATCGCAAGAGAAGGTTCCTCCTCCTGTGATTTCGCAACCAACCTCGTCTCCGATCAAGGTTGCGTTAGCGTACCCGCCCCAACAGATGGCTATCGAGAATAAAAGCTTCGTTAACGAGTTTATTTTCATTTTGTATATTTCCTTTGAATTTTACATTTAAGCTAGATAAGCAATTTATATACCAAGCCAGAAAATACAGTACTTTCAGTCTTTAGGCGTAAGTATATATTTCTAAAATGTGAAAAAATCTGACAGTTATGATATCTAGTTATATAGAGCTATGACCCACGGTATGGTGATTTAGGAGAGTTTGAAGTTAACTGTCATGAATATGTTTTGGCTCTAGGGTTATGAAGGTGCCTCACAAAAAAGATCTATGTTTGGCGACAGAGTTGCATAAGGGAAACTTGTATCAAACTTTTGGTGATAAATACCAGTTATTTTTGAAGGCGCTAAATATTACATGAGTAATTATAAAGAGGTCGCCGTCAGCGCCTATTTTACATGATTCTCCTACGGCATAATCTACGCTCATTGTTGAATGAAATTACAGCAAAATGTATTGATGTTGTTAATGGTGACCATGGCAGGGATTGGGGCAATCGTTAAGGGATTTTCAAATACAGATCATGTCAGCCACGCGCTCGAAGATGTATTGAGTTCTTGGGTATAATGCTTCGTATGATGAGGCAACTGTTTTTAGCTTACATTGGTGGTTTTAGGGTCGGTTGAGTGGTTGGTTTGTGGTTTTTTTTTGACACATTTTTGACCAATGGGTAATTAATAATCTGAGGCAAGCTGATGGATCGATATTTTGAAGCGATAGACCACTTTTCTGTAAGGTTAACAAGAAGGGTTCTTCAGTTTCGCTGGTTGGTACTAATTGGTGTCGTTGTTATGACCTTTGGTGCTGGCGCAGGGATGTCAAAATTGGAGTTTGCGGCAAACTACCGAACATTCTTTTCTGACGAAAACCCGGAGTTAGCGGCATTTGAGAATTTTCAGGCTACCTATACCAAAAATGACAATATTTTGTTCGTTATTGAGTCAGAGAAAAATAGTAACGGTGATGCCACAGCTTTCAATAACAACACATTAGCCGCTGTAGAAGCTCTGACATCGGAAGCATGGAAGATTCCTTATGCAATTCGTGTGGATTCTGTCAGTAACTTTCAATATACCAAGGCGATTGACGATGATCTGATCGTTGAAGACTTGGTCATTGATGCAAAAAATCTTTCGCCCACGGAACTACTTTCTCGTAAAAAAATTGCAGTAGATGAGCCTCTCTTGGTCAATCAACTGATTACTCCTTCGGGTGACGTTACATCCATCAATGTGGTTTTTCAGTATCCTGAAATAGATTTGAACGAAGTGCCCGAGGCCGTTAATGCAGCCAGAGCACTGCGTGATCGCATCGAAGCAGAATTTACAGGAATTACTATTTCTTTAACGGGCGTTTCTATGCTCAATAATTCCTTTTCGGAGGTGGGGCAGCTGGATGCCGGCACATTGATGCCCCTCATGTTTCTCGTGATATTAGTGATGGCTTGGCTGATCCTGCGTTCATTTGCTGGCACGGTTTCCATTCTTCTGGTTATTGCCTTTTCTACAGTTGTAGGTATGGGCGTAGCCGGATTCTTTGGCGTTAAATTAACACCGATTTCCATGAGTGCTACTACGGTCATTCTTACCCTAGCGGTGGCTGATTCCATTCATATTCTGATTTCCATGCGTGGCCTGATGAGGGAAGGGTTTTCAAAAGTTGACGCCATTCCTGAGGCTGTCCGTTTGAACTTTATGCCCGTCACCATTACATCATTGACAACCATTGTGGGTTTTCTTTCTCTGAATTTCTCTGACTCCCCACCGTTTTGGCATTTGGGTAATATTACGGCGGTGGGTATTGGCGCTGCATGGCTGTTTTCTATCACATTACTGCCGGCGCTAATGAGTTTATTGCCGGTTAAGGTGAAAGAAGCGCATGACGCGGAATGGTCGCAAGTAATGATGGCGCGATTGGCGGACTTTGTGATTGCTAATTACCGTAAGTTATTGGTGGTGATCAGTGTAGTAGTTCTTGCTTTTGTTGCCTTTATCCCAACGATTACTTTTAATGATCAGTGGGTAGAATATTTCGATGAGCGTATTGAGTTTCGTACAGACTCAGATCAAGCTTTGAAATCTTTTGGCTTGTACCCCATTGAGTTCTCTGTTCCATCGTTAAATGTTGGTGGGATCAGTGAGCCAGAATACCTGAATAACCTTGAGAAATTCGCAACGTTCTTAAGGACTCAGCCAGAGGTGATTCATGTCTATTCCATTTCTGACATCATGAAACGCCTGAATAAAAACATGCATGGTGATGACCAGAGTTTTTATCGCATACCAGCTAACCGAGAATTGTCGGCACAGTACTTATTGCTATACGAGCTGTCTTTACCTTATGGGTTGGACTTGAATGACCGGATTAATGTGGATAAGTCTGCGACGCGGTTAACCGCTATGTTGCACAAAGCCACTACCAGTGAAACAAAAATATTTTTAGCGAACTCTCGACAATGGATGGCGGAAAACTGGCCGGACTACATGCAGGCTCAGCCCACCAGTGCGCAGGTCATGTTCACTTACATTACAGACCGTAATATACATAACATGATAACGGGGACAATTGCTGCAATCTTTGCTATTGCTTTGATCATGATTGTTGCTCTCCGAAGCGTCCGTTTAGGCTTGGTGAGTATGATTCCCAACGGTTTACCATTATTAATGACCTTTGGTGCATGGGCACTACTTATCGGTGAGGTGGGGTTTTCTGTTGCCACGGTGGCCTCCATCTCGTTGGGTATCATTGTGGACGATACCGTGCACTTCCTTTCCAAATATGTGCGTGCCAGGAATGAGAAAGGTTTCTCTGCTGAGGATTCCATTCGGTATGCTTATCGTAATGTGGGTATGGCTATTGTCGTCAACACCATCATTTTGATTGTTGGCTTTCTGGTTATGACAACGTCAGCCTTTAAGATGAATGTTGATATGGGCTTGATGACGATTATGTCGATACTCTTTGCCCTACTTCTCGACTTTTTGTTTCTTCCAGCACTTTTGTTGGTCATGGAAAAAAATAAAGAGACTGTTTCTGTAAGTGATACCGAAACAGTTTCAGAGCCGTTATAAAAAGTGGCATGTACAACGTGGCATATGTCGCGATACGCTCAAAGGGGAATAAAATGAAACAACGGAATATTTTTAGTGCCGCACTATTGTTCGTGATCAGTGTTATAGCTTCTGTCCAGCTACTTGTTTCTCCAGCACGGGCCGAAGCCCCGGAAGAGGCGAGTGCTGAAGAAAAGGGCTTCGCCATTGCAGCTAGGTCTGACCGGTCTGATCGGGGGTTTGGTGATAGCGAAGCGGAGATGACTATGGTACTTCGTAACGCGGCTGGCCAAGAATCGTCACGAACTATGAAATTTACAACCTTAGAGATACCTGACGAATCGGTGGGTGATAAAAGCCTAGTATTGTTCTCTACACCTAAAGATATCGAAGGCACGGCATTACTTTCTTACGCCAAAATGCTTGATCCGGATGATCAATGGCTCTATCTGCCTGCGTTGAAGCGAGTGAAAAGAATTTCATCCAGAAACAAATCTGGTCCGTTTGTAGGTTCCGAATTTGCGTTTGAAGACTTTACCGCAAGTGAGCTGAATAAGTTCAGTTACACCTATTTGAAAGAGGAACCTTGTGGCGAGCTGCAATGTGAGGTGGTTGAACGTGTACCTCGTTATGAAAATTCTGGTTATACCAAGCAGATTTCATGGGTTGATACTACGGACTATCAAATCCGTAAAATTGAATTCTATGATCGCCGTGGGAGTTTGCTCAAAGAGTTAATCTTTGAGGACTATCGTATCTATGAAGAAAAATATTGGCGTCCTCATCGCTTGATCATGAAAAATTTGCAGACAAATAAGAGTACAGATCTGGTTTATAGTGAATATGAATTCGGTGTTGGCTTAACCGACAAAGATTTTGTTAAAGGTCGGTTATCCCGTTTGAGGTAGTTTGAGTGAAAGACTTCTGTCGTCAAGTTATATCTCAGGTATGCGTATTCAGACCGCTCATATTGGGATCAATAGTGATGTCCATTGTCTGCGGTATCAGCAGTGCTGTGGCCGGCGATTCAGAGTGGGATCTATCGGGCAATACTGGAGTACAGTTTCGTGGGTTTGCTCAGGATGGCTTGTGGACTGAGCAGAATACCAGCGATGCTGAAATGTCGATTTCAGGTGAGTGGGAAGTACGTTGGCGCAGCGAAGAGGGTGACCAGCGTGCATCATTTATTCCCTTTGCTCGCTGGGATGAAAATGATGACGAGCGGACGCACCTTGACTTGCGTGAAGCGTATTGGGCACATGAAGGCCTGTCTTATAAGGGCATGGATATAGAGCTGCTGATCGGAATCAATAAAGTTTTCTGGGGTGTCACAGAGTCTGTCCATCTGGTAGATATTATTAACCAAACAGATTTGGTGGAAGACCTCGACCAAGAAGATAAGCTTGGGCAACCTATGGTGAACTTGGCGGTACAAAAGGATTGGGGCTTATTGAATGTTTATATTTTGCCCTATTTTCGTGAGCGTACCTTTCCCGGGGAAGATGGACGTTTTCGTGCGCCGTTACCTGTAAATTGGGATGATGCTGAATATGAATCAGGTGATAAGGATAAACATGTAGATTTTGCCTTAAGGTACAGTCACTATTTTGGTGATGTCGATGTGGGGCTGTACTATTTTCGCGGTACCAACCGAGAGCCTAGGTTAGAAGTGGCACCGAATGGCCGAGAATTAACACCATTTTATGATCAAGTCGATCAGGTGGGGTTGGATTTACAATATACCAAAGATGCCTGGCTCTGGAAGTTAGAAGCCATTGTCCGGGATGGTTATGATGAATCGTTTATGGCCAGTGTTGCCGGTTTTGAGTACACCTTCTATCAAGTGTATGAAAGTGATGCTGACATTGGATTTCTGATGGAGTATCAGTACGATGAACGCTCCTCTCGCGAGCCTGCTACGATGGCAGATAATGACCTTTTTGTCGGTGGCCGGTGGTCATTAAATGATGCTCAGGATACGGCCTTATTAGCGGGGGTTGTCGTGGATAAAAAAACCTCAGAAACTTTCTTTAATATCGAGGCCGAAAGACGTTTTGGGGATAATGTCGTACTTGAGTTTAGGGCGAGAGCTATAACCAATTCAGAGTCAGATGAACCTTTATATTCATTTAGTCGGGATGATTACATTCAGCTGCAAATTAGTCGGTTTTTTTAACGACGTCTTTGTCGTGGCAGGATCTAGCCGATCATCAATTTTTTAAACTCTAGAATGTTGCAGCATGAGAGCAGAGCTGGGAGAATCCGCGCTGCTGTTTTTTGCAGCACATATTTTTTGATGTTCATTTTTGGCAGCAATAAGGGTTTGAAACTACAGTGACCAAAATCGGTATATTCTTTGGCAGTGATGAAGGGAATACAGAGTCCATTGCCAATCGTATTGCCCGGCGATTGGGTGAAGATGTGGTAGATATCCATGATATCGGCGAAGTGACACAACTAGAATTCCTTGACTACGATCAACTGATTTTAGGTATTCCCACTTGGGACTTCGGTCAGATACAGTCTGATTGGGAAGACTTTTGGGAGGATGTCGAGGCGATCGACTTTTCTGGTAAAACCGTGGCATTTGTCGGGTTGGGTGATCAGTTTGGTTATGGCGATTTCTTTTTAGATGCGATGGGTATGCTCCATGATGTGGTGATCAAAACAGCCGATAAAATCATTGGCTATTGGCCGACGGAAGGTTACGACTACGACGCCTCAAAAGCAGAAATCACATTAGGCTCTGAGGGAGAGAAGTTATTTATGGGCTTGGCGCTTGATGAGGATCAACAGCCCGAACTCTCTTCTGATCGCCTTAATCGATGGTGTACTCAAATTCATGCTGAATTTGCATTGGACACACCCCTCTCTACGTTAGACGACTAACGAGCTGTTCCCGTCGTCAGTTTGTTCCGTAGCCAGTCAAGCTTCAGCTATAAATACGGCCCTTATCGGTGCTGGATGTCCCTCAGCTGTTAAATTGTCATCGTTTGGGTCTAAAAAATCCTGTAAGGAATGAAAATGCATCCATTTTGTGGCTCGCTGCTCTTCAATGCTGGTTTTAGCGATGTCGACCATGCGCGGGTTTTTTAGCCCACACTTTCTCATCCAGGAAAGCAGAGTCTCGACAGTGGGCAAAAACCAAACATTACGCATTTTGGCGTAGCGGCCTTCAGGTACCAGTGCCTCGCCTAAGCCACCTTCGATCACCAGTGTTTCCAATACCAGTTGTCCATCAGGTCGCAAACAATCTTTGAGTTCTCTCAGGTGATCCATGGGTGAACGGCGGTGGTAGAACACGCCCATTGAAAATACGGTATCAAAGGCTTTTAGCTCAGGAGGCAGGTGTTCAATTCCTACAGGTAATACATCAACTGGAAAATCGTTGATGCCTTGTTCTTCTTTGAGTCCCTGAGTTAAGAGGCGCTTAATGGCATAGAATTGATGAACAAATTTATTGGAAGGGTCAATGCCTATTACTCTGTTGGCGCCTTCTCCCAGCATGCGCCAGCAGTGGTAACCATTACCGCAACCCACATCCAGCACCAGTCGATCTTGTAATGGTGCCAAGTGAGGAATAACTCTGTCCCACTTCCAGTCTGAACGCCATTCAGTGTCCACATGCAGACCAAACAAATTATACGGACCCTTTCTCCAGGGGTGCAAACCCATTAGTGCATCTTTTAATTGTTGCTGTGTTTTGGCATCGCTATCACTCGCCTGACCCACCGTCATGCCATTTTTCAAGTCTATTTGAGATGCTTTAATCTGCGGTAGATTTTCCAGCACAGATTGCCAGCCGGGCATGTCACCCCAACGTTCAACAGACATAGTCTGTTCGATCTGTTCGGGGAGAGTCTCGGCCCACGCTGAGAGTGGGCCGTCAGAGATGGCTGCCAGCAAGGGAGAGAAGTCGATAAGGGAAGGTTTTGTTGATGGCATAGAAAATTCTATTTATATAAGTGCAGCTTATTTAATTGCAATTAAGGAGGCAAAATTAAAACACTGGAACCACACTTCGACGCTACTAAACCCTGAGTCACGCAGTCGCTTACGGTGGGTTTTTAGGGTTTCGGGTATCAGTACATCGTCTAATGCTGAACGCTTCTGGCTGATTTCCAGGTCACTGTACCCATTGGCACGTTTAAAATTGTGGTGGAGCTCTATCATTAGCTCTTGGTGCTGTGAGTCATCAAAGGCCACTTTTTCAGAAAGCACCAGCACACCGCCAGGTAGCAAGCCATCTGCAATATGTTGCAGTAGTGCAGCTCGGTGTTGCACCGGGATAAATTGTAGAGTGAAATTCAATACCACTAGGCTAGCATTGATAATCGAAATATCTTGGATATTCCCGTGGATGAGATCTACCGGAGTCATCGTTACAGGACAGTTCTTGTCATCTTGTTGCAAAATCACTTGGCACTGGCTTAGCATGTCTTCGCTGTTATCCACGGCTACAATATTGCAGTTGCTATGTTTTATGTGGTGGCGCATAGCAATGGTGGAAGCGCCAAGTGAACAGCCCAGATCATAACAGCGACTATTGGGTTGTACATAACGCCCAGCGAGTGTGCCCGTCATGGCAATGATAGTTTCATAACCGGGCACTGAGCGTTTGATCATGTCGGGAAAAACTGAAGCCACAGCTAGATCAAACCGGAAGCCTGCAATCTCCAGTAGTGGTGTGGCGTAAATTTTGTCCCGGTCGGCATTCATTGGTTATTTGGTCGCAGGTTGGCTATTTTCACCTAATGTTCCGCTAGTAATGCCCGAATATTTTCGGGTATTGCGCAGCTTTCCTGTTCTTTGTAGTTAAACCAGACTAGCACTGCCTCACCGCGAGCAACCATTGCTCCTTGTTGCCAAGCCTCATGCACCACAGTGAATGATTTTGTGCCAATCTTAGTAATCCCCGTGTTGATGGTGACTTCGCTGTCGTAGAGTGCCTGATGAAAAATATCTACATTAAAATGACCTATTGTAATGGGCCAGTCATCAAGGGATAGGCTTGGGTGTACCAGTTTAAAAAGATCCTTCCGCGCAAAATTAAACCAAATGGGAAACACTGTGTGATTGATATGCCCAAGCGCATCGGTTTCAGAAAAACGGGGTTCAATTGTGGTTTTAAACATCAGTAAAATATTCCTGCGTAATGTCTTGAGTACCCTATAGTGTCACGGAAGTTAGATTCAGCGATTCTGCTACGGCTGCATTATCGGGATTTGTGATCACGGCAGTACTGGCGTTACCTTCAATCAGATATGTCATGGCAACTCGCTGCAAATCAGCCAGTGTGACTGCTTTTACTTGGTTGCGGAAAAGCGATCTAACTTCCCGTGAACGGCCATAAAGCTCGGCATGGAATGTTTGCTTTGCCTCGCCTGCGGGGGAGCTGGGTTTATCAATGGAGCTGACTACCCCGAGAATGGCTTCTTCCACTTGGGACCATTCATGCTTTTCATCTTGAAGCCAAACCAACGACTGGTCAAAGTCCTTCAGTGTAGCTTCGATACGAGGGTCACGATAAGAGAAGAACCGGAATGCTGCAATATTGCCATCTTGCCCAGCACCGCCGCCGTAGGCCCCACCTTGTTCACGAATGGCGCGATGTAAATAGCCGTTGCGTAGGAAACCGCCGAGTACTGTTAGCGCTGCGGCATCTGGGTGTGACATGGCAACAGTGGGGTAGGATTTTGCACAGAAATTAACTTGGGTGCTGGTTTTCCACAGCTCTGCTACTTGTTGGCGCACTTCCGGCTGACTAAAGACAGTAAAGTCCGAGTTAGTTTCCCGGGTAAAGCGCTGCTGAATGGCCTGATAATAATCTGCAAAGTTATCGGCTTCGCCCACCACTAAAAATTCACGTGGGGCCGTTAAAATTAATTGATGTATTTCGGTCAACTGTTTTGCCAGTGCTTCCAAATGTTGGTCATTTGCCAGGGAGCTATCCAATTGTTTGATTTGGCGAATACCTTCAAGTCCACCCCATTGATGAGCTAGTTTTGCCCCTGGACTTGTGCCGCTAGACGCTGCTGTCATCGCCAGACTATGCCCGCTACCGGTTACACTGGATTCTCGGCGTGCTCGGGTTTGGGCGATTAACTCACGAATACGAGGCAGCTCATCAAAGCGTACCTGCTCCAGCGTGCCATGCATCAACTCTGTTAAGGATGATTGGTTCCGAGCAAGACCTTTGGCAGAGAGTGTCAGATGGCCAGCTAGTGCTTGTTCATTGCCGGGTAGACCTCGGGCGCTGGCGTAGGCATGGATGCCGCCACAGATTTGAGATTGCCAAAGCTGTGTAGCGAGGTAATCTTTGTTTCCCGCACCCAGTTCGGTCAGGCAATTACTGTAGATGGGCAGCAGGTTAATTTGCTGTTCAGACAATTCTGGTAACGGCAGAATAATTTGCTGATAGACCAGACCATTGGTACCGGCAGCATAGCTCGTGAGGGGGAGTGGGCTTTCAAGCTTTTCTGTCGGTGCCACATAGGCCATTTCCAAAGGAATGTCTTCCAACCCAACTTTGGGTAAGATCGATTCATCATCTTTTTGTTGCTGACGTTCATTCAGTATTTGGGCTTTCTCTATAATCGCTTGCTTGCCTGCTTCGTCCAGGCCTGCTTTTATTGTTGCTAAACGTTCAGCCTCGGCCTCATCTCTTTTGGCCGAAAGTGTTGTGTCCGGTGTCATAGTGAGCCTAACCCTGTGGGGGTTGTTTAGTAGTAGATTACTGGCCAACTGTTTAATGTAATTGGGGTCTTGAATGTTGTTTCGGAGTTTTTTTAATACTGGGTCAAGATTCAACAGTGCAATGGCGTCTCCGCGGTGGGTGGCGCTGGTGAGGGCAGCCATAATCAGCTGTAAGCCGTAGGGGTAACCATCGCCGCCAATCTCACGCTGTTGAAGCTCCAGCTGGTGTAGCGATGCTTCTACTTGCTCCTGAGGGATGCCGTTGCTGACGACGTCTTGCAGAACATCAAGAATCATTTTTTCCAAATTTTCTGAACGGTCGGCTTCGCTACCTTCTATACCACAGACAAAACACAGCTCTCTTTGAGAATCATCAAGGCCACACAAGGGCGATGGCGAGGTGCCCAGATCGGTGGTTTCCAGTGCCTTTTGTAATGGTGAAGCACTGTTGTCCAGCAAAATGCTGCACAGTAAATGAGCTTCCATACTGGCTTCTAGGTCGGTGGCTTTGCCGAGTAACCAGCTCAGTACAATATGGGTTTTGTTGTCGGTACTGCCTTCTTCGTTGAAGGCGTAGGCTTCCTCAACAGCGATGGGCTTTTGGTAACGTTTTTCATCGGGCACTGAAATCTCTACGTCCAATGCTTCAAATCGGGCTAATGCTTGTTCTTCAAATGTGGTCTGAAGTTCTATGGCAGGCTTGTCTCCATAGGTCATAAAAATGGCATTAGAGGGATGGTAATGGGTTTGGTAAAACGCTTTTAACTGCTCATGGCTAAGGTCGGGAATACACTCCGGGTCTCCGCCACTGTTGTAGTGATAGGTCGTGGTTGGATAGAGATATTTGCACAGGGTATGCCAAAGCGTGGAGGGCACCGAACTCATGGCACCTTTCATTTCATTGAACACTACACCTTTGTACACCAGTGGTGATTCTGCATTGTCTGGTTCGGAAAATTCTACTCGGTGACCTTCCTGGGAAAAGTCTAACTCATCCAGGCGGGAGAAAAATACGGCATCCAGGTATACATCCAACAGGTTGTTGAAGTCTTTTTTGTTTTGACTGGCAAAAGGGTAGGCCGTCCAGTCAGAGCTGGTCATGGCGTTCATAAAGGTATTCAGTGACCGGCGAATCATCATAAAGAAAGGGTCACGTACTGGGTATTTTTCACTGCCACACAGGGCCGTGTGCTCCAGTATATGAGCAACACCAGTAGAATCTTTAGGTACAGTTCTCAGTGCCACCAAAAACACATTCTCCGTGTTTTCGGCTGTTATATGGACATGTTGTGCCCCGGTTTTACGATGACGGTATTCAGCCACCTCTATATTCAGGGAATCAATGTGCTCACTACGCAGAAACTCAAAGGCTGGGTGTGTCTGCGGGTTCACATGGTCATTCATATAAAAGCCTCAATTATTGGGGGGCAAAGGCGCTATTCTACCTGTGGAGGAGATCTGACGCATTAAGTGTGTAATGATTATGTGTAGTCTGAGTAGAATGTTGTTTGTCCGTCACATTGAAAAGAAAATATTCCTGTTTCTTGGCCAGCTAGGACTATTTTTTATAATAGAAATAAAAAAATTATGTTGCTGAGGTCTCAATCTTCTTATTAGATTCGGAGTATCACCATGAACACTAAATTACAGGCCCTTTTTGTTACTGCGAGTTTATTCGGAGACTGTTTTGGCGTGAGAGTAAAAACGTCTTGTTAAAGCAGAGCCAAGGCTTTTAAGGTTACTAAGCCGCCTGTTACTGTCACAATGCCCAGCAACGTCGACATCACCACAATATTGGCGGCAAATTCTCCATTGCCTCCCATAGCTTTCACTTGAATAAAACTTGCAACTGCCGTAGGCGAAGCGACTAGAAAAAACAAAATACCCAGCTCCATGCCGCGGACATCGAACCAAATAGCAAAACTGATCACCAGTAGGGGTGCCACTACTAATTTGAGGGTAGAGGCTAACACCGTACTCACACCGGAATGTTTTAATGCCTTCATGTTCATTGAGGCGCCAATACACAGCAGTGCCAAGGGTAACGTCATGCGGGCAAAGTAGTTGCCCGTGTCTTCTATTAGTTTTGGTAATGGTAGGCCACTGAACTTCATTATAAAACCCAGAAAAATGCCGATAAGCAATGGGTTTTTCAGGGTGTTAATTGCCATACGTTGCAGGGGTGGCTGGTTGACGCCGGACTCAATGGGGTTCAGCGCTACGACCGCCAGCAGGTTATACAGTATGGTCAACACCGCCACGGGTACCGCAGCTGCAGCCAAACCTGGTTCGCCGTAAGCATTGCTACAGAATGCCAAGCCAATAACGGCAAGATTGCCTCGAAAAGCTCCTTGCACAAAAACACCGCAATCACCTTTGTCCGTGATAAATAAGCGGCTGACAGGCAGAGAGGTAGCAAACAACAATAGAGTAATGGGTATCGCAATCAGTATTGGCAGCCCCATGGAGAAGTTAGCTAAATCTGCGCGGTAAATACTTAAAAACAGAATAGCCGGTAAGCCTACTTTGAACACAAGGTCAGATGCGGGCTGAACAAATTGAAGATGAATCACTCCCAGTCTCTTTAGTAGCAGGCCCAATAACACCACCATGAAAATGGGGCCGGTGATGGAGAGAGAAAAGGCGAGGAGGCTAGTGTCGTTCATTGAACTGGATCAAATAAATTGGATCGACATGATATCAGTTAGATGGAGGGAGAAAAAATGGCTACGATACCAAAAAGTGAACCACCTAAAATCAGTGATCAAAACTTTCATGGCAGGGCTCTAAATAACATAACTATTTGATTTTTAAGATAGAGTGCCATGATTTAGGGCGGGGGTGATATAGTATCGAAGACTTTTCAATAAACTGTTATGTTTTTATACGTTTAAAGTCTTATCAACAAAGTTAACGGAGTGATTTATGTCTAAAGGACAAGATTCAAAAAAATCAGTTAAAAAGAAACCTGAAAAAACATTGAAAGAAAAGCGCAATGAAAAAAAGGAAAAAAAGTCAAATAATCGATGAGAATAAGTGCTGAATGAACGGGCGCTGAGCTTGTCAGGTATAAAGACATAACTGGTCCCTAAACAAACGCCCACCTAGAGACGTGGGCTGGTTTTGATGACGTTCGCTCTGTTTTTGAAACATTAATTTTCAGTTATTCACATCACAAGAGTTGCTATGTTGATTGGCAAGCCTTTATCTCAATTATCGGATGTTGCTGCTGAGGCTCATCTGCGTATTCAGCAGGATTTCCAAGATATTAATCCCGTTGTGGGTGTTAGCCAGCATATGCGATCAAATGGT
>JASJGJ010000146.1:0-13103 GCA_033791605.1 Porticoccus sp.
TGGCGTCATACCTGAAAAGCTTACCCCGCAGGTAACAAGCCTTAAGCGAGACTGCACCAAAACATTCTCTATCGCTGAGGGGGAAACGTTGCACATGCTGATGAGAATAGGCTACCCAAAAAGAAACAACCCGCCCAAATCCCTAAGATTACCAGAGCAGGTTATATTTTCAGACCACTCGAAACAATGAATTTAGGCATAAGACGTAGAGTAACCCATCCTTAGCGATCCGAAACTCCCACAGTGTCTATCTTTTTACCCAGTTTTTTTCTGGCTATTTTTATACCCAGCTTCTGTATAGGGTTTCGATTACCCCATGGTCGCCATGTAGTCTTCAGTTTATTTCGATAGGCATCGAAATGAAGCCCCACGGGCGCGGAGTATACCTTTCCTCGCTTCAACAAAATTTTGAGTACCTGAGTAGCCGTCACCCCCGCACACAATTCACAGGCCATGACAGTTGAAGGGCCTTTATGAGCAGCCAAATCCACACGGCTTTCGTCGACCAAATAAGTTGCTTGTAACATCGAGGGAGAAAGTCCCAGCAAAAATCGGAGTAGCTGCTCATTTTCAGAGCAACCTTCTAATTGAAAATATTCCTCAAAAGTCATTTTACCCGGCAAAAAACAAAGCAAAGCAACCCCCATCCCTAATGGTGCTGCTGTAACCGCAGGAATACCTAGTCTCTCACAGGCATCAAAAACAGCCCGACGAGCATCTAGTGCAAAAAAATCCAACGCATCCACATAGAGGTCAACGCCCTCAAGAAATTGTTCCAAATTGTCGTTATTAATGCCACTAGGAAATGGCTTGATATTAAGCTCAGGATTGATATCCCTAGCCATTTCTGTCATAACATCCAGCTTAGGGCGACCAAGATGGGACATACTTGCCCCAACCTGACGATTGAAATTAGGCAACTCAAACTCATCAAAATCAGAGATATTAAACTGTGTAATTCCCAAACGAGACAACGTCAACAAATGGCTTCCACCAACACCACCCAGACCGGCAATGGCAATACGTTTTGTTGCCAGCAGTTCTTGCTCAACCTCGGTCACCCAGCCCAAGTTACGAGAAAAGGCTGACTGGTAATTAAACGCACTAGTCAAAATACGGTATTCCAAGATAAATAGATAAGAAGAACAGGAATTGTTCTCTAGTTTGAATTTTTAACAAAGACCTTATCATTGTCTTAATTTTTTAAAATCCTCAGAAATATCAAAGGATATAGCCTCATATAACGCTCGCAGTTCAGGCACCATACTAATTAAAGCAGACTCAGTCGTCGAGAAATACGGCGCTCGATGGCCATGATAATCCATATCTTCACCTACTTTTCGAAAGTTAATTCCAGATCGCTCAAGCAGTTTGGGAAGGAACGGCTCCATCATAGCGAAAACATTGGTTCGCTTGGTCAGCTCTGTTAGTGATGTTGCTGCCAAAAATGCGGCAACCGAAATTAATGAAAAAGTTCTGCGCTCGTGGTTAGAGCAATCAATAGCGTCCAGATTACCAAACCGAGTTATGGTTTCAGATGCCCTTCGCCTAAACGCACCATCAACCGCCAAACGCGAAACTTCGCACATTGACGTACGCTGAAGGTTCAAGCTTTCTAAAAACTCACGATCTAAACTATCGGCACAAAATGTTTCCAGCGGTAAACTTTGCAGACCATTATCACCCGTGGTGACCAACCGCACACAACCTGCTGGACGCTGGGAGCCCTTATGCATAATCAAACAATGTAATGAGCTCTCATCAAACCGATCGTGCTCTAAAGCCTCAGGAAATTCCTCGGCAGATTCATAGCCAAATTCGTCACAGTAGACCCTGTATCTGATTTTGTAGACATCGTTCCTTTGCTCAGGCGTTGTTGCGAAATGTACTGAAAAATAACGCTGAAACCTTTCAGCCAAAGTCTCCACTCTAGCATTCACCTTGATCCCCTTTCGCGCCATTACACTCAATCATAAATAACACCTAAATTTCGCAGCTAAAACATACTACTAGCTTTACTCAAACAAGTGAATCACACCCAACTTACACCAAAATGGCTTTTATTTTGAATGCTTAACAGTGTCTATCTTCTCGCCCAAGTTTATGGCAATTGTCTTTACCAGCCCACCTATCGCAGCGTCTAACAAAGAAAATACTTGCTCAAACCCAGCAACACTTCCGTAATAAGGGTCTGGCACATCAAGACTATCTTGATCCGGAGAAAAGGACATAACCAAAGCAATTTTGCCAAGACACTCTGCCGGACTCTCTTCTAGCAATACCTGATAGTTGGCTTGATCCATTGCCAATATATAGTCAAATATCAGGTAATCCTTGGGCTTGATTTGTCTTGATTTTCTCCGTTTCAAATCTATACCAAATTTTAACGCAACCTTCCTCGCCCGCTCATCAACACGCACACCAACCATATCGCTATGGGTTCCTGCTGAATCAACCTTAATCGTTTTACCCAAACCTTCTTCTTTAAGATAATACTTTAGTAAACCTTCCGCCATAGGGGAACGACAAATATTGTGACGGCACACCATTAATACCAAGGTCTTCTTCACTGAACCCCCGCAGAAATATCACGACTACGCCTAGAACCTACTCGCCTTGAAACATCACTTTTTGATTTAAGTAATGAAGCAAAAATATAAAAATAAAATAACCAGCTGACCCTCGGCGAATCCAAAGGAGAACCAAAAACTCCAAAAACAGCGATAGCAATAATACCCGTTGCAAAAGCCATATTAATCATTGATTCCCGCTCCAGCATCCTAATAGCAGAGACGACAGTAGCGATACCTAACATCAGAAACAAAACAAAACCCAGCCAACCGAAATGATACCAAGACTGAAGATAGGTGTTTTTAATATGCCAAGGTAAATGAGCAAAATCATTGTAAAAAAACCAGGAATCCGTCCCCCTAGAAAATTGCGAATTTTTCAGCAATTGCTCTCCCTGATACCCAAAATAAATCTCTTTGATGTCAACTACACCAGCCTTTGAAAAATTCTTCAAATAAAGGGTTGTTGGCCACCGGTCTAACCAATGCCTAGCACCAACCTTCCCTGAATCAAGTGTTGTTGAGACTTGAACAAACTCACCCGAGGTTCCATTAAATTTAACGGATGACGCCTGACAATTGGCCATAAAATTACTCGCAAAGATAAGATTCCTTTCACAAAGAAAGAAAGCGACCCTACCTGGTTGTTCTGCTCTAATTTTAAGCATTAGATCATAGGTCGTATTTGACTGTATGGATACGCGCTGCCCAAAGGCCAAGTCCTCACCAGGCCCCATACTTAAATAGGAATTATAGCCTTCTTGGTGAACAACATAGCTACCTATGTTGTTCACAGCATCAGGAAAACGGTATACATAGTTTGCGGGAAAAGTCCCCGGCCCGTTACCAAGTAAAGACTGCTTCAAACCATCACCAGAGCTGTCGATCACATTTTGCCAATGTGCCATTCTTGACCCCATATCCTTGGTAACATTCTCCATTCGCTCGTTAAACTTATATCCCCCAAATGCCATCGAGAAACCAGCCGGCAGCATAACCAACAGCGCCACCCACAAAAGTTTATTGAATTCAGTATGATGCCTTAACTTAACAAACAAAAAACCAGCCAATAGGTAAAAGAATAACAGTAGGCTTGCGACAACAAGGGCCGCCTCGCTAGACCTATCTACCCAACGACTACTGAAGTGAGCATTGACGGCTATTGCTAAAAAAACACCCCCGGCAATCACCCAGAAGCCAATGGCCATCCAGGTATTACGACGAAACAATTGGCTACCCACATAAGCTGAAAGAGCCAGCCCAGAAAATGAAGCAACACCGAAACTGCCAGCATAGGAAAAAGCTATATATGCGGCACAAAAAGCTGCCAGAATGGTTACTCCAAACAGCCAGTAAGGCTGGCCACCTTTTAAGGTTCCTGATCGTCGATGGGCAATAACATAAAGAACCAAAAATGCAGCAATGCCCATAAAGAAACTGACGTAAGTCGCACGGGTAAAGCCAACGGTCGTGCAATAGGCCAAGGATCCGAAAGCAAGTAAAGCCAATGTTCGGATAACATTGCTTGAACCCTGAAAAATACCGTAAAGAACCATGGGAAGTAAGAGCAAAATGACCCCATCAATCACCTCTCCTCCAGTATGCATATCTGAAAAAATACCGGTGGTTCTATAGGCAGAGGAAAGATCAAAAAGAGAGGATGCCGTGTGATACCAGGCACTGCCTGACAAAATAACACCCAAAGTGCCTCGCTCCCAAAGAATGACCAACCCCAGAAGCAATGCCGCAACACACAGACCAACAACCAACCAATTAATGGCTTTATCTTGATCTTCTTTCTGCAAATGAATCCATATCGGAATTAATAAGAATGCCCACAGCATTCCTTTAATAACGCGATAACCATATTCAGGCAAATAGTACGGATTGTCATCAATAGCTCCTGGAGGTGACAGAAATACCTCCCAAGCAGAAAAACCTGACAGTACTACCGCTAAATAACTACCGACCAACAACATAGCCCAGCTGGGCCTCAAAAAACCCAATGAAAACTTTCCCGACAACAACCCAAACCCTATGGTAATCAGAAATACTAGGTCAAACTCATTAAACAAAAATCGTCCTGTATAAGTGGCTAAATCTAAACTTACTGTCACCACAGGAAGTATAACCAACCAAAGATAAGGGAGAAAAAACAGAGCGATCAGATACAGAATCCCAGTGGCTATCAACCAAAAACCAAACCCAGGAAAGTCGCGGAAAGCGTTAAATATCACCAGTAGCAATACCAACCCAACCAACTTCATCATGATTTTCACGGGAACAAATGATCCCCGACGAGAAGACGACCTTTCCTTCCTTGTTTTATCCCTACCTTTTATTGCGGTGTTGCTCATATCAAAAGCCTTAGAACCTAGTTAGCCCTTTCCTATGAAGAAAGGCTTCAGCTATCGTTATCTAACAAATCTTTTATGTATTCCACCGGAATGGCATAACTAATATCAGAAGGGTCTGTCAACATGGCTTCCTTGGTCTTTTTCACAAAAACACTATTAATCACACCTATAATGACACCGGTGTCAACGTCATACACAGGGCTACCACTATTGCCTGGGTAAGCCGTGGCATCCAGTTGATAAACATTAAACGGCTTTCTAGTGCGTTTTATTTGCTCAGCTGTGAGTGTTTTTGATGACAAGGCAGGAATAACCATTGGCGTGACAGCAGAGATAATGCCTCGATGAGTCACTTGAGTTAAACCCAACACAAGCCCAATCGGAAAGCCAGTAAAAGCAACCTCTTCTCCTTCCCTCAACAGCGAGTCATCACCTAGCGTCAAAGGGGAAAGCTCTGAACCAATAAACTCAAGAAGGGCCAAATCATGCTCTGGATCAGAAGCTAGTATTTTAGCCAACCGTACTGATGATGACTTTCCTCGCCCCGCAAAGACCGCAAGCAATTCTTTTTTCTTGGTATCCAGTGGCTTTTCTATCACATGATAGTTTGTTATCACCTGACGTCCATTACCGACGACAAACCCAGTCCCCTTAAACGTCAGCGGCGAGGAACCACCCCCCAATCGCTTGTCTGGAAACACTGAGCCAATACCCACGACACTACCTCGGACTTGATCAATAGTGTCGGGCAGCCCCGACAGCAATTGCTCTCCAGGGACAGCTGTCAAAATAAAAACCAATAAAAATTTCTGTGGTAACCTCATAGCGACACTCATCTGCCTCTGGATCCATTCATCAGAACAGGTTACGTTGATTAAAAAAAAATCGCTATAATCGGCAACCAACTCAGCCATGCCAAATGTAATAAATGGACTGTACCTTCTATGTCAGAACTCATCCACCAATTGATCACTCGCCAAGCGATTCAAACCCCTGATGCTACAGCGCTTCTATTCAAAGATGATCAATATAGTTATTCTGAATTACAATATCAGATTGAAGCTGTCGCCCATGGACTGATGTCATTGGGTCTAAACCCTAATGACCGGGTCGCCACCTATTTGCCGAAGGTACCTCAAACCGTTTTTAGCCTATTTGGCACAACTCAAGCTGGCGGTGCGTTTGTTCCCATCAACCCGCTGCTAAAACCAAAGCAAGTGGCCTATATACTTGATGACTGTGATGTAAAGGTATTGATTACCTCCTCGCAGCGGCTACAGGTTTTAGCAGAAACCCTAGAATGTTGTCCCAACTTAAACACTGTCGTCGTTGTAGAAAATGAACTCCCATTACTTGAGAAAAAATCACAGTATCAACGATTATCGTGGGACGAATTCACCTCAGCAAGCAATAACTATCAATCACATATACGCATTGATAGCGATATGGCGGCCATCCTTTACACCTCCGGTAGCACCGGAAACCCAAAAGGGGTGGTGCTGTCACACAAAAACATGGCAACCGGAGCCAAAAGTGTCGCTTCGTATCTGGCCAACACACAGGATGATCGCCTTCTTGCGGCTTTACCCTTCAGTTTTGACTACGGCTTAAGCCAGCTCACCACAGCCTTTTCAGTGGGAGCCTCGGTAGTCCTGATGGATTACCTACTTCCACGGGATGTCATTCGTGCTATTCAAAAATATAAGATCACAGGGCTTGCGGCGGTACCGCCTCTCTGGAATCAGCTGGCTCAACTTGAATGGCCAATGGAAGCCGCGGAATCACTTCGGTATTTGACCAACAGCGGCGGATCTATGCCTCAGGCTACCACTGAAAAATTAAGAGCTGCGCTACCTGGCACCCAAGTATTTTTGATGTACGGGCTGACCGAGGCATTCCGATCCACCTACTTACCTCCAGACCAAATCGACATACGTCCCACCTCCATGGGTAAAGCCATACCCAATGCCCAAGTGCTGGTAGTGCGACCAGATGGCACAGAATGCGCCCCCGGCGAACCTGGAGAATTAGTACACCGAGGATCGCTGGTGGCCATGGGTTACTGGAATGACACAGAAAAGACATCCCAGCGATTCAAACCCAGCCCGTCACAACCCAAAGGCATACCTATTAGTGAAATTGCCGTATGGTCAGGTGATCAGGTTAAAAGAGACGAAGAAGGCTTTCTCTACTTTATCAGTCGCATGGATGACATGATCAAAACCTCAGGTTACAGAGTCAGCCCTTCTGAAGTAGAAGAAGCAATCTATGCTATTGATGCCATTAAAGAGGCCGCAGCTATTGGTATTCCCCATCCAACACTGGGACAAGCCATACTTCTAGTGGCGACAGTCACAGACAATCTGACACCACAGGCCATTCTGAAACACAGCAAGAAAGAGCTACCTAATTTTATGGTACCCCACGAGATTATTCTTCTTGATGAAATGCCCCATAACCAAAACGGAAAAATTGACAGAAAACTCCTGACGGCTGAATACGGTGATCTGTTTCAGGAGATGAAAGCATGATTAAAAAACGCCCTCAACATGTACCCATGGATCAATTTACTGTCCACAACAACTGCCTTCAGGTTGGCGGCATTCCCATTACAGAACTGGTCAGCCAAGCAGGGCAAACACCTTTTTATGCTTATGACCGACAACTGATGAGCGAACGAGTTCGCAGTCTAAAAGCGATTCTACCCGAAGGCATTCATCTTCATTACGCCATGAAATCCAACCCAATGCCTGAAGTTGTTCAACACCTCTCCACCCTGACTGATGGTTTAGATGTCGCATCTGGCGGTGAGCTAAAAGTGGCGCTAGCAACAGGTATTAAACCAAAAAATATTAGTTTTGCCGGACCAGGAAAGTCTAATGCTGAGCTAAAAATGGCCGCAGAAGCCGGTATTATTATCAATATGGAATCAGAGGGCGAAATGGAGCGGTTGGCTAACATTGCCACCGACCTTGGCATTCAACCAAACGTTGCCATACGGGTTAATCATGACTTTGAACTGAAGACTTCCGGCATGAAAATGGCTGGCGGCCCTAAACCCTTTGGCGTTGATGCTGAGCGGGTTCCTGCCATGCTAAAACGCATAGGTGAACTGGACTTAAACTTCCAGGGCTTCCACATCTTCAGTGGCTCGCAAAACCTCAAACCAGAAGCACTAATAGAAGCCCAAACAAAGACTTTTGCCCTAGCCCTACAATTGGCCGAGCATGCACCGTCACCTATCAAATGGCTCAATATTGGTGGTGGTTTTGGTATTCCCTACTTTCCTGGTGAGCAACGCCTGGATCTACAACCTATTGCCGACAACCTTAAACATCTTCTTGATGAATATAGACCCAAGTTCCCGGAAGCAGAAATAGTGATTGAATTGGGGCGCTACTTGGTTGGCGAGGCCGGTATTTATGTCTGTGAAGTTGTAGACATCAAGGAATCCAGGGGAGAAACCTACGCCATCACGAACGGTGGACTTCATCACCATCTTGCTGCATCCGGAAATTTTGGTCAGGTTATCCGAAAAAATTTCCCGGTATGCATTGGCAACAGGGTCAACAGCAAGGAACTGTCATCCATTAATGTGGTTGGCCCCCTCTGTACGCCGTTAGACATACTGGCCGACAAATATGAGCTGCCGCCAATACAAAATGGGGATTTGATTGTTGTTTTCCAATCAGGGGCTTACGGGTTTACTGCCAGCCCACATCAATTTTTAAGCCACCCAGCACCCGTAGAAATATTAATTTAACCCGCTTATTGGAAGACGGACATACGTAATATTTTTTCTCATTAAGACCAAGCTACTCAATTGTCTAAAGAGGTGGCAAAATGCCGCATAAATTTGATAATAGTAAATGCAAACACGATTAAAAATGGAAAACGATTTATGAGTTTACAACAAGATACTATTCAGATTATTGATGATGTATTAATGCTAGAAGGACAAGTCGACCACTTCGATGCAGACACAGGGCTACTTGGATCTATTCCAGAATTTGATTCTGTCGCCGTCGTCTCGCTAGTCACCGCATTAGAAGAAGAATTTGGCTGCGCCTTTGACGATGATGAACTCAATGCAGACGTGTTTGCTACCATAGGTAGTCTGATCAAAGTACTTGAGCAAAAACTCAACTAATGAACACCCTCTCTCGTATAGACCCTGCCTTTATAGAAGGCAGTAGAGGCTCTTTGTTTGCACTACATCATCCTCCTGCGCTGGTTAATGACACAACAGAGTGTATTGTTGTTGTTCCCTCTTTTGCAGAAGAGATGAATCGATGCCGTTACATGCAAACACTCCTTGCTCAGGAACTCAACAAACAGAACCATGCCTTACTCTCCGTAGACCCCTTCGGCACTGGAGATAGTGCAGGTGACTTTTCCGAAGCAAGCTGGAATCAGTGGATAGAGGATACAATTTCTGCCGCTAACTATGCCGAACAATTAGGCTATAAACGCATCTCCTTTCTCGCCGTAAGACTTGGTGCCTTATTAGCAATGGAAGCCGCACCCTCGATTAACAACTTGAAACGTATCATTTTTTGGCAACCAGTAACGAACGGTAAAGCAACACTCAATCAATTTCTTCGCATAAAAATAGCTGCCGCTATGGGGCGTGATGAAAAGGCAGAAACAACAGCGCATCTTGAAAAACTGTTGAGTGAGGGGAAGAATATAGAGGTCGCCGGATATGATGTCTCCCCCCCTTTATTCCAAGGTATTCAATCCGCCCACGTCAACAACCATATAGATACAACCTCGATACCCATCACTTGGTTTACTGTCCTCGCAAGTGAAGAAAGAAAAACGCCACGCGGCGACTTACACACCCTAGAAAAATGGCGAGATCTAGGCGCCGACATTAACCATCAAACAGTTGTTGGCCCAGCATTTTGGCAAGCTCATGAACGCACATTAGCACCCAACCTAATAACAGCCACGATGGATTATATAAAAGGAAGCTCTATCCATGGATGAACAAGCTGTTGTCTTTAGTTGCGGGAAAGATAATGATCAGCTAGTCGGCATTATCCATAAACCTATAACACCAATAAAAACTGGCGTTCTCATCATTGTTGCTGGAGGACCCCAATTTCGAGTAGGGGCACACCGCCAATTTGTTGCCCTTAGCCGACGTATGGCCGCATTGGGTATACCCGTACTGCGGTTTGATCACCGAGGAACCGGCGATAGCGGTGGTGATTACCGAGGCTTCCTAGATATGAAAGATGATATTTCTGCGGCCATAGACACCCTCTTTGAAACATGTCCATACCTAGAAAAAGTCGCTCTCTGGGGCGAGTGTGAATCTGCCTCTGCCGGAGGGTTCTATGCCCATACTGACCCACGAGTATGTGGAGTATTTATGGTCAACCCCTGGATCAGAACAGAAGCTGGACAAGCTAAAACCTATCTCAAACATTATTACTGGAATCGACTGCGAGACCCCAAGCTTTGGAGGAAAATTCGTTCGGGTGAATTTTCATTCTTCCGTTCAATAAAAGCCTATTTACAACTTTTGCTTCATGCAAGAAAAGACACTAAGCATCAAGAACATAAGACAGAACACCAAGACCTTTCAGCTCTCCCCTTGCCCCTAAGGCTTACCCGAAGTCTCAAGCTATTTAGTGGAGAACTCTGCATTCTTACCAGTGGAAATGATTACATTGCTCAAGAATTCAATGACTTCATTTCCAGCTCGACAGAATGGAAATCTTCCGGGTTAGATGAAAAAATATTATTCAATAAAATGACAGACGCTGACCATACATTCTCTAGACCCGAATGGCGTGAAGCGCTATTTCACGACACAGAACAATGGATACAAAACAAGCTCTGTGATTAATCAGTGGTACTTTGAGCCAGCCAAGAAACTACAGCAATAGAGCCACAGCAATGATGCAACCTAAAAAGACACAAACAAGCCCACAGTCGCCTAAGCAGATGTTAACGCCGCACATTGCCGGTTGGTTTTGTAATGCCAACCACAGCTTCGATGCTGAAACCAATATTCAAGCAATGCAACAGGCCATAAACACTTCACTGCCAATGGAACAGCTGTGCGCAGATCAATATGCCTGTGCTTCTACTCACTCAATTTCACACGAGCAATCCTGCATTACTGCTATTACGGGCTATCCACGATGGACAGAAAGCACCTTCGCAAAAGCAGCTATAGAAAAAAGTCATGCCTACGCCCTCGGTCTTGCCTACCGTCAATATGGCAGTAAATTTATAGAGTACCTAAACGGCGCTTTCTCATTTTCCATCATCGATACAGACACCAACCAGCTACTGGCTGGCGTAGACAGATTAGGACAATTCCCCCTTTACTACACAAAAATAGATGACAGTATCATCTTTGGCTCATCAATCTCCACTATACTTGCCCACACATTGGTACCTCGCTCCGTGCAAGAACAAGGTATTTACGATTACCTATATTTTCATATGGTTCCCAGTCCCCATTCAATTTACAAAGACATTAAAAAACTACCCGCAGGACATTGGCTGAATTATACAAATGACAGTGTTCAAATCAGCAGCTATTACCAACCTGTTTTTAATGAAGCGGCCCCCAGCAGTTTTGAGAAAATGGGGAAACAACTAAAACGTGAGTTAAAAGACGCTGTCAGCCATTGCTATGAACCTACGCTCAAAACAGCAGCATTCCTCAGTGGTGGTCTCGATAGCTCTACGGTTGCTGGGATGCTGTCGGAAGTCAGCGAAACTAGGGCCGAAGCCTACTCCATTGGGTTTTCTGCTGAAGGCTATGACGAAATGGCCTTTGCTCGCATCACCGCCAAACATTTTGGGGTGAAGCTAAACGAATACTATGTCACTCCGGAAGATGTGGTTGACGCCCTGCCAATCGTTGCTGCCAGCTACGACGAGCCCTTTGGTAACTCATCGGCATTGCCGGCTTATTTTTGCGCCAAAGTAGCAGCAGAAAATGGTGTAGAGCGGCTGTTAGCCGGTGATGGTGGGGACGAATTATTCGGTGGTAACGAAAGATACGTTAAACAGGATATTTTTGAAGTTTATGGGAAAATCCCTAACGGTTTCCGCAAAGCAATTATAGAGCCCATTATTAATAGACTGCCTTCAGCTCTTCCTCTTTCATCTAAAGCACGCAGCTATATTGAACAGGCCAATATCCCTCTGCCCGACCGCTTACAAACGTACAACTTTCTTCACCAACACAATCCTTCAGAAATATTTAATGAGGACTTTTTAAACTGCACAGACACTCATTTACCACTAGAAATTTTAGGGGGCACCTATAAGCAACCAGATAATGCATCGACATTAAATCGAATGTTATATCTAGACTGGCAATATACCTTGGCGGATAACGACTTACGAAAAGTTAGCCATATGTGCGCATTGGCGGGTGTTGAGGTGGTTTATCCCATGTTGGATGACAATCTGGTCAATTTTTCTTGCCATGTACCGAGTAATTGGAAAATAAAAAATCGTAATCTGCGACACTTTTATAAGCAATCATTATCAGGGTGGCTTCCTGACGCGACCATCAATAAGAAAAAACAGGGCTTTGGCCTACCCTTTGGCGTCTGGATGGAAACCCATAGGCCGCTGCAAGAGATGGCCTACGACAACCTCTTAAAACTTAAGAAACGGCCCTATTTCAAACCTGAATTTATCGACCACACTATCGAACTTCACCGCAACCAACATTCAGCCTACTACGGTGAGTTAATTTGGATATTAATGGTGCTGGAGATATGGATGGAGGCTCACATTTAAAAATCAACACCACAACACACTAGAGATTAAAACTGGAAATATATAAATGGAGCTTCACCAGAGGAAATTGCTACCAACAAAAATACTGTGGCAACCATCAACCCACCCTGAACCATTGAAGGAAGCCTACAATAAAGTCCCTTCCAACCAAAGGTCCACCTGTCTGGGGTGTAATGGGCAATTACAGCGATTAGAAGCACAGAAAAACCGACAAAATCCAAAGGTAGTGAACTATTATTAAAGTTCAGCATAGCCTGTCCATATTCAACAGCACCTTCCACTGAACCACCCCTGAAGAGCAGCCGAGTCAAAGAAATAATATTAAAAATAATAAAGATTTGCAGACCGAGTCGAAACCCGTGGTAATCCAATTCTGGCAAACCCCTGCGCTTTC
>JASJGJ010000147.1:0-4045 GCA_033791605.1 Porticoccus sp.
CTTTTTTGCGCATAGTCACCTGAAACCTGGGCTTGCGCTGCTCGCTGCTCTTCAAGCGCTGCTGCATTTCTTCGACCTTGAACAGCAGCACCTACACCAGCACCAATAGCTGCACCTTTTTGAGAGTTAGGGCTCACAATAGCACCGAGTGCTGCTCCACGCAGGGCACCACCTCTTGCAGGTGCAGCGGCTTGGGGCACGGTTGGAGGTGCTGCAGTTGGGTCGAATCCAGACTGTTTGGTCGCCCAAGTTTGGCATTCCATTGCATCCTTACTCTGTTGTTGCTCGTTTTGTCCTTTTTTCGGATAAATATAAAAATCGCTCGCCATAACCGTCAGGCTTGTTAGCATCAATCCGGTTACCGTCAGCATCGTTAATTTTACTGTTTTCATAACAATATCCTCTTTAAATTCAATGACTAATCACGCACAAAACAAAGATCTAGGTGTTATCTAGTAGTTTATTGCTTAGGAACATACTCATCCCCGCGCAACCCAGCCCATAACGCACGGTTAATAATAAGTCTTAATTCGGAATTAAAAATCCCCCGAAATGGGGGAAAAATGGGGGGTATTGGCTTATTGGCCGGTTCTTGAAATCAACATCACCGACTCCGCGAGCTGTGATTATTGCCGTGGTTTACTCTAAAATTTCCGAAAATGGTATTTACATTTTCATCCAGTAAGAATCATCCAAATTATCAGCGGAAGATCAGAGAAGCTTACTTGCCCCCTTCCACGGCTGTCACAGCCTTCAGCAAAGCCTCGCACTGGGACATTTTTGCGGCATCTTCGCCGGCTTCCTTAACGCATTCCTTATATTCCTTTAGTGTTTCTGTCTTCTCTTGAGTGTATTCAGCTTGCGCTTCATCCTTCTTCTCTTCCGCAGAGCTACAAGCTACCAGACTGACTGCTGCGAAAAAAGCAAATAATACAACGTGAATTTTCATTATTTTAGTCCTTCTCTTGTTAGTAAAAAAATGTTGTGAAAAAAGCGTTATGACAAACGACACATCATCTTCGAGTTGGCGAGGCTGGCGCCGAACCACACGTCACGATAATAGCAGCTACGAATTATTTTAATATAAATACCAAGTAAATTTTCCCGTTTTGGCCGGCACGCAATTATTGATGCCGGGTCGTTTTATCAACATTTCGAGTGTCAGTATTTTATTACTCTTCCTTCATTTTATTCTCTTTAGATATTTGTTTTTGCTGTTCAATAAAAGTTGCGCAGCCTTTGCTGGAGGAACTGCTACCACCGCCATCTAGGCGTTTCCAGAATTTGTTGAACAGATAAACCGGAATAGCGACGCCGGGTATAAAAACCGCCGCGCCTATATTCGTTGCGGCAGTTTCCTTGGACAAGTCTTTCACGTTTGGATTCAGCAGTGGGCCCTTGACATTCACTGCAGAGATATTAGAAAAAATGCTTTTCTTTTCCTTGGGTAATAGCACCATATCAATAGTTTCCTGCCCAAAATCCAGTGTTGTGCGACCTTGTAATGTAAGATTAGGACCATCAGCAAACATCAACTGGCTTTTCGCCACACCTTTTTTAATATCAAATCCCATCATGATGCAATCTATCTGGGAGTAGTCTTCACTGAATGTGGCAGATCTCAACGCCCAGCCCAATACATCAGCCGATAAATATTCCACATATTTCTTCGGAACACGCGCATCTTCTAAACGAAAACTAACCTTTCCATTCAGATGGGAAGCCAGTTCATGTTCAGAGTGTCCTTTACTGTTAATGTCGACAAGCAAATTGGCACGACCCTTTATCGGCACCTCCTGTTGCAATTGTGCGATAAGAGGCCCGAGTAGCAGGTCATTTGCTGTAACCTTAAAGCTAACTTTCGGTGTATCTCGGCTGTCCACATCTAACGTAAGTTCGGTTACTCCACCTTCAAAGGTCAGTCGTGCAGGTGAAATCTGTAGCCGGCCTTCGCGCAGTTTGACCTGAGCATCCAGCTTTTCAATCGACAACCTTGAGCCTTCAATCTTCTCAATCAATACCGCAAGCTCGAGATTGAAAGATTGTAATAATGTAACCTTGAATGGCTCTCGTTTAAATAATCGCGCAGGCACTCCCTGTTTTATATACGGCTTGACCGCATCGCTGGATTCTGTGCCTGTGGTGGGTACGGGCTTGTTGACGCCCGCGTTTTGCGTTAATGAAGGATTTGTCTTTTCTACTGAGTCTAACGCTATACCAAAATCAGTGGGGTACAAAACCGGCACTGTTATCTTGCCCCGTACAAGCGGTTTTTCATCCGCTAAAAAGACATTTAAATCGACGTTATTCACCGTCCTTCCGATGTGTGTAGTGCCTGCATAACTAAACAGATCCTTCTTCACTGAAAGTACGCCCTTTGTTTTATAAGGCGCAAGCCCTGTGAAGTCGAGCCCAAGCCTCGAACCCAGCGCTGCGGGATCAGGCACATCCACTTCGGATCGCAATCCCGCAAGATCACCGACAAGATGCAACTGAAATAACTCCGTATTGGTGGAATTAATATTAATCGTCTCGATTCGCCACTGCCCATCCACAACGGAAACTCGCAACTGGCCTTGCAGTTTTCCTAGCGTGCCAACACTTGGGGATTTGTTAAACATCTGAATCAATTTGGCCGTTGCTACATCGAATGTCAGATCCGACAGGAAAGCCTCATAACTACTGCTGGAGAGGCTTGAATGAACTGAACCGCTTACTTTCAGAATAGGGTTGTCGAGTGATCCTACATTAAGTTTAATTCCATCAAAACTCAGCTTGTTGGCAGTCACCGAAAAGGCAGCACTGGCATTCACGGGCCCCATTGCGGGTAGTGTTGTATTTAACATGGCCGCCAGCTCATTTACGTCCGCCGACTTAAGGTTTATATCAAAACGGGCGTATTCTTTTGGCGCAATATTCCCAACATTGCCGTTAAGACGGGCTTCAAGAGAACCGCTACTTAATCGGAGAATAACAGGGTAAGGGGTATCACTGTCACGAAGCTGAGCCAGAGAACCCAACGTGCCTTCAATACTCACTGCTTGTGTGTTCAGCTGACCTCTCGCACTGAGTTTGATTGGACCTTGATTGTTCTGATCATCGAGCTGTAGATCGCTCAATTTCAATGTATAACTCTGTTGATCACTCCTCTTATAGAGGACCGACAAATCATGAACTGACATTTTTTCGACGACGACGAGGGGGAAAGAAAACTTGTCAAATGCCGATTGAGCATCGACTGCTGTATCTGTTACATCGAGATGGACGTTGGCCAGTGATACAGAGTTGAACCACATCGTTCCTGTTGTTAAATAGGAACCGAATTGCTGTCGCGCATCCAACTCATCAATGGTCAGATCGTAGCTACTATCATGCGCTTTGAGACGAACCTGTTTCGCCACAAAATGAAGATCGTCTCCATAATTCATCGAAAACGCGCCGTTGATTTCAAGCTGACTATCGAGGAAATGGTCAGCAGAAAGAATCAATGCTGCACGGTAATCTTCATCATCAAAAGTCAACACCAGCAGCGTAAGTATCGCCAGCAAACTCAAGATAAATCCGGAGGCGACGATCAGAATACGCCTGACCCAACGTCGGCCTGTTTGGTTATTTATTTTCACTTCATTCACTGTCGTCAGTCACCGGAAGTTCCATATTACACGCAAGGAAACGAAATCCTCATAATGAAGGAAAGTGAACAGAGATACTGTGGGCTGACATGCTTTCAACTGCTGTAACCATTAAGCACCTCACCCATGCTATATATGAATATTTACTTTGGGGGGAACTGACTAAATAAATACTCTACATCCTTTAGCATCGCTGATTGTGAGGTAGGCCGTATTGTCATTTCGCGAGAAGCGCTGACCTGCCACACCACTTTATTCGCTTGCAGATCAACAATATTAATTCGTAACAGACCGTATTTTTTGCACTCAGCATTGATGTCGATGTCTGCAGAAATAGAGTCTTCAATCTCCTCGAGTTTCATACCATCCTTGGTTTTTGATGTGACGACATATTTCAATTCAATATCAGGGTC
>JASJGJ010000148.1:0-3016 GCA_033791605.1 Porticoccus sp.
AGCTTTGAGTCGTGCGAATTCTCCTTTTACATGCATCTGGTGCATCCACAGGTTCATCCAGTTAAGAAAGGCGAAATCGTCTCTTGGGAGCATGTAACCAAAGTCATCTTTTGTGAAAGTTTTACCAGGAGAAACCGCAAACAGTTTTAGGTTTTTGCCTGCTACGAGCATCGCCTCAACGTTGTCTGTAATCATCACATCTACCTCACGGTCTTCAACGGCCGTGGGAATACTCAAGTTTTTCTCGATAACCACAATCTCAGCATTTTTTATATTGGCGAGAACAAATTTTTCATTTGTTCCACCGGGATTGACACCGATTTTAACTCCTTTTGTATCGATATCAGCGAGTGTTTTAAACCGATCCTTATCTGAAGCCCTGATAAGAGGCGATTTACCAACATTGATATATGGGCTGGTTAAGGCTACCTGCTTTTGTCTTGCTAGATTTCTGGTGATTCCAGACATTGCGACATCATAGGTACCATTAAGAATACCTTGAACAAGCGTTTTCCAGGTAGTTTTCACAAAACGCACTTCTACACCAAGTGCCTCACCCAGCTTGGCCGCCGCATCGATATCATGCCCTTCAAATTCTTTGGTTTCTTCATTGTAATAGCTAAAAGGTTTATAATCGCCGGTCGTGCCAACAACTATGTAGCCTCGTTCACTAATCAGATCAAGGCGGGACTGCTCTGCCCATGAGGTAGTCGATAAGAAAAGGAGAGAGAGAAACAACAAAACTAAGCTTAACTGTTGAGTAATTTTCATTTTTACCTCTGGTAAGTTGGAGATTAAATCATATTATGGTTTATACAAAGTCGCAATTTTGCGAAGCACGGTGCAGAATAAAATACGGTGAATAGGCTGGTGAGCATATCAAAATGTTAGGGTAATGGCAATGTTCCTTAATTTAAATTAATGAATATTGAAAGTATGCATGAAGGTTGAAAAGGGGGGTGGAATGAAAGCAGCAGATCTGTTTGTAAAGGCGTTAGAGGCAGAAGGGGTGAAGTATATCTTTGGGATCCCTGGGGAGGAAAACCTCGATTTTCTCAATGCTCTAAAAGATTCATCCATACGACTGATCCTAACACGTCATGAGCAGGCTGCTGGATTTATGGCCGCTACCTATGGCCGATTGACCGGAAAAGCGGGAGTTTGCTTATCTACCTTGGGACCTGGTGCCACAAACCTCGTTACCGCTGCAGCCTATGCTAATTTAGGCGCCATGCCAATGCTGATGATCACAGGGCAAAAACCTATCAAGTCAAGTAAGCAGGGGCAGTTCCAGATTGTTGACATCGTGGATATGATGCGGCCACTTACTAAATATACTTGTCAAATAGCAAGTGCTTCAAATATTCCCAGTCGGGTAAGAGAAGCATTTCGTCTGGCAGAAGAAGAGAGGCCGGGAGCTGTCCATCTGGAGCTTCCTGAGGACATCGCAAGCGAGTCAACTGATGCTGAGGTGATCGGCCAAAGTGTGTACAGACGCCCTCTTGCCGATGGAAAATCGGTGAAAATGGCCGCTGCAATGATCCACAAAGCGAAACGGCCGTTGTTACTCATTGGTGCTGGAGCCAATCGTAAGCAATCCAGTAAGATGCTGCGCAGGTTAGTGGATAAAACAGGGATCCCATTTTTCAGTACCCAAATGGGTAAAGGGGTGATCGATGAACGGCATCCGCTGTTTCTTGGTAATGCAGCACTCTCAGCGGATGATTTTGTTCATAGAGCTATTAGGCATGCAGACTTAATCATTAATGTTGGTCATGATGTTGTGGAAAAACCACCATTTTTCATGGAGCAGGGAGGGTTTCAGGTTATTCATATAAACTATCTCACAGCAACAGTGGATCCGGTATATTATCCGCAGGTTGGGGTTATTGGTGATATTGCCAATACGATCTATCAACTGACTGAGCTTGTTTCACCCCAAAGTTATTGGAACTTTAGTTATTTCAGCGATATTAAAGACGCTACGGAGGCACATCTTTTAGAAGGAATAGACGATGACAGGTTTCCTCTCTACCCCCAAAGAGTGGTGAGTGATCTGAGGTTAGCAATGCCAGATGATGGGGTGATAGCACTTGACAACGGTGTGTATAAAATATGGTTTGCCAGAAATTATAAAGCCCATGAGCCCAATACTGTATTGCTAGACAATGCACTTGCTACTATGGGGGCGGGACTTCCGTCAGCCATTGCCGCAAAAATAGTACATCCTGATAAAAATATTGTAGCAATCTGTGGTGATGGTGGTTTTATGATGAATTCTCAGGAACTTGAAACAGCTGTACGCTTGGGGCTCAATCTTGTGGTCCTGATTCTCTCTGATAACGCGTACGGGATGATTAAGTGGAAACAGGCCCATATGGGCTTTGCCGATTTTGGGTTGGATGTTGGGAATCCCGATTTTGTGAAATATGCTGAAAGCTATGGTGCAATCGGACACCGGGTAAATGCAGCGGCTGAGTTTGCTGGTATTGTAGAGAGCTGTTTCAAGGTACCAGGAGTACATGTGGTCGAAGTGCCAATTGATTATTCAGACAATGATCGGATTTTAAACCGTGAAATAAAGCAAAAAAGTAGGACTTTATAAGGGAGTTGTAGAGATGAAAGAATTGAAAATACTGGTGCCGGGAGCTGTCGTAACTGGCGAAAATATTGAGATAACAGCCCCCTTCGATTTTTCTGTCATAGCTGTTGCTGATGTGGCAGATTCTGCTGTCGTGGAGAAGGCTCTTACTACTGCAGATGAGCTGTTTCGCGACAAGAGTAAATGGTTATCACTCCCGGAGCGTCTTGCTATCCTGGAAAAAGCTGTGCAAATTATGCAAGGTGAGTTTGAAGAGCTTGCAGTGGCTGCAGCTGAGGAAGGCGGCAAGCCGCTACTCGATTCTCAAGTGGAAGTGGCAAGAGCCATTGACGGTGTTAAACTCTGCATTGAAACCATGCGAACAGAAGCGGGGCAATTGGTTCCCATGGGTGCAAACCCGGCTTCAGCTGGGAA
>JASJGJ010000149.1:0-4933 GCA_033791605.1 Porticoccus sp.
TTTGAGCCTCGCTGCCAAGGGGAGTGCGGATCAGCAAAGTAGATTTTCATACCTAGATTTTTAGACATCGTTTTATGTTGAGACATTTCCGACCCTCGATCATATGTCATTGATGCGCGTAAGAAGTCAGGTAGTGTTTTCATTTGCTCTTCAAACCCCAATCGAACATTTAAAGCAGACTTGCTTTTCATTTTACTTAAAATCAAGTATCCCGTAGTACGCTCAACCAGTGTTCCAATGCACGACTGATTTTTAGAGCCGGCTATCAAATCACCTTCCCAGTGCCCCGCCATTTTCCGCTCTTCTATTTCTTCTGGACGGCAGTGAATGAATTGGTCGTCATCCACTTTAACGCTATTGTAGTTGCTGCTTTTAGAGCCTCTAGGGCCACGCTTAGATTTACTTCGACGTAATGCTCTGATCATCATTTTTTTAAGCTCACCCTTCGGATGAGCATAAATACATCTATAAATTGTTTCGTGGCTAACCTGCATATTTTCTTGCTTAGGAAACTGTTTTTTTAAGTACGCCTGATATTTGTTCTGGAGACCATTGTTTGTCTAGCAAGTAGTATCTAACGATATTATACAAAGAGGAGTCCATCGCCAGCTTGATAGGCTTCACACATGTTTTTCGTCGAGCATCGTACTTCTTTCTAGCACTTGTAGCACAATATGCTGAAGTCCTAGCAATGCTATTTCTTTTCAATTCTCGGCTGACTGTGGAAGCAGAGCGATTAAGAGTACGAGCAATCTCCTGAATTGAGGAATGGTTGTTTCGCTCAATCATAATAACTGCGCGTTCTTCTGAGCTTAAATGGCAATAAATAGTCATCAACATATTCTCCATGAATATGCTGCACTTGCAATGTGAGTCTAAGGCGTCCCCTTTAAACCCCTTTAAACCAAGATTCAGCGCCAGATTAAGCTGTGCATGAAAGAACACAAGCGACTGGATCGCCGCAAACCGAAAGAGCGCGAGCGTAAAGATTAGCTCGAGCAAAGCATTAATATCTTATCGGCGCACGCGGAAAAGATATTTAACCACCTAAAGACGGTCTCGAATAAAGGGCTTAATCGCTTTTCATTGCGTGGAAAAAAGAAGGTGCAGGGGCAATGGCAGTTATATAGCTTAGTGCATAATATCGAGAAGTTAATGCGTTATAGTGCGATAGGAGCCTAGCAAGCGTGATAGGCTTTGAAATTGAACTATGTGTACACAAGAAATGGTTGTGTGAAGCGCATCGGCTATTTTGCCACTGAATAAAACACGAGAGCTGTGCTGTGGCTGGGTGTTTTTACGGAAACGTTTTTCTACAGCCTAGTTATACTCTAAAAGTAACGAGGATAGTATGATAAAAGGAAGTTGCCTCTGTGAAGAGGTTAAGTATGAGTACGATGGTTTAATCAATGAAGTTGCTGTTTGTCATTGCAATCAATGTAAGCGAGCACAGGGAACACCATTCGTAACTAACGCTCCGATTGAATTAGAAAAATGTAAATTTACTAATGATTCTGGTTCATTAAAAACATACTTCTCGAGCGCAAATAAAAAACGAGTATTTTGTGGTAGTTGTGGCAGTCCTTTGTATAGCCAGAGAACGGATATGCCCGAAACAATAAGATTACGGCTTGGTACAGTAACTGAAGGTCATATTCCTGAGCCAAACTACGAAATATACTGTGAGTCAAAATCAGATTGGTTTAGTGCAAATACTGAAAGACCAAAGTATGAACAAAATAAAGCATAACCAGCGGCTCTAGCGGACTCTGAACGTGGCGAATTTTTTGCAAAAAACCGCAAAAAATTCTCCACATTACTTCGCACGCTGAGCTGGCCGCTATACCCCTTAAAAGATAGTAAGTTTTTATGAATTTGTAAAAATCTAAAAAGAGAATCTCTAAGAAAGTGAAAATGGGGTTTCAGGGTTATCCTGTAATTGGAGTCACCTGCTCTGGTCCAAATGATAGCTTGGCAATCGAGGTTTTTCTTGAGCTCATCTCAGAATAAGACGCGGAGCCACAATCTCAAAAGTTTGCCACCGAAAGTGATATGCGAGAGGGTGAAGCTATCCAGTCTGCAATAGTAAAAATGATAGAGAGGTCGGGTGCGAAAACGGTTACTTTAAGTAAAGGCGTGAAATTAAGATAGAGTCTCGGGGTAAGATCACCTCGGCCCTTGTTGTCTCCTTGACGATTCACGTGATGAGCTGCTAACGCACCCCGTTTAGAAAAGTGCCAGGCATAAAAAAGTGGATCATGGCGGACAGTTTGTTTGATGGTTAAACTGAGGCCAATCAATAATATCTGTGCCATATAAGAAAATTGCGGCGCTACATTTTATCCATGCTATTGCGGGTATAATACCGCTATTTACTCCCTTTGAGCTGACATTAGTATGAGTGACGACATAGATTACAAGAACAACCCCCTACACGGAGTTGGTTTAAAAAGTTTGCTGGTTGAAATGGTCGATCACTATGGCTTTGAGGTGCTCTTCGCCTATTTAAATATTAATTGTTTTAATATCAATCCAAGTATTGATTCCAGTGTGAAGTTTCTGAAAAAGACGGATTGGGCTCGTGAAAAAGTGGAAGGCTTCTATTTGTATGAGTTTAAAAACTTACCTAGAGCTTCTTCTGAGCAGTTTTTATTGCCGCCAAGAGACCGGGTGATTCCAGAAGGCCAAACGCTAGGTCAGCCTAAGAAGCTGGATTTAGAGGATGCTGAGCGATTGCGCGAAAAGCGTGCAAAAAAATCAGCAGAACGAAACCCATCGGAAGGGCATCGCTCGGAAAAGAGCGTGGATCCATGGGGCAATTGGAAAAATAAAGCCTAAGTGATTTCGGGGCGAATAATAGATACCAAACAAAACAAATTAAGCTGCCCCATGTTTCGTTCACGTGCTCAAAAAATTATCAGCTTATTAATCCTTTATTTGAGATGTTGAAATGAAAAGAAATAACCTGTTTGTTGAAAATAGTCTCATCGCGTTCGCTGCTTTCATGTTTTGTGCCCAGTTAATCGCTGGCGATGCCAATATTATTGCCGGTATTAAAAATCTTAAAACACCTGGGCCAAGCTATTTTTCAGGGGGCCAGCCGACAGACGAACAACTCATGGCGCTGGCGGGAGCAGGGGTCAAGCATGTGATTAACCTACGGCTCGCTTCAGAAACGCCAAAGCTTGATGAGGCCAGCCTGGTAGCAGACAGGGGGATGATCTATCACTCCCTGCCCGTGGACGGGGCGGCGGGTTTGACCTTGAATAATGTCAAAGTCCTCGATCAGTTATTCAAGCAAGCGGGTGAGGAGAAGGTTTTTCTCCACTGCGCCAGTGGTAATAGAGTGGGTGCGCTGGTAGCGCTACGTGCTGCGCTTATTTACGGTGACAATACAGATGCGGCTATCGCCCAGGGTAAAGTCTGGGGACTGACTGGCCTGGAGCCAGAGCTTAGGCGCTTGATGGGCGCTCTTTAGCGTAAAAGTCTCTCAAGTCTTTCAGCAGCACCCATCGCAAGATCCAGTAGGAAGGATGATATATTCCTTCACTCTAACACCCAAAACCTAATATGCGCCTGGATAAATTTGTTTGTAAAAGTACCAACCTTAGTCGAGCGAAGGCTGTGGAGTACATTCGCGCCGGTAAGGTGCTGGTCAATGCTGTAGCGGTTTTTGTTGAGTCAGTTCAGGTGCACGAGAATAATACCATCACTCTAAGAGGGCAGTTGCTTAAACCCCGGGCATTTCGCTATTTAATGATTCATAAGTCGGGCAATACTATTTGCTCAAACCTTGATGAAGCTTACCCGTCCTTGTTTAGTGCTCTGGATATTGAGCGAGCCGACGAGCTACATGTGGCAGGGCGTTTGGATGCCGATACTACGGGCTTAGTGCTGGTGACCGACGACGGCCGCTGGTCGTTCGATATTATTCGTCCCCGAAAAGACTGTAAAAAAGTGTATCGCGTGGGTTTGTCGCAGGCAATTGAGGAGGGGCAGATAATAGATATGACCGCGCAATTTACAGCAGGGTTACAGCTGCAAGGTGAAGGGGCATTAACGCGACCTGCACAATTACATATTCTCAGCCCAAAGGAAGTTTTACTCACCATCACCGAGGGCAAGTTTCATCAGGTAAAACGCATGTTTGCCAGTATCGGTAAGCGAGTCGTCAGCTTGCACCGTGAAAAAATAGGCGAGGTGAGCTTAGATGTTGAATTGGGAGCATGGCGTTATTTGACGCCGGCAGAGGTGGCCTCTTTTAAAGGCAAGCCATAATTCCAGAAGCTGCCGCAGGAAGGACTACTCTCGGTTAAAACCGCTACTTTAATGTTGTGTTGCTGGCACAGCGCCGGACTGGCCGACAACATTCCTGCAAGCGATGGTAGGCACTAGCGCCTAAAGCATGAAAGGCGATCTTGAAATGAGCAATTATTCAAGACCGCTTTCAGTGGTTGCATTTAAGTCAATTATTTTCAGGAATTATTTTCAGTCCTTTTTGATCTCCCTAAACCAGAGCCCATTCCCCGAAGCTAACCAATGTCAAACCACTTAGCTCAACCTCAGTATTAATTTTATTTTCGAGTGAATCAGAAAATGATGCCATAACCCCCGCCCTCTCCATGCCGCTATCGAGTCGATCTATCCAATAATCGTAACCACTCTCATCAGGCTCCCGGTCAAGGACGTTTGCATAAAGCTGGCTGATATAACTCTCATCGCTCAGATTTCCATACGTCGCTAAAAATTCGGATGAAATATAAAACCCATCAGCAATTTGCCCAATTGACAAATGTTCGACTTCCCACTGATCAATCCAGTAATTTAGCCCGTCTTGATCCGGGGCCCTATCAAAGGCCGTCTGATATAGTCGTGCTATCGAAAGCGCCGTTCCTTCGTCGGCTTGCCGATAATTTTCAATTTTATTTGAAAG
>JASJGJ010000150.1:0-30100 GCA_033791605.1 Porticoccus sp.
GCCGTTCAGGAGCGAGCTATCCCTCCGGCTCTCGCTGGCAAAGACCTGATGGTATCAGCACAAACAGGCAGTGGTAAAACCGCCGCTTTTCTATTACCCATATTACAGCGCATGCTGACGTTAGATTCACCTAAGAGCGGAACACGGGTATTGATACTGCTGCCCACTCGAGAGCTGGCGCTACAAACCCAAAAGCACTTTGAGCAATTAGCCGCGTTTAGCTATATCAAATCTGGCTTAATTATCGGGGGAGAGGCTTTTAAACATCAGATAGCAACACTCAGAAAAAACCCAGAAGTATTGATTGCCACACCCGGTCGATTAGTTGAACATTTGGAAAGAGGCACGCCTGATTTTAGTGATCTGGAAATACTGGTATTGGATGAAGCGGACCGCATGCTCGATATGGGTTTCGCCATTGATATGCATACCATTGCTGAAAGCTGTAATAAGCAGCGACAAAACCTATTATTTTCAGCCACACTCAATCACAAAGAATTGGGGCGAATAAAAGCCACTTTTAAAAACCCAGAATTTATTGAGGTAGATTCACACCGGCAACAGCATCGACAAATCACCCAGCAGCTCATATTGGCAGATGATAAAAAACACAAAGAAGCATTAGTCGCTGCACTCCTCGCTGAGGAAAATACACATAAAGTCTTTATTTTTTGCAAGACACGCTTACAGTGCGAACAATTAAGCAACGTTTTAAAATACAAAAAATTTAAAGTGGGCTGTATCCATGGAGAAATCCCACAAAGTGACCGAAAATACATCATGAACCAGTTTCGGCAAGATAGCATAGAAGTACTCGTTGCCACCGACCTCGCCGCTCGCGGGCTGGATATCAACGATGTAGATCTAGTAATCAACTTTAGTATTGCGCAATCTGGCGATGACCATATACACCGTATTGGCCGGACTGGTCGTGCAGGAAAAGAAGGAAAAGCCATTACCATTATTGATTCCAACGAATGGAATCAGATGTCCAGTATCGAGCGTTATTTAAAAATACGGTTTGAACATCGAGTCATTCAAGGCTTAAAAGCCAAATACAGCGGCCCTAAAAATGTCAAGAAGTCTGGCAAAGCCGCAGGTACAAAAAAGAAAAAAAATGACGATAAAAAAGTAGGGCCTAAAAAAACTGGTGCTAAAAAATTGACCCAGAAAAAAATGGATCATAAAAAAACGAACCAGAAAAAAACCAACACAGCAAAACCCAACCGGCCCAAAGAGAATGACAGACAAACAGGATCAGGTGATGGCTTTGATGTATTGATAAAAAGAAAGTAGCAGATTCGTCTATAGAATTTCAATGCCACTTTTGCTCCGTTTAATAATTTCGAAACAATAAATAGCCAACACAAGCGTGAGTTTGACGAGTCCAATCAGCGAGGTCGCATCTCTGACTGGACTCTTTATAGCTATGATAACCGAGGATTTTTAAATGTAAGTCCTAGGCTATAAGAGAAACACCTTCTACTTGCGACACAGACTTGGCCTCTGTTCGCTCAATCATTTTAACAATTGCTGACTGAATAACCTCATCTTCTCGAACATCACTTTTACTTGAAAACCTTTCCTCCATAGGCTTTTCACCCTCCTCCAAAATAAAGGTCACCAGCACTTCACTCGCATGGTTAGCAGTTCCACCATAATACTCTAGGGTGATTTTTGGATAACCTTGAAAGCCCATTTTAATTTTCTTTGCTATACGTTTTTTCGATTTTTCTAAATTCATCTCTAGTTCTCATGAAAAGTATAATGCCTCAACAATGCAAGCGAGACTCATGCTATCAACCAAATTTTTCTCGTATTTCTAATACCAAAAACACCACACTAATGCCATAAAAAATATCTGACAACAACGAACGTCATTCATAAAATCGTGAAGTATATGCTGGCTCAATTGACCTGTAATGTTAAATAACTAACGACGATATAGCGAAGTAGTTTTCCAACAGCAACCAAAACAACAAACCAAAATAGACGAATTCTCAAAATGCCTGCTATAACAGTTAACGGATCACCAATGATCGGAACCCAGGCAAAACATAGAGAGAAAATTCCATATTTTGTGAAACGCTTTTCTGCTCGAACAAACTCATTTTCTGACAGCTTCAACCACTTTTTTATCACCTCCAAGCTAGCCCAATAACCCAAGGCATAATTCGTCAATGAGCCCAAAACATTTCCCGTTGTTGCAATAATAACTAATGCGGTCGGTGATAAACCTTTCATCAACAAAGCACCCAGAACAATTTCTGAGCTTAAAGGTAGAATTGTCGCCGCCAGAAATGCTGAAACAAAAAGGCCGAGATAGCCGAGCTCAGTAAAATAATCCATTGTCTTGATGCTCTACATTTGTATATCTCACAAACTCGATAACAATGTTAATGACTCATTCCCCGTCCATCCCAAGGCAAACTAGATAATTTATCTTTTAGTCTATTGCTATTGTAAGAAATAAAAGTGAAAAAATATGACGTATCAACATACAATATCATTCAAAGAAACATTTGAACGTATCTCAGGGAATAGAGACGTAGAAAATGAAAAACTGGATTAAAAAAGCAAAAAACTGCGTCTGCCCATAATCGGAAACACCGAACATGGACAGACTAAATTTGAAAAATTAAGCCGAACGCAGACCGCCGAGCAGCTTATCAACACTGTCCTTCGCATCGCCAAACAACATACGGGTATTCTCTTTAAAGAAGAGCGGATTCTCTACACCCGCATAACCTGAGGCCATACCACGCTTGAGCACCACAACCTGACGCGCTTTCCATACTTCCATTACAGGCATACCGGCAATGGGGCTGTTTGGATCTTCCATAGCTGCCGGATTAACGGTGTCGTTGGCACCTATAACCAAAACCACATCCGTAGTTGGGAAATCATCATTAATCTCATCCATTTCCAACACAATGTCATAAGGCACTTTGGCTTCCGCCAAAAGTACATTCATGTGCCCAGGTAAACGTCCCGCCACTGGATGGATACCAAAACGAACCGTCACACCCTTATCCCGAAGCAGTTTGGTGATTTCTCCCACTGCATTTTGGGCTTGCGCTACAGCCATTCCGTAACCAGGAACAATGATGACCGATGACGAAGAGCTTAACTCTTCGCAGACATCCTCTATAGAAGATTCCTGTACCGTCAGATCTGAATCAACCACAGCACTGGCACCGCTAGAAGTTTGACCAAAACCACCCAGAATAACACTGATGAACGAACGATTCATTGCTCGACACATAATGTAACTCAAAATGGCACCACTACTACCCACCAGAGCACCAGTCACAATTAACAGGTCATTACCCAACATAAAGCCAATGGATGCCGCAGCCCAACCGGAATAACTGTTGAGCATGGACACCACCACAGGCATATCTGCACCACCGATGGCCAAAATCAGATGAACGCCCAATACTGAGGCAACCACCGTCATAATAATCAGAGGGAACATACCCCCGGCGGTACTATCCGCCCCCAAAAACCACGCACCCAACAACAAAGTGAAGCCTAACGCGATCAAATTCATGAGATGACGACCTGGCAGAGTCAAAGCGGAACTGGAAATACGCCCGTCTAACTTACCGCAAGCAATCAAAGAACCGGTAAAGGTGATCGCACCAATAAAGATGCCAAGAAAAACCTCCACCAGCTTAATGGTGTGCTCTGCACCATGAGTGACAACCAATGGGTCGAGATAACCTGAAAAGCCAACAAAGACCGCCGCTAAGCCTACAAAACTATGCAGCAAGGCCACAAGCTGTGGCATCTGGGTCATTTCTACTCGATTGGCAAGAAACATCCCTACACCAGCACCAATCAGTATCGCAATAACGATGGAGGCAATACCCGCTATTCCCATACTGACACTGGCAATAGTAGCGCCCACAGCAATAAGAATTCCGGCTATTCCGTAGAAATTACCACGGCGCGCTGATTCCTGATTGCTTAATCCGCCAAGGCTGAGAATGAATAATACACTGGCTACAACATAGGCCACACTAACAAATCCTGTACTCATGATCTGGTCTCCTATTTGCGGAACATTTTGAGCATACGATGGGTTACCTTGAACCCACCTGCTATATTTATCGTGGCAATCAACACCGCCACAAAAGATATAATGCCGACACCAGCATTACCCGCCTGAACCAAATGAAGAATGGCTCCAATTACAATGATTCCGCTAATCGCATTTGTCACGCTCATGAGAGGGGTATGCAACGATGGCGTCACATTCCATACCACCTGCCAACCTATAAAACAAGCCAGCACAAAAACGGTGAAATGACTAAGGAAGCTCTCGGGCGCATAACCACCAATGCCAAACAAAACTGCTACTGTTACTGCTAGCAATGCCCCTTTACCCATCCACTTTTTAGCCCAAGATTCTGGCGGAACCTCACCTGCTGGAGAAGGCTCTTCGGTGCTGGGGGGCGGCACCGCTACCGACACCTCCACCTTGGGTGGTGGCCAGGTGATTTCACTGTCCTTAACAACGGTAACACCACGTATGACAGTATCTTCCATATTAACTTGGGGCTGCCCGTCTTTTTCTGGGGTCAGATCAGATAACAAATGTACTAAATTACTGGAATACAGATCGCTTGATACCTTTGCCATACGGCTAGGCAAATCGGTATAGCCAATCAGAGTAACATCATGATCCACAGCCACTTTTCCTGGCACGGTAAGTTCGCAGTTACCACCTCGCTCGGAGGCTAGATCCACTATTACACTGCCCGGTTTCATTGATTGAACCATGGCAGCGGTTATCAACTTGGGTGCAGGTCTACCGGGAATAAGCGCAGTAGTAATAATAATGTCTACTTCTTTGGCCTGTTCTGCGAACAGGGCCATTTCTGCCGCGATAAACTCATCACTCATCTGCTTGGCATAACCGCCACCTCCACCGCCCTCTTCATCGGGGAAGTCCAACTCAAGAAATTCGGCGCCCATACTTTCTACTTGTTCTTTCACTTCCAATCGGGTATCAAAGGCGCGGACGATAGCGCCCATACTGTTAGCGGTACCAACAGCAGCCAAACCCGCCACACCAGCACCGATAACCATTACCTTAGCCGGTGGCACTTTACCTGCCGCAGTAACCTGGCCAGTAAAGAAACGACCAAAATGATTCGCGGCTTCGATAACGGCTCGGTAACCTGCAATATTAGCCATCGCACTCAAGGCATCCATTTTCTGTGCACGACTGATACGAGGAAGACTATCAATAGCAAAAACTGTCGCTTTCTTCGCGGCAAACTGATCGAGTAATTCAGGGCTTTGGGCAGGCCAAATATAGCTGACAAGATAGGCACCCTCTTTCATCAGGTCGACTTCATGTCGATCCAACTCAGGATGCATCATCGGGGCACGTACTTTCAGGATAAAGTCTGACTGTTCCCAAAGGGAAGGAGCATCTACAGAGATAGCAGCGCCTGCCGCCATATAGGCATCATCATCGTAGTGCGCAGACTCGCCAGCACCAGATTGAATCACCACCTCATAACCAAGCTTGATCAACTTCTGGACAGAGGCTGGGGTCGCTGCGACCCGCCGCTCATCCAGAAAAATTTCTTTTGGTATACCTAACTTCATCATCAGCACTTTCTCCCCCAGTCAAACTTTCTCAAGCCATAAATCTCAGTTAAACCAAACGCGGTTAAAAATACAGAAGTACCCTTACTGTAATGAGCACTTTCAACCGTAACGACATCAGCTATCAATTAAAACCATTTGATAGTCAAAATACACAAACTGTGTAGCAATCCCCTATGGATGGATTATTTAGGTCGTCACTACAGACCTAACACCCCCAGCTTGGTCAAAAAAAGCCTCTCCTATCAAGTGCCGTTAAAACAGCCTAATGGTACCGGATTAACACCTCGCTCAAGCAAACTACATGAATTATTTTTAATATGAAACTATAAATAAAACTATAAATGAAACCATATTGGACTATTATTATCTTTATCGTCTGCCCTGAGCTGATCTTACTTTATAACATAACTTTCAATATGTTACTGACTATTATCAAGGGAATAAGTTTTCTATAAGATCATTTCGCCAGATAGTTTAGTCGGAGTAACCCATATTTTTTATTCTTATCATTAGCATCTGCATCAATCTTAATTGTTTACCGGCATGCCCAAATTGTACGCGTCGTTAACAAATTTAATAGCGGGAGGAAAACCAGCCTCTGCCGACTGCATGTACCAAGCCTTCCCTATGTCCCTGTCCTCTTTGACACCTAGGCCATTAAAATACAATCCCCCCAACCCATACATAGCAGCAGAGTAGCCTTTTTTGGCGGCTTCTTCGTACCACTTGGCAGCTTTGGCATAATCCTGGGTGACTAGCTGACCGGTTTGATAGAGCACCCCCAAATCAAACATCGATCGTAGATGTCCTAGTTCAGCAGCTTTTTGATAGTACTCAATTGCCTTCTCACTATTTTTTTCTGTTCCCCAACCTTCTTTATAGAGAAGAGCAAGCCCATATTGAGCCCTAGAATCTCCCTGCTCGGCAAGGGGAAGAAGAATCGAGTAACCTTTCTCAGGGTTGCCATTTCTGATGGTATCGTATGCCTCTTTAACAGCATCCCCATAGGCTCCTGCAGAAAAAATAACTACCGCAACCACACTTAAATAAAGCCGTACATATTTCATCATGTCTTCCTTATTACTAATCCATAACAACTTATTAAAATTTGTCATGTTTGCTTAAACAATCCCCCCTTCTTTATAAGTCCGCTGACAACTGCTGCAGCGATACTCAGGGGTACGACATGGTAAGGTATAATTTTCAGAAAGTTGACCTTTCACGCAGTTAGGACAGTGTAATTTCACACAATAATTCACTACATTCGTCAAAACCCAACCCAGCCCAAATGCAACGAAAACACCAACAAATACACCAATTAATTCGGGCAGATATCGCATTATGACGAGAGCTACCGCGCCTGAAAAGAGATATGCAAGTAGCATATACACCATTTTCATACGTTGCTTTAATGCCAAGGTTTCAAATGCTATCGTCATTTATACTGATTCACTGCGTTTAACCAACACCATTTATCTGACTTTAAATTGCTGTAAAAGTGCCCACTGGGAAAGATCACAAGAGCAGAGGGTCTGATATGAGCATTGACTAGGTTATCGTAGGCTTTCGTTAATGGTATCTAGCGACTTACTACCAGGACAAAGTACAGCCTCATCAAGATCACGCAACGGTTTTTCAACAGAACCAATAATTTCGTGTAAATCCTGACACTCTGGATCAAGGTACAACAAGCCAGTGAGGATCTCGCCCTTTTCTTTACACCGATGTATGGCTTGTAATGCACTCAGTCGGTCATGAAGGTTAAGGGTTTCATCCTTTTTGTAAAGGTTTATGACGGAACCATCATGCAGTGTCACCTGTTGGGTAAATCCAGGCTCATAGTCCGTGATAATTTCCTGCCTAACAGGGATAAAATCTGTTTTTCCCGTCGCTTCAATATGTTCACGAACAAATTCATAACTTTTGGTAGAGGTTGCTGTGTTATTAAATGTGACGCAGGGAGAAATAACATCAATAAAGGCAAAACCAGAATGGCTGATAGCTGCTTTAACCAGAGGGATTAATTGTTCCTTATCGCCAGAAAAACTGCGAGCCACAAATGTAGCGCCCAATTCAAGTGCCAGGGTACAAAGGTCAATGGGCTCAAAGGGGTTCGCACTGCCCTTCTTACCTATGGAACCTATATCTGATGTAGCGGAATCTTGCCCTTTAGTTAGACCATAACAGCCATTATTTTCGACCATGTACAACATATTCAAATTACGGCGAACCACATGCACAAATTGCCCCATTCCAATAGAGGCAGAATCACCATCACCGGACACACCAATGTAGATCAACTCTCGATTAGCAAGATTGGCCCCTGTAGCAACTGAGGGCATTCGCCCATGCACCGAATTAAAACCATGGGAATTACCTAAAAAATAAGTTGGAGTTTTTGAAGAGCAACCAATTCCCGATATCTTTGCCACTTTATGTGGCTCAACGGACAACTCAAAACAAGCCTGAATAATCGCAGCACTAATAGAGTCATGGCCACAACCAGCACAAAGGGTAGAAATTGCCCCTTCATATTGCTTTCTGGTGTAACCCAACTCATTCGTAGGAAGTTCCGGATGGCGGAACTCAGGACGCTGGTAAGTCATGCCGTCACCTCCTTAGAAAAAGGTATCACATTGTCCTTCCCACCACCGATAATAGCATCAACTATCCAACGGGCTGTTACGGGAAGCCCGTCGTAACACAGTAGCGGCTTCAACTTATTTGGATTGATTTCACATTCGTTGATCAATAACATTCTTAGCTGGCCATCGCGATTTTGTTCAATCACATAGATCTGGTCATGATTTTCAATAAAAGCCTCAACATCTGCATTAAAGGGAAATCCACGGACACGTAGTGCGTCAAGAAAAATACCTTTATCACCCAAGATATCAAGTGCTTCTTCAGCCGAAGCTGTGGTGGTACCAAAGTAAATCATCCCGTTTTGAGTTGGCTTTGCAGCCGAAACAATTTGAGGTTGAGGTACGTAATCCTTAGCTGTTTCCCATTTAACCAGCAGACGTTTCATATTCTCAACATACTCATCACTACTTTCAGTGTATTTTGCGTACTGATCTCGGGATGAACCGCGAGTAAAAAAAGCACCTTTGGTTGGGTGTGTTCCAGGGTATGTGCGATAACAGATGCCATCTCCATCTATATCCAGATAACGGCCATAGCGTTCAGACATAACTTCTAACTCAGCCTCAGAAAACACTTTCCCACGGTCGTACCGTTTAGAGTCATCCCACTCCAACGGTTCTGAAAAATGTTCATTCATTCCCAAATCTAGATCACTCATCAGAATGACCGGGGTCTGTAATCGATCGGCAAGGTCGAAGCTGGCGGCCCCCATCTCAAAACACTCCTTGGGAGTAGCGGGAAACATCAACACATGTTTGGTATCCCCATGGGAAGCATATGCCGCTAACAATATATCTGACTGTTGAGAGCGAGTGGGCATACCCGTTGATGGTCCTGCTCGTTGTATATCAAACAGTACCGCGGGCACTTCGGCAAAGTAAGCCAACCCCAGAAATTCGTTCATTAATGACACACCAGGACCAGAGGTTGCAGTAAAAGATCTAGCACCATTCCACGAAGCACCGATAACCATACCAATGGCTGCCAACTCATCTTCGGCTTGAACAATGGCGTAATTGCATTTACCTGAGACTGGATCGTGTCTTAACCGTTTAGCATATTTTTCAAACTGCTCAACCACGGATGTTGATGGAGTAATCGGGTACCAAGCAGCTACGGATGCCCCCCCAAATATAGCGCCAAGCCCAAGTGCAGCGTTCCCTTCCATCAGGATATGATCATTAACCATCTCACGACGCGCCACCTGAATACCGAGGGGACAAGAAAAATTTTCCTGTGCATAGTAGTAACCTAGCTCCAAAGCATGAAGATTGGGAGCTATCAATTTTTCTTTACCCTTAAATTGATCGTGTACCAGAGTTTTAAGAACATCAAATTCAATGGCTAACATGGCGGCCAATGCACCAATATAGATAACATTTTTAAATAATTGTCGCTGACGCGGGTCGCTATATTCTCGCCGAGATATGTCCGTCAGAGGAATACCGAGAAGAGTGATATCGTCACGGTACAACGTTCTATCCAGAGGTTTTGTATTGTCGTAAATGAAATATCCACCAGGCTCCACGGTCTTAATATCCTGAACAATACTTTGGGGATTTACGGCCACCATAATATCTACGCCGCCACGGCGACCGACGTAACCCTTATCATTAACCCGCACTTCATACCAAGTGGGCAGTCCTTGGATATTGGAAGGAAAGATATTTTTTGGACTTACAGGAATACCCATGCGAAAAATGGTTTTGGCAAACAGATTATTTGCACTAGCAGATCCAGTACCATTCGTGTTCGCAAAACGTATCACGAAATCATTGACGGACTTTATTTGCTGCATAGTTATTTACTGCCTGTTTCTTGGTTTTCTCAATTTTTATTTTATTTAAACAATGGCGCAGCCTTGGTCACCTGATAATAAAATTGCTGCATATCCCAGGCTGCTGTTGGACAACGCTCAGCACAAAGTCCACAGTGAAGGCATACATCTTCATCCTTTACCATAACCCGACCGGTATTGAGATCACCTGACACATAAAGGTCCTGATCTTCATTTCGTGCTTTTACTCTGAGTTGTTGCCGCAATTCAGTTTCTTCGCTGTTTCCAATAAAATTAATGCAATCCATCGGACAAATATCAACACAGGCATCGCATTCGATACATTTGTCATCAAAAAATACTGTTTGCACATCACAATTTAGGCACCGTTCCGCTTCTGCAAACGCTGTATTAAGGTCAAAACCCAGTTCAACTTCTAGCTTGCGATTCTGCAATGCACTCGTCAATTCTACGAGCGGGACTATTTTCCTCAGGTCAGTTGTAACATCGTTATCGTAACTCCACTCATGAATACCCATTTTTTGGCTAATCAAACTGGAGCCTGGCGGGGGCCTCTGATCGACTTGCTTGCCCTCGCAAAACAAATCAATGGAAACGGCAGCTTGATGCCCATGGGCAACAGCAGTAATGATATTTGTAGGTCCAAAAGCAGAATCACCGCCAAAAAATACTTTTGAGCAAGAAGATTGGAAGGTTTGCGGATTCAAAACAGGCATTCCCCAATCGTCAAACTCGATACCGGCGTCAGCCTCGATCCATGGAAAGGCATTTTCCTGGCCGATAGCCACCAACACCTCATCACAAGGATACAAGACAGGTTCATCGCCTGTAGGCACAAGAGAACGCTTACCGCTATCATCGTAAGTAGCACTCACTTTCTCAAAACGCATGCCCACCAACTTGCCATATTCATGTACAAATTCCAATGGCACATGATTTTCAATAATGGGGATACCCTCATGGATGGCATCTTCCTTTTCCCAAGTAGAGGCCTTCATCTCCTCAAAAGGACTCCGGACAATGACTTTAACCTCCTCGCCACCAAGGCGACGGGCAGTACGGCAACAATCCATCGCCGTATTACCACCACCCAAAACAATCACTCGCTTACCAATTTTTTCAACATGTTCAAAAGCTACGCTGGCTAACCAATCGATACCCACATGAATGAACTTGTCACCCTCCTGCCGGCCAGGCAGCGTGGGTAAATCACGACCACGTGGCGCACCAGAACCCACAAAAATAGCATCATAATTCTGACTTATTAGCTCTTTCAGACTATCTACGTAGTGATTAAAGTGCGTCACCAACCCCATACCTAAGATATACCCCACCTCTTCATCTAATACCGTTTCTGGCAAACGAAACGAGGGGATTTGGCTGCGCATGAAGCCACCGGCTTTTGACTGCTCATCATAAATATCTAATGTATAGCCTAAAGGAGCCAGATCCCGAGCTACGGTCAAAGAGGCAGGGCCAGCACCAATCAAAGCAATTTTTTTGCCATTATTTTGGGCAGGAATAGTGGGTAGGCGAGATTGAATGTCATCTTTAAAGTCCGCAGCAACCCGCTTCAGGCGACAGATCGCTACAGGTTCCGACTCAACTCTTCCACGACGACATGCGGGTTCACAGGGACGATCACAAGTACGCCCTAATACACCAGGGAATACATTGGACTCCCAGTTAATCATGTAGGCATCGGTATATCGCTGTTGTGCGATCAGTCGAATATATTCAGGAACTGGTGTATGCGCAGGACAGGCATACTGACAATCCACTACTTTATGGAAGTACTCTTGATCTTTGATGTCTGTAGGCTTCAAAAGAAATCCCCGTTTCACACAAAATCAACTCAGTCAACAATACTGCTAGTTTTGTTACGCTGCAACAATGTCCCATGCTTTTTTTCGCTATTTATACGAAATAAAAAGGATATTTAGTAAAAAAAACGGGCATCAACCATCATCCCAAAAATAACTAGGGCTGGAGAACAAATACCCTACCAAACCCCAATTGACTCGCTGTCACTCATTAAAAATGAATGAATTACTGACCATTAAAAGCGTTTTTTCTATACATAAAAATAATCAAGTCACTTTTTTCGACTCTTTATACTCATCTCAAACAATTCTGGTTTTAGCAAATACCGTCATACCCACACCGAGAAACCTGTTGGCAGGTTTTTTGCTGATGCCATGACCTAATAAACTATATGAAAAAAACAATATACAAGTAACGACAATGTTGCTTTCCATCACAACAGTCTGGGATAAATTCGAATAATTTATTCCACCTTCTAATTTTGCTGCAACACTCACTAAAAAAACCAGAAAAGCAAAAGAGGTCTAGGGTCAGTACTTTCCAGCACCTTTGGCATAAACTTTTCTATACCAATATTCCAACAAACATGCGGCTAAAACAGCCCCGTATTCCATAAGGTAAACCCACAGGGGCAACTCAAATGGCTCATATTGAGTGGAACCTAAATTGACACCAATGGCATAGGACAACATCACTGAAACGGAAAAGGTCCAACTCCACAAACTGGGGTAAAGCACTGCGAATGGTAATAACCAGAGTAGATACCAGGCATTGACCACGGGTGCTACCAAGAAAAACACACCAAAAATTATATCGCCACGAGGTATCTTCCACATGCTGTTTTGGCTATGCAGCCAGAACAGCCGCATGTAAATCACCAAAAAACCGACTCCTAACAGAAGCTTTACAGACAAGGGATCTAGCCACTGCAACATAACCCCATAGATAGAACTATTAAATTGCCACGCCCTGACAAAAATCATTAACCCTGAAATATCTGACGCGCCGCGCCAGATAAACGGCCCATAAAGCGCCAATAACGTTATGGCAAACACAACCCAATAACGTAGTCGCATACGCCACAACACAAAAGGTACCAACAGAAGCGCAAAAACTTTGGCCCCGACACTTAGCCCAAGCGCCACCGCTGCCAAAGTAAATTGCTGACGATAGCGGCCATACAAAGCCCCCACCAACAACATAGCACCGAGACCATCCGGATGAGCAGTAAATGCCAGCTCTTTAATAACCAGTGGCGACCACGCGTACAGTAACACCCATCGTATATCGGCCTGCTTCAACGACACTAACTTCAGTAACAAGAGTATCAAGGCCATATCTACCGCAACATACAACAACTGCAATGGCCATATTTTTGCCGGTGCTATCACGTGCCCTAACAAAAAAGTGTATTCAACCGTAGGGGCATAAATGGTGGGAACATTGGGATAATTAATTCTGGCCAACAACTGTCTAAATTGTTCAGGAATAGATCCATCACCAAAAAAATCAGAGGGTGCTATACCGTAGGGAGACCCGGCCTCAAAAAAAAGATATCCATCCCAAAGGTAACGAAAAAAATCACTCTCCCACAGAGGGTTTCCCAGAACACCAATAACACGAAAACACAAAGCCCAAAACAAGATTCTGAATGGCGTCAAAGCCGCCACACTTGAAAACCCAAACACCACCAGAGTTGCCACAAAGCTGAGCGCCAGTAACGCGTAAAACTCCCACAAGGAAAGGAATTCGGGATGCACCGAGAGCCAAGCCAAGATGCCATAGGCAACGGCACAGACTAAACCAGCACCATCTTGCCACCTAATAGATAAATAAAAATCAGGCCTTAAACTGAGAAATTTTTTGGTATCGCTGTAATCTGTATTTTCGGCCGTCATATGAATCCCGTTCTTTTTATCATTTTTTTACCTCCTAACTTTTCATCTCTCAAGCTTTTACCTCAAAAAATAAATAGCAGCATACAAATGCTGAAGTAAGAGTTTGCTATCGATAAAAAATTTCATCTTACCCTTGTCCTCTTATCCCATGAACCATGAACCAGGAACCAGGAACCATGAATTAATTTTATAAGAACTATTTTCTATTCCCAGACTCTATACTGCTCACAATAACGATAATTTACTGATAGCTTCAGAAAAACTGAGCACCTCTTTCGGCACACAACCTTAATCACATCTGCGACCAAGCAAGTGAAACACACAAAATCAGGCACGCAATGAAAATAATACATTACCGTCTACCTATGTTATTTCTACCATTGCTGGTATTCGTCGGACTAGCCTCTTCAGTATCTGCCTCCGTCAACCTAGCGCCTCCTTCACTAGATGACCCCTACTATCTTGGTCAGCTTACCTATCACAAGAAGCTAGCCTGTGGCACCTGCCCTCTAGCAAAAACAACTTTAGATGCGGAAAAGGCAAAAGACTTTATTAAAGCCCTCAAAACTGACAAACAGTTTTTAACGATATTAACGGATAAAGAACGCTCAGCTGTCGCCTTTTATATCGAAGAGTTTTTTGCTCCACGCTAGCCATCAACCTGACATCATAAATTCTCGAGGAAGTGATTTGACGTATCAGAATCAACAGGTTGCCTGCATCATTCCCGCCAAAGATGAAGCTAAATCCATAGGGTTTGTCATTAAAGGCCTTCAGCAATTAACAAATGAAGCGGGTCACCTGCTGATTGATAAGATCGTTGTTTGTGACAATGGATCAGTGGATGAAACAGCGAGCATAGCTCAAGCTATGAATGTACGGGTTATTAGCCAGCCTCAATCCGGATATGGCATCGCCTGTCTTACCGCACTGACTCAAACTACAAACGCTGACATTGTTTTATTCATAGATGGCGACAATGCCTTTCGAGCAGAACAGGCCATATTACTCATTAATTCAGTAGCGAACGGCACAGACCTCGCCATTGGATCACGAGCTTTAGGTAGTACAGAACAAGGAGCCCTCACTCCCCCCCAACGTTTTGGCAATTGGCTTGCCTGTCATTTAATTCAATGGTTCTGGAAGAGAACAGTCAGCGATCTCGGGCCCTTTCGGGCTATATCCCAAAAAGCCCTAAAAAAATTGGCCATGGAAAATAAAAGTTTTGGCTGGACTATAGAAATGCAAATAAAAGCCATTCAAAAAGGAATGATGGTCGTTGAACACCCCGTGGACACCTATTGTCGCTTGGGCCATTCTAAAATTAGCGGCACCGTTAAGGGGACCATAGGTGCTGGGGTCGGTATTTTATCGATGATAGTAAAGCTCCGGTGGCGCCAATTTCGAAACAACTCTGCCTCTTCCATCCGCTCATTCTCTTCATACTAAAAGACGATTCAAGGGAGAAATCCATAAGTGCCCATACCCACACGATATACAGTCAATCTTCGTACGTACTTGTTAATAACAATGCTCACCTTTCTTTTGGTTGTCTCTCAAATAACCTATGCAGCCCCCACTGACAAATCTTTAATATTTTGGGTAGATAATGACGAAAATAGTACCCATAAAATAAATCACAGTCTGTGGCAGGCGTTACTAGACAGTTATCTAACCAGTAATCACCCTAGCGGGGTTAATCGTTTTAATTATGCGATGGTAACTTCTGGTGATCGCAAAAAATTAAATGATTACCTTAACAACCTGCAACAGCTCGACCCTCGCACCTATAATCGAGCTGAACAACAAGCGTACTGGATTAATCTCTACAATGCGCTAACTGTTGAATTGATACTAAAGAACTACCCCGTAGAATCTATTACCAAGCTAGGTGAAAGTTACTTTAGCTTCGGTCCATGGGATGACAAAGTAGCCACTATTCAGGGGAAAAGACTTTCCCTTAACAATATAGAACACGGTATTTTAAGGGCGCTATTTAGGGATAACCGTATTCACTATGCAGTTAATTGTGCCAGTATCAGCTGCCCCAATTTGGCAGCACAAGCCTTTACTGCAGAGAATACCAACCAGCTTCTTGACCAAGGGGCAAAGCAATATGTCAATCACCCCAGAGGGGTTGTTTTCAAAGACGATACGCTCAAAGTATCGAGCATTTATCATTGGTACAAAGTTGATTTTGGTAATAACGACCAAGCATTAATCCATCACCTGATCAAATATGCCGAACCTGAATTGGTAGATAAATTACAGCGTTACCAAGGCAATATTGAGCACCATTACGATTGGAATCTCAACAAACCGTAGCAACATAATAAGACTGGATAATTAATGAAAACCTTCTTTCAAATCGTTGCTTTTTTTATCATTGCATCAATGCAGTCCTGGGCAGAAACCACTGAAAAAATAACAGAAAAAAACAACACGTATAGCAATGAACAGCCCAGCATCAACTGGTCATCTCCAGACGACATTAAAAATCATATGGTATACAAGCTTATACCGGTTAAAGGAGAGGCAACCTTTGCCCCAAATCTTGTTTTATTAGATCTAGCTCTCTCTAAAGATTTCTCAGAAATTTACCTAGTAAGAACAGAGAATTTTGAGGAAGGCGAGATCTTCACCTTATACGTCACTGCGTTATACCACGATATCGAATGGCGCAACTATACAAGTGTAACAAGCCCAAGAGCTGATGATTTGTCTCTCACCTCAATAACTAAAAAAGCGCATGATTGTGACCACAAAATCTCCTGCCAATACGAAGAAAAAATATCCATAGAGATAGGATTTATAGAAATAATTGACTCACTAACGACCAGTCTCGAATTAAATATCATCGGTGAAAAAACGCAAAAAATTACAATTCCAGGCAACTATTTATTGGCAATAATGCGAACCATCAAGTCCGAATAACCATAACTCAGTATCTTTGTATTCCCCTCAACTCTATATCCCAAGGAAGCTAGGATCTCTATTGCTAGGCTCTGTTTGACGACCCTAACATCTGTCACACCATACGATTTCCCCACACAACATCCCCCTACAGCCTATAAACTTTATATCGGTCCCTGACAACATACGAAATTTTCGTCCCACAGCCCTAATAGTTTCTTATTATCAAGCCTATACTATTTATTAACTTTTAATATTTAAGATATTCATTTAACTTAACCATAACCACCCTATACCAACAGACGTGAAACTAATCCAATTCAGGAGACCTGCCATGAAAAAAAAATTAACAACCACTGCGGGATGCCCAGTTGCAGATAACCAGAACATAATGACCGCAGGGCCACGTGGCCCCCAACTTTTACAGGATGTATGGTTCCAAGAAAAATTGGCCCATTTTGATCGAGAAGTTATTCCTGAACGACGAATGCATGCCAAAGGCTCCGCCGCATACGGTACTTTCACGGTGACACATGACATCTCACGCTATACCCGTGCCAAAATTTTCAGTGAAATAGGAAAAAAAACGGAGCTATTTGCACGCTTTTCCACCGTTGCTGGTGAACGTGGTGCCGCTGATGCTGAGCGCGACATTCGGGGCTTTTCCGTCAAATTTTATACTGAGGAAGGTAACTGGGACTTGGTGGGGAATAACACTCCCGTGTTTTTCCTACGCGACCCCCTTAAATTTCCGGACTTGAACCATGCTGTAAAACGGGACCCCAGAACGAACCTGCGTAGCGCCCAGAACAACTGGGATTTTTGGACATCACTGCCAGAGGCATTGCACCAAGTCACCATCGTAATGAGTGATCGAGGCATCCCCGCCACCTACCGACATATGCATGGCTTTGGCAGTCATACCTTTAGCCTGATCAATTCAAATCATGAACGCTTCTGGGTGAAATTTCATCTTAAATGCCAGCAAGGTATTCAAAACCTGACCGACTCAGAAGCTGAAGCACTCATCGGCGTAGACAGAGAAAGTCATCAATCTGATCTCTACGAGAGCATCGAAAATGGTGACAACCCTCGCTGGACATTAATGATTCAGGTGATGCCAGAAAAAGAGGCCGCAAACTGCGCCTATAATCCATTCGACCTAACAAAAGTCTGGCCACACTCTGATTATCCGTTAATCGAAGTGGGTGTGATGGAGCTGAACCGTAACCCCGAAAACTACTTTGCCGAAGTAGAGCAATCGGCCTTTAACCCCGCCAATGTGGTACCAGGAATCAGCTTTTCGCCAGACAAAATGCTGCAGGGACGGCTGTTCTCCTACGGTGATGCACAACGGTATCGTTTGGGGGTAAACCATCATCAGGTTCCCGTTAATGCACCACGCTGCCCAGTTCATAGTTATCACCGTGATGGTTCTATGAGAGTGGATGGTAACCACGGAAGCACCCTGGGCTATGAACCTAATAGTTATGGTGAGTGGCAGGAACAACCTGATTTTTCGGAACCCCCTCTAGACCTAGAAGGTTCAGCAGGCCATTGGAATCACCGTGAAGACGAAGATTATTATTCTCAGCCAGGCGCTCTATTCCGTTTGATGACACCAGAAAAGCAACAGGTATTGTTTGAGAATACGGCACGTTCTGTTAGTGGCGCGAGCGGGGACATTCAGCAGAGGCATATCGATCACTGCACTAAGGCAGATCCGGCCTATAGTATGGGTGTGGCCGCAGCGCTGAAAAAAATGAAGTAATACAAGGGCTGTTTATAGCGAAACTGTAACCCAAGAGGTGATGATACCTACCAGTTATCATCACCTCTTGGATTTTTTCTATTTTTTTCGCCCCTCAAAGAACGATTAACAAGAAATTTACTGACCAAATACCTTCTTCAATAACGCCGTCGTTTGCTTAACAGGGTCTTTTCGAATAGCCGCTTCTTCCTGAGCTAGATAATAAAAAATTCCATCAATACCCTTAGTCACGGCATGTTCAGTGAGGTTAGCCTTTATGTCCGGTACAAATGGAATGGTTTTATATTGGTTCATAATAGCATCGTAGGTTTGAACTGCACCCACTTCATTAAGGCTATTCTCTATTACTGGGCGCATTTCATCTGCCAAATTTGCACTCATTTTTTCCTTAAAATAATTGGTCGCTGAATCTTCTGGGCCATCGTAAATTTTCTTAGCATCCTCAATACTCATTTCGCTTATAGCAGCCAAGAACAACTCCTTAGCCTTTGGTGTTGCCGCTTCTGCACCTCGATTCAGCTTGGTTTCCAGCTCACCCAACATATTACCCATGCCAACCGAATCCAACAGTTTTTTGGCCTGCTCAATTTCAGCAGGCAGCGGGATATGGATATTCTCATCAAGGTTAAAACCTTCCGGCTTGCCCAGCTGGGCCACAACATTCTCCGTGCCCACCTTCAATGCATCTTTTAAACCGGCACTAATATCTTCGACACTAAGCCCAGATAATGTTTTGGTTGCATTATTAGCCGTATTTCCTGTTTCTCCCCCGACGACACCACCCAATAACTCTTTGCCTGTATCCCACCAACTTCCTGCGTTAACGGGCAATTGAAGCAACAGTAATGACATTCCTAGTAAAAAAGTCGTTTTTTTCATATCAGGCCTCCCAGCCCATTATTAAATACATTATAAAAGTAACTGATAACCACCCATCATTAAGCTATAACTACCCCAATAGCAATGAATGGTAAATGCAAACAGCAACAATTACTGGCTAATTTCCCAATTAACATTAACTGTCACATGATAGGTATTCTCACCACTTGCAATTGGAACTGCATCCGCCATCATTGCTTCAGCAGCAAATTTACCTCTCGCCATTGGCACAGGCCTTGGTGAACTTGAATGTTCTGAAATTTCCAAAATTCTACCCAAGTCCACACCTGCTGCATCCGCTAGTGTTTTTGCCTTATCAATGGCATTAGCCATGGCAGCCTGTCTAGCCCGCTTCAGCACTTGTTTAGGGTTGTCATTCATAAACTGGATATTGCCACCTGAATTCACACCCAAGGTAACCACAAGATCCAGAATTTCACCCACTTTTTCTAGGTCGCGAATACGCACAGATAGATTATTGCTGACGGTATAACCCACTATCGTTGGTGGTTTTTGTTGCTGATTATTTTCACGTGGCGGATAGAAGTATCGAGGCGAAATAGTAAAACCTGAGGTTTGAAGATCTTTATCCGCAACACCTTCCAGCTTCATCGCACCCAACACCTTAGCCATGGCAGTATTATTTGCCGTAAGTGCCCCTCGTGCAGTTTTCGCCTCTTTCACCACACCTACACTGATAGCCGCAATATCAGGTGCAATGGCAATCTCACCTTCACCGACAACCTGAATAGTAAAAATGCGTTCATGATGCTCAGAAGCTGCAAATGGCGACATCAACATTAAGGCAAAAAACAGTACGGTTAAAAGTGTGCCGTGTGAACCCATTGGCCGCACGTCAATAAAACCCTGTTCCCTAAAGCTCTGTTTCATAACACTCTCCTTAACCTCATCTTATGAAATAAAAATACTTGGATTTTTTCCCCATTCACTCCTTGCTCAAAGAAGAAAAAGTATAGAACCAAGAAACAAACTCTATGCAGCATAAGAGCCCTCTATTATTAAGTCTATGTCTAGAATGTAAACTCTTTCGCCTTGGTCAGGGTTGGCCAAGAACACAACCTATTCGCACTTGAGCTAACCAAGCTATCCTCCCTCTGTAAAAGACAGCACTGTAAGTAGAGGAAGGCCCATAGCTCTTGCGTGTATAATTAAAACCTGTAATCTTTAAATAAACACTTAACCAACAAAAACAATAAAATCAAATAGATACGATTAGTACTTAATAGTATACTTTACATAAAATATTCGAGAAATATCATGAGCTTTGCCACGTTTGGCTTGTCACCAGAAATCCTTAAGGCTATAAATCAACAGGGCTATGAAACGCCGACGTCTATTCAAGTCAAAGCAATTCCTCTGATATTGCAAGGCAACGATGTAATGGCTGCCGCCCAAACAGGCACAGTAAAAACAGCAAGCTTTATACTCCCCATTCTTGAGCGACTCATCAAAGGTGCGCCCGCGAAGGGCAACCAGGCCAGAGCCCTGATATTAGCACCAACCCGCGAACTGGCCGCCCAGGTTGCAGAAAGCGCTACCACTTATGGCCGACACCTACCCCTACGATCCACAGTGGTTTATGGCGGGGTAAAAATAAATCCACAGATGATGAAACTGCGTAAAGGCGTCGACATTTTGGTCGCCACACCGGGACGATTGCTTGATCTATACCACCAGAATGCTGTGAAGTTTGAGGAACTAGAAGTACTGGTTTTGGATGAGGCCGATCGAATGCTCGACCTTGGTTTTATCAATGATATACGCAAAATTCTGACACTACTTCCCAAGCAACGCCAAAATCTGATGTTTTCAGCAACTCTTTCTACTGATGTACATACGCTATCCAAAGGACTATTTAATAACCCTACCGAGATCTCGATTAACCCTCAAAACACCACAGCTACCACCGTGAAGCAGTGGATCTGCCCAGTAGACAAAAAACAGAAGCCCCAACTACTATCCGCACTGATTCGTCATCACAAGTGGAGCCAAATACTGGTTTTCACCAAAACCAAGAAAGGGGCTGACCGTCTAACAACTCACTTAAAAAATGAGGGGCTAAAAGCAGCGGCCATTCATGGCGACAAAAGTCAGGCTGTTAGAACTAAAACTTTAGCTGATTTCAAAAAAGGTACGGTAAAAATTCTAGTCGCCACCGACGTGGCTGCTCGTGGTTTAGATATCGAGCAACTGCCTCAGGTCGTCAATTTTGATCTGCCTATCGTTGCTGAAGATTATATTCATCGAATAGGCCGCACGGGACGTGCAGGCTCCACCGGTCAGGCCGTATCACTTGTCAGCGCCGATGAATTTAAGGAATTAACTGAAATTGAACGACTCATCAAACGGTTGTTACCTCGAAAATTGATAGATGGTTTTGAGCCAAGCCACAATGTCCCAGAATCGAAATTAAACCTTCTCCCCAAGAAACCTAAGAAACCGAAAAAACACAAAAGCGCTCTAACTGAAGCTATCCCCAATACCGCTCGCCAAACAAGGGGTAACGTCAAAGACCAAAAATCTAAAAGTAAAGTAAAGACCGGGAACACAAAAAGATCTTCAAAGAAGGTAGTTACCAGGGGGCAGACATCATCAACCGCCGACCATAAAAAAAAGCGTACGCGTTAATACGGACTTTAGAGTACATTTTATCGCCATCAATCACTTAAAAGATCAGTCAATGGTCGACCAAAGTTACGCGCACTTTTACGATCTGGCTCAGGGTTTAATTCAACAATGACAGGGCCATCAGGGCCAATCGCCATATCAAGGCCAACAAATCTCATACCGGGAAATGCCGCTAACGCTCGTTTAGACAGGTTTATACATGCTTCCCAATGGGGTAACTCAACACCCTCAATCTGACAACCTGTACTGGGATGAACCTTGTAAGCAACACGTAAAATCCCTGTATCTGTTAATTCTTCAAGCTTACCTGTATCGAGATCTATATTCACAATGAGCCCACCTTGTGACGCGTTATCAATCACCTGGTTATCTCGCCCTAGTCTTAACACGGCCCCAAGAATCTCAATGTCATTACGATTTTTGGTCGCCCAAATTCTTAATGTATTAAGGCTGCTTGAATGAAATTGTGAAAGAATTTGATGCTGATAAAAATATTCTTCAATCAATAAACCTTTACCAACATTATCCTGTAAATATTCGCTAAAAAAATCAGCCAATAAATATCTTTTACCTTGCACCGCCAAATTCTCAAGGATTAACCCCTCAGCAGTTTTACTAATTTTAGCGGCAGTAAATCCCTCGCCACCCCAACCTTCTGCCATTTTGAAACACACCACATGATTTTCATATTTACACAAAAGCACTTCTAAACTATCCAGAGTATCTAATGATATCCCCTTGGTATCGCTCCCGCCCTCTTCACTATAAAAACCGATAAATGCCGGGGTAGGAAATCCCATCAAGGTAAGCAAAGACTTTTCCGCCAACTTGTGTTGTGCAAATTTTCGGTACTCTCTAGGGTTCAATTGATCAATACGAGCACTATATTGTGCTGCATTCATAAAACGTTTTTTCTCCGCCAAAGAAAGATCCCTTCGCCAAAGTGATGCCTCAAAATACAGCAAAGGGCCCAAGCCCCTACTCACATAGAGATAAAATATTTCATAAAATTGAGTGACTAAGCACACCCCTTGCTCAGTCTTTATTTGTCGAGCCAGAGACAAAACTTTGCCTAACTTACCCATTCAATTGCGCCTGCTTTGCTGGTCGTAAACAGAGGTACCTTAACGCCCAATGAATACTGACTGGACTTTTGCCTTCACCAAACCCCAAATATTCTTCTATCCCCGCCAAAATATCCTCATCACTGGCGAGGTCTAAACCAAACAAATCCCGAAAAAAAGATAACGCCTCAGGCACCGAACTAAATTCCCAAGTGAACGGTTTATATTCATTTGACACCACATTAAATCCTACAGATTCCAATGATTGCTCCATGCCTTCAGTTAAAAATGCTCCTTCATGCCCCATAGAATTATATTGATGAACAAACTCATTAAGAAATCTTGCCATATTCGATCCACCATCAACATCACCCACCACCAGTAGTCCCCCGGGCTTTAACAACCCTAAACACTGCTCAAAAAAGTGCTGTTTGTTTTCGACATGATGTATCGCTGCCAAAGAAAGAATCCTATCCGCTGAATGTGGTGCGAGTGGTAACTGGGTCAGACAAGACAATAATGTAGAGCATCCCTGATCATTAGGGCAATGACTAGCAAAATTATCAGACGATTCAACAAAGACATAGTGAACATTGTCTACGGATAAAAATTGCTTAAGATAACCTCCCCCTGACGGAATATCATACAAGGTCATATTAGGTTTAATATCAAGATACTCTATCGCCAAAGAGAATTCTTTCGCCCTAGCTTGAGGACATAACTTCATTGCCTGATGATAACGCCACGCTCTCTTCTGAAAAATATCTTCGTATGAATCAAACATTCATCCTTCCTTACCTATACCACTTAAAATAATCACGTGGCCCCACTAACAAAAATACTACAACTTTTTCCCGCCATCAGTTCCGCCCTTTAACATATCCCCAAGACCCGCAAAGGGATTATGGGTTGCAGTACTTTTTTCAATATCTGTTGAGGTATTACCATTTTCGACTTCTGTATAACGTGAATGCTCATTATCATGGCAGTACAGACACAATAATTCCCAGTTACTGCCATCTGACGGATTATTGTCATGATTGTGATCGCGGTGATGAACCGTAAGTTGACTCAGATTTGTTTGAGTAAATTCCCGGGCACAACGCCCACAGACCCAAGGGTACATTTTTAATGATTTTTCCCGGTAACCCTTCTCTCTATCCTTGCGCGCACCGCGAGCCTGAGAAACAATCTTATCGAGCTTTCCAGAAGAATTATCTGTAGACATCACTTCAACCTCTGCTGACTAAACAGGTATTGCCAATAATTCACCCAGGTATGAATCAATCTGTTCAGCATATTTTGGATCCATACCAAAAAGCCCTAAATGGCCCCAATCACTTTTGATCACTCTCAACTCACTCTCTGCCACCATTTTTTGATGATCCTCACAATCCCGAGGAGGAAAGAACATATCCGTGCTAATAGGCATGACAAACATCTTCGCTGTAATTCTGCCTAAAGCTGCTTTGAGATCACCACCCGTTATTCTACTCACATCGCCGCGCTGCCACTTCCAGGCCATACATAGCAGATTATTCGGGTCCATAGGTAAGAAATAGCCTTGGGTAAAACCTACACAAAAATCTTCAAAAGAAGAGAAACCAAGCTCACGCCATAGCTCCTGCTTAAACATTTCAGTGCTATAGCCCATGACAGACCACAGGTCCGCATGTCGGCGCAAACCGCAGTGCACCGCATGTGGTTCTGTATACCAACCATCGTCCCAGGCAGGGTCAGACGTAATCGCTTCGTTCAATGTTTTTGTGTACAAAAAGTCGTGCGGTGTATTTTTTGCCGTCCCTGCAATGGGCGCAGCACGTTTGACCATATCAGGATAGCGCACAGCCCATTCCCATGTTTGCTGCGCCCCCATAGACCCACCAACAACAAGGGCCAGAGAGTCGATACCAAATTTTTCTGTGAGTAATTTATGTTGTGCTCGAACATCATCACCAATTCGAACACGTGGAAATGCTGCCATCCCAAATGGAGATGGGGTGTTATGGGGTGATGTGGATAAGCCGCTGCCAAGCTGATTGATGATGATAACAAAATACTTATCGGGATCGATTGCCCTCCCCGACCCCACATACACTTGTTCCATAATCTTACTGGTACCGGAGTACCAAGTCGTCATCAGTATTACATTATCTTTGCTGGCGTTTAATCTCCCAAAGGTTGTATAAGCAAGTTGACAGTTTCTGAGGGTTCCACCGCTTTCTAATACAAAATCACCGAGATCAAAAAAAACATAAGGCCCGTGATTTTCTTGAGAATAATAGTCATTCACTAACATCAACAATTCCCTCTCGATTTGAACAAATACAAAGCATACGCCACGCAAATAATAAAACCACACTGTATCAGTAAGCCACGCACATCTGAAAGATGCCATCAAACGAGAAATAAATAGCCGAGAAGAAAAGGATAATATCTATATCAAATCAGGGAGACAAAAAGATAACCCGAAACTAAAGTACCTCTATACCATAAGGCGTTTCTAGCTTTATACGCCACTGACCTTTAACTTTATACACCCAGCCCTGAACTTCAATATGTTTACCGAGAAGGCTTTTAAGCCATGCCTGAGTAAATCTGTGCTGATGCTCCGAATAGAGCATCACGGTAAAGCGGTTATCTTCTATTTCCAAACGCCAGTGCTTACCTGTGTGAATTGCCGTCACTTTTCCCTGTACTCGCTGAAAACCACCCTGATGAATTAATTCAGCCTTAACAGGAGGAAGTACTTTGTCACCCCACAGGCCTAATTGATGCTTCTGAGCGAACTGTTCTGCCTGAGCTAAACACGGGGCAAGGGACAAATTTGGAGGAATGGCCACATGGTAGGCCAACCCCTGTCGCAATAGGAACTGCTCTAGGTTTTCTTCGGTTTCGTTATAAATATGGCCTAACCATCGGCCATAGTGATCTTTCGTTTCAACATCCAGCAGCAATTCAATACGGTTAGAGTCCTTCACAAAAGCTCGGACAGCGTCTCTAGCTTGCAAGGCATAGGGTTGAGGGCTCTGCTCTTTCTGTCCCATTTCTGTGGCATTAATACCAATCAAACGAACTTTACGTCCATCAGATAATGCCAAGGTGTCGCCATCATAAACGCTGGAAACTTTCACCGTCTCAGTTTTTGAAATGATGGGGCAGGGTTTTAAATATTCTGGAGAAGACGGTTGTTGAGCATCCTGCTGTTTTGCATGTTGAGGCTGATGATTATCCAACCTATTTGTACTTTTATCTTCACTGCAGCCAACAACCAGGGTGAGCAATAGACAAATAAAATATCGTCCTGACATTTTTATCCCAGTCTCCTTAAGCCAGAAACAAAAAACGCGCTCAAGGTATATACCCGGAGCGCGTTTCGATTGCCTCTAAAGACAAACATAATGCAACATTTCTTAACAGAATTACTTCTTGGCAGCACGTCCCGCAAAACGTTTGTTGAAGCGATCAATACGACCACCTGTATCAACCACTTTCTGCTTGCCGGTATAAAAAGGATGGCACTCGGAACACACATCGAGGTGAATGCCAGTTGCCATAGTCGAGCCAACTTCAATAACGTTGCCACAGCTACAGGTTGCTGTCATTTTGCCGTAATTTGGATGAATATCAGTTTTCATGTTCTCTTTGCCTCAATGTCTTGCATACCGCCACCCAATCATCATACTGTTGGGCACCATATGCCGCTCTCAAACGGAGCGCGCATACTACCAGAAAACAGCCCGCATTCAAGGTTTCAACCACAAATATAGGGTTTAGACGTAAATACTCGGCAGCGATCAATAATGAGCAGTAATAACAACCCTACGATCTATAACATCGCTGTGCCGTCACCCCTCCGGCGTTTGTTTGATTACCTTCCTCCAGAAGACGTCACAACTAACAAAGCCTACCTTCACCTGCTACCTGGCACCAGAGTACTGATCCCCTTTGGCCGCAGAAAAGTAGTGGGGATTATTGTCAGTACTACCAATAAAAGTGATTTCCCTCTATCTCGACTCAAACCGATTGAGACCGTACTTGATAACGAGCCACTGGTTCCGCAGCACCTGTTTGAACTCTATGTTTGGGCCGCTCGATACTATCAACATCCCATCGGTGATGTCCTGGCCAACTCACTCCCTGCCCTGTTGCGTAAAGGAGAAGATATTCCCACCCAAGATGAGAAATATTGGCAGCTCAGCGAAAAAGGCAAAGGTCTCCCAGACAGTGCGCTAAAACGCGCTCCAAAGCAGCAACAAATTCTTAATTTGCTACAACAGCAAAACAGCATGAGTAGAGATGAGTTTAAGCAATTAGATGTTTCCACTTCAGCATTAAAACAACTGGAAGAGAAAGGCCTAGTTGACTCAGTTATTACTCAGGCAAAAACCAATCTGGACGATATTCTGGAAAACCTGCTAGCTGAGCAACCATTGGAACTCTATCCCGAACAACAACAGGCTCTGGATAGTATTGAATTACACGGTTTTAAACCCTACCTACTCTATGGTGAAACCGGCAGTGGTAAAACCGAAATTTACCTACAGGCCATTGAAAAAATACTGCGCTATGGCAAACAAGCATTAGTATTAATCCCGGAAATTAGCCTGACACCTCAAACATTGAGCCGTTTTGAACGGCGTTTTAATTGTCCGATTGCGGTATTGCACTCGGGCCTAACCGATAGAGAGAGAACACTGGCTTGGGATGCAGCCCGCACAGGCCAAGCACCCATTGTACTCGGCACCCGATCTGCCATATTTACACCACTAAAATCACCAGGTTTATTAATCGTTGATGAAGAACACGACAGCTCTTTTAAACAACAAGAAGGCTTTCGTTATTCCGCTCGGGACTTAGCTGTTATTCGTGCCCAAAAAGAAGCAATTCCACTTATTTTAGGTTCTGCCACCCCTTCACTGGAATCACTGTACAACTGCGAACAAAGTCGCTACACACGGTTAATGCTGACTTGTCGCCCTGGCAACGCAGTACAACCACGCTGGCAACCCGTTGATATTCGAAAATCCAACTTATCCAGCGGTTATTCACGAGAGTTAATAGACGCCATCACCCAAACACTGGCAGCAGGCAATCAGGTATTAGTATTTCTTAATCGCAGGGGTTTTTCCCCCACCTTAAGCTGCCACGAATGTGGCTGGATTGCTGGCTGCCATCGCTGTGAAGCGAGGTTAACTGTACACCGCAGTCCAAATCGCCTGCTGTGCCACCATTGCGAACACTTGGAACCTGTCCCACCTAAATGTCCTTTCTGCCATAGTTCGCAGTTGCAGTGTATTGGCCAAGGTACCGAACGCAGCGAAGAAATGCTGGAGGCTCTATTCCCAGACACCCCCATTATTCGGGTAGACCGCGATACCACACGCCGCAAACACGCCATGAAAGAAATGTTAGCTCAGGTCAATCTTGGAAAACCTTGCATTCTTATTGGTACGCAATTGCTAGCTAAAGGTCACCATTTTCCCAACGTCACATTAGTCGCTATTTTGGATGCCGACGGAGGTCTCTTTAGCCCTGATTTTCGGGCACCAGAAAAGATGGGGCAGTTAATTACTCAGGTCGCCGGCCGTTCTGGTCGTGGAGATAAACCCGGCACGGTGATATTACAAAGCCATTACTGCGATCACCCCTTAATTGCTACTCTCACCACCAGTGGTTATAACGCCTTTAGCCAAGAGCTGATCAAAGAGCGTCAGCTCGCACAACTTCCACCTTACCGACATATGGCACTTATTCGAGCCGAAGCCGTCAATGGTGAGGCGGCCATTGAGTTTTTAAAATTCTCTCGCCAATGTGCGGAGCGTTTACTCCCGGCCACAAACCTCCCACCTACAAACAGTGTCAGCTATTTGGGGCCACTACCTGCACCCATGGAACGACGCAGCGGCCGTTTTCGGCATCAGCTTAGTATCATCTGTAGTGAACGACCGACCCTGCAGCGGATGATGACAATACTCTGTCTGGAGCTCGAGCAATCTCAGCTCGCCAAGCGTGTCAGGTGGTCTGTAGACATTGACCCTCAGGATACAACCTGAGCAACCGCCCCAAATTTGAGATAATGATCAATCAGTCCTAGCGAACACTCTGCCTAGCCAATACAATGGCGGCCATCAAAGGAGTCCAGATAACAGCATGACTAGGGATTACGCCAAAAAGCCCACAAAACGCAGCCCCCCGCGCAGTTCCCCACGAGCTAATGCGAAACGGCAGCCAAAAAAACGGGGCAATCAAAGTCCTCCCGGTTGGCTCTGGTTATTTGCTGGAATATTACTGGGCGTTCTCATCATGTCACTGACAAAGCTCTCTGAAATGCCAGGTGATCAAAGCCCTGACCTTGCAGGTGAAAGCTCAGAGGATAACTCGGAAGACAATGGCAACAAACCCCGGTTTGATTTCTATACGCTGTTAAGGGAATCAGAAGTCATTGTTCCCGACACCCCAAAAACTGATAGCGCAGCCACCCCAACAGCCAATTCAAATGACGTATTCCTGCTTCAGGTGGGTTCATTCAAAAGCAATCATGATGCCGATAGCCTTCGAGCCCGCCTGTTATTGCTCAACCTGAACGCCAAAATTGAAAAAGTCAGCCCAAGAAAAAATGAAACCTGGCACCGTGTTATTGTAGGGCCTTTTAGTGATAGATCTAACCTAGCTGACGCCCGAAGTAAGTTGGCCAGCAACGGGATAGATTCGCTGTTATTAAAACGAAAAAAATAAAGACGTGGTCTTCACACAGAGAGCTTTCCCGACTCTTTTTACCTGTTCTCATCCGGCATGATGACCCTGACATCACCTCTGACAGATAGAGTAAAAAAATTAGAATGACAAAAAAACATAACCAGCCCAGAGAAGCAACTTCATCAAAGAAAAACCATTTGTGTTGACATCCGAAACAAACACAATTAATTTAGCAAAGATAAATACTAAATATACTAAATATACTAAATAAATACTAAATAAATACTAAATAAATACTAAATAAATACTAAATAAATACTAAATAAATACT
>JASJGJ010000151.1:0-28364 GCA_033791605.1 Porticoccus sp.
GGAGAGCCTTGAATATACATGTATCGAAGCATTGGCAAAGAAAATACCCGGTTTGTTGTTGCTCACAGCTACACCTGAGCAGCTAGGCGCAGAAGGGCATTTTGCTCGATTGCGATTATTGGATCCGGACCGTTACTTCGATATACAACAATTTCGAGAGGAAGAGGCGGGTTATCGTCCTGTCAATGATCTGGTGCAACAACTGTTGGCGGATGATGTCGTGAGCGCGTTGCAGAATAATACTGAGATGAATAACCAGTTAACCCACTATCTGGGTGAGCAGGCTGTTGAGAGGCTAACAGCTGTTGCTACTTCTGATATGACACCGGAACAGATCAGCTTAGAGATTCAAGATGCCATTGATGGTCTGCTGGACCGTCACGGTACTGGTCGTGTGTTATTCCGTAATACCCGAGAAGCGGTACAAGGGTTTCCTGAGAGGCAATTACATGCGCATCCCCTAGAAGTCCCCGAGCAATTTATTGCTGCCAGTCTGGGCGCTACATTGGATGAATTATTACACCCTGAGCTTCTCCTCTCGACGCCAGAATTAGGTGATGAGTTCTGGACCTTGGTGGATACGAGAGTGGCTTGGTTGGTTGAGTGGTTGGCAGAAAATCGTGATGAAAAGGTACTGGTGATTTGTGCCAGAGCCAGTACCGCTCAAACACTTGAAGAGTATTTGCGGTTGAGAAAGGGTGTGCGTTCTGCGGTATTCCATGAAGGGATGGGCTTAGTCGCAAGAGATCGCGCCGCCGCCTACTTTGCAGACGAAGATGAGCGTGCCCAAATATTAGTGTGCTCAGAAATTGGTAGTGAAGGGCGTAATTTCCAGTTTGCACGCCATTTAGTACTGTTTGATTTGCCGCTTAATCCGGATCTTCTAGAACAGCGTATTGGTCGTTTGGATCGAATAGGTCAGCGCCACGATGTTCATATTCATGTGCCATATTACCTGTCGGATGGTTTTACCAGTGCTCAGGAACACCTGCTTAATTGGTATCATCGAGGGCTTAATGCTTTTGAGCGGGTGTGCCCCATTGGCCAATCTATTTATCAGCAATTTGAAGCACCATTACTTCAGTGTTTAGAAGCGGGTGATGACGGTGAGTTAGACGCACTGATTAAGCAAACGCACATGGCCACCGAAGCTATATTACAGGAACTGCATAATGGGCGTGATCGCTTGTTGGAGTTGAATTCCTGTAATACACGTAGGGCAGAGGCTGTCGTCGATGACATATTAGAAGCCACTCGGATGAAAGAGCTGGCGGAATATATGGACCGATTGTTCGACCACTTTGGTGTAGATCAAGAGTTTCACAGCGCGGACAGCATCGTGTTACATCCCGGTGATCATATGGTCTGCCATAGCTTTCCAGGTTTGCCGAGCGACGGGCTGACAGGTACTTACCATAGAACTAAAGCTCTCAGCCGAGAAGATATGCAATTCCTGACATGGGAACACCCCATGGTGAGTGGCGCTATTGATATGGTGCTGGAAGGTGACTTTGGTAACACCGCATTGTGTACCATAAAGTTGCCACCGCTGAAGCCGGGTACATTATTACTGGAGACCATTTATACTTTGCATTGTCCTGCGCCTAAACGCTTGCAGCTACACCGATATTTACATCAGCCTATGGTCCGTATTGTCGTGGATGCCAAGGGCAACAATTTGACAACAGTACTTACTTTTGAACGACTCAATGGTTTGGTTAAATCGGTGAAAAAGCGCACTGCGGTAGATTTAGTTCGTCATGTCCGTCCAGACATTACTCAAATGATTGCTCAAACAGATGTCATAGCACAAAGTCAGCAAGATGAAATGGTCGCAGCAGCGATAACCCAGATGAACCACGATCAGCAGATGGAAATACAGCGTTTGACGGCACTGGCAGAGGTTAATCCGAATATCCGTCAGGATGAGATTAAACATTTACAATCCAGTACTGAATTGCTGGCACAGTATCTAGAAAGTGCACAATTGAAGCTGGATTCACTGAGAACGGTGATTACCGTATAACGGGCGACAGACAGATTTATACAGTGCCTATAGTATAGATAGCCGAAAACAGACAGAAGGTTCTAATGAATATAAAACATAATACCGTGGTGCGGTTTCATTACCGATTACGCGATGAGGCCACAGGCGATGAAATAGAAAACTCCCACGATGGCGAGCCCAATACTTATTTACATGGCCGCAATGGTATTACACCAGCACTAGAAACCGCCATGACGGGCAAAGAAACTGGCGATGTTTTTAGCGTGACTCTGTCGCCAGAAGAAGGGTTTGGTGTTCGAAAAGAAGACCGGCAGCAACGTGTTCCCATTAAACATCTAATGGGAAAAATAAAGCCTAAAGTAGGCATGGTCGTCTCCATTCAAACTGATGGCGGTCCTAGGCAGGCTGTTGTTCTCAAGGTGGGCAAGTTCAATGTAGATTTGGACATGAATCATCCGTTGGCAGGAAAAACTGTCACCTTCGATATAGATATTGCTGATGTGCGCGAAGCGACCCAGGAAGAAATCGACCACGGTCATGCACATGGTGCCGGCGGCCATCAACATTAGAGCTCCCCTAAAAAGGCATTTGTCTCGCGAGGAGTTTGTCAGCTCCGCGCTTGAATACTGTTGTCTGTTCTGTACACGCCGATTTACGAAAAAATCACTATTTTAAGCGGCACCCTTTTTGTAAAGTTGTCTGTCATCAGGAGAGATGTATGCCAAAAGCCAGTGAATTAAAAAAAGGGATGGTGGTAGAAATTAACAGCGCCCCCCATTCCGTCAAACAGGTAGAAGCTAAAAGCCCATCGTCTCGGGGCGCGGCAACACTGTATAAGGTGCGTTTTACCAATCTTAAAACTGGACAAAAATTGGACGAATCTTATAAGGGGGATGACTTTCTCAAAGATGCAGATTGTGTCCGTGTACAGTTGCAATATTCCTATCTGGACGGAGACAGGTACATCTTCATGAACTCGGAAGATTACAGCCAATATGGTTTGAATGCGGACGAGATTGAAGATCAAATAGGTTATATCAAAGATGGTCTTGATGGCATTATCGGTCTGGTCATGGATGGTGCATTATTAGGCATTGAATTACCTCAGTCAGTAACGATAGAGGTTACTGAAACAGCGCCTGCTATCAAAGGTGCGACTGCCGCTGGCAGGACTAAGCCAGCAACCCTGACTACCGGCTTAGAGGTTCAGGTGCCAGAATATCTTGAGTCAGGTGAAATAATTAAAGTAAATACTGTGACCGGGAAGTTTATGTCGCGGGCCTAAAAGAGGGCTGGGCGATAAGGGGCTGAGACAAATAGAAACATAAGAGTCATATTTCACAAGTCATGCCTAGCCTTCATTTGGCGGCTACATCAAAGAAATCAATGACGTATAAACAATTTGAACTCGGAGACAGATCTAATGCTTAGACTAGATGGGAAGACAGCGTTCATAACGGGTGCAACGGGTGGTATTGGTGAAGCCACTGCCAAGAGATTTTTGGACGAAGGTGCTAATGTGATGCTTGTTGGTCGCTCCGAGGAAAAACTGCAAGCACTAGTCGAGAGTCTTAATGGTGGGAAAGCGGTTGCCAGCTTTGTAGCTAATGCCACCGACGAAAGTGCATTATCAGCAGCCGTTCAAGCCACTCTAGATGCTTTTGGTCGTATTGATATTCTTTTTGCTAATGCGGGAACAGAAGGACAAGCTAAACCGATAGAAGAGCAAAGTCGGGAAATGTTTGAGTATGCCCTGCAAACTAATGTTGTTAGTGTTTGGCTTGCAATAAAACTTTGTGTTGGTCCAATGAAGGAGCAGGGCAATGGTTCCATGATTGCTACTAGCTCTATCGCCGGTTTAGTTGGCACTGCGAATGCGTCTGCCTATGTGGCGAGTAAGCACGCTGTTTGTGGTTTAGTAAAAGCAGCAGCATTGGAGTTGGGCGAGTTTAATATTAGAGTCAATACAATTGCCCCGGGTCCAATTGACAATAGGATGATGCGATCTTTGGAGGCACAATGGAATCCTGACGATTCTGCCGCTGTTAAAGCTCATATAGAGCAGAGCATTCCGTTGAAGCGATACGGAAAAAATGCAGAAGTTGCAAATCTAGCACTATTTCTTGCTTCGGATGAGTCTACCTATTGTTCTGGCACTGTTCATTCTATCGATGGTGGATATATCGCCGCATAACATGATTAGAAGACTTACCAGTCGGGAAAGGTAGAGTATAAGTAAAATTAATGCCGTGCCAGTGTCTTCATAATTAGCTGTTAAAGGCGTGGAGTTGATTTGCCGAGAAGACGCTTTCCCTAGAGTAAGAAAAAAGTGCTAAAGCAAACGTTTAATAAAAGCATCAAAAACTGGCCGCAAGAAAACGTGGCATGAAACGCTCTTAGCGTCGTGTCTTTTATGACGACGTTATATGTTTAATACCATCATCACTTATATCCGAATTAACGTAGGAGAATATTAATGGCAAAACCCAATTATTCATTTGAAAAAAGACAGAAAGAAATTGCAAAAAAGAAAAAAAAGGAGGAAAAGCGATTAAGTAAGATAACGAAGGGTGTTGAAGAGGATCAAACTCCATCAGTCAAGGATGAAGAAAGCCCTGTTAGTGATAACACATAAAATTTGAGGGCCATGATTTCGATTTACAAACGGTAAATTGGAATCGTGTCATCTGCAACTTTTCACCATAACGACAGAGAAAAATATGAGCAAAGGGACAGTTAAGTGGTTCAATGCTAATAAAGTTGTGCCGCTTTAATCAAGTAAATATATAAATTAGCACAAGCAATAGGCTTCCTTACGGCGGTCGCTGTTGTCATGGTATGCGAGGCAGCAATTGGAAGGCTGTGCTTTTGTATATACCTTAAGCAATGCGTAATAGCTTATAATTTTAACCCCTAAAAACCTCAAGAAATCGATATGCTAGAAAAAATTGAACACACCTTGGAAGCAACCATTTTTAAGAGTCGCTGGATATTAGCCCCCTTTTATTTGGGATTAGTTCTGAGTGTCATTTTATTATTTATAAAGTTTGTTCAAGAACTATGGCATATGGCCACCCATGTTTTTAGCGCCTCTGAAGCGGATGTTATTGTAGGCATTCTGGCGTTGGTCGATATGTCACTGGTTGGTAGCTTGTTGCTTATGATCATCTTTAGTGGCTACGAAATTTTTGTTTCAAAAATTGATATTGGTGATCATAAAGATCGCCCTGATTGGATGGGGAAAGTCGATTTCTCTGGCCTCAAGCTGAAAGTTATTGGTGCCATTGTCGCGATTTCCGCGATTGATCTTTTAAAGTCGTTTATGGATATACCTGGGGAAATGAGCGATGCCGACGTCAATAGCCTGAAATGGAAAGTCATCATTCACATCACCTTCGTGGTGTCCGGCGTATTATTTGCCATCATGGACAAAATCGCGGGTGATACTAAAAAACACTAGTGTTTTTCAATGGGAAAAGTAGTTGAAACTCTTTATATCGATTTTTGACTAATGGCTAAAATATTCGAATATTTACGCGTTATTCTAAAGTGATTTAAGCCAGTAATGTCAAATAAAACTCAATCTTCGGGTAGATATCTCGTCACTTCCGTCCACGGTATCAGCCGATTCAGCTGGATCGCTTCGAACACTTGCTTGGCTTGATTGGTTCGACTCATCAGGCTCAATAACACTAGGGCACCTTGGTAGGACGGAAGCCCACCATTACTCGAAATTCTGTTGCGGTCAACCACGACATTGCGATCTACCACCACTTTAATATTGGGAAACTCTCGCTGTAATTGCTTTTCCCCTCCGGCCCATGTCGTGGCTTGATAGCCATCTAGCAAGCCTGCATGAGCGTAAAGGAATGCACCGGAGCAATTGCTTGCCAACCAAGTTACGTTGTTAGCTTGAGTCTTAAGAAAGTTAGTGAGATTTTTGTTATTAAAAAGTCGTTCCATTTTATATGAACTGGTTACAATCAGAGCGTCGAGCCGGGGTGCGTCATAAATGGTGGCATCCACAGATAAGCGCAATCCTTCCTCCGTAGTGATTACCTTCTTCTTATCCACACCAATCAATAGCACTTCATAGTTTGAAAACCACGATTTTCTGGTGGCTACGCCAAAAACTTCAGTTGGCGCGGTAACATCACTGGTCAGCACATTGTCGTATACTAAAATACCAATTCGTTTGTCTGCGGCCATTGATGGTAATGAGAGCATTGTCGCCATCAACAGAATGACAAATCCACTGAGAAGATGTTTGGACAACATATAGTTCTCCTTTAGGGAAATACTGAAGCTATGTATTATGCCAGTTTTAGATGATTGCTCTTAGTACATGTTTCATCGAGACAAGCTAGACAAAATGCCGCCTGAGAAGGGGCAGTGAGCTGGGAATTTTAAAACATACTTTCGCTCCGCAGCTACACTCACGGTGTTAGGCTCGCATACAGGAGAACACTGCTATGAGATCAATCAATAAAGAAGCGACAACCTCAAACCACAATATTTTGGTCCTTTTGATTCTTTATTTTTTCCTAATGTTAGGGATATTTACAATTGACCTTTTGGTGCCTTTAGGCGTCGCTGGTGGGGTTCCTTACGTTGTAGTTATTCTAGTTTCGTTATGGTTGAACAGTTATAAATATACAATTAGCTTAGCAGTAATTTGTACAATCCTTACTTTAATTGGCTTTTATTATTCACCTGCTGGAGGTGAGCTCTGGAAGGTTGTTGCCAATCGAGGGTTGGCCATATTTGCAATATGGGTAACCGCGATACTAGCAATTAAGTGGGAAATAACCTTAAAAAGAAACATAGCTTTAGCCTATGAAGCAGAAAGAAAAAAGGAAACAGAAAAGATATATATTGCAACGATTGGTGGCGCACTACACATTATTAATAATTTATTAAATAACCTCCAAATTGTAGAGTTCGAAATTGAAAAAACCCCAGAGTTTGATGGAGAGGTGAAAAATATGTTTGATGCTATGCGGGCAGAAGCAAGCTCGCAAACGGAGGCGCTCTCCTCGGTCAACAATATTGAAGCGGCAGCAATAATTGCATCAGTGCATCCAGGCTTAACAAGTGTGTTAACTTGATGTATTTACGCTGTACTCCAAATTTCCACAGAGTGCGGCGTTAGGTATACCGAAGTGAGGACGACCTCACCTCTCATAAAATAATGGGGACGACCCCGTAACATGAGAGATATTGATGAACTGGTTCATTCTAGTGACGGCTGGATTTCTTGAGATCGCTTGGGCTATCGGTCTGAAATACACAGACGGCTTTACAAAATTATGGCCTACTATAGGGACAGGACTTTCATTGTTTGCCAGTTTTTTGTTGCTAGGTTTTGCAATGAAAACATTGCCCGTTGGTACTGCATATGCGGTATGGGTGGGTATTGGTGCGGTCGGCACTGCGATTCTTGGAATTGTATTATTTGACGAATCTACCGAGATACTTAAGTTGGTGAGCTTGGGGCTAATTTGTGCCGGTATAGTTGGTTTGAAACTGGCCCATGCCTAACAAGGCGCTGTTGCCGCTAATATGGCTGGGACGTCTTACGTTTTTTCTGAACTGCACCACTTAAGAGGACAGTTATGCACTGTTAATTGAAAGGTGTTGGAATGAGACCGTGTTTTGGGAGGGTTAGTTGTAATGCGTGCTTTTGCATGGATGTTGGGAACACTGGTTTCATTCTCGTTGATGGCTGTAGGAGCCAGAGAGTTGGCTGGGGAAGTATCCGTTTTTCAGATCCTGTTGTTCCGCAGTGTTATAGGTTTGTTGTGTCTTTCATTGGTTATTCTCTTTTCAGGAAATAGAGTTAGCCTTCAAACTGAAAGGCTTGGGCTCCATACGTTTCGTAATGTATTCCACTTTGCAGGCCAATACGGTTGGTTTTTGGGTATAGGGTTGCTTCCTTTAGCAGAAGTGATTGCCCTTGAATTCACCGTGCCAATATGGACGTTAATCATTGCTGCCATTTTCTTAGGTGAGGCCATCACTAAACCGAAATTAATGTCTGTTTTTTTGGGGATTGTTGGCGTTCTAATGATCGTCCAACCAGGCTATGCCATTATAGATTCAGCCTCATTTGTAGTGCTGGCAGCGGCCATTTGCTATGCGATATCACATACCGCCACCAAGTCATTAAGCACATCTGAATCAGCTATTTCTATATTGCTCTATATGTGCCTGCTTCAGTTACCGATTGGGCTGTTACTTTCTCTTGCTAAATGGTCATGGCCAGTCGATGAGCAGTGGTTATGGCTGATTGTCATTGGACTCAGCGCGTTGTCGGCTCATTATTGTATGGCGAAAGCAATGCTATATGCAGAAGTGACTGTGGTTGTGACATTGGATTTTTTGCGGTTACCTTTAATGGTATTGGTCGGTATTTTCTTCTACGCCGAACAATTCGAGCTGTCATTGATTTTAGGAGGTGTTCTAATGCTTATGGGCAGTTTGATGAACTTTAAGCAACCGCGAGAGGCAACACAAATAGTTAATACAGCTGAACGCTAGTGCCTCTACTTGTCGAGGTGTAGGGCAGGTTTACTGGCAAGTTCATTCAGTTCGCTTTTTCGCCATCAGGCACTTGCTCACTTGTACTGTTACACCAGCATATCGCTATGTTACCTGTTGGCTGCTTTGTTCTTAGGCGTATTATGTTTGCTAAGACAGGCGTTTAATATTAGGTAGCCCATAATACCGGATGCCAGTGAACCGATAATAATACCCAGTCTTTCATCAAATAAAATATTCACAGTAGTTTCTTCAAAGGCCAGCGAGCCGATAAATAAACTCATAGTAAAACTAACGCCATAAAGAGCTGCCGTACCGTATAGGCTTCCCCAGAATATGCCTTTGGGTAAACTTGACAGTTTTACGCTGTTTTAAGAAACCTTAATCCTTTATTGAATCCACCTTTTTATAACTTTTTAATGAATAGTTTTTTACGTGAGAATGAACTCCTCGTCCTAGGCCTTTTACATGTTTTTCCAGAAAATCTATACCGTATAAGATGGCTACAACTAAAATCGATAATTTAATAGCGGCTAATAAATGATTGGTAGCGATAACCACACCAATGGAGGCAAGTATCCAGATTGTCGCCGCTGAGGTGACACCCATTACGGCCCCATCTTTTGCCAGCATGACCCCTGCACCAAGAAAACCAATGCCCGTGATGATTTGGCCAATGACACGTGATGGGTCAACGTCTCCGTTGTTGAGCAAAAAAGTTGTTGCAAGAAACAAGTATGTTCCCAGCGTAATAAGAGAGGATGTACGAATACCTACGGGCTTTCCTCTTACTTGTCGTTCAAGTCCAATAATGGTTCCACAAAAAATGGCAGTGCCTATGGAATGCCATGTATAAGGGGATATGTCTATAAGCGTTGCCCACATCATAAAGAAAGGTCTCCCTGTAGAAGGGGTTGGGTTGCATTAAATTCAATGCCTAGCTGAGAAAATGTTCTCATGCCTATTTGGTGAATAGCACTCGCACTGTCCTGCTCCAGTGCTTGTTGCGAGAAGTATTTTGCATCTTTTAATGAGATAGAGCGAATAATCCATTTGATCAAAGGTAGTTTGGAGGAGCTTAGGCTGAAGCGTCTAATACCTAATCCAATCAGCAACATAACGGCGACAGGGTTAGAAGCGAGTTCTCCACATAAACTAATGGGCAATGAGAATTTTTCTGCGATATTAACGATACGATTGATTTCGTGAATAACGGCAGGATGAAGTGGCTCATAAAGTTTCCCTACCAGAGGATTGTTGCGGTCAATAGCTAATAAGTATTGAGAGAGGTCATTGGATCCAATGGAAATAAAATCCAGTTTGTTGTGTAAAAACGGCAAAAGAGAAATGGCCGCAGGGACTTCAACCATGATACCCATTTTGGGCCGTTGTACCGTTCGTCCTTCCCCCATTAATTGCTGGCAAGCGTCATCTAGCAGCGCAATACATCTGTCTAGTTCAGCGGTAGAGCTCACCATTGGCAATAATATATGTATATCATCTCGGTCTTCGGCTGCTCTTATAATGGCGCGCAATTGAGTCATCATTAGCTGAAGATTGTCTAGGGTGAATCGTACTCCTCTCCAGCCTAATGCAGGGTTTTCTTCCTCCACCACCGGGAGGTAAGGTAACGGCTTATCACCGCCAATATCTAATGTTCTGATATAGACAGGTTTGTTTGCATAGGCATGAAATAAATGTTGATAAACTTCTACCTGCTCATCTTCCGATGGTAGGCTGTTTCGAATCATGAAAGGGATCTCTGTACGGTAGAGCCCTATACCATCCGCACCATTTTGAATGCCAGGCATCACATCTGCTTGCAAGCCTGAATTGGCTAGTAGTTTGATATGCGTCCCGTCAGTTGTTGTCGCAGGAAGCTCGCGCAAGCTATGAAGTTGTCTGTCAAATACCATCTGGGTGTTGATGATACTTTGATATTCGCCAATAACATGGGTAGACGGACGCCGAATGATTCGCCCTGTATTACCATCGACGATGATAGGCTCACCTTCTTCCAAATCTTTAAGTTCGCCCACCCCCATCACAGCTGGAATTCCTAATGCATTAGCGAAAACAGCAATATGTGATAATGCTGCGCCGGCAATACAGACGATACCCACTAATTTGTCTGTGGGTAGGCTGACAATATCTGAAACGCTAATATGATTGCCGATTAATACAATTGGATCATTAATTTCAGTGGGTTGTACGATGACATTTTTTCCCAGCCAAACTTGATAGAGTTTATCTCCTAAGTGATTAATATCTTCATGGCGTGCTCTTAGATAGGGGTCATCCATGCTGCGAAACAGTTCAGAAAAGTAATGAATCGTATGTTTTATGGCTGTTAATAGACTTTTCCCGGCATGAATTTCGTCTTCGACCCTCTTGAGGAAGGTTGGGTCTGCCAATAGCATTTGGTAAGCATCGATGATTAATGCCAGTCCTTCTCCCAGGGTTTTTTCAACGGTATTGCGTTCTCGCTGAATTTCCGTAACGACCGTTGAGTGTAATTCATGCCAATGGATTAACTCCTGTGCTGGATTTTCACTGTGTTTTTCCGGCGCATCTACAATATGTACGGAAAGACTTAATCTTGCAGCACCTATGGCGATACCGGATGCGCCGCTGATGCCGTCGTAGCGAAGATTGTGGTTTGATTTGTGCATTTTTTGTTTTGGCAGATTAGGCGCCAACAAGGCTAAATGGGACGCTAACGTTGTGAGAAAGGCTTCCTGTTCACCGCCAAGCTTTACAGGTTTACAACTCTGTACGGTCAATACACCAATAACATCGCCTCTGAATACGAGAGGAACACCACAATAGCTATGGAAAATTTCTTCATTAGACTGTGCCACGTAAAAGTAATCAGGGTGTTTTTCGGGATCAATCATATTGATGGTGTGGCGCGATTGCACAACCAGGCCAACGATACCTTTTCCCATAGGTATGATGACAGGAAGGTGAGAGGTAAGGCCATGACTGGCTAACAGGGCCATATCATTATTTTCATTTTTGATATAGAGGCTGCAAACATCAATTTGAATAACCTCGCTGATCGCATCGACAATCATTTTCACCTGAGCCTCAGGTGTTTCTGCTTGTGCTACCTCTTGAGTGATACGTGTCAGTTCCAGCATGACATTGTTCATTATCGAGGGACTCCCGGTTTAGATTGATCACGCAGAGTTATATCCATTTTTAGGGCGGATTCTCCATCTTCGTAATACTGAGGTAGGTGGTTAATTTTGACAAACCCCAATTTTTGGTACAAAGACTGCGTGTTTAGCTGGGATTGGCGTACCTCGAGCCGACAATGCCGGTACCCTATCGAAAATAGCATCGAGAGTAGATGCTTCATTAATTGCTCTGCAATCCCATTGCCTTGCCATTCGGGTGATACAGCAAGGGAATAAAGCCTTGCAGGGCGAGGAGCAAGAGGGGTCAAGCAAACACAGTAAGCGACAACATGTTCGTTTATTTCAGCAACCAGATTGATAGCTTTTGCCTTTTTAAGGAGATATTGTATCTGACGAAAAGGAATTTTGTCCGTAACAAAGCAAATGTTTTCCAACACAAACATTGATTCGGCATCCTCTAGGACAGCTGGACGTATCATCAACTCTTGCATAATAACGTTGACCTTAACGTCCCCTTAATTCAAGGCGTCGTTGAAACTCTGACATGATTTGCATATACAGTTCATCGCCAAGGTAGGCATCTTCTACTTTGTGATCCAGGCTGGGGTTGTCGTTAACCTCTAAAACAAAGGCCTGGCCCTCATGTTGTTTGATGTCTACACCGTAAAAGCCATTGCCAATAATTTTGGCTGCTTTTAATGCGGTATCTAGCACAGATTTTGGCACCTCAAATGTGGGAAGTGTTTCAAAATCACCAGAGAAAAAACGTTTCGCGCTATGGTTATAAATTTGCCAATGATCTCTTGCCATCATGTAACGGCATGCGTAAATAGCCCGGCCGTTGAGAACGCCGATGCGCCAATCAAATTCGGTGTAAAGGTATTTTTGTGCTAAGACTAACGCACTATTTTCTAGCAGGTTATCCAGTTGTGTCTTCAGCTCCTTGCGGTCATTTATCTTGTACACACCTTTGGAAAAAGAGCCTTCAGGCATCTTAAGCACTAATGGGTATTGAAGCATGTGTTCCAATTTGTTGAGTGTGTCTTCATCACTTTGGCTCACGATCTCTGTCTGTAAGCTAGGAACTTTTTGATAGTTAAATGCATCATGAAGATAGACTTTGTTGCAACACCGCAAAATCGAAGTGGGATCATCCATCACGACCAATCCATTGTTTTCAGCTTGGCATGCCAAAAGATAGGTGTAGTGATCAATGGCAGTGGTCTCTCGTATAAATAAGGCGTCATACTGAGTAATCTGATGAAGTTGATTGATGGTTACCAATTCAGCATGAATACCGTGTTTTCCCGCCGCTTTTACGAAACGATTGAGTGCTTCTTTATTACTTGGGGGTACTTTTTCCGCTTGATTCACCAGAATAGCCATATCCCAACGATAGCGTTTTTGGTTTTTTCCGATTTTCCAAATGGTGTTTGTGAAATTAGATAGTTGTTCTATAAAAAGAACACGTTGGGATGCATCTAAAGCGGCAAAAGAAAACCGTTCAACGCTAAAATTCAATTCATCTCCCGTAGGGTGGAGCGTTAATTTTAGAATGGGAGCCGGATAACGGTTGAAAATATTGTCGGCCATTTTTTTAAGCGTTGGTTCTTCCGTTTTGCCAAAATAAACCATGTGTTCTTTCATGCCTAGGGGCATGTCGAGTTTGTCCATGACATGTTTGAAAAACAGGAGATCTTCGCTGTCTCCTTTCAAATTTCTTAATCCGTTAATTGTTTTTACACTGGGCAAGACCTGATGATTACGTGCTTCCGCCAGCAACGAACAGTAATAGCCTTTGCTGAGATAATATTCGGTGTCACATAAATTGATAATCCGAGTCTTCTGCTCGTTCAGTTTGGGGTAGTCTCTTAAATACCGCTCAAAACTTATGACCCCAGGGAAGATTTCATCTGAGCATAGCGCTTCATTATCAACAACGATTAGAGTTTTATACACGTTCATTACCTTCGGTTATGCCAGCCAAATGCGCTAATACGCAAATAAATGCGGCCACGGCTTCAGTAGGTGCTGTTTCTGATAGGGTGTGATAACCCGACGTAGGTATTTGTAATGTTGTGCCATCCACCAAACCATTCGATGAGGCAATGATTCGGCCCATCTCCGTTGAACCCAGCGACATAGGGGTGTCATTCTGGCTGATACGCTTGATATTTAGTTGTTCAACGTATTGGTCTTTATAAAGCGTTGATAGATTTAATTTTTTGCATAATTGGGACACAACTTTAGTTAGCTCTTGGTTAAATGGGGCGTTGGCATCCTTGTTTCTCAGTACCAGCTGTTGCTTTGCGGCAGTTTCTGCATCGGGGAACGGGCTCGTGTCGACGACGATCAGATGGTTTGTTGAGTTACCAAAACGACGAAACCATTCGAGTAAATAACGCCAGCTTTTCCCGGCCTCTTCCTGCGCAGTAAAAAAGGCTGTTCCTTGGTAACCCAGTTCAAAGAGATACACTAAAACTGCGGCTGTGAGTACGTTATCCAGTTGCCCGGAAATGGCGTTTTCTGTCATTTTTAATTTGTCGAAAAAAGCTACAGGTGTTCCCGCGACAGTGTGCTCCAGTCCTATCAGAGAAAAAATGAGATTGTTGCGAAACTCACAGATATAGGCTTCGGTTATTTTTCCACTGCCACGGTATGCGCCTGACCAGGGTTCATAGGCAAATACTTGCTCGCCATCGAAACGATCAACAATTTTACGCATGAATTGTTCGTCTACTGAATTACCCAAAAGGTCAGATCGTGCCCCGGCGACAAACGAGGCGTATTGAAATTCATTAGGGCCTGTACAGATTAAGCCGTGCCGATCGATGTGTGCCGATAGGTACAGGCTATCGGGATTGCTGCCTTGTGCGACGAGAACTCCTTCATACCAAGTGACTTTCGCACCACGCTCTTCTAGTTCGCGTTGTAATACCCTGAAAAAAGAATGCTCGGCCCCCACGACACTGGGGCTCCGCATCAATAGAGATAACAGGTTAACAAAGGCGGTAGGCAAAGTTGCATGAGTGATATTGGAATCACTTTTCAGTGCAAATGTTGCATCATTCATTTATAGCGGCTCATCAAGTGGGAGGTGCATGCTAGCGCATCAAAAGCTGATGGTTGTGCACCCGAAGAACAAGGGTTTAAAGATTATCTGTATATGCTTATTTTGGGTATTCGACAAGACTTTTTTACCGGTATTTATGGCTGCCGAAACAAAATTATTGGTAAGTCATAATGGGGTATTTGGGGCTTGAGGTTTATGTTTAAAAAATAAGTTCTTCATGTGCCAAAAGCCAAGATTTTCGCTCCAAACCCCAAGCATAGCCTGTTAATTTTCCATTGCTGCCAATTACGCGATGGCAAGGCACAATAATAGAGATAGGGTTTTTACCATTGGCAGCACCCACAGCACGAACAGCCTTTGAGTGGTTGATGACGTTAGCAATATCTCCATAAGAAACAGTTTTACCAAAGGGTATATCTACCAGTGCTGACCAAATGGATTTTTGAAAGTCAGTGCCTTTTGGATCCAATGGCAGAGAAAAGCTTTTACGTTTCCCTGAGAAGTATTCATTAAGCTGTATCTTGCATTGATTAAGTACGTTACAGGTGTTGATAGGGCTGTTCTTTTTGTCAGTAAAAACTAGGTGTGTTATGCCATGGATTGAGGCTTTAATTTCTATGGTGCCGATGGGGGAGTCCATGTAGTCAATGTGCATCAGTGTTGGTTCCATAGTTGAAAGGTTAAATAGCTTCGCCAAGGAGATGCTAGCGCCGGATTAAACGCGTGTAATGAATTTTCCACGGCTTTTTTTACACCTAAATCGCCGCCGAGAAAAATATCAGGATCACTTAAACCACGCATGCGTGCGTAATCTACCGTCCAGGGTCCTATACCTTTTAATAACAACCACTTTTCAGGATTATCTGGTAACGGTTGGCCCATATAATGCTGTGCAAGATGGTGAAGAGTTTGCTTGCGTGTCCCGGGCATTTTTATAAAGGATAGGTCACTGTCTGCAATTGCTCTAGGCGTTGGAAATAAATAGTGATTTTCGATGGGTTTACCAAGAGTCTCAACTAGTTTGGCCACCAATTTGTGTGCGGCAGTGACTGACACCTGTTGGCCTAGTATGGCTCGAATGCCGGCTTCAAACATACTCCAGGTGCCGGGTAACCGTAACCCTTTGTGAAGTGTGATCTGGGTGTTGTAGTGTTCCTTTAAATTTTGTTCTACAGCGTGAATGTTTGTGTCGAGATCAAGGATTCGTCGTATGTTATTGACGATAGGTTTTAAAGCGCTGAGGTTATTTACCTCAATGGCAACATCGAAACAATTTTTCTTGGTTAGGTGCTGTGCCGTAAATTCTCCCGTGCCACCTAGCCATTCAAAGGTTCTTCCATAGCTGTTGTCGTCAGCCCATTCTAGGCCCGGAATAATTCGTGGCATAAAAAAACGCTGCATCAGTGGCCAGTTGTAGGGAGGTCGATAATAGAGTTTGAGTTGTAACGATTTTTTTTGTGCTGTGTCTTTGGATTTGCGAATCTGTGAAGGCGTTAAGCCTATATGTATTTTGAAGCAGTCATTAAAACGTCGAACACTTTTAAAACCAGAGGCTAGAGCAATGTGTGTGATAGGTAATTCAGTTTGGTGGAGTAGCTGCTTGGCAAACATGCATTGTTGATAAAGCGCAAATATTTTTGGTGAGACGCCTAAGTGTTGATTGAAGAGTTGTCGCAGGTACCTGTCGCTAATGCCGAGCCTTTCGGCAAGGCTCAGTAGAGAACCGTCTTGTAATGCCCCCTGGTCAATTAAATCAATGGCTCTGTTCAGAGTCGTATCTGCTCCCTTCCATGCAGGGGACCCTGGCGCACTGTCGGGTCTACAACGTAAACAGGGTCGATAGCCCGAATTGGCGGCTTGAATGGCTGAGCCATAGTATTCAACATTCTTTTCTTGCGGGGGAGAAGCCGGACAAATAGATCGACAGAAGATGCCAGTAGTTTTGACGGCGGTAAAGAAACGACCATCAAAGCGGGCATCACGTGATAATCGAGCTTTTCGACAGATAGTGGGAGATAGCATGATGACCTCATTGTGCGTGTCATCATTGTAGTGGGAAAAAAAAGAAAGACTAGCCAGAATCGGAAGTGAGCGTGTTGAAGACGTTTGTCACCAAGCCTGTGGATATACCCTAGAAAAATAAGGGTTTGATACAGTCTCTTTTACAGGCGTTGGCTCTTTTGTCATGGTTTTTGCTTGCAGATTTTTACAACCTAATCCTTCGACGGTGTGCCATTAAACATCGCCGCTAAATCCACAGTCGATTTTTTGCCGATGTGTTTAAAGTTTTCCTCAAGCCAGCACTCTGCTGTTTCTCTGCCGATGTCCCTAAGGTGTTTCAGAAACTTCCACTCCACATTCATTTTTGAGGACACGCCCAAGGGGATAAGTTCATCCTGATTTCCAATGATGTGAATGTGGTTATCTCGATAGTCCTCGTCAGAAAGCACGCCTTTTTTTATCAGCCGTGAAACAAACTCTATTGAACGCAAGGCCCTCAGTAGAGAACTGTTAAAACTGATTTCTGTAATTCGATCCGTAATTTCCTGAGTTGTTTTCGGCGTGCCTTTGCGTTCAATGGGGTTGATTTGAACGACGATAATATCTCGGCACTGGGTGCTTTCAAAAAAAGGAAACAACACAGGGTTACCCATGTATCCGCCATCCCAATAGGGGATGCCATCAATTTCAACAGCCTGAAATACCATCGGTAAGCAGCAGGAGGCCATGACCATATCGACAGTCAATTCATGATGGTCAAAAACTTTTACGCGCCCAGTTTCCACATTGGTAGCTGAGATAAATAATTTGGTTGTGGAACAGCTACGAACTTGGTCAAAATCCACCGAGGATTCCAGTAAAAGCTTAAGCGGGTTTATATTGAGAGGATTTAACTGATAGGGTGAAAGAACTTGAGTTAATAATTGATTGAAGCGGAGCCCCAGCGATTTATTTAAACTCCAGTTGCCCGTCAACTTATCCAGTAGACCCCGTTTAGCCGGACTCCAATGACCGGCCATACTTAATTTATACCAAAAGTCGTGAAGTGCTTGTCGGGCGCCATCGGGCCCGCCCTTCATCATGCCATCTGCGAAGAGTACGGCATTTATGGCCCCGGCAGAGGTGCCAGAAATACCCGAAAAGGTTAGTCGGCCATCTTCCAATAGTCTGTCGAGAACCCCCCAGGTAAAAGCGCCGTGGGAGCCTCCGCCTTGTAGGGCGAGGTTAACGTCTTTGGTCTTTGTGGCCATAGCCTAGTTGTCCAATTTTGATCTGAGTTAAAACAGGAATAGTCTGACCTTAAGCTTGGTATTTTGTTCGCTGCAGGAATGATCGAGAAGCGAATTATTTATCCACCCAAACTTTTCTAAGGGGTTCACCAAAGTCATCGTAAATAATTTTTTCTTTGGATATGGGCTTGTCTGTTTTTTTATGGTTGGATTTTTGCGTGCGCCGAGAGTCCAGAGCTGCCACTACTTCAGGGACAGGCGTTCGGTCAGCTCTTGGTTCGTTAAATAGAGGGGTTTTAAGGCTTTCGTGCGGATTTACCCGGCCACTCAGGCCAGTAGGTATTTGCTGTATTTCACCACCTTTATGGGTGTAGTTATTAATCTGATGTTGTAGTTCAACCCGCAGGTCAGCTTTGGTAGGTATTTTTTTCACAATATTTGGCCAGTCCTAAACCGAGTAAGTATACCACTGGATAGCACCAGTTCTACCAATGTTCCCATATGGGCGAGCAGATTGGGGGGAATTCAGGAGATTTTCCTAGTTCAGCCCAAGGTTGGCCGGGTTGGTGAAAGTCTGAGCCGGAGGAGGCGAACAGATTTTTTTCACGGCAAATATCACTCATATCCCTTGTGACGGCGGGGATTTGTTTGCCTGAGACCACTTCCATACCTTGGCCCCCGGCTTCAATGAAATCATCGAGCAGACGTTTTAACTTAGTGCGGGTTAGCTTGTATTTTGTGGGATGCGCTAATATCGCGGTACCCCCGGCTTGCCGAATCCATTGAATGACTTGTGGAAGATCGGCCCACAGTTGTTTGATGTCCCCGGCTTTTCCAGCGCCAAGATATTTTTTAAACGCTTGGGCGATATTGCTGACAGCACCGATATTGACCAGATGTTGAGCAAAATGTGGCCTGCCTACATTGTCATTGTTTGCAATGGCTGTTGCTTTGGCCAAGGTGTTCTCAAATCCCATTTGATGCAGCTTTTCTGCAATGAGTACTGCCCGTTGAAGTCTGGCCTGATGTTGGAAGGCAACGCCTTCTTTTAACGCATCGCTTTCAAGTTGAATATTGAGTCCAACAATATGCACATTCATTTTTTGCCAGTGGGTTGAAAACTCAATGCCGGGAATGATTTGAATGGGTTGCTGGTCGAGAGGGCCAAGCTGTTGGTAGGCGTTGGTGGTGTCGTGGTCGGTAATGGCCAGTGTGCTGACCCCCATTTCGACAGCACGTCGAATCAGCTCCGCAGGCGTTAGCGATCCATCTGAGCAAGTGGTATGGCAGTGCAGGTCATATTTAATGGGTTGATTCATATTTGCCTGTGTTAGTGGGGCGTTAGTTGGTATCTACCATTAAAGGAGGTTGCAGAAGGATAATTCATTGGCAACCTGAATGAGAGTCATTATACGGTTATTGATTTGAAGCTGCTTTTTGCCTCTATAATGCTGCGATGGACACACCTTTTACTGATGTACCCCTAAATGCAACGTCTACCAGTATAACGCCTATTGGCGACACTCAGCAGAAAGAGGTTGTTGAGCAGACTGAACATTTTATTCAGCTAGGTACCCAGTTGTTTCAACAAAATTTTATGATTATTCCTGTGGTCTTTGATTTACGTGGCCGTGCTGCGGGTATGTATAAGGTGACAGATAGAATGGCAAGCGCGAAAAAGGGTGTGCGTAAAAGCGGGGTTTGGGCACGTTTGAGTACCGAGGGTCGGCAAGTACACCGACAAATTCGCTACAACCCATGGATTTTTGCCAAATATTATGAAAACAACCTGTCTGTGACTGTACCCCATGAGGTGGCACATTATTTGGTGGATTGTCTCTATGGGTTGAGCCGAGTACGCCCCCATGGTTCTGAGTGGAAGGCGGTGATGGATGCCTTTGGTGTGGACAGCAGTGTGACAGCTAGATTTGATCTTACGGGGATTCCCACTCGCCAGCATCAGCAGTTTGAATACCGTTGTGATTGTAAAATTCATCAGCTAGGTCTTCGCCGACACAATAAAGTGATGCGTGGTGAAGCTAATTATTTATGTCGGCATTGTTCTGTGGCTTTGGCGTCGGTTGGGGAAACCTTGTGACTGAAAAGGCTACCCCCTTTTGGCATGTATATATGATACAGGCCAGTGATGGCTCGCTTTACACCGGTATTACTACCGATGTGGAACGCCGTTTTAACGAACACTTAAACAGCAAGCAGGGCGCTAAATATTTTCAGGGTAGAAAGCCTGAAAAAGTGGTGTATGTGGAAGCGGGACATGATCGCAGCAGTGCCTCGAAACGAGAGGCAGAGATAAAGCGTTTACGGCGAGAACAGAAGTTAGATTTAATGGCCGGGAGCAAAATCATATGAATATTCACCATAATCCAGATGAGGCTAGGTTTTATATAGAACTGGAAAAGGGGCAGGCGGTACTAGACTATCAATTATTGTCAGCCGGGAGGGCTTCTGCGGTAGATAAAACCGTTGATTTTACGCGAACCTATGTGCCAGCTGAATATCGAGGGCGGGGATATGCTGAAGCGTTAGTTAAACATGGCTTGAACTGGGCAAAAAAGCAGGGACTTGAGGTGAAAGCCTCCTGCTGGTATGTCAGAGGTTTTTTATAGCTAGGGATACTTTGTCCCGAAACAGTTTATTCATACGTGCAAAGATACGCTGTATCCGCCGCCACTTTTAACTGGAAGCTTGCGCCAGCGGGAACCACAAAACTGTCACCTTGACGATAAGTGTTCCATTCCGTATTACCGGGGAGTTTAACTGTCAGTGCACCGCTAACAACCGTCATGGTTTCTTTGTCGCTGGTACTGAATTCATATTCTCCCGGTGCCATCACACCTACTGTGGCAGGAAGGGTTGTCGTCTGAAAGCCGATGGACGCCACCTGGCCGTCAAAGTACTCATTTATTTTAAACATGTTCATATTCCCAATAATCAGTTGGCCCTGTTAAACAAGCCCGGTCAAATAAAGAAGGGCGGCTATAGTACCTTGTGTCTCTGGCTTATAGAATGCGCACTGTCTGATTTTAGGTTGAGATGGCTATTTGAATACTTGGGATGTGGTGGTTGTAGGTGCAGGAGCTGCGGGCCTTATGTGCGCTATAACAGCGGGCAAGCGAGGTCGGCGGGTATTGGTGCTGGACTGTGCTAACAAACCGGGCAAGAAAATTTTGATGTCCGGTGGTGGTCGCTGTAATTTCACAAACCTGTATGTTGAGCCGGATAATTTTCTGTCAGATAACCCACACTTTTGTAAATCTGCTTTGAGTCGTTATACACAGTGGGATTTTATAGAACTGGTGCAGAAACATCATATTGCCTACCACGAGAAAACCCTTGGTCAGTTATTCTGCGATAAATCGTCGAAAGATATTCTCGAGATGTTATTGAATGAAGCGGAACATGCAGGTGTAACGCTGAAAACCCATTGTCAGATTCATCAGGTAGGTTTTGATGGGGGTTACACTCTGGATACCAGTCAGGGAGATATCATGACGAGTTCATTGGTGGTGGCCTCTGGTGGGCTGTCGGTACCGACATTAGGGGGTTCTGACTTTGGCTACCGATTGGCTCAACAATTCGGCCACCCATTGGTACCACTCCGGCCCGCTCTGGTGCCATTTATCTTTACCGATGGTTTTAAGTTGTTGTCCGAAAAATTATCTGGTGTTTCTGTCCCTGCCTGTATCACCGCGGGCAAGCAGGCGTTTTCAGAGAATATTTTGTTTACTCATCGAGGGTTAAGTGGTCCGGCAGTATTGCAGATCTCCAGTTACTGGCGTGAGGGACAATCTGTACAGGTGGATTTATTGCCATCGATGGCTTGTTTGGATTATCTGACTCAACAAAAGGCTGAGCAGCCCAAGGCCTTATTGCGGACAGTGTTATCCCCGCTGTTGCCACGTAAACTGGTGTTGGAATTAGAAGAATTATGGTGGCCAGCGCAGGCAGAAAAGCCATTAGCTGAACTACCAGATCTATTATTGGCAGACCTCGCCGGTAAAATGCATTGCTGGGAATTAAAACCATCGGGTACCGAGGGTTATCGTACGGCAGAGGTGACAATTGGTGGTGTCGATACTGGTGAGATTTCCTCCAAAACTATGGAGAGTCAAAGGCAGGCTGGGTTATATTTTGTCGGTGAAGTGTTGGATGTCACCGGCCATCTTGGCGGATTTAACTTCCAGTGGGCCTGGGCTTCAGGATATGCCGCAGGACAGGTAGCATAAAATATTCAAAGAATTTTTTTGGTTTCATTTTAGATATTATTATTTAAGGCTTATGTATGCAGCGAGAAGAATTGAATGCTGAAACGGCAAAAATTCCCTGGAAGGAGTTGGAGCGGTTTTTTGCTAATGGCACGACAATTTATGTATCACCAGACCTTGATCTTATTGATGTTGCTATGGAGATATGCCACGACAATAAGGTGAAAATGGAGCAGTGGATGACCAGTGACTCTGTGGGCCAAGTGAGTGACGAGCAAGCTATTGCGTGGTTGGAAGCTGATACAATTGTATGGTCTCTGGTCGTTAAGCCATGGGTGCTGGTTCAGCCAATAAAAAATTCAGACGGTGAAGCTGTCACTTAAGGGTTGTGGGTTTTCCACGTTTTAGGTGAAATCATAATCGTATTATTTTCTCCCCCAAACCAAATGTCGCCGTCTTGAATCGTCGCTTGCAATGACATATTGCGCCCGGCCATGGCGGCTATTGCTGCAGTGTCTTCTGGCTGCAGGTAATAGATAGAGATGTTGTCAAAACGGGTAAGATCCCCTTCAATATTTTTCCACCAAATGGGTGCGCTGCGTTCTCCGTAAGTATAAATAGCCACCTGCTCGGCTTGGTTGCAGCCTTTACGAATACGGCGTTCATCCGGTAAGCCGACTTCAATCCAGTGTTCAATACCACCATGAAGATTTTTTAGCCAAAGGTCTGGCTCGTTGTCGGAGGATAAACCTTTGGTAAATTGAAGGTTTTCGTCAGCATTCAGAGCAAAGGCCAGTAGCCTAACCATCATGCGCTCATCTGTTTCAGAGGGGTGCCGGGCGACAGTCAATGAGTGTGACTGAAAGTAGCTCCGGTCCATGTCGGAAACCTGAAGGTCGACTTTAAAAACAGTGGCTTTTTGTGCCATAAGTATTGTCTGCTGTTGAGGAGGTAAGTCTGGAGGAATGATAGGTTGAGGATAGAAGACTGCCCCAAGGATGATTCCGTCGGGGCAACAAGAGTGCGCTTGCCTAACCTTGGTGAGCTGCTTTCTTAGGTAATAATACCCCCGCCAGGCAGGCCGCCCATTCCTCCCATGCCACCGATACCCCCCATGCCGCCTTCCTGTCCGGGCACCACAATTTTGGAGGCTTGTTCGCGACGCATTTCTTCTAGCTCTTTGGCAGTACGTTCAAAGGCAAGTTCTGCCTCAGGACCAAATTTTTCGGCCGCTTCACCAATGGTGCTGGCTTCAAGATTAAAGTTGATGGGTAAGGCCCCCATAGGTGTCATGACTTGAGTCGACCCTGAGTACAATACTTCGCGATGGGTATCAACTTCACCTTCGGGTGTGACGGGGGTTAAGCGTCGGATAGTGCCAATTTTTTGGTCGGTAAAAATCTCTTCGCGATAGAGTTCTGATGGGTTCATGTTGGCGTCAGCTTGTTCTTGGCTCATGTAGTTTCGTTCGGTTGTTTAAAGTAGGTCGCACACACTATCAGATTTTTTTACGTGCGTCAGTTGCGGTTGTTTTTATGCCTTTTATATATCTTAAATTAATAAAGGGGGTGGGACATTGTCTTCAGTACAGTTCTTTTCTAAGGTGTTGTGATCTGGTGTTTTAGGGTTTGTACCATGGCCTTAGCTGCGGCGGAAAGAGGATAACGTCGACGGGTAAGGATACCGACCCGACGCGTTACTGCTGGATGAGTTAATGGTCGACATTCCAGTCCTTGTGTTTCCATCTGCTGGATGGTGAGAGAAGGCATTACACTGATGCCCAAACCGTTGGCGACCATTGAGCTAATAGAGGCCAGTTGATTTGCTTCTATCTCTACATTCAATTGTATGCCTCTGGTAAGGGTTGCTTCGTCTACCATCTGACGCATGGCCGAGGGGCGTTGTAATGCAATAAAAGGGTAATCCTTTAGATCTTGCCAGGTGATGTTCTGAATTTCCAGTAGGGGGTGTTTTTTAGGGGTAACCAAAAGAAGCCGGTCTTCGAACAGAGGTTCAAAATTCAGGTCTTCAGATTCATCTGGGTCAAAGGTGACGCCAACTTCGACCCTTCCCTTTCTTACCAGATCGACCACACTTTCAGCGATCACATCCTGTATGGCAATGTTGATGTCTGGATGCTCGGCTCGATAATGTGACAGCGCTTTGGGTAATTGGCTAATCGAGAATGAAGCCATGGTGGCAATGGTTAGCTTGCCGCGGCGCATGGCAAACAGGTTATGTAAGTCCGTCAGGGCGTTGTCCCAGTCGGCGAGCAGGCGTTGTGCGACAGGAAGAAAGTCCTCTCCTTCTGGGCTTAGGGATAGAGTCCGTGTGGTGCGAGATAGTAGTTGTCCGCCGACAATTCTTTCCATGTTCTTTATCGCAATGCTGAGTGCGGGTTGTGATAAATGGAGCCGCTCTCCAGCCTCGGCAAAATTGCGGGTTTGGGCGACAGCCACAAATGCTTTAAGTTGTTTAATCGTTATGTCCATACAGGCTCTATTTATAAGTATTGCTAATCAAACTATTAAAATTTTACGCTTGATAAATATATTATCCTATAGGATGCTTACCGACGTTTTGCAAGGCTTTATTGAAGGCTCGGGGATTATAAGCTTTTGAGTGAAGGTCTTTGGGACTTATACCTGTTGGTATAGTACTTAGAGGTAATACAATAATTAATTGAGGAGTTTTGTTCATGGCGGGTTTCGATAAGGTGGTGAACACCTACGAAGAAGCGATGGCGGGTCTGGAAGATGGCATGACCGTGATTGCTGGCGGTTTTGGTATTTGTGGTATTCCTGAAAATTTGATCAAAGAGATCAAGAAGAAGGGTACTAAAGAGCTGACTATTGTTTCCAACAATTGTGGTTGCGATGGTCTTGGTCTCGGCATCTTGCTGGACGATCGCCAAATCAAAAAAATGGTGTCTTCTTATGTGGGTGAAAATAAGTTGTTTGAAGAACAGCTTTTATCCGGAGTTTTGGAAGTAGAATTGACGCCTCAAGGTACTTTGGCTGAGAAAATGCGTGCTGGCGGTGCGGGGATTCCTGCATTCTATACCGCTACTGGATATGGCACTGATATCGCTAAGGGCAAAGACGTTCGTGAATTCAATGGTCGGAAATATATTCTCGAAGAATCTGTTACCGGCGATTTCGCTATTGTGAAAGCGTGGAAAGCAGACCGTTATGGCAATGCTATTTACCGCCACACTGCCCAGAACTTTAATCCAATGGCTGCCACAGCGGGCAAGATTACAGTGATGGAAGTGGAGGAGATTGTAGAGCCGGGAGAGTTGGATCCCGCTCAGGTTCATACCCCTGGAATCTACGTTGATCGTCTGATTCAGGGCACTTTCGAAAAACGTATTGAAATACGTACCGTCCGCGAAGGCTAACAGGAGAGACAATAATGGCACTTTCTCGTGATCAAATGGCTATCCGTATTGCCCGTGAGTTACAGGATGGTTATTACGTTAATTTGGGTATTGGTATTCCTACCTTGGTAGCAAACCATGTTCCCGAGGGTATGGAAGTTATGTTGCAGTCTGAGAATGGACTGTTGGGCATGGGACCCTACCCCACAGAAGATGAAGTCGATGCCGACCTGATCAATGCAGGTAAGCAGACAGTAACAACGGCTAAGGGCGCATCAATTTTTTCATCAGCAGAGTCGTTTGCAATGATCCGTGGTGGTCATGTAGATTTGACTGTTCTTGGTGCTTTTGAAGTGGACGCCAAAGGTGGCATTGCTTCTTGGATGATTCCAGGCAAACTCATCAAAGGTATGGGTGGCGCAATGGATTTGGTGGCTGGTGCAGATAATATTATTGTGACCATGACCCACGCTGACAAATACGGTAATTCCAAATTGTTGCCAGAATGTACGTTGCCATTAACTGGCGCTGGTTGTATTAAGCAGGTTTTGACTGACTTGGCTTATCTGGAAATCTATGATGGCAAGTTCCACCTAGTTGAGCGTGCACCGGGTGTATCTGTAGAAGAAATTATAGAGAAAACTGCAGGTGAATTGGTTGTTCCTGATAATGTCCCTGAGATGCAGTTCTAATTTTTTAGACGGTAAAATTTGTCTATGAAGTTGGTATCGAAAAAGGCTCCCTTACGGGGGCCTTTTTTTATCCGGTCTTTCAGTAAGTATTCGTTATCTTAGGTCGTAATTTCTAATTTTGATCTGTAGTTTATGACTTTTTCGTTGACGATTTTAGTTCGTCATAAAACAGCGTTCTGTTCAGAGGGAAATACTATGTCGGCAAGTAAAATATTTGCGGGTAAAACAGCATTAGTTACCGGGTCCTCCAGTGGTATCGGTTATGCAATGGCATCAAAGTTGGCCGAAGCGGGAGCTAATATCGTATTGCATGGGTTGATGGAGCCAGCAGAAGGTGAAGCACTTTGTAAGGCGTTTGCTCAGCAATATGATGTTCAGTGCTTTTTCAGTGGAGCTGATATTTCTACTGCAGAAGGGAATGAAGAGCTGGTGGCGGCGTCACTGAAGAAATTTGGTGCGGTGGATATTCTGATTAACAATGCGGGTATTCAATTCACAGCCCCCATTGAAGAGTTTCCTGTCGCTAAGTGGGATGCCATTATTGGTATTAACCTAAGCTCTGCATTCCACACCACAAGATTGTTGGTTCCAGGGATGCAACAGCGGGGTTGGGGTCGTATTATCAATATTGCCTCAGTGCATGGGTTGGTTGCTTCCCTGCACAAGGCGGCCTATGTGGCGGCCAAGCACGGTATTGTGGGGCTGACCAAAGTTGTTGCACTGGAAAATGCTGATAAGGGTGTAACAGTTAACGCGATCTGTCCTGGTTGGGTGGATACGGATCTCGTTGCAGCACAATTTCAGGCGAGGGCTGATCGGGATGGTGTGAGCTTGGAAGAAGGTAAGCGCAGTGTGATTATTGAAAAGCAACCCATGCCTAAGGCGACACCACCCTCATCATTAGGGGAGCTGGCGCTGTTCCTCTGCTCTGATGCAGCGGCGACGATTACCGGTGCCAGCATGCCCATCGATGGTGGTTGGACTGCTCAGTAGTATTCTCTGCACGGTTGTTTTGTTATTAGAGGGCGCGTTGATTGACTCTTTCACTCTGCTGCTCGGCAGTTTCCATCCGCTCGGAATAACGGTCCACTAGGTATTTCTGGTGATCCCGTGTGAGCAGAGTGAATTTCATCAGCTCTTCAATCACATCGACGATGCGGTTGTAGTAGGCCGAGGGTTTCATTCGTCCATTATCTTCAAATTCTAAAAATGCTTTAGCCACGGAGGATTGATTGGGAATAGTGATCATCCTCATCCAGCGGCCCAATATTCGCATCTGATTGACGGCATTAAATGATTGAGAGCCTCCCGATATCTGCATGACCGCTAGGGTTTTCCCCTGGGTGGGCCTGACCGCACCGAGCGTCAATGGCACCCAGTCAAGCTGAGCTTTCATAATGGCAGTCATGGAGCCGTGACGTTCGGGTGAGCACCATACTTGTCCTTCTGACCAAGTCATGTATTCCCGAAGTTCCCTGACTTTAGGGTGGTGGCCATCGGCATTATCATCAGGTAATGGCAAGCCCGAGGGGTTGTAGATACGAGTTTCTGCTCCCATGTGTTTTAACAGCCTGGCACATTCCTCTATGACTAGTCGGCTATATGAGCGCTCACGCAAAGATCCGTATAACAACAAAATACGAGGTTTGTGAGCAGATTCTGGTTGTTTGAAATCAGACTGTGTGGGTTCATGAAATTGATTGTGGTCTACATTGGGTAAACTGATATCACTGATGGTCATTATGACTCTGCCCCTAATTGGTTAAGGGCTGAACGCAGTTCATCCTGTGTCAGCTGTTCGGGTTCTAGTGCTAATAACTGGGTGACCCTCTGCTGGATTTCATCAATGGTTTTACGAAAAGCCTGAGCTTTTGTGGTATCACTGCCTTCAATCTTAGATGGGTCCGCTAAACCCCAATGGACTTTGACAGACTGACCAAACCACAGTGGGCAGGTTTCTCCGGCTGCAGAATCACAGACGGTCACGACTACATCGGGTGCAAACGTTTCCAGTTCATTCCAGGATTGGCTGGTCAGGTCTGCTGTGGCGATACCTGCTTCTCGTAAATACTG
>JASJGJ010000152.1:0-6028 GCA_033791605.1 Porticoccus sp.
ACTGTGAATCGTCGACGTGGATTTTACCAATACCATCAACAATGGGCTCTGCCAGTGTAAACGTACGTCCGATGTAACGTTTGGTGCGCTGATTTACATTCGGGTCTTCCGTGACCGTAGGGTGTGAACGTTGGCGAATTCGCCATAATGTAATACTGACGACTGACAGGATGGCAAATAGAAAAAATTGCCATTCCCATTCCATAGTAGGTGTCACCCACAAGATCGCCCCTGTGACCGCCGCTGAAACACCCATCCACAAGAAAAAGGTGCCGGGCACCACTATCTCTAAAATAACCAGCGCAACAGCCGCCACCCACCAATACCAAAATTCTATGGAATCCATTTTCTATGACCCTTGCATATTCATGTTAGCTACTCTTCACGCCTTTAACCAAATCGGCCACACCACCAATTGCACCGATAACACCCATCGCATCCAGGGGCAGGAATACCGTTTTGGCATTCGGACTCGCGCCAATCTCTTTTAATGACTCAATATATTTTGTTGCGACAAAATAATTAATCGCATTGATGTCACCTTCAGCAATGGCCTTCGAGACATCCGTCGTGGCTTTTGCTTCAGCTTGCGCCAATCGTTCGCGAGCTTCGGCATCTTTCTGAGCCGCGACCAACCGACCCTCGGCCTGAAGAATTGCCGCCTGCTTTTCGCCGAGCGCAGTTTCAACGGCTGCCTGCTTAACGCCTTCCGCATCAAGAATTGTCGCTCTTTTTTCCCGTTCAGCTTTAAGCTGTGCTGACATTGACTGCACAAGATCTGCTGGGGGTTTAATATCTTTAATTTCTACACGCGTAACCTTAACGCCCCAGGGATTGGTGGCCGCATCAATCACGTTTAACAATTTTGCATTTATTTCATCGCGCTTGGACAGCAGCTCGTCCATATCCATGCTTCCCATCACTGTTCGCAAATTGGTCGTACCAAGATTCTGTATCGCGTACTCCAAACGCGCCACTTCATAACTGGCGTCCTTAGCATTGATCACTTGATAATATAAAACGCCATCCACTGCCACCATGGCGTTGTCTTTCGTGATGACCTCTTGGCGATCGATATCCAACACGCGCTCCATCATCGACTGCTTGTGACCGATTTTATCCACATAAGGTAGAATGATGTGCAGCCCTGCATTCAATGTGCGGGTAAATTTACCAAATCGCTCAACCGTGAAGTTATAACCCTGAGGTACGGTTTTGACACCGGCAAATATCGTAACCGCTGCCAAAACGACAAAGGCAATAACAAACAACCCAAATCCTGAAAGCCCTATTTCTGCCAACATCGCCAACACTCCTTTTTAAACATATTTTAGATACCGTTAATCCAAACTGGTTTGGTTAGCTTATTTCGTGGCATCCACACATTAAGAACAGAACACTGTCTTGACCACGCCTAACAACAATAGTTTAGCCCTCATTAATTCTGCTTAATCCACTACCGCACCGACAGAGAATTACGCACATCGAGACTTGCCCTATCGATATCTCCCTGAACGTCTACAGCACTTCTGTTGTAAATAATTTCCCTGCCCATGACGGTACCGACGAATGCCGCCCCGTTTCGTGTCGGTTTCAGCTCACATTTCACGCTGTGAACACCTTCGCCTAGAACGATCTCGATAACAGTGGGGCGCTTACTAAAGACGACAACATCCATAGTCTTTCCGCTCTCCATACTTACTTTTATTTTTTCGGTTTCCATTGTCATTCGCTCCAGCGATTGAATAATTCGGCTTCAACTCTTACACAGCCACCTTAACCATTAATGGGGGCCATATTCACTTATACATAAATAGAAAAATTATATAGAGAAATGATGCATCTAACATATCACTTCTCGGCACAAATGATGCTATATTTTAGGTGGGATACACCTCACATAGGAGGCAGGATCATGCTGAGTTTTATCAACCGTCTCGCCAGAGACTTTGAGCTTGAACACGGAATCCACCCCAACCTTCTTTATCTCAATCGTTTCCATGCCGAGCATTTAAAGTCTGCGTTCGATGCGGACTATTCAATGGTTCAAATCCTGGATGTATTAGGCATGGAACTGGTTATCGAGAATGACATTACCCAACCCCGCGTGGCGTGGACACTCATGGCACAAAGGGCATCTGCCCATTAAGACGTAGGCACAGACTCGATGTCCGGCAGCCAACCTGACAGGGCGTTTACCCTGTCACTTATCCTTTTTCCGCTATCTTTATATAACCCCTACACCCGCACAAAATAAGGTATCGCCATCAAGCCAATGCCGGCAAAAACAAGCAGGTACGCGTTCGATACAAAATAGGGAAATACACACAGGCTAATGCCGCTAACAAGAGGGATGATGGCCCTTTGCTTTTTCCCATAGATAAAATAGCTGAAGCCAATTGCCCCAAATACGACCCCCCAAACAAGCTGCGATGTATTTTCCATATTTCGGCGCACCGGATTCCAGAAAAACGTAAAGGGATCTCCCCCCTTTAAAACAATTGTTCGTCACAAAATGGCTTTTTTTAACGTCACCTTCACATTGTCTTGCCAGGGCCAAATCAAAATTAGAAACACCGTCGACTCATAAACACTATGGTAAAGCGTCTGCCCCTGATGAATGCCCCCGTAAGACTTAGCCAGCTCCACGGCAATATCAATTTGAGACGCCAACACATCTTCCGATGCCTTCAGAACCTCATCTTCATTTGTTGATATTAACGCCGGGCCCAGCTTCTCAGATATGGCCTTATTCCAGGCGGGGATGTCTTTACTCAGAAATACAATCTCTTCATAAGCAGCCGAATCTTCCCGAACTTCAACAACGGCATCACACAACGATTTTCCAACAAGGTTTTCAAGTTTCATAATAATTCCACTTTTTTTACCCCAATTACGGTCTTTACTCTGTCGACCCCCAGAGCAATTCGTCTAGGCCTGTGCTTTCATCGGATTCAACGGGCACCACTTTTTTACCCACGAAACGCACGCCTTCTTTTTCCAACAAAGCACGCTGTTTTTTGTACGCCTCACCACCGACTTCAAAAGCGAGTGTGTTATCTGACCTTATCACACGATACCAGGGTAATGGCTCGGCTGACCGACCCATGGCTTTACTCACCATCCTTGAATGGCGCGGAAAACCCGCTGCACGTGCCACTTGACCATAGCCCATGACCCGGCCTGGTTTTATACGGGAGACCACTTCCCAAATTGCTTTATCAAATTTTGATTGAAATTCAGACATGCCTTCAATAACAAACCGCCCTCCGTCCCAGGAAAATCGAACTAATACTGACTTCGGACTTCTTTTTCTACCAGCGCTTGAAGCTGCTCATAACCGAATCGAACCAGTGGCTTACCGTTGACGAAAAACCCGGGAGTTTTAGTGACCTGGAGTTGTTGAGCGTCGGCCATGTCTTGTTGTATGCGTTGCGCAATCGTTGCGCTTTGCATATCACTTCTGGCCCTGTCCAAATTAAGCCCGACACCTCCAATCAGTGACCACAATTTCTCTGGCTGAGGATTGCCATGGGAGGCCCATACTGATTGAGTCTCATAAGTTACTTCCAGCATCTGCCAGAATTTGTTTTGCAATCGAGCCGCTTCAAGCATCTTCACAACGTAATCAGATCCCTGATGAAAGGGCGTGTATCGCACCACCAGCTTTATCTTCCCCGGATACTTTGACATCAGCTGCTTCACGAAGGGATAAAAGGCCTTGCAGGTTTCACAGGCAGGATCAAAGAACTCGACAATCGTCACCTTTGCATTTCGATTACCAATGGAAGGCGCATAATCACGGACGAGCAACGAGGCATTCTTATTGGCGGTCTCACCCAGTTCATCGGCTTTCTGTTCGTTATAAATAACGATCGCAATGGCAAAGACAAGTAACAGTAACGCACCAACAACGGGAACCTGGATTTTATTTTTCATTTTTAAACGCCTACTTTGTGAAGTGCCACTTTATGCAGCACGAATATGGTCAACCCTATTCCTGAACATGACCAGCAACGCAATAATCGCCGTGTAAGACACTATCGACAGCATAGGGATAGTAACAAAACCAAACAACTCAAGATTAATCTCTGTGCAGGAAAGCTCTTTATCACAAGGCTGCAGGCCTTCGGGTATAAAGCCCGAATAGAGCAAGTAATGATAAACGGCAAACAACCAGCCGATGACCGCCAGCGGCAATGCGTAACGTACAACCCCCTTATCAAGCGGATACATTCCTGCCAGCAGGATCACCACAAGAGGAAACATAAAAATTCGCTGATACCAACACAGCACGCAAGGCTTAAGCGCCATCACCTCACTAAAAAATAAACTTCCCAACGTAGAAACAGCCGCCAATATCCAGCAGGCAAATAGTATATCCCAGCATGTTTGCTCATTTTCAGAGAGCTGTTTAGTAGATGTTGTCTTCATAACAGGTGATTAGCTTTCCATTAATAATTAACCAGAGGCATGTGAAATGGGCCAGCCCCCTTAAGCACAATAATCCTTACCTAGTTCACATAATTTGATGGCTTCAGTCCCAAAGCTCGCGATTACACTATATATCTCCTAGCTGAATATTACGATTCACGATATATTAGTACGGTTAAAAACGTCATTTATCGAGAGCAAATTCCAGACGATATAATGAGCCCTGGCAATGCAATAGAGAGCTAACCATGTTGGATATTAATTCTGAAGTCAAAAAACAACCACCCGAAAACATTCACTATAAAAATTTCGATGGGCTTCTGAAAGAGGAAGACCGTAAATATTTACTAAAACATGGACAGGTGTATGACGCGAAAAGCGGCACCGTTTTATGCCAACAAAACCAGATCAGCAATGATTTATTTTTTATCCTTCACGGCGAAGTTGAAATCACAAAAGAATCGAATGAAAAAGAAATAGCACTCGGAACACTCGGGGCTGGTGATATATTTGGAGAAATATCTGCGCTATTTTCTTCCCCGAGGATTGCTACTGTTACCACAACCAAACCTTCACTCATTCTTGAAATGGACAAAGATAATTTCATAAAACTACTGGATCAAGCACCTGACTTGAAGCAAATGGTCTACAAACAACTCAGTAAACGAAATTTGCAAACCACCATACAAACTCAACAAGAAACGAATACCAGCGATAAAAAACACGAGAAGGGATAAAAAAATAGGCTCACAGAAGAGCCAACCCTAATGTTCACACTCCCCTTAGCATTTTAAACAATTATTGTTTGAAACAATCGTTCTCTCGGCAACTGCTCCTGCGTTGCTCTATCTCCTGCATGGCCCAGGCCAGCCTCTCGCCCGGTTCCCTGTCTCACCTTCTCCATGCCGTCGTGGCCCCAAATAATTTCCCTTTTTAATTATCAATGGCAGCCCACTGCCAGCGTGCCTTCGTCAGATGCCACACATCGCCCTCTTGTTGCAGGGTTAAATCAAACTCATAAAGATCGGCTTTAAAATCAAGCAATGCCTCAGAACCTGTCATTGGTGAGCCTGCCATGGCAACGAGGATTTTTACCCTCGACTGACCCACCTCTGGAAAACTAATCTCTTCCACCTGACTAAAAAGGTAGATGTTTTTGTGGCGTAAAAAATATCCCGTAACCAACCTCAATAAATTTTGCCTCGTCCTGCTAGCATCATCCTTATAGTTATCAGAAACAACTTCTCGAACAGCCAACACATCACGTGCTTCAACGGCTGCCACCACAGTGGTCAAATATTTTCGCACCTGATCTTCCGGAGATAGCCTCTCACCGCAGCCTGATAAAAAACCGCGCACAACACAAGCAGCGACATTCCTATAAATCTTAGACACGCAGGTTTCCCGGTCATAATTAACTATGCTTTAAAAAGGGGGCTGCCCCCTTTAAGGGCCCTTTAATTTTGAATATCCATAAACTGCAAACCCAAGCCATCAACTCCCACTCTTACGATTTTCATTTTCAACACTGGCATGTCACCCTCCCCTCCCTGAACCTGACCTTCAACAACTTCACCGATTGGCGGCATTTCAG
>JASJGJ010000153.1:0-34188 GCA_033791605.1 Porticoccus sp.
CGCCGAGCTTGCGGCTTAAACAGCAGGATCGGGATAAATATCTGGCCATTGGAGAGAGTGATCGGATGACACTTAAATTCAGAAAGCCAGAATAACGTATAAGTGGGTGCCCGATGATTGATATTCCCTTAGGGAGACTGCCGCCAGAATTGCTGGCGGCCATCATCGAGGAGTATATTTGCCGTGAGGGCACCGATTACGGTGCCAATGAAGTGAGTTTAGAGACAAAGATTCAACAGCTTAAAAAGCAAATATCACGTGGAGATATTGTCATAACATTTGATCAAGAAACAGAAACCTGTAACTTGTTGACAAAAGAAATGTTCCAAAACATTTCACATAAAAAATAAATGAATTATTTAATTGATCCCTCTGTTACGGGTGTTGATCCATGCGGTACGTTAATTTTTGCCCATGGTGCTGGCGCATTGATGGATAGCAATTATATGCAATTATTAACTGCCGAGCTAAATGCGGCAGGTGTGGCCGTAGTGCGTTTTGAGTTTCCCTATATGCAGCAACGGCGTGAAATCGGTAAAAAACGTCCCCCAGATCGCCAGCCAATTCTGCTCAATTGTTGGCGTCAGGTCTATGAGGAAATATCAGGTCACACGGACTTGCCATTGCCACTATTGATCGGTGGTAAGTCCATGGGTGGCCGAATGGCAAGTTTGGTGGCCGATGAACTCGGAGTGTCCGGACTTTGTTGTTTTGGTTATCCCTTTCATCCTGTAAAAAAACCAGAAAAAATGCGTACAGAACATCTACTCGCGATTAAAACACCGACATTCATTTTTCAAGGGACACGCGATCCACTCGGTAAACCTGATGAGTTGTCCGATATTATTTTCAGTGAGGCATTGAATATACGCTGGTTGAAAGATGGCGATCACGATTTAAAGCCTAGGAAATCCTCAGGTCTAACCCAATTGCAGCATTTAAAAACGGTGGCGGCGATGGTGGCGGATTTCGCTCTAAGCCTCGGTGGTAAGGTCCAAACATACTCACCACATCATCGTAGGTTGTAATCGTACGCCGTTTTAATGGGCAATTATTTTCGCCAACTTGAAGCAAGACCTGTGTCGGTTTGTGGTGTGATATTTTCGACGAACCAATGGCTATCTACTTCATAGAAGCAGATAGAAGGAAAGGTTTGCAGACTGGAGTGCCGATGTTTCTGTCAATGTTTCTAATGTTTACATATGGTAGTTGTTTTCATAACAGGCCCTTGCTACATTCAAGTGCTACGTTCGAGCTACTGCATTGGAAGCCTGTTACTACAAACTCATTCCACTGGGTGCAAAAAATCGGCGCCGTTTGACCAAGTGTATCTACGTAACCTTGTTTATTGTGACGAGAAAAAAGAAATGACAGACGATACGTTAATCGAAGATCCTGAACATAAACTTACGCTTAGGCATCTGAAGCTGGAGGATTATTCAGAAGTAAAGGGCTTGATGGATACAGTTTATCCGGGATTGGGCGGAGCTTGGCCTGAAAAAAAGCTTCGGGCGCAACTAAAAGTGTTTCCGGATGGACAGATCTGTATTGAAGATCATGGGGTGGTGGTTGCCGCCGCCTTTAGTGTCGTTGTCGATTACGATAAATTTGGCGATCAACACACCTATGACGAGATAACAGGTGACGCCTATTTAACTACCCATGATCCTTTGGGGGATGTGTTGTATGGCGTTGATATTTTTGTTTCCCCCAGTTACCACGGTATGCGTTTAGGTCGACGTCTTTATGAAGCGCGTAAAGAGCTTTGTCAAAATCTGAACTTAAAAGCTATTGTTGCTGGCGGGAGAATCCCTAATTATCAAAATCACTCAAAGACTCTGACGCCACAAGCTTATATAGAGCAAGTTAAAAGAAAAGAAATCTACGATCCCATTCTTACCTTTCAGCTCTCTAATGAGTTTGAGGTAAAGCGCGTGATTAAAGATTATTTGCCAGAAGATAAAGAGTCACATGGTTATGCCACGCTGCTAGAGTGGACGAATCTGTATTATGATCCTGAAAAATCTCCTCTTATTGGAGCCGAACGAACCACTGCTCGTATCGGTTGTGTTCAATGGCAAATGCGACCGTTCAATTCAGTTGACGAACTGATACAGCAGGTTGAATTTTTTGTTGATGCGTTATCTGATTATCAATGCGACCTCGCTCTTTTTCCCGAGTTTTTCAATGCACCGTTGATGGGTATTGAAAACCATGCAAACTCTATTGATTCTATCAAGGCACTTACTGCCTACAGTGTTGATATTGTTGAGGCTATTTCCAGGCTAGCCGTTTCCTACAATATTAATGTTATTGCTGGCTCTGTCCCAGTGTTGGAAGATGATGAATTATTAAACGTCTCTTATTTATGTCGTCGCGATGGCACGGTAGATTCCCAGTATAAGCTTCATCCTACCCCCCATGAAAAGCGTGCATGGATAATGCAGGGCGGTAATGAGCTAAAAGTTTTTGATACTGACTTTGGGAAGATAGGAATTCTTATTTGTTACGATGTGGAATTCCCTGAACTTGCTCGTCTACAATCAGAACAAGGGATGCAAATACTCTTTGTGCCTTTTTGGACGGACACAAAAAATGGTTACCTCCGAGTTCGTTGTTGTGCTCAGGCTCGTGCCATTGAAAATGAATGTTATGTCGCTATTGCGGGTAGTGTGGGTAATTTGCCGAAAGTTGATGGGGCTGATATTCAATACGCACAATCCGCTGTTTTTTCACCATCAGACTTTTCATTTCCCCATGATGCCATTATGGCTGAAACAACACCCAATACAGAAATGACGCTGATTGTTGACCTAGATCTTGGGAAGCTGAATAAATTACAAAATGAAGGCTCCGTCAGAAATTATTTAGATCGTAGAAGAGATCTTTACAAAATAGATTGGCTGGGAAAATAGACTGTCATAAGTAATAGTTTTTAGAAATACAAATAACAATGGTGGTGGGCAGAGTAAGCAGCCCTAGGTGTTAAAAATATAGGTAGATTATGTGTAACTGTAAAGAACAGCCAGAGTTAATTGATATCAGTAGTCGTTATACAGACTTTATGTCTAGCTTAAATCAATTGGATGCTGGTGATTGTGTATTGCTTATGTCCTGCCCAGAGTGCCAACAGCTTTGGAGCGTAGATGATGAGGGTAAATATCAAGCTTGCTATGCGGTAAAAATACCCGCTCAAGAAAACTGGAAAGAGTTTGATGCAGAAAGCCTCATAAAAGAGAAAATGATAGAAAACCGTGGTGGACTCACTCAAAATTATTGCATGTGGCTAAAGTGTGATTTCAAGAAAGTAAAAGGTAGTACCTTTTGTGTGAATCATCTTTGGGAAACCGGATCGCGTGAGTAATACATTCAAGAAGTGCCATGATTTCGTAGCGCCCAGGTGCTGGATGATTCAAAATTTATTCTGCTGTCATGGTGGGTTACTTTCTAGGAAAGTTGGCCTTAATGAATATGATTAGATAAGGATGTCTCTCTATGCCAAAAATAAAAGTGGGCCCTATTTTGGGGCTGGAGTCTGACACACAATACACGGTGTGTTTTTCTACGGACAAAAATGTGGCTGAAACTCAATGGGCCATTGACGGAAAAAAGGTCTCTTGCCAGAAGGTGGGTAATACCCCGTCGTCTACAGTATGGAAAGCAGTTTATAAAGTAAGTCTTGGCAATGATTCAAAAAATATTTCTTATCAAATATTGATTGATGGTGAAGGTGGATCCTGTAAGAACAAGAGAGATGAGTGGTATTTTTATTCTCCGGGAAAACGACAGGATCCAAAGTTTGCCTATATGTCATGTAATGGATTTTCTTCGCTTGATTTGATGCATAAGACCCAAGAGCCCTATGGGCTTTGGGAGAAAATGCTAAAGCAGAATCAGGATGAGCCTTTGTCCCTAATGTTAATGGGCGGAGATCAGCTCTATGGGGATAGTATTTGGAGTTCCGTTCCTGAACTAAAAAAGTGGAACGATTTGCCTCATGATAAGAAAATATCCTCTCGCCCGGTGTCGAAAACATTATGCGATCAAATTGATCGATTCTATGACACGCTTTATCAGGAGCGTTGGAATACTTCGGCTATGAGCTTAATGCTGGCTACCGTACCTTCGGTGATGATGTGGGATGATCACGATATTTTTGACGGATGGGGGAGTTTCCCCTCCGACATACAAAATTGTTCTGTTTTTCAGCAAATTTTTAAAACCGCCAAGTCTTACTTCGAAATTTTTCAAATTCGCTCAAAGAATAATGTCACTTTGCTGGATAAAGATGCTGGTCATTATGCCTTTGCCTTGGAGTTCCGTGGCTACCATATTTTGGCTTTGGATAATCGGTCTGAACGAACACTGGGGCAGGTAATGAGTCACGATAGCCAATGGCCGTTGTTGAATGACTATCTTCAACAGTTAGATGATGGCGGGCATTTGTTGGTGTTGTCTGGGGTTCCTGTTGTTTACCGAGATTTTTCATCCACTGAGAGTGTTTTTGATGCCACCCCGTGGGAAGAAGAACTCACTGATGACCTAAAAGATCATTGGCGATCAAAAAACCATCAAGGAGAAAGAGCACGCTTAATACATCGGATCCTTGACAGTACCGCTCGTAGAGCAAAAATAAATGCTGAATGTAAAACGGTAATACTCTCAGGTGATGTTCATATTGGTTGTTTAGGTGTTATTCATAATCAAACGAATGGGTGCAAAATACATCAGGTCGTATCGTCAGGCATTGTTCACCCAGCCCCCAGCCGTCTTCAGTGGATTGGTATCATGGCCGTTACCAATGATCGTCCAGAATATCTTGATGAAAATAGAGAAGTGCATATCTCTATGCTGAAGCCTTTCGCATCAGATCAATATATTCGGTGTAGAAATTACATAACATTATCAATGGGGAGCGATAAAAAGCTCTGGGTCAACTGGGAAAGCGAGGGGAAAGATAAGCCCTATTATCCAATACAGTAAATAAGGTTTACAGGGAAAGTGTTGAATTTTTGTCAGACATTATCTTTTTTATTTTGTCTCCGGTGATTTTTATCTGGGGGGCAGGAACTCCGCCTCCTTCATCGCACTAAGAGGTTCTGTTTGGCTAACTAACCCATTAGCGAGTGCTAATCAGGAATCAACCAGCATCGAAATGGCAGCCAGAGCTTCCGGGTCTCGAGCTTTAATTTTGTTGGCAATATGATGCTGAAAGAAATACCTGAATGCTTTTTCTGTTTTAGCAGGGTAGAGGCACTCATCTCCGGGTAATACTGGGGTGCTGTCAACTTTGTCGTCGTCAATCAGCATGCCTTGTATTAAGCCATTATGGAGTAGTCTCCAGCTCACCACTTCTTTCAGTACCAGGTTTTTAAAACCATCGCTCGAAAGTACTGCGTGGGTGCCAATGGTGTCGGGGAGTTCCTGTACCACGTCTTGGTCGGTATCGCAGTCTACTTCATAGTATTCAGCAGAGGTTTCTAATTCGATAACTTTATGAATTGGAACCTCGAAAAATACTTCATCGATACCGGAGTCGTAGTAGCCTTCCCACTGTCCGTTTAAGGGGTCTCGAATTTCTGTACATGGCATGATGTCATCAAGCCAGGGTACTAGACCCACCACTTCTCCATCTGCTCTTAACGCCCAGCAAAGTACTTTGATACTGAAGAACTTTTCAGGGTGAGACTCGTTTGAATAGATCATTTCTAATCCATCGAGTTCAGGGGCAAGACGAATAATACGACGGTTGTGCGGGGACGAGTAAGATTTCCCAGTGAAGAGATCAACCACGTTGTCTGTGTTGTGGCTAGGTGTTGAGGTAGTCATAATACGCCTCCTCAAATAGTCATTAGACAAAGGCCGTTAGATAAAAGTTCTAATCGTGCCCAGATCATGTACGTTGAGTTTAGTATCTACGCTCAATACACAACATAAGGTACTACTGATTATATTAAAGCACAATACCTAGGGTGAAAATTTTGTGAGCTACTATTTTGCGTATGGATCAAATATGAATCCTGAACGTATGGCAGCACGTGAACTGGACGTTTTGAGTGCCTGCTCGGGAAGGTTAGAGGGCTTTGGCTTACGTTTTAATAAGCGTTCTCGTCGTGATGCCACGTTAGCCTGCGCTAACGTGGTTTATGCGCCGGGCGAGTGTGTTGAAGGTGTGCTGTATCATCTAGCAACACCGTTAGAGATTGCCAAGCTGGATCCCCATGAAGGAACCCCTGTGAGATACAGTCGGGAGTTGTTTCTGATTCAGATGGCGTCCAGTTTTATTCCTGCATGGACGTATATAGCCAACCCTGCAGTGATAGACGATAGCATCAGACCTGCGCGATGGTATGTGGAACATTTGTTGGCAGGGAAAGCGTATTTGAGCTTGGAGTATTGGCGCCGTATTGATCAAACACCCTGCAAGGAGGCTGTTAATGTTGTCTGGGAATGATTCTGTCGGTGGTGTCGATAAATTTAGAGCAGATCAATTAAATGCCAATCAATTAATCAGTCTATTTAATGGTTTGTTTGCTGACCGTTTTAATACAAGGCTAGAGGGCGGCGGGGAAGAACCTGTTTATTTGCCGGCAGATGATCGGTGTGACCACTGTCGTTTAGTCTTTCGTCGTGATTATGTCTCGAGTGCGTTGCATGAGATTTCCCATTGGTGTATCGCCGGTGAGCAGCGCCGTCAGGTTATAGATTTTGGTTATTGGTATAACCCGGATGGTCGAACAGAGGTTCAACAGCGCACATTCGAGAAGATGGAGGTAAAACCACAGGCGATAGAGTGGATTTTTTCTGTGGCAGCGGGACATACCTTTAATATCAGCGCTGATAATTTATCGGCTGGTATTGGTGCCAGTGAGGTCTTTGTGCAGTCGGTGATTGATCAGGCTCGGGCTTGGTGTGTCTTTCCCATGCCTGATCGTGCTTCCGTGTTTACTAAAACGTTGTCAGAGATCTTTGGTACTGAGCCATATAGTCCAGCTCACTATCATATCTCCGTTGTATAAAGCCGTATCATTTTATGCTTGAGCCTTATTATTTAATCGATGCTTCTATCTATATTTTTCGATCTTATTTTGGATTGCCGGAAAATTGGTATAGCCAAAAAAGTGGTCTTGGCTTGAGCCAAGAGGGAGATGTAGGGCAGGAAAGTTACCCGACTCAGGCAGTTTATGGTTATCTGGATTTTTTACTGACACTGTTAGAGGCGGAGTCTCCTAATTATATTGCGGCGGCATTTGATGAAAGTTTAGGGACTTGTTTTCGCAATACGGTATATCCTGAGTACAAGGCAAACCGAGTACTACCTGATCCAGCTTTGGCTTTCCAGCTCAACGCTTGCGTTGAAGTTACGAGACTTTTAGGGGTAACAGATTTTGCCAGTAAGACCCATGAAGCCGATGATATTGTCGGGACGCTGGCAAAGATTGGTCGTGAGTCTGGCCACCAAATTATTGTTATCAGCGGCGATAAAGATTTATCCCAATTGATTGTTAGTGATGATGTTGCTTGGGACTTTGGGAGAGGTGAACCACAAGACCGTTGTATGGTTAAAGCGAAGCTGGGCGTCTGGCCAGAACAGATCGCCGACTACTTGGCGTTAGTGGGTGATAGTATTGATAATATCCCTGGTGTTCCCGGTGTCGGACCAAAAACTGCTGCGGCATTACTTGGTCATTTCAGCGATATTGAGACATTATTGAATGCTGGAGAGAGGGTTGCCGAGCTACCTATTAGGGGGGCGAAGCAATTGCCCGCAAAAATCGAGAGTTATCGTGAGCAAATTTTAATGTCACAAAAACTGACGGTTATTGCGGAAGATGTACCAATGCTTAGCGTTAAAAACCTAGAGATTATCAAGAACGGTTCAATAGAGAGTAATTCTGCGCTGATGCGAAGATCGATTGATATGGATAAGCTGGCCGTCTTTTGTGAGGCAATGGGGTTGCCTGACCGTTTCCTGATTCGAGCGGATAAAATATCTGTTCCTCCGCAGAAAGTTTATCAGCAGGGCCGTACTGAATGAAAATTGTAGCTGACGAAAATATGCCGCTGGTTCGAGAGATGTTTGCTCCCTATGGTGAGGTGAAAAAATTTCCCGGACGCGAGCTCACAAGTGATCATGTTAGAGATGCGGACGTACTGTTGGTGCGTTCGGTTACGAAGGTAAACGAAGCTCTTTTAAAGGGGAGTAAGGTGCGGTTTGTGGGGTCGGCAACCATTGGCACCGACCATGTGGATCAGTCTTACTTGCGACAACAGGGCGTCAGTTTTGCGCATGCCCCGGGCTGTAATGCGAATGCAGTAGTGCAATATGTGTTGTCGGTATTATTTAGGCTCCGACCAAATTGGATGGAACAAACAGTCGGGATTGTGGGCTGCGGAAATGTGGGTGGTCAATTGTACAAAACTCTGCAACAGCTGGGGGTTCATTGTCATTGTTATGATCCGTTTCTCAGCACAGAAGATAATTCTCACTTGGTTTCTTTTGAGGAGGTATTGCGGTCAGATATTTTGTGTCTCCATACGCCATTGACCACAGATGGCCCTTACCCTACATTCCATTTGTTTGATGAGTCGGTGCTTTCAAAGCTGGCGTCAAACACTCTATTGCTAAATGCGGGCAGGGGTGCTGTGATTGATAACCATATGTTATTACAGATGTTACCGAATAAATCTTGGCAGGTAGCACTGGATGTATGGGAGAGCGAACCCGATATTACCTTGCCTTTACTTGAGCAGGTGGACATCGGGACCCCTCATATTGCAGGATACAGTTACGATGGTAAGGTGAATGGCACGACCATGGTTAGGGATGCTTTTTGTGTATGGCGGGGTCAGTCAGTTCCCGCAACCACGTTTGATCAGAAACAGTTAACAGATCTGGTTGTGTCGTCCTTGTCGGATGCGGTGTTGGCGACTTTTGATGTGGCTCAGGAAGACCTGCGTATGAGGTCAGCGTTACTGGCTGAGGGCACAAATGTTTCTAAAGAATTTGATGATTTAAGGAAGAGCTGCCCCAAGCGATTAGAGTTTCAACATTACCGGATAAAGGGTAGCTTGGCTCGCGTATTAACCCACAACTTGCGAGCCCTAGAGTTCAACCTAGCGAATGCATTTGGTCATTAGCTTAATCAATGAGGCGCTATTTCTAGCGAAGTACTATGGCCACGGAAGAGCTTGATCAGGTAATGAAGCTCCCTATTTTGTAAACATCAGCCACTGTTTTTTTCGTCTTCAGTGTTGCCTTTGGTTTCATCGGGATTTGTACATGCATCCTGTACCATATCTTCGGTGATAGGAATTTCGTTGCCATCCTCATCAATTAAGGCGGCACCGTGGAAATTAGCCTCTGGTTCGACAGTGTGCTCGTAGTTATCGGTATTTTTTCGTTCGTTATTCATGATTCTATACAGTGTATTTGTGATGATGACTGAACATACCATGATTGTTTGCCTGAAAAAACCCGGACAAACCAATACGTTAAGAATTCTGTGGAGTAAGTCGTGTTTAGGTTAGGTCTCATTATTAATCCTCTAGCAGGAATCGGTGGCCCTGTTGCTTTAAAAGGCAGTGATGGCGCGGCAACCGTTACCGAAGCGTTGTCGAGGGGCGCTCAGCTGCGTGCGCCCCAGCGTGCCTTGAGAGCTTTATCTGTGGTATTGGAGGCGTTAGGAGGTAAGTCTGTATCCCTAACGACCTATCCTGGTCCAATGGGTGAAGATATCGCGAGAGAAAGTGGATTTTACCCCGATGTGATTGGAGATATTGATCCAGCGTTAACAACTTCGGCAGATACCAAGATGGCTGCAAAAACCATGGCGGATATGGGGCTGGATATGATTTTGTTTGTAGGGGGAGATGGTACCGCACGCAATATTTGTGATGCTATTCCTGCTGGGCAGCCGGTATTGGGTATTCCTGCGGGAGTGAAAATGCATTCCGGTGTGTATGCTATTTCTCCGGAAATAGCTGGCAAGCTGATTGGTATGCTAGCAAGAGGCGAACTGGTGGATATACGGTATCAGGAAGTGCGTGATATTGATGAATCGGCATTTCGGAATGGCAAGGTACAAGCGCGCTATTACGGCGATTTACTGGTGCCTGAAGAAGGCAGGTATATGCAGCATGTAAAATCTGGTGGGCGGGAGGTTGAGTCTCTTGTGCTTGAAGATATTGCCGCTACATTGATTGAGGAGATGGAGGACGATGATGCTCTTTATATTATTGGCCCCGGTTCTACGACTCGAGGGTTGATGGAATTACTCGGTCTAGAAAATACTCTGTTAGGCGTAGACCTGATTAAAAATCAGGAGCTGCTTGCTTTGGATGTGACAGCCACAGATATAGAGAAAGCGATTACAGCGGCCAATGGTGTTGCCAAAATTGTGATCACTCCGATTGGAGGTCAGGGGCACTTGTTAGGGCGAGGCAATCAGCAATTGACGCCATCAGTTATTCAGCGAGTGGGGCGAAAGAATTTAAGGGTGGTGGCGACGAAAACTAAAATAGCGGAACTCAACGGCAGACCATTATTGGTGGACAGCAACGACCCGGTGTTAGACCGGGAGTTGTCTGGATATATTCCAGTGATAACTGGGTATCGTGATAAAATTTTGTACCCTATTGGTTAATCTCAAGGGTAAGATGACGTGAGTCTGTTCAAATTAACTCAAGCTAACTGAGTCGGTACCTTTTGTGATGCGGTACTTCTCAAGGAATCTGGCCAGCCTGCAAATGGCTTCTTTCAGGTCATCTTCTCTCGGAAGAAAGACGATTCGGAAGTGATCTGGGGCCGGCCAATTAAAGGCTGTGCCCTGAACCAGAAGAATTTTCTCTTCTAGTAACAAGTCCAACACAAATTGTTCATCGTCGTCTATAGGATAAATTTTTGGGTCAAGGCGAGGGAACAAATACATGGCAGCTTTAGGTTTAACGCAGCTAACACCAGGAATCTGAGTGAGCAGAGACCAAGCCGTGTCTCTTTGCTGTAGCAGTCGACCTCCTGGGCGAATTAGATCGTTAATGCTTTGATAGCCTCCTAGCGCGGTTTGTATGGCATACATGGCGGGGACGTTAGCGCATAGTCGCATGGAACACAGCATTTCGATGCCTTGTATATAACTTCGAGCAAGATGTTTGGTGCCACTTACGATCATCCAGCCAGAACGGAAACCAGCCAGACGGTAAGTTTTAGATAATCCGTTGAAAGTGATGCAGAGAACATCCGTAGCTAATCGAGCAAGAGGAAAGTGCTCTGCTTCCTCATAAAGAATACGGTCGTATATTTCGTCAGCATAAATGATTAAATCGTGTTCTTTAGCCAGGTCTACAATCTGTTGTAATACGGCCTCGCTATATACGGCTCCTGTGGGGTTGTTGGGGTTAATTACCACGATGCCACGGGTATTGGGTGTAATTTTGCTGGCGATATCATCAATGTTGGGCTGCCAGCCCTGTGCTTCATCACACAAGTAATGGACCGCTTTTCCTCCAGCCAATGTGACCGAAGCTGTCCAGAGGGGGTAATCTGGTGCAGGGATGAGGATTTCCTCACCGTTATTGAGTAGTGCCTGCATTGACATAACAATCAGTTCGCTGACTCCGTTGCCTAAAAAAATGTCATCGATGGTGACATCAGGAATACCTTGAATCTGGCAGCGTTGCATAATGGCCTTGCGGGCACTATAAATACCCTTGGCATGACAGTAACCTTGGGCTTCTGCTAAGTTATGTATAACGTCATGAATAATTTCATCGGGTGCTTCGAGGCCAAAAGACGCAGGATTTCCAATGTTTAATTTGAGGATGCGATGGCCGTCTTCTTCCAAACGGTTGGCGTGGTCAAGTACTGGGCCGCGTATGTCATAGCAGACATTGTCCAGTTTGTTTGATTTTTTAATGTGTTGCATAGTTATATTGTTGTTTGATATAGGGTTGCAGACGATCCATTGTATATCAAATACCCTTTAGAGCTAAGGAAAGTCGGAGGCAAATGTGATGGTTGATTTCAAAAAAATGAGTGAGAAGGACTGGAAAGGGCGGTTAACAGCCGAGGAATTTCGTGTCTGTCGGAAAAAGGGAACAGAGCCAGCTTTTTCTGGCGAGTATTATAATGAAAAAGCGACGGGAACTTATTTGTGCCGTTGTTGTAAAACACCATTGTTTCATTCGGTCACTAAATATGATTCTGGCTCAGGGTGGCCTAGCTTTTATCAGCCATTCAATACTGGCGTGATTGAGGAGCGGCCAGACGTTACTTACGGTATGGACCGAGTTGAAACACTGTGTGCTCATTGCGGCTCTCATGTGGGCCACGTGTTTATGGATGGGCCTATGCCCACGGGGTTGAGGTATTGCAGTAACTCACTGTCGCTCTTGCTTGAAAAGGAGTGATGTTTTTTCTTTATTATCCGTTGATATGAATTTTATGCGTACTGCCCCATATAAACAGGGGTATATGGTATGGCACCTGTTTTTTTTATCATGGTGGGAGTGCGTTTCTTGGTAGATAAATTGAAGAGCAGGGTTGACAGCATAGGGTCTGCTTCTTAGAATGCGCGCCTCTCTTGAAGAGATCCAGTGTCCCGTTCGTCTAGAGGCCTAGGACACCGCCCTTTCACGGCGGTAACAGGGGTTCGACTCCCCTACGGGACGCCATTTTTACTTCCTCTATTAAGTATTGGTAGAGAAAGTGCGGGAATAGCTCAGTTGGTAGAGCGCAACCTTGCCAAGGTTGAGGTCGCCGGTTCGAACCCGGTTTCCCGCTCCAATTAAAAAGCGCAGAGCTTAAGGCTCTGCGCTTTTTTTGTTTCGGTGTCTATTTTTTTAATTTTGTTTCCCTTCGCTGTGTAAAAGTGATTTAGACTACTAGATTTTCTTGTGGCTAAGTTTGGGTTTACCTCTGTCCCGAAATTTTCATAGAACTTTATATTGTTCTCGTAGAGTGTCTGGTCGTTGCTATGACAATGTCGAGAGGATGTTCTTAGCCTTCGCTTTTTACTGAAACAATTGCCGCTTAACTTAACGATAGAATGTTGGAATATGACTACAGCTGCGCTCTCTATACGTAATTTATATAAAGAATACGATAATGGTTTTCAGGCCCTAAAAGGCATCAGTCTTGATGTCCAGCCGGGTGATTTTTTTGCATTATTGGGACCCAATGGAGCGGGGAAATCCACAACATTGGGCGTGATTTGCTCTTTAGTGAAAAAAAGTCGGGGCGAGGTGACTGTTTTTGGTACTAATATCGACGATAACTTTTCACTGGCAAAAAGAGACATTGGCGTCGTACCGCAAGAATTCAATTTTAATCAATTTGAGAAAGTCCTCGACATTGTTAGGACTCAAGCGGGGTATTTTGGTCTTCCTGCTGCATTAGCAGAAGAGAGAGCAGCAAAATATCTCAAGCTATTGGGGTTGTGGGGTAAGCGTGACCAGACTTCCCGTATGCTGTCTGGTGGAATGAAGCGTCGCTTGATGATAGCAAGGGCATTGGTGCATGAACCGAAACTATTGATCCTTGATGAGCCTACTGCAGGAGTCGATATCGAGCTACGTCGTTCCATGTGGGAGTTTCTTAAGAAAATAAATGCAAGCGGAACCACAATTATTCTTACCACTCATTATCTGGAAGAAGCGGAAAGCCTATGCCGTACCGTGGCCATTATTGATCGCGGGATAATTGTTCAAAATACATCTACCAGAGAGCTATTGCGGCAATTAAATAAGGAAATTTTTATTCTGGATACTCGAGAAGAGTTGAGTGAGTTTCCGAATATTGATGGCTACACAGGACAGCTTGTCGATAGCCATAGCTTTGAAGTGGAAGTGGAAAAGGATCAGTGCCTGAATGCATTGTTTGCCAGTCTGAGTGAACGTGGAATCCATGTGGTCAGTATGAGGAACAAGACTAATCGTCTTGAAGAACTATTTGTTTCACTGGTTGAATCCCATCAGATTGATGAAGGAGGCGCAGCATGAATTTTCAAGAGCAGTGGATTGCCTTCACGACAATTGTGGTAAAAGAAATAAGACGATTCATGCGAATTTGGCTGCAGACACTGTTGCCGCCAGCGATCACTATTGCATTATATTTCGTGATATTTGGTACGCTGATTGGTCCGCGGATTGGTGAGATGTCTGGTTTTAGCTATATTGAATTTGTGGTGCCAGGGTTAATTATGATGTCGGTGATCACCAACTCATACTCCAATGTTGTCTCGTCTTTTTATGGTACTAAGTTCCAGCGTAGTGTGGAGGAGTTGCTGGTTTCTCCGGTGCCTAATTACATTATTTTGACAGGGTATGTGATCGGTGGCGTGGCTAGAGGCTTGGCTGTAGGCGTAATTGTCACCTGCCTGTCCCTGTTCTTTACTGACCTTCAGGTTAGTAATGTTCCTGTTACTGTGGCCATTGTTTTTTTGACCGCAGTACTTTTTTCTTTGGCTGGATTTATCAATGCTGTTTTTGCTAATAGTTTTGATGATGTTTCGATTATTCCAACCTTTGTTTTAACGCCGCTTACCTATTTGGGGGGAGTGTTTTACTCTATTAGTATGTTGCCGGAGTTCTGGCAGGATGTTTCAAAGATCAACCCAATCCTTTATATGGTGAATACTTTTCGGTATGGGCTGTTAGGTGTATCCGATATCAATGTGGTTTGGGGGTTTTCCATGGTGATTGGCTTTTGCATTTTGTTATACAGTTACTCGTTGTATTTACTTGAGCGTGGTAAAACGCTTCGTAGCTAATGGTGATGATTGGTTGATTCATTGTGAATTTAACTGGGATTATAGGTGGGCGTTGTGAGTAATAACGATTTATTGTTGGGTGTGGATACGGTTTATCCCTCTTGCTACAACCCTTTGCTGCTGTGCTCTATACCTCGACTACAGGGGCGTCAGGCTATGGGTATTGACTCTGGGGGGTTATTTTATGGTTTTGACCTGTGGACAGCTTATGAGCTGTCCTGGCTGGATCCGAAAGGTAAGCCAATGGTTGCTATCGCAGATATTTCCATGCCTTGTGATACGGAAAACCTTGTAGAGTCAAAATCTCTGAAATTGTATCTGAACTCCTTAAACCAAACGGCTTACTCTTGTGTTCAGGAGGTTGCGGCTATTTTGGAGCGAGATATTTCGGAGTGTGTACAGGGTTCTGTACTTGTGGATATTCATACCACGGATAGCTATCGGCATCAGGCTTTGTCTTCATTTCCTGGTGTTTGTCTGGATAGTTTGGATGTGAGTATTGATACATACCAGCCTGATCCATCCCTCTTGAGGTTACATCATGGGCATGAACTGGTGACAGAATCTTTCTTTAGTCACTTGCTAAAAACCAACTGCCCTGTTACTGGCCAGCCAGACTGGGCAAGTATTATGGTTCGTTATACGGGGTGGCCCATAGATTCAGAGGGGCTGCTTAAATACATCATTTCATACCGCAATCATCAGGATTTTCACGAGCAATGTGTGGAGCGTATTTTTACTGAAATTAATGAGCTCTGTCAGCCTGATGAGCTGGAAGTCTATGCGAGATATACTCGACGTGGTGGATTGGATATCAACCCCTACCGTAGTTCAAGTAAACTGAGCCCGCCAAAGCTCCGGTTATCACGGCAGTAATAAATGTGGATGAGTGACATTTAGAATATATTTTTATTTTTTAACCGTTTGGCTGCATTGAGCAGTGAATCAATAATCTTATCTTTGTCGTAGTTACGTACTCGCTCCAAGTCCATATAAATTGAAAAGCCGTTGGTGAGATGTTCAAAATAGGTCTGGTCATTGCCTAGATTTTTGCGCAGGTCATCAACGGAATAGACACGAACAGGTTGTTGGTAGCCTTTTACCTGAATCTCTCCTTTGTCACGACACATTATCAAATCTTTAACGAGAGAATGGGATTCATGGGATATCAGTATTTCCCCAGGTTCGGCCGCAGTCTCCAATCGGCTCGCCAAATTAACTTCGGTGCCCAGCAGCGTGTAATCCAAGCGGTTTTCTGTACCAAAATTGCCCACTGTACAGAACCCAGTATTGATCCCCATGCGAATTTCCATAGGTTTCTGAACCCCTTGGTTGAGCCAGCGTTGCTGTAATTCTTTCATGTGTTTCTTCATGTCAATGGCCATGGAAACAGCAGAAAGACAGTCTGCTTTCGCTCCTTTAGTACTAGGATCTCCAAAAAATACCATGATGGCATCACCGATAAATTTATCGATGGTGCCGCCATGTTTTAGCGCAATTTCAGACATTTCTGTCAGGTAGTTATTAAGTAAGCGAGTGAGGGTGTCAGCTTCCATTTCTTCGGCAAGTTCACTGAACCCTTTAATGTCTGAGAAGAAAATGGTTAGTTTTTTACGCTGGGTTTCCAGCTTGACGTCTTTGCCGGATGAAATGGCTTTTTGGAGTGTGGGAGAGAGATATTTTGAAATTTGATAGTTTTTAAGTTTTAGTTGTACTTTTTGTTTTTTGAGGTCATTCAACATTTCTTGAAGTATCCGAGTCTGGTTATAAGTATTAAAACCATAGATACAGATATATAGCCCCATAGCAATTAATGGCGCAATACTTGTCGTTAGGTCCGCAGTCATAGTCCATGTAGGGAGCTGATACAGGCAGAGCAAGGCAAAACCTAACCCTAATGCCAGATTACTTCGTATCAGATTATTGATACCGCCATTGACAAGAGAGTGAAACTGTAGGGCTAAAAGAAACAACAAGAAGGGAAGTAGGTTCAGGTTAAGAAAGCCTATTAGACAGCCAAGTAATAGTGCATCTGAATGTAATAATATTTTTGAAACTAATGGCTTCTGCTCTTTTTTGACAATTTTGCACAAAAGATGACTGAGTATAATGTAGAGAACAATAATCAGTGTGAGGGAAGCTAAATGGTAAACATATTCCTTATTAGTGTGGGATAAAATAAAAGAGCTAATACCCGCCAGCCCGACTAGGAAGCGAAATAGAGTCTGGTAGTGCAGGCTATTGTCAGTTTCTTTCGTGCTTACGCTAGTCATCTTGTAAGATGGTGGCCTCTGCGTTAACTATATATGCGCACAATTACACGATGTCTGGTAACAAAAGTCCATTCTTTCTATAGGGAAAAAGGGCGAGTGCTTGAAAACCTGAAAAATTGAACTGAAGTAGGTGAAATGATGGATGCGCTGAGTGCGTTACATGGTCGAGTCTCATGCCCGAGACTCATTGAGCCGGCCCCTGAGGATGACATCCTCAAAAACATACAAAAGGCTGCATTTCGTGCGGCAGACCACGGGCGCCTACGACCTTGGCGATTCCTTGTGGTTGAAAGAGAAGGTCGAGATAAGTTGGGTGATTTGTTTATTGCTTCAGCTGAGTCTCGTGGTGAGGAATTGACAGGCAAACAGCGTGAAAGGATCGCTAAAAAACCACTGCGAGCACCAATGGTTGTCGTTGTCATCGCAAGTATCCAAGACAACCCCAAAGTGCCAGAAATAGAACAAATTATTTCAGCGGGTGCCACGGCGCAGAATATGATCACAGCCGCCTATGCCCAAGGCGTCGGTGCCATATGGCGTACTGGATCTGTGGCCTATGATAAAGTTGTCATGGAGGGGCTGGGTTTAAGTGATTCAGAGAAGCTAGTAGGTTTTCTCTATTTAGGGACTGTACCAATAGAAGGATTAGAGGCACCTGAGTTACAAGTAGAAGATTACTTTAAAAGCTGGCCTTGATAATTGCTTTTTAGGGGGTGCTTGTGTAGAGTTGCGCACCTCGAAAATTGCGGTTTAGCAACTGAACTGTTGGTTCTTAAGCATTACCCAAACGAGCGATAGATTTACGGTGAGGTGTCCGAGTGGCCGAAGGAGCACGCCTGGAAAGTGTGTGTACGGAAACGTACCGAGGGTTCGAATCCCTCTCTCACCGCCATACAATCTGCCGAGTTTTTACAGCCTTGTAGAGACTCGGTACTATTCTTCATGAGCTAGTCAGATAATCCACCTTATCTTTATAACTTATCCTAAATATCGCTGTAGATACCCTGAACTATTTAAAACGCCTGTTTTCTAGGGTACAAAATTAAGCTTCGTTTTTATTTTTACTGGGGCCAAAATAGCGTTGTTGGTAGGCGAGTAGCCAGCAGGTTATGAATTTTGGCATACACTTTATCTAGAATGAGTTAACTTATTGTGTGCAAGTGGTTATTAGTCAGTTTGTTATTCAGTTGTGTGGCTATAGCCGATGAAATGTTGGTGGCTGATAGCGTGTTGGTTGATAAGTCGGAAAGAAAACTTTATTTAATTCGAGATGGCGTTAAGTACCGGGAGTTTGGGGTTGCTTTAGGTCCTAGGCCGCGCGGGCACAAGTTGCATGTGGGTGATGAAAGAACACCGGAGGGTCGCTATACCCTTGATTTTAAATATGAAAACAGTGATTTCTACAAAGCAATCCATATTTCCTACCCTAACGAGCAAGATGTCATACGAGCGGCAGAGCATGGCGTTGATCCCGGTGGTTCAATCATGATTCATGGCATGCCTAATAAAGCGACGTTACCGTCTAGCTTGATTCAGAAATTTAATTGGACGGATGGCTGCATTGCCGTGACGAACAAAGAGATGGATGAAATTTGGTATGCAGTTGTGCCGGGCACACCCATTGAGATTCGACCCTGAAGATGATCGGGACACTCATGAAGAAAGTTAGCTCGGTTTGTATCTTCCTCTGCGCTTTTTATAGTTATTCCTGTCTGGCGCAGAATCAACATATTTTATTGTCTGATATGGATGCCGACCTGGTTGGTACCAATGGCAGTACGGTTGTTAACCGAGAGGATACGTTGATTGATGTCGCTGTGAATTACCATTTGGGGTACAACATGATCCGATCAGCGAATCCTGATGTGGATTCTTGGCTGCCGGATGATGGTTCGAAGGTGTTACTACCGTTCAGCGTTCTTTTGCCCGATGTACCGCGTGAAGGGATAGTGATTAACACACCAGAAATGCGGCTTTATTTTTATCACCAAGATAAAGAAGGTCAAAACATCGTTAGTGTTTTTCCCATTAGTGTTGGTAGACGGGATTGGGCTACGCCCATTACGGAGACACGTATTACTCTGCGAGTTGAGGATCCACCTTGGTATCCACCTGAAAGTATACGTGCCGAACATGCCGAGCGTGGGGATTCTTTGCCCAGAATCGTTCCAGCTGGCCCCGATAATCCCTTGGGCCATCATTTGTTAGGGTTAGACATACCCAGTTATTTTATCCATGGAACTAATAAGCGTTTTGGTATAGGGATGCAAGTTACGCATGGGTGCATTCGAATGTATCCAGAGCACATTGAAGAGCTCTTTAACCTTGCACCAGTTAATACGCCGGTGGTTATTATCAATCAGTCGTATAAGTTGGGTTGGCGGGACGATGAGCTTTATCTTGAAGTGCATCACCCATTAGAGCTTGACGGGGTGACACAGGAGAATAGTCGCCCAGATATCATGACGTCGTTGACGAACATCGTTGAATCAATGCCAGAGATGTTGATTAATTGGGATAAGGTTGATGAGGCTATCAACAAAGCCACTGGCGTGCCTGTGATGGTGGGGAAACAACCCCATTCATTGTCAGAGTTTGATTTTTATCAAGAGTATAACGAAGAATAAAATATCCGGTCAGGGGAGTAGGCCTGGCCTGACCCAGACCGGATAAACTGTTATCGAGCTATTTCTCCATCGTCTTTTTAAAGACACGATCAATTTTCTCATTGGCCTCATTCGCTGAGGTTTGCGCAGCATTTGCTGAGGCTTGAGCAGCTTTTGCTGACGTCTGTGCTGCATTAGCCGTACTCTGTGCATTAGCTGCCGCTTTATTTGCTTCGGCAGCAGAACGTTGAGCTTGCTCAGCCAATGCCCTAACTTCGTCAACTTTCGAATTGCTGGCACAGCCTGTTGCAACAACCAAAACTAAAATGGGTAAGAATCTTACTAAAAACTTCATAGAACTCTCCTTAATGGGGATGAAAACAAGGCTGGGTTGTACCAACCAATATTCCATGCTTAGTATGGTTCTACTATTTGCTACTTGCAATCTGAATTAAGCGGGTCGTAAAGATTATTTTTTGATCAGTTTACTTGTTGTGTTTTAGGTTGTTTTTTAAGATTGCAAAAATTATTTTGTGATGATGGCTATCTCTACTATAAAGAAAGAATTTCTTACCGAAGGCTTAAAGCGTTATATCGAGTTGAATCCTGTAGCAGCTAGGATGGTGAAAACACCCGATGAATATGGCTGGTCGAGCTATGGAACCAATTCGTGGGGCAGGAGTGATGTTTTGGTAACGCCCCATGAGGTTTATTTACGGACAGGAAGTCCACCTGAAGACTGTGGCCATTTTTATCTCGAGCTATTTCAAATATGCCATTCCAGATGAAGATATTCATAATCTCCGGGCATCAATAAACCGTAATTTTTCAACAGAGCACGATAGGTTTAAGCGTCAGATCGAGTCTGCTTTGGGGCGGAAGCTAGGTGCGGGTGCAAGAGGTCGATCTAGAACAAATTAATCAAAAAGTAATCGTTTCGACGACTTGTAATGTTTATGACAACTTAACCTATTACAGCATTAGATGGTCTAGGGATTAAAAATCAATCAATAAGAACTGCTGTAAAGACAAACCCGCTGCGACATTTTATTGGTACAAAAAACCCCGGAAAATTCTGGGGTTTTCGAAAAAAATTACGAGATCCTTTTGTTTTTTTAAAAAACCAAGTCCAGCCAGATCGAGACCAAGGAGAACCGGAGAAGTAGTTGCCTGATATAACCCTCCCAGACTTTTGATAATCATTAGGCTCTAATAGAGGTGTCATTACCAAATGTCATCACTGCCGCATTAGCGGCACCCACAAACAAACAACTTTTTTCATTTTGTGCTCCAGAAATTTTATAACAGCACTTCTTGCTATGCGGGTCTTTTTTTAAAGCAATTATGATGTTGCTGATTTTTATATGAAAAAAATATATTTTGTTTATATTTAATACGTATATGTAAGATGTCATAGAGAAAATGTAAAAGATGCTTACATTTTATGAGAGTTAAATGGATCACAATAATTGTTTTATGACTGCTTTTAATGAAAAAGGAGAAACAAATGAAACTACAGGCACCTATAGTATCAACCGATTGGCTCGATGAACATCTAGGAGAGTCAGATCTCAGAATTTATGACGTAACGCTTTATGTTGAATATAAGGGTGATGCTGGTGATAGCTTTGGTGGTTATGATCTAGATTCTGAAACTCCTCGGAAAGAATGGGAACAAGCACATATACCGGGCTCAGATTTTATCGATATTAATGGTGAACTATTTGATTCAAATAATAATATTCCATTTATGATGCCGGTACCGGAAACATTTGCTACAGCTATGGCTAAGCATGGTATAGCCGATGATACGACGGTTATTCTTTTCAGCAAGGGTTGCCAAATGTGGGCGACAAGAGTTTGGTGGATGCTGCGTTCTATCGGATTTGACAATGTAGCCGTATTGGATGGAGGGTGGGAAAAGTGGCAGCGTGAAGCCCGTGCCACAGATAATGAGGTTACCAATTATCCGAGAGGAAAGCTTTCAGTTGCCCCCCGCCCGGAGATGTGGGTAGACCAGCATAAGATGCTTGAAGTTATAGAAAAAGGTGGCCCGACGATGATTAATGCATTGCCCTCCGAGGTGTATACCGGTGAACTAAATCGTTATGGACGCCCCGGTCACCTACCGGGCAGCTACAGCGTACCTTATGATTCGGTCACTAACCCTGAAACAGGCGAGTTTCTGGGGCCGGATGAGTTGCGTGCTTTGTTTGCAAAGAGTGGTGCTTTGGCGGTTGATAAAGTTATTGCCTATTGTGGTGGTGGTATTTCTGCAACCATAGATTGCTTAGCCATGAGCTTATGCGGCCAGGATAATGTCTCTGTATACGATGGTTCTATGAATGAATGGGTCCTCGATGAGTCACTACCTCTCAAACTCGGTGTTGAGCCATAACACTAAGGGATGTATGGAAAATTAAAGGGGTTAAATTAAAAGGGTCGGTGACAACCGATAATATACTTCATACTATCCTTTAGCGTCGAAAGGAGTCGGCTTTGCCTCGCAAAGCAAAGATGTTTTTGCCTGATGTTCTTTGTCGTGGTAATAACCGCGATGTCTGTTTCTATACGGGTTATGATTATCTTTTTTACCTAGAATTTCTAGATGCAGCATCATCACGCCGAGCTTATAGGGACACATCAATAACTTCGCCACCTTGGTCTACCGCGCACAATAGGTAGCGCTGTTTACCATTGACATTTACATAGAATTCATCGAGGTGAAAAGTGTTTCCATACGGGGTAATTTTTCACCACGATAATGGATTGGTCGATTTCTTCAATATTCTATTGACTAGGTTTATCGTAGTAGGCCAAAGTCAAGTTCATCTGTTTGTTGATGCTGAGGTGATGCACCATCATGTCTTTCTCTTTGCCCTCGAATTTTCCGTTAACCTAGGAGAGCGTCTGGACCAGATGGTTTCGCTGGTTCTGACTTTTTAGACGCTTTTCTTGCGGGTACCCTTGATTACGTCATAGGCATGGCTTATTTTTTGGGTCCGTTCTTCGGCCATCTCTCGCATGCTCTCGGGCAGGCCCTTACCTGCCAGTTTGTCGGGATGGTTTTCACTCATCAGTTTACGGTACGCCTTCTTGATCTCGGTATCGCTTGCAGCGGGCGATACACCCAGTACCTTGTAGGCATCATCAATCTGCTGCGTGGTTGTGCGCTGACCTGGGCCGGCTCCGGCCTGTCCTGTATGAGCCCCACGCAACATGGCTTCCAGTTGATCGACTTGGCTTTCAGGCAGTCCTAGTCCTCGGGCAATGCGAACCAACATTTTATGTTCTGCTGGATGGATAATGCCGTCTGCCGTAACGGCGGATACCTGCACCTGGAGAAACATCTGCAGGAACGCTGGTTGTCGACCACTCATCTGCAGGAAATGGTTGAGCTCCGTGTCTAGGTCAAAGCCCGGTTCTTTGCCACGGTTGAAGGCGGCCTTAACTTTGGTTTTCTGATCTTCATTCAGTCGGAAGCGCACGAACATGGTTTCCGCCATTTGTATCTCGTCTTTGGATATCACGCCGTCTGCCTTACACAGGGCCCCCATGACGGCGAAGACAGATTCAACAAAGCCGGACTGTATTTTCTGGAGTTTGCCGATAAGGCGGTTTTTCATGTAGTTAAGAAGGAAAGCACCGATAGCAGCACCAATGAGAAAGCCGGGGAGTTTGCCAAAGGCGTAGCCGATTAGACCGCCAACAATGAGTGCAAAGAGCATCAATATGTCCTTAATCAGGGATGAAACAGTCTTAAGAATATACATGTTTTTTAATAGATATTCATGAAGAGACTTCATCCGCCACTGACGAGTTAACAGCCCTTGGTAGATGACACCGAGATGAGCATCTACAAACGATACCGATTTTCACTCGAAATTCTCAGTCAGGCAGTCTGGCTCTACTACCGATTCAATTTCAGTCACAGTCACAGGGATATAGAAGATTTACCCGTTGAGCGGGGTATTGTCGCCAGCTATGAGTACATTCATTTCTGGTATATCAAATTTGGTCTGACCTCTTCACGTTGGTTAAGACGTCGTCACCAAGGTTATAGAGATACATTCTTTATCGAAGAGGTCTTTCTAAGATCAATGGTAAGCAGTGTTACCTGTGACGTACCATTGGTCGGGGTGATGATGCGGTGGATGTATTTCTTCAAGTTCGTTGAAATTCTAAAGTGGCCAAGCGTTTTTTGAGTGCACATGTTGCAGTTTACAATTTGTTCAACCGCTGAAGGATTTAGTGTCAGCTAAGCATTACCGGGCATTGAGAGACGTTGCATTTTCAGATTGGGGTAGGGCGGTTGCATAAGCAGGAGAGGAAAAGTTCTCCAGTTTGGAAATATTAACTTGCCTGTGTCTGGAATATGATTGAACCGCATAACTAATTACGGCTTTGTATTTTTTATTTCGCCGGGCTCCATAAAAAAGTGAGTTTAATCATTGTCTTCCTAGCGAGATAGATACTAATCTGAAATAAGAAAGATGACGATTTATATTCCCTCAACGTAAATTTTATTTACTTAGGGTATTTAAATGATCATTTTTCTAATGTCTAGTTGGTGTTAAGTATTTCTTCTTTAAATTTCAGACCTTTATTTTCAATACTAGCTCTAACTATATGGATAGTCATTGCTTCGGTTCCAAAGTTTTTATAATACAGGAACATATTTGTGTCATTGGGTGTATTGGCACTTGATAGCGATCCATTCTTATATTGAGTGAAGGAGTGGTTGTGATACAGGTCGGTTGATCTCATTATCGACAACTGATGAGTATGGCCACAGAAAACATGTTCTATATTGTTCTTTCTTACGAATTCGACAACAATCCTGGAATTGAAAAGAGGGTCTGAATCTGTATCTAGGATTGAGTGATGATTTAGAAGAATTATTCTATCGTAACTGGATTTGCTAATTGCATGAGAGAGTGTTCTTAGCATTTCAGTATCGACAAAACCGTTGTCTGCATAGAGCGTATTTGTGTCGATACATACTACCAACAGGGACTCACCATTAATCGTGATATTTTTTAGAAAATTGATGTCAGTAAAATGTTCCTTTAAACCAGTAGTATTTCCATCAAGAAAAATATTATTCTTTATACATTTGTTACGATTTAATGGGCGAATAACTGCTATGCCGTCGATATACTGACGAAAGTAATCAGCACTACGCATATTCCGTTTGTCATGATTTCCGGGAATCGAAACGATGTGTTGGCACTCAATTGACTTCAAGAAATTTCCAGCGGCTTCAAATTCATCTTCGAGTGCATCCGTTGTATTGTCGCCTGTGTTGATGACAATATCGGCAGCATAGCTGTTCAATTTCTCTAACAATAATTCACTTTTTCCAGGCCAGTGGCGAGTGCCAAAATGCATATCTGAGATGTGTAGTATATTCATTTCGTTTCGAGTATGCCCTTTCCCTAAGTAAGTGGATTGTGACTGATAAATAACATTTAGGCTCATGATTTTTGTATTTGATATCAAGGGGAGTAGATTGCATAGAGTCACAACCAATAGATGAAGAGTATGCTATATGCAATGTGACAGTAACGTGACCTGAAATTTTTCCCATACGGTGAGCCCAAAATGGCATATAGTTTTTCTGTAGCCTAGGTTATCCTGTCAGGAGACAGGGTTATTTTCATGAGCCATCAATAAGAATAGCGTAATTCGGTGAAGCAAGGGGCTAAGATATTTATCTGAAATTTATTTTGGGTGCTTGTATCATCAGTCAATGAAAATAGTACTTTGGAACTTTTAGTGAATATACTCCAGAGTATAATTAAGTTATGCCCTTTTTGAACTGACCATTTCACAATGCAATGTTGAACACCTGCGCACAAAACACCCACTAAAAATATCAATCACTGCCATTACGTGATCGGAGCGCCAAACCTCTGGTATCGCTGCAGAAAATTATAACGGTGGTAACGACTTTGAAGAAGTCATCAGCAGAACGTTAAGTATCGGGTTCAAATCAGCACCGATAGGTGTGGTTAAATTGACGCTTGCTCAAAGACCGAGTTTTCGGCAGCAGAGTTAAATTATCCATACTCACCACGTTAGCTTGTTTTTTTCAGCGCTTCAAAGCCAATGATTATATCCATTAGTTCGTTGGTAATTTCAGTTTGCCGAACCGACCTCAGCTCTCCTTGTACTTCTTCTAGGCGATCATCAACCGACTGTTCGGCCTGTTGCATTAGTGCCAGACGTGCTGAATTTTCGGTGACCATTGCTTCTGCTGAAGCGCGGAATACGCTGGCGAAGATATGATTGCGAATCAGCGATGCAAGTAAGTTATTTGCGGCCATGTTGTAGTCTGGCAAGGAGCGCGATTGCCAGTGATTGTCGCGCTGGAGCAAGCTTGGTTCCAGCGGTAGCAGGCGCCTTATGACAGGGTCACGTAGGCCCAGTTCGCTACGTTGAGTAAACGCCAGGGTGACGACAATACGATACAAAGACTGGCCACGACTGAGGGTGTCAATCCGTGTGACAATATCTCTGGCCAGGCGACCAATTCCCTCGGCAGAGGCTGGGGGTAATAGGGTTTCCTCGAGCGAAAAACCTAGGTCGATAAGAACATCGTGCATCTGGGCTCCGATACAGAGTAAGCGTTGTTTCCCTATCGTTTGTTTCTGGCAATGACTTTTCAGAGCTTTTGCCAGGATTTCATTGTAGTTACCACAAAGCCCGTGGTCGGAGCCGAAAACCACCATTAACTGCTCGGAAGCATCCTCCTCAGGCAGGGTAATCTTACCGGTGCGGTGTGCGAAGGCTGCAAAACCTTGAATAATAGTTTGGTGATACGCCTCAATTGAGCGGGCGGCCTGCTCATAGGGTGAGGCATTAATGGCTGACAGCGTTTTCATGGTATGGACAATGCTGCGAATACTGGTCAGCGTATCGCTATGGCGAGATAGATTTTCAAATGTCTGAGCCATTGCTGACCTCTTTTACACTGGCCTTGTCACTGGTAGATAATCCACGACTGACCGCCGTGTTGTCGGTAGAAAGCGCGCCACGGGCCGTCGTAATAATCAGCTTGTGATCTTCTGGGCTCAATGTCTGGTTTTCGGTGATTCGTTCGTCAATCACCTGCAGCTGGCTTTGCGTGGCTACACGAACACTGGCCATGGCCTCAGTCACCTTTTGTTCCGACAGGCCATCAAACAAGCCTTCCATCGCAGATGCCAGCACCGCCAGTTGCTCCGCGGCTGACATCGGATCCCGCTCAGCTTGGCGTAGTGCAGCACGAACCGCGGCACCCCGGGTCAGGCGTGCGCGAGTAATATCATCTAGCCGCGTACCGAAACGGGCGAAGTCTTCTAGTTCCTCAAATTGCGACAGTGTAACTCGCAGGTTCCCTGCCACTTCGCGCAGCGCGGGGCTCTGGGCTTTGCCGCCTACACGGGAAACCGAAAGCCCCAAGTCCACGGAGGGGAACTGATTTTTTCGCACCAGTCGCGGTGATAGGTAGATCTGACCATCGGTGATAGAAATTAGGTTGGTGGGGATATAGGCCGATAGGTTCTCTGCCTGAGTTTCCACCACGGGTAATGCGGTGATGGAGCCGCCACCAGCCCTCTGGGCGAACTGTCCGGCGCGTTCCAGCAGACGGGCATGCACGTAGAAAATATCGCCGGGAAAGGCTTCGCGTCCCGGCGGCCGGCGTAACAGTAATGACAGCTCCCGGTAAGAGCGGGCGTGGTGGGTCAGGTCATCAAATACTATCAGTACATCTTGCCCCTGATCGGAAAAATATTCTGCCATAGCCATCGCGGCATAGGGTGCAATGTAGGCCAGCCCTGGTGTTTCTTCATCGCCGGCGGACATAACTAGGCTTCTGGACATCATTCCGCCCTTTTTAAGGGCTCCGATTACCCGGGATACCGCGTCACCACGCTGACCAATTGCGCAATATATACAGGTAACTTGTGAGTGAGCCTGATTGAGTATGGCATCTACCACAATGGAAGTTTTTCCAGTCTGGCGATCCCCTATTATCAGCTCACGCTGGCCCAAACCTATTGGTACAGCAGCGTCAATTGCCTTGAGGCCAGTGGCTAGTGGCCGGAAAATGGCAGACCGGCTGAGAATACCCGGGGCCTCGTCTTCAATAGGGTGCTCGGCCACAGCGGCAATAGGGCCCAAACCATCTCTGGGGCGGCCCATGGCGTCTACCACACGACCGAGTAGGGAGGGGCCGACCGGAACACTCACCACTTTGCGGGTACGGCGTACATCTTCCCCCAACGTGATGAGTTCGGATGGCCCCAACAGGATAACGCCCAGCCGATCTGGCTCTAAATCGAGTACAATTCCCTGAACACCACATGCAAACACCAGTAGTTCATCCGCCAAAGCTCGGGCCAAGCCGGAGACTACGGCAACGCCGTCAGCGACTTCGGTCACTTTTCCGATTTCAGTAAGCACCGGTGTGGGAGCCGGGGTTGCCAGCAGCACTGCACGCCACTCGTTAAACTGTTCGTCGAGAGTCTCATCAAAACCACCGACAGAGCAGTTTTCTGGCGAACTTCGATTGATATCCGTCATAGCGTTCTTATCCACCATCGGGTTGCATTCGGCCAGAAATGCCCGCTGCCAAACGCTCGTTTAACCGAGCATCAAGCTCATCGGTGTAGCTGTCAATCGTCCACGCGACCTGAGCACCACCGACACGCAGAACCAGACCGGGTGGCTGCTGTGGATCTATTTCAGAGCGCAGCGCTATGCCGGGTAGTAAACGTTCTATCTCTGATTGCAGCTGCAGTTGAGCTGCTTTGGGAAGAGTGTCACGAGTGGTGGCTACCGCCTCTGTGCTGTCGCCGGCGGCTTGTAACAGCTCACTGGCAATTGGTTGCAGTCGAGCACTCACATGGCGGACGATGGCTTCTTCCATCGTCTCATCAGCTAAGTCACGTAGTGCTTTACGGGTCAGCTCCAGCAGAGTTTCCGATCCAGCTTGGTGTAATTGGGTTGTGAACTTTTGGCGCTCTCGCTCCAGATGCTTGTGCCAGTCTTTCTGTTCTTGTTCAAGTTTGCTTCGAGCATCGGCCAGCAATTTATCGCGCTGGTTTTTAGATGCTTTGAGCGCTTGTTCGACCATCTCATCTTGGTTTAAGAGCAACTGTGTTTGCTGTTTCCGATATTCAGCTTCTGCTGACTCTGCTTTTTTCTGCGCCTCCCCGGCTTCTGCCATGCGTCGGGTGATTTCCGACTCGCGGGCATCAATACCGTCGAGAATAGGGCGATAAAGGAAACGTTTCAGCAGCCAGACTAACACCAAAAAGTTGGCGATCTGTGCGATAACGGTAATCCAGTCAATGGACATAACCTGTGCTCCGTATGGTTAAACATCCATATCTGACATCGTGCCAGATATGGATGCGTGTACTAGCCGCCGGCCGTAACTTTAAGTGCTGCGTCCCAGAACGGGTTGGCGAAGATTAGGATCATGGCCACCACAAAACAGTAGATAGCGGTTGACTCGATCATCGCCAAGCTGACAAATAGGGTGCGGGACAACGTGGGTGCGGCGTCCGGTTGCTGAGCAATTGCTGCAATCGCCGCAGCGGCCGCTCGACCTTCCCCCAGAGCAGGACCGAGAGCGCCAAAGGACACCGTTATACCCGCTGTGAAAATTGAAATGGCCGCAATAATAACGAGATCTGTCATGACTTATCCTCTTTTTGTACTGATGGAGTAGGTTGTTGTGCTGGTGACTCTGGGTCTGCCGTTGCCGATGAAATATAAACGGTCGCCAGAATAGCAAAAATATAGGCCTGGATTAGGCCGGTTAACAATCCCAGCATATCCATCACCACCGGGAAGAAGAAAGGAGCAACACCCAATAGAATCGCTGCGATGACAGCACCACTCATGATGTTGCCGTAAAGACGGACGGCTAGAGAAATACCCCGGGAGAACTCACCAATGATGTTGAATGGCAGCATCACTACCGAGGGCTCGATAAACGTTTTGAGGTAGTGTCCCAGGCCACCGCTGGCAATACCGAATAGAGGCACAGCGACCAGCACGGACAGTGCCAGCGCCGCCGTGGTAGATAACGAAGCGGTAGGTGGCGAAAACCCCGGAATCACCAGTAATAAATTGGATAATGCGATAAAAAGAAATAAAGTACCGGCAAAATACATGACATGGCGCGCCGAATTTCGAGTAACTTCTTCAATCTGGCTCTGAATCGCTTGAACGATTACCTCCAGTGTTGTACGCCAGCGATTGGGCGGTACGTCGGCGCGCAGATTTCGGGTAATCAACATGGAAATCCCCACTAATATCGCCATGACTATCCAAGTGTTGACGATGGTGGCGTTTACCTGCCAATTCCCAACAGAGAATACAATCATTTCATCCGGTGTAAGTTGCATTATGTGCTCTCCTGTATGGGTTCAGGTGGCCGGGTTGACTTAATCCAGAGCACGACAACCAGGCGTACCAGAAAAAATGCCAATGCGTAGCCGATCAAGGACCATGCGTTATCTCCGCTTGTTGTTAGCCAAAACCCGATGCCCAGCAGCATCGTCATCCGGCAGACAAAGCTAAGGAGCAGTAACACGCTGGGGCGAGCGTACTTTAGTGCCCGTTGTACACTCCAAGCTAGGCCGGCAAAAAACAATGTACTGACAGGCACTCCGAAGAAAACACCCAGCAACACCGATTCCCAATCTACGACCATTAGCTGCCGTCTCCTTTGCGTTTTACGCCCTTATTATTCACTTCCTGGCCCATAGCGTCTTGATCAGAATTTTCTTTGTCGACCCAGCTCCAGGCGATTATGGCGCCGATCACGACACCACCTAGAATCAGCGCAATGGGCCAAGAAAAATCCTGTGGTGCCACCCGATTAAGCCATAACCCTAGAAAGGCACCGCCCACCGTGGGCACGGCAATTGACCAGCCAATCATCCCGAAAGCACCCAAGCCCCGCAGGGGGCTGGTTCCCGGTGCATTTCGAGCGCGTTTTTTGCGCTCGGCACTGCGGCGGATATCGTCAGCAGCTCGGTCGTTTTTCTGGTTCATGCTGAGGGTTTCCGTAAATCGCCAAAGCGGCGCACGATACCCGCTTCAAGGCGAGACAGGGCTGATCTGGCTACCCGTTCTTCTTCGTCTACTTCTATAAAGCTGGCCTGTACAGTGTCGTGGAGGGAGTCAAGGTCTTCACCCTGAACTCCGCGACTGATTGCGATATCCACTTGATGGCCTTTTTTTATCAGTATGCCTTCATCAATACCGAAGAACTGTTCTGTACCGTCTACGGCGGTTAGGGTAAGCACCGAAGGTACCAGTGCGGTGACAAAATCGGTGTGGTTGGGCAGCAATCCAAAAGCGCCATTCTGCGCTACACCAGATAACCCTTGTGCGCTGCCATCGAACAGTGTTCGTGTGGGCAGACGAAGTGTCACCTGCATGGTGTCGGCTAGGCTCATGTGGCTTTTTCCCTATCCGTCAGAGAGCCAATCATGTAATAGTCGGTTTCGTTATCATCAAACTGAGTTTGACTGAGAATCATTTCACAGCCGTCCAGAGTGTCGGCAATGGACACTCGTTTGCCGCCAGTACCGGTAAAGGAACCCGTGGTAAAAAATGGTTGGGTAAGAAAGCGTTCAAGCCGCCGTGCCCGCGCCACGGTGGCGCGGTCTGTTGCTGAAAGCTCTTCCATGCCCAGCATTGCAATAATATCACGCAGGTCTTCGTATTCGGCGAGTGTTCGCCGAACCGCCCGGGCGATATCGTAATGACGTTGACCGACTACCGCCGGCGTCAACATGACGGAGGCCGAGGCAAGTGGATCGACTGCTGGATAGAGCCCTTCACTAGCCCGCTTGCGCGACAGCACCACAGATGCTGACAGGTGGGAGAATATATGGGCCGCCGCTGGGTCTGTAAAATCATCGGCAGGCACGTAAACTGCCTGAATCGATGTGATTGCACCTTTGCTTGTGGAGGTGATGCGCTCCTGTAGTGAGGCCATTTCGGTAGCCAGTGTAGGCTGATAACCCACCCGAGAGGGCATGCGTCCCATTAGACCGGAGACTTCTGAGCCGGCTTGCACGAAGCGAAAGATATTGTCGATCAGCAGCAGAACGTCCTGCTGCTGATCATCACGAAAATACTCTGCCATGGTGAGTGCCGTCTTGCCTACCAGAAAACGCACACCGGGCACTTCGTTCATCTGACCGAACAGCATCACGGTTTTGTCTCGTACGCCTGCGTCGCCCATTTCGCGATACAGTTCCTCCGCTTCGCGGGAGCGCTCACCGATGCCGCAAAATAGGCTGACGCCCTGATAATGCTGAACAGTGTTGTTGATCAGTTCAGTGATCAGTACCGTTTTTCCTACCCCAGCTCCGCCGAAAAGACCCGTTTTACCACCACGTTCGATGGGCGACAACAGATCAATAGCCTTGATGCCAGTTTCAAGAATATCGCTGTGAATCACGCGCTCTTCCAACTTCGGCGGAGGCTGATGGATAGAGCGTCGGAGAGTAGAAGCAGGAGCCGGTTTATTATCAATCGGGTCACCAAACACATTCAGCATGCGCCCCAGTACTTCATCACCCACCGGAACCTGAATGGGCGCCCCCGTGGTCCGTACCGGAACGCCGAGCCCCAGCCCACGGACCGGTGCCAGCGCCATACAGCGAACCGCACCATTGTTTAGTAGAGAGGTGACTTCCAGAGCCAGGTTGCCGGCATAGAGCAGATCATGGATACGTGGGGATATTTCCGGGAACAGCACGTCTACCACGCCGCCACGAATACCGACGATTTGCCCTATGCCTGAAGCAAGGCTTGGATTGTTTGTAGCAGGGGCATCTGTGTCCTTACCGGAAACGACCTGATTCGACATGTGTCTTCTCTTCTCCATTATGTAACCGTTCATACCTCCGCTGTTAAGCTTGATTGCATCGACCGTTCCGGCATGCCCTGTGATTGTCTGGTTGGATGTGCTGATCATACAATGACTGCACTTCCAATGCTCTGGTTCCGCCAAATGCGTATTTCTGTGAAGTCTCCTCACCTTGTGTTATTTGGCTGACTGTCAAGTTTTGAACTGCTTCTTCAGATAGCCTAATTGATGCTATACAAGTTCTCCCATATCGATACTAGAACCTTGATGAGAGGGAGTTGCTGAGGCAAAAAAATTTACCCCGTTGCGAGACTCCTTAGCCCAGTGCTGGGTCAACGCGGTCGTGACACAGTGGCAGGTCGGGTTGACTTCTCCGTTTTCCGAGTTCACGGCGCGCCGACTGCAATGCGCTACGCAAGCCTTCCTCCACAGTGGGATGATAAAAGGGCATCTGTAATAACTGATCGAGAGTCAGCTTTTGCTGGATCGACCACGCCAGCAGTTGTGTCATGTGTTCCGCCTCGGGCGCGACCATTTCAACACCCAGTAGACGCCCGTCATACGCATCCGCATAAATTTTGAGTACGCCGTAATTGCGCCCCGCCGTGAGCGCACGTCCTTGCTTGTTGAAATGCACTGAACCGGTAATAAAATCGACGCCAGCTTCGTCTAGAATGCGGGCAGTTTGTCCTGCGTGTCCCGCGCTGGGCTCTGTGAATACGATACCCAAAGGCGTGCGCCGCGAGAGACACTCTGCTTCAGGGTGTAGCGCGTGGTAGGCGGCGATGCGGCCCTCATCGGCTGCCTCGTGGAGAAGGGGCCGCTGGCCATTTACGTCACCGGCGACATAGATCGACAAATCACCCACCCGCAGTGTTGCCGCATCAAAAATTGGCATACCTCTGCTATCTAGCTCCACATCCAACGCCTCCAGCCCGAGCCCCTCAATATTGGGCTGGCGACCGAGTGAAGCGAGCACCCAATCGACCTCGACTCGGTGGTTGCCGCCGTCGACGATGATGTGATCACCGCCCTCATGAAGGGACACTTCCGCCCCCGTGATTATTGTCATCTGTTTCGCGAGAACTTCGATCAGGCTGGCATTGACTTCGTTATCGCTTAGACCAGCGACGTGCGGCCCGCGCGTAAAGGCGTGCACCTCGCAGCCCAGCTGAGCAAACGCCTGGCCGAGCTCAAGCCCAATCGGACCGAGACCGACGATGCCCATACGTCGCTTCGGTGCTTTCAGCTCGAATACCTCGTCGGAGGTAACGACACGCGATCCAAAAGCCCGCCAAGGATCTGGCACTACGGGACGTGTGCCTGTTGCAATGATGATTGTGTCAGCATGAATACGCACTCCCTCAATGTCGACCGTGTGCGGATCGAGAAATGTCGCTTTGCCGTGAATACTGCGATCACCAAGGGAACTGGCGAGTTCAATAGGCCCAGCGATGAAGCGGTCGCGCAGTGTACGTACATGCGTCATCACCTCTGGGAGATCGATCGAGAGTGCATCAGTACCACCGATGCCGACCTGTGCAAGCCAGTCACGTCGCCCAACAGCATGTGCAACTTCGAGAAGTGATTTTGAGGGCATACAGCCAACCCTAGCGCAGGTGGTGCCGTAGGGTCCGTCATTCACGAGTATA
>JASJGJ010000154.1:0-4304 GCA_033791605.1 Porticoccus sp.
GGTTCTTTAAAAACTGTTTTATGAAGAAGTCTTCTCCACTGCTCTATGAGCGGCAGCTCAAACCCATATTAGAGCGGTATTTATGATATTCTTGCGGACACCGTTACCTTTGCAGTGGGGTTTCACGACTTTCACAAACCATTCGTCGATGGCATGATGCAGATAAATATTCGCCAGAATCGGGGAGATACTGCCACCTTGTGGCGTTCCCTCCTCTGGATACTGAATACGTTGATCTTCTTCTAAGATCCCTGCCTTCAGCCATTTTCTAATCAGCCTGAGAAAGCGTTTGTCATCAATCCTTTGTGCCAGCATCTCCAGCAAGCTGTCGTGGCCTATGTGATTGAAGAAGCCTTTTATGTCGGCCTCTACCACGTAACCAAACTTGCCAAATTGCATTCTTACGACCAGGTCATCCGCCGCTTGCCGGGCGCTTCGTCCAGGACGATAGCCATAGCTAAACGGGTGGAAGTCTTGTTCGTATAGTGCACTCAAAATATCTGTACACGCTGTCTGGAGAAGTTTGTCTTCGAGCACTGGCAAACCCAGCGCCCGTGTCTTTCCTTCCCCTTTTGGGATGTGCTTCCTCTTTACCAGTCTGGCACGATAACTGCCACGTTTCAGCCGCCCGATCAGGTCTTCTACGTTGCCTTCAAAATGCTCTTTGTAGTCATAGTAGGTGACTCGATCTACTCCTGAGGCCGCTTTCTTGTTTAGCTTTCGAAAGCTGTTTCTCAGTAGTGTTTCGTTGACTTCTCGCGACAGGTCTCGAAACCGGTACTTCGGTTGCGTCTTTGCCTTGTAAAGGAATTCTGGGGACACAATATTTAATTACAGATAAACGGAGTGCACTTGGGATAATTAAGTATCGTGTCCCCAGAACTCCGATATCACTGCTTAACCCATAGAATATTGCCCGAGCCATCTGATGGGTTTTCTGACATCATAATGTAACCATCCTTTTCTTTTGGGGTAAATGTAATCAACATATCAGGAGTTAATTCACTTGTTAAAACCATGATGAAACGGCTTCCATTTTTTTCTTTTAAAGAAATATCCGCCGTGTACTCTCGCTTCCCATTTGTATGAATATATTTATTTTGAGTGATAGTTCTTTTTAAATTAGGTAAATACCTATCTCTCATAAAGGCACTATCTATATCGCCCATATTTTTTTTCATGAGAACAATGGTCTTCTCAACATCAGGCACCCAAACGCCTTGTATTTCTGGCGGTGTTTCGGCGTGTGATATCGCGGAATGTATAAACATTAAAATGAATGCAATTAACTTAAGCATGTGACCTCCAGTATAGGGAAAAAAGTATGCGCGGGCGTATAGTCATAACGAGCTCAGTAACAGGTAAAGGCAGAATATAGCTCGTGCCGGAATTTAGGAATGGCTTGAGCCTGCCTATATCTTTATGCATTAATTGAAGTTTTCGCACGATATCTGAAGCATATGCAATACCGTTGTCATTTGAGGAAAATGTAAGTCCGGTTGCCAAGCTCTCACTCTGCCTCGCCTTCGATCTTTACGTTTTCAATGCCCAAATAATCTTCAATGGTTTTCTCAATGAAGCGTGCGTGATCTCGAAATTCTAACCCTGCAATCAATTTAAACTGTGCACTCTCTGATGTTAACCCAAGTACATTATACTTGTATCTTCGATTGCCATTACTTGAGCCCACGCATTTTTTTTCTACGAAAAGCTGTTTGATGTTGTCGGCTTTAAGTTTCTTGTTACCAAACCAAGGTACAGGTTTATGCTTAATTTCTATTTTATTTTTACTGACATAAATCTGTGTTTTGTTTAACCAGGTGGCAATAGTGAAATAGAGCACCCCTAATCCTAAAAGAGGAAAAACTAAAGAAGATAGTTTGGTTAGCAGCTCTCTTTCACTAAATAGTATTTCTACAAACCCATTTCCTATCCAGAGACCATTAAAAATAAGAGCAAACAGCAAGAGAGCATACGTTTGAGGACCATGCCATACGTGTGTGATTTGCATATACTCATCAAAGTAGTTGAGCTCGAACCCTTTTGGTAATGTTATGTCTGTTTTATCATTTATGTCGTTTGATATATTCGAAGGCATGATTATGAACCCAAGTAAGGTGTACTTAACTGTGAAATAATTGAAATGTAACAAACATCACTTTCTTGATCTGCACACATATCTTCGGAGTATAAATATTTTAATGGGATCGTGTTACTCATTTCGTTTCTCTCATCTACATTATAGCTTTCAATTTCAACTGATCTTGATAAAGCCGACTACGAATCAATCAGTTAGGGTTAGGATCAGCTGGGTGATCCAGAACTGTTTCACGGTCAGGGGCTCGGCTCAACACCATTATTCAAAGTGGTGGTCGATTGGCGATTTCAGTGCGTAGCTGTTTTATCGACAAAAACCTGAAGCCAATCAGTACCAGCCCAAGACCTAACAAGGTCAGTTGAATTTTCCAATTACCAAACCAAGAGTGGATGCGAACTTCACTAAAATCATCTGGGTAGTAGCCGATACTCACCACGTCTCCGACATTATAATGGCTGTCTCTCCCATCGCTGCTACCAGTTGAAACCTCATGAGGAACGCCCTCAAGGTCCACAAATTTGAATTGGTGGTAATAACTAGTGCTGGTCAACTGCGGCTACCGACACCATTGGTGCTAGCTTTACTGGAATACGACACAACCGTACCTTGCACCGCAGTGGTTTTGGAGTTTTCATATGCCGCATAGACGAGCGTCAGAAAAAAGAGAAATATCAGCCCCATGCCGATATACCCCCACGATTTAGCGCCTTTGATTTTTTCTTCAGGGGTCACCGCTGCGTTTAGCTCGTCTAGGCGGTCGAGCTCTTCTGGTGACGGCCCATTGGTGTTTTTTCTAAAGTTAATGCGCATTGGTTATCCTTCTATATAGTGAGGAACGAGCGGCGCAGCTTTTGGCAGTCCGAGAACAAATTATAGACACCCATAAAATAGATTGACACCAACATAACAACTTTGTAGTCTTAAGTAAACCAGTCAGCTAAGGACAGCACCATGCCAAGAGCAAGGAAGACATTGGTATCGCTTGATGCCACACCCTATTACCATTGCATATCCCGTTGCGTACGTCGCGCCTTTTTATGCGGAGAAGACACCCTTACCGGTAAAAGCTTCGAGCACCGCCGTCAATGGATTGAAGACCGTCTGCTGGAACTGACGGATGCCTTTGCCATTGATATTGCCGCCTACGCCATTATGAGCAATCATTACCACGTAGTATTGCACATTGACCGTGACAGGGCGCTACAATGGTCAGCCGCTGACGTAATTAACCACTGGCACCGCCTGTTCAAAGGCAGCCTGTTGTCACAACGTTTCGCCTCAGGTGAAGTGCTAAGTCGTGCCGAACGTGATGCACTAAGCGAACAGGTCAATGAATGGCGTGAACGACTGATGTCGATCAGCTGGTTTATGCGCTGCGCCAATGAACCCATTGCACGCGATGCCAACTACGAAGACAACGCCACCGGACACTTCTGGGAGGGGAGATTCAGATCACAGGCATTACTTGATGAAAAAGCCCTGGCCGCCTGCATGGCTTACGTCGACCTTAACCCAATACGCGCAAAGATGGCGAAAACACCGGAGCAGTCTGAGCATACCTCCATAAAGCGGCGCATTAAAAAAGCCCTGAATACCCAACATCCCGGTCACAGAGACCAACAACCGGAAACCCTGTTACCCTTTGTTGGTTACCCCAGAAAAGACATGCCACCCGGCCTGCCTTTTCGGTTAAAGGATTATCTGGAGCTGGTTGACTGGAGTGGACGTATATTACGTAACGATAAAAAAGGCTCTATTGCCGAGAACCTGCCCGGAATCCTGCAACGTCTGGATATGGACGCAAAGCAATTTATCTACCTTAGTCAAAACTTCGAACACCCGTTTAAAAACCTGGTTGGCGCCGCACATCATGTTCGCAAGGCCTGTGCGTCAATAGGCCAGAACTGGGTTCATGGTATAAACCAGTGCGAGAAATTCTTTTCCAGTAGTTAGGCATTCCCTTCAAGAGACAGAAAAACAGAACGTTAAGTCCGTTCAGTGATTACTGCGGCCTGTGAAAAGTGAAACAGTCTGTTTCACTTAAAAACGGCTTGATACTTACCTTAAATTTATCTTTATGCACTACTTTTCTGTTTTATCTTGATGAAAATACAGAGCTGTGTGTTTTTAAACTGTGGATGTCTATGTTTATTATTCTTTGTCATTTTATTTATTACACACATAACGCTCTTGCTAACCGGCCATT
>JASJGJ010000155.1:0-5962 GCA_033791605.1 Porticoccus sp.
AAGAGTTGATAACCAGATAGACTGGTATGGCAGAAAGAGTCAGAATGCTCAGTTTTGGTTTAAATGGCTTCGAGGAGCATAAATAATTACGCCCATTATTGGGCCAACTTCCTCAAACGCTTTTGAGTGGCAGACAAAGGAGCGAGCGCCAATAAAGTGAGCATGTCAATTACTCAGAATTGTCTAAATACGCTTGCATCGGCTCTTGTATAGTTATGCCAACAATATTCTTCAAGTTATAAGCTTTTATTTCTGGTGTAGAAGTTCCAGTTCCTTTATCCACAGTAATGAACCCCTTGTTTTCAAGTTCATCTACCACTGGTCTCAATCCTTCTTTAGAGTGGTTACCCCAAAGTGTAATCAATTGAGTAACATCAGGGCCAACACCTTTAACATCCGCACCATATTTCATCCTTAAAAGTGAAGCTAAAAGCTTGCCGTTACTAGATAGCATAGATACACCTTCCTTTTGAAACGAAAAGATTTAAAACTTATCTTGGGGGACAACATTACTGTTATCAACATTTGGCAACACATTCTGTCAGAGAATGCCCCTATTCGTTGCAAGCTCAATTTAACCTACAAATCTTAAGGTTACTAATTTTTGAAGCCTGATATGGATTGGGGGGCTATGAAGCCTTCCCTCTATACCTTAATCTGCGAGGCAGGTAGTACATGCTTTAAAGGTAGTTGCGGATTAGTAGGAGTGTGGAGTAAGTAGGTTTGATTTTGTAACCATATAGCCCTAGAGTTTGTAACCATTGATTATTTCTATTATTTTAAGGTCTTGATTCTCTTAGATGTTGTAGTTGGCTTACTTTGCTTACAGGCCAACTCCCTTTTCCTTTCTTTTTATAAGTTGGTCAAATTTTAGCCATTCAGGCTTAAGCGGCCTATATTTTTATATCTAAAATGTCTTTTAGTTAAAGCATTACTTTAAGTGATATTTCTAGCGATTTGTTTTGCTTCACGATATCTTTCACTTCCATTGTCGGGTTTTGTCCATCACCTGCAAGTTATTGAGTTTTCTGTACATTTTTAGTGATTTGGCCCCCTTTTTTTGCCTTGACTTTGTTTCCTGTCAGCATATAGTGGCAAAAGTGGAGAAAAGTGGGGCAAAGTGGTTTTTTTGCCTTTTGTAAATATAATCGGGCGAAAACATTGTTCAGAGGCAATAACGAAATCAATATGGATGCCAAGGGTCGCATGGCGATTCCTTCTAGGTATCGTGATGCTCTGGATGCTTCCAGTGGCGGTTGCCTGATCGCCACTATCGATATACAGGATAAGTGCCTGCTGATCTACCCCCTTCATGAATGGGAAAAAATTGAAGCTCAAATTGCAGAGCTTCCATCATTTAATCCGACCACTCGAAAACTGCAGCGAATTTTAATTGGTCACGCCAGAGAAATGGACTTTGATGGCAGTGGTCGTGTGTTGATTCCACCTGAGTTGCGGCAGTACGCGCAGCTAGAGAAAAAAGTGATGTTGGTTGGTCAGCGTCACAGATTTGAGTTGTGGAGTGAAGAAAATTGGAATGAAGGAAGGGAGAGTTGGCTAGCCGAGACAAATGGGGATCTCGAAATACCAGAAGAAATGCAGTCCCTTTCGTTATAGCTATTTTTTAGAAGTTCTGGAGTAAGTGCCTATGTCGACGCAGGTCGAACATGAAACTGTTTTATTGAACGAAGCGGTTGCTGCGCTTATTACAGACCCTGATGGTTTTTATATAGACGGTACGTTTGGTCGTGGTGGGCATTCGGCTTTAATTCTGTCCCAGCTGGGTGGGGAAGGCAGTTTGATGGCTGTGGACAAAGATCCTGTGGCCTGTGCAGTAGCGAGTGAGCGATTTGTTACAGATTCAAGATTTGAAATTGTCCAGGCTTCGTTTGCTGACCTGGGCGATCTGATCGCCGAAAGACAAAAATCAGGAACAGTAAGTGGCGTGTTGTTGGATTTGGGTGTGTCATCTCCGCAGCTGGATGATCCAGAAAGAGGGTTTAGTTTTTTGCGAGACGGTCCGCTGGACATGCGCATGAACCCTGACGAAGGAGTCAGCGCTGCTGAATGGGTGGCTGTGGCGGCAGAGGCAGATATATCGAAGGTCCTAAAAGATTATGGGGAGGAGCGATACGCCAAGCGTATTGCTCGAGCGATTATTGCTGCTCGTGATGAGAAGCCGATTACTCGGACGGCACAGTTGGCGGCCATTGTTAAAGAGGCAAACCCTGCGTGGGAAAAGGGCAAGCATCCGGCCACGAGAGCTTTTCAGGGAATCAGGATTTTTATTAATAAAGAGTTGGAAGATCTGGAGCGGGTGTTGCCGGATGTGCTTGATATGTTGGCGATCGGTGGACGCTTGGTGGTGATCAGCTTTCATTCTTTGGAAGATCGTATCGTCAAGCGGTTCATTCGTGATCAAGAACGAGGTAAGCCAATACCTAGAGGTTTTCCGGTAATGGAAAAAGATATTGTTCGACGTTTACGTTCTGTGGCTAAGGCTAGTAAGCCCAGTGAACAGGAAGTTAGGGTGAATGTAAGAGCTAGAAGTGCCGTGATGCGGATAGCGGAGAAGGTGGCGTAGGCGTGGCAGGCAGCGCTTCGGGGCCAGCTGTGGCTTCAAAGATAAGATCTGGAGTTGGCTTGCTGTTGCCGATTATGTGGGTGGCAGTTATCTGTTCTGCGCTTTCTGTTATTTATGTAAGTCACTTATGCCGGCAACTGTATAGCGACCTCTCTAAGCTGGAGCAGGAGTCAAACAGTTTGCAGGTTGAGTGGGGTAGATATTTGCTGGAACAGAGCTCTTGGGCTTCGCTGAGTCGTATCGAGCAGTTGGCGAAAGATCAGCTTGAGATGCGGGTGCCAGGTGCAGAAGAAATTGTGGTCATTCGGCCGTAGGTGTTATTAGGGCGCCTATAGAAATTGTTGGGATAATTGCTGGGATAAAATTGGGTGAATGTAAAGCCAAATAAGTTGACCATCTCTCGCTGGCGCTATGCGTTACTGGTGTTGGTTCTGATGGTTTTGCCGATAGCGGCTATTTGGCATATTGCTGGATTGCAGGTGTTGTCTGACGTCGATAAGGGTTATGAGTTTCTTCAGGGGCAAGGTATAGCGCGTACGGTTCGGACGGAGTCTATTCCGGCTTATCGTGGCGTAATTACTGACCGTCGTGGTGAGCCTTTGGCGGTAAGCACGCCGGTTGTCACGTTGTGGGCCAATCCTCAGGTAGTTGATATTACGTCTCCAGAGCTAGCTCAGTTGGCTAAAAAGCTGTCAATGAGCCGCAAAGACCTGACGAAGAGGTTTGCTCGCTACGCCAATAAAGAATTTATGTATCTGGATCGACAGGTGGCACCTGAGCAAGCTGAAGAAATTCTTGGTCTGGAGATTCCCGGGGTTTATGGAAAGGGCGAATACAAGCGTTTTTATCCGGCCGGAGAAGTGACGTCGCAACTGGTGGGCTTTACCAATATTGATGATCGAGGTCAGGAAGGTATGGAGCTGGCCTTTGATGATGTCCTTAAAGGGGTTCCTGGTGCTAAAAAAATCCTTAAGGATTTAAAAGGGCGTGTGATTAAAGATCTGGCTCTGGTGCGTAGTGAAAAACCGGGAGAGAGCTTGGCTCTCAGTATTGATTTAAGACTGCAGTACACCGCCTATCGAGAGCTTAAAGCTGCCGTGGCTAAACATAAGGCATCTTCTGGGTCGGTAGTGATGCTGGACGTGAGGACTGGTGAAGTGTTGGCGATGGCTAACCAGCCTTCTTTTAATCCTAATGATCGCAGTCAGCTAAGCTCTGATGCTCTGAGAAATCGTGCGATAACAGACTTGGTTGAGCCTGGTTCAACCATGAAGCCACTAACGGTATTAGCTGCGCTGGAAAGCGGGAAGTTTTCGCCAGAAACGGTAATTGATACCAATCCAGGTTATGTCCGAGTGGGTAGAAAAACATTTTATGACCATCGTAATTACGGTGAAATTGATTTGACCACGCTGCTCATGAAATCAAGCCAGGTGGGAACAACAAAGCTGGCGTTGCAGCTTGAGCCGGGTGATGTGCGAGAGATGTTTTTCCGTATGGGGTTGGGGCAGAGTCCAGGTACGGGCTTTCCGGGGGAAAGCCCGGGAAGTTTGCCGCAGCATAGAAACTGGAAGCCCGTAGAGAGGGCTAATTTTGCTTTTGGCATGGGTCTGTCTGCTACAGCCCTGCAAATGGCGCAGGCGTATGCGGTGTTGGCCAATAATGGTTTAAAGAAACAGCTTACGCTACTAAAAACAGACAAGGAGCCAGAAGGTGAGCAGGTCGTTGATGCGAAGCTGGTCGTTAGACTTCGGGAAATGATGAGCAGTGTTACCCATGCGGGCGGCACAGCTACTCGTGCTGCTATTCCCTCTTATGATGTGGCGGGTAAGACCGGCACAGTGCATAAAGTGGGTAAGCATGGGTATGAGAAACACCGCTACGTGGCGATGTTTGCCGGAATGGTGCCTGCCGACAATCCACGGTTAGTCACAGTGGTCATTATTAATGATCCTCAGGGTGGTAAATATTACGGTGGCGAAGTGGCTGCTCCTGTGTTTGCTAGTGTTACTGCCGATGCACTACGGATGCTAAAAATCCCGCCCAAGGTTATTGGCGACGGCCAGGTAGTTGCAATAAAAGCTGTGCCTCCTTCGGATTTGCAGTCAGGAAAGTCGGGGGGTGCTACGTGATGACGTCACCTAGTCTGCCGATTACCCTTTCACTACAGCAATTGCTGCCAAAGGAGACGCTACCAGAGAGTTTGGTTGATGTGCCTGTGTTGGGCTTATGTCTGGATAGTCGTAAAGTTAAGTTGGGGGACGTGTTTGTTGCCGTTCCTGGCCTTGCTCAGGATGGGCGGGACTATATTGCGTCAGCTCTAGAAGCCGGTGCTGTAGCGGTGTTGGCTGAGGCAAATGGGCTGACGGGAAAAGTGGACGAGAGAGTGGTATTGATCCCGGGCCTCAATAAGCAGCTGAGTGGCATTGCCGGACATTTTTTTGCTGAGCCCTCTGATCAGCTGGTATTGGTTGGTATTACTGGCACCAATGGAAAAACGACCTGTAGTCAGTTGTTGGCTCAGTTGTTTAGTTTCATGGTTGGTCCCACTGGTGTTATGGGGACGCTAGGTTGCGGTGTGGTTGTGGGTGGCAAGTCTACTCTTTTGGACACTGGTATGACAACGCCTGACGCCATTACGACACAAGCCGTATTAGCCGATTATGTGGATGGGAAGGTGGATCGGGCGGTCATGGAGGTGTCCTCCCATAGTTTAGATCAGTTCCGAGTGCAAGCGCTGGCATTCCATACCGCGGTGTTTACTAATTTGAGTCGTGATCATTTGGATTATCACGGTGATCTGGTGGAATACGCTGGCGCAAAAATGCAGTTGTTTGCTATGCCGGGATTAATGAACGCAGTGATTAATATAGATGATTCTGTGGGCTCTGAAGTTGCGATGAAGTTGCCCCCATCAGTCAACCTTTGTGGTTATTCATTGTTCAATTCGAATGCCTCTATTTATGCCGAAGATGTCGTTCTATCTGTATCGGGACTTCAGGCTTATATCCGCACCCCTTGGGGGAGCGGTGTTCTGAAAAGCCACTTGTTGGGTCGATTTAATCTGCAAAATTTGATGGCTGTTATTGGTGCTGCTTGTCTGCAAGGGTTATCTCTGAATGAGGTATTAAGTGTTATCTCTCAATTGCAGGCCGTGCCGGGACGAATGGAACTGATCAGTTCTGACGCCGGCTCACAAAGTACTGACGTTCAGTGTTCAGGGCCTCAAGTGGTAGTGGACTTCGCCCATACTCCAGCCGCTTTGGAGAGTGTTCTGATGACCTTGCGTGAGCATTGCGAGGGTCAGTTGTGTTTTGTGTTTGGCTGTGGCGGTGATCGTGATCGAGGTTAGCGGCCACAAATGGGCAGTATTGCCAG
>JASJGJ010000156.1:0-5262 GCA_033791605.1 Porticoccus sp.
ACAACCTCCCTTCTACTCTTATCTTGGCGCCCCCTTGGGCGCCTTTTTATTTTGGCGGAAACGACTACATGGGTGCATGAGTAATTGCCGAACGAGGCCACTTCGCACATCCATGTACATTGGGATTCTCACTTGCGAATCCTTTGTTTCATCATATAAATAAAAAGCCTCCATGAAGGGGCCTGTTATTTATATGGACGGAGAGCGAGGGGTTCGAACCCCGGAGAGTTGCCCATCAACGTTTTTCAAAACCGCTGATTGTAATATATCAGTAAATGCCCGCTATGGGATTGAAAGCCGTTTTTTAGAATAATTACGCGGATGCCCGCTATCGCCTCTAGAAATGGACATTCACAAGATAATGGCGGACTAACTGGTTCCTGGAGGTACTGCTTAATCGCGATCAAAAGCCAGAGTTAAGTTTGTTCAGCATGGTTCACTACAGATTTAATATTCATTAAATCTTCTTCACAAAATTGTCGTGCCTCTATTTGGTGCGCGAAAACATTGTCTACTGCAATTTTTGCATACCTCGCAACTATCAAGAGACGTATTAATTGGTTAACTTACTGAAATTACGCTATAAAAATTCGCGTAACATTAATTGGCACTGTTGTTGCAAATGCTTGAGAGATTGTAGTCAAATAAATTTCACGTTGATCTCCTATAAGTGAAGACATAGAAGCATGAAACTAAGAATTGCCCTGGTTGAAGAAACCCAACCGGTAAACCAAATGATTAAAGAAAGCCTTGAGGCTATGGGTCACAAGGTAGTGGCACAGCTGTCCCCCAATGAAAATTTACTTGATCATCTTCAGCAGATTAAGCCCGAGATGTTGCTCATTAATGTCAAATTGCCAGACAGCACCTTCTTGCAAAACATTGCTGAGGTGAACCAAGTACAGCCTGTGCCGGTGGTATTGTTTTCTGAAGACGATAGTAAAAGTCTAGTGGAAAACATTATCCGCTGTGGCGTCAGTGCTTATGTGGTGGATGGACTAGAAGCCAATCGTATCGAGCCAATTATTAATGTTGCGATGGCGCGTTTTACCCAGATGCAAAGCTTGCAGAAAGAGTTGGCGGATACCAAACAGATATTGGAAGAACGCAAACTGATTGATCGGGCAAAAGGTATTTTGATGGCGCGCCGAGGTTGTAATGAAGATGAGGCGTACAATGCCTTACGAAAACAGGCGATGGATCGTAATCAGCGTATCGTCGATGTCGCCGATAGCGTGATTACTGCCGTCGAATTACTTGCTGACCTGTAAAGTGCCGATTTTTACAGGTGAGTGCTATATTTGTGAATCCTACGCCCCATAATTGTGCAATGCATCCGATAAATATATTTCGCGGAAGAGCCAATAGGGCTAACTTATTGAATTAATTGAATTGAATTTTTTGGCACACATCCTGCTATATCATGAGTATTGAAATGATGGCTGCAACGATGTCAGCCAAATACATTTCCCGATAACCCAACGACGGGCACATCGGCGCAAGCTCAGCGACCTTTAGAGGTGATGCGAGCGTGCACGGACAACGGCGTCCATTTGTTTAGCAAGTTATTGCTAAGCGAGTGGACGCCTTTTTTTTGCTTAATTTTTAACGATATGTGAAACACACAAAAGTGGAGACGGTGATGAAGAGGTTATTTGAAGGGCAGGTTATGCGGAAATCGAAGCCAGAAAGTCGTGGATTTTTAAAGAGTGGTTTAGCGGCTGTGATGGGGGCCATTTCTCTCGGCAGTATGAGCATGTTGTCTCCTCTATCAGTTGCCCAAGCTGGTGGACTGGAAAAAGAAGAGCTTAAGTTTGGTTTTATTAAATTAACGGACATGGCGCCATTGGCCATCGCCTATGAAAAAGGCTTTTTTGAAGACGAAGGCCTTTATGTCACCTTGGAAGCACAGGCGAACTGGAAGGTGTTGCTGGATCGTGTCATCGACGGTGAGCTGGATGGTGCACACATGTTGGCGGGCCAACCCTTGGGTGCAACAATCGGTTTTGGTACGCAGGCCCACATCATCACCGCGTTCAGTATGGATCTGAATGGCAATGCCATTACGGTTTCGAATGACGTTTGGAAAGAGATGAAAAAGCATGTGCCCCATGAAAACGGCAAGCCGGTGCACCCCATTAAAGCGGACTCACTTAAGCCGGTGGTTGAAAAATTTAAAGACGAAGGCAAGCCCTTCAAGATGGGGATGGTTTTTCCAGTTTCAACACATAACTATGAGTTGCGATACTGGCTTGCGGCAGGCGGTATCCATCCTGGTTTTTATGCGCCCAAAAAAGGCGACACATCAGGAACTATCGATGCCGACGCTTTGTTGTCAGTCACCCCGCCGCCGCAAATGCCTTCAACCATGGAGGCGGGAACGATTAATGGCTATTGCGTTGGTGAGCCGTGGAATCAACAGGCAGTATTTAAAGGCATAGGTGTGCCCGTAGTTACAGACTATGAAATTTGGAAAGACAACCCCGAAAAAGTTTTTGGGGTGAGTAGCACGTGGGCAGAAAAATATCCCAATACACACAAGGCGGTGGTGAAGGCATTAATTCGCGCAGCGGAATGGTTGGATGCTAACAACAACGCCAATCGTCCAGAAGCAGTGAAAATTCTTGCCAAGTCACAATACGTGGGTGCGGACTATGACGTTATCGCCAATAGCATGACCGGCACCTTTGAATATGAAAAAGGTGACAAGCGATCCGTACCGGACTTCAACGTGTTTTTCCGTTACAACGCAACCTATCCCTACTATTCCGATGCGATTTGGTATCTGACGCAGATGCGTCGTTGGGGTCAAATCGCAGATCAAAAATCGGATAGCTGGTTTAAGGATATCGCGAAAAAAGTTTATCGCCCAGACATCTATACAGCGGCGGCCAAGGAGCTGATTGCCGAAGGAAAACTGAAAGCGAAAGATTTTCCAGATTTTGAAAAAGAGGATGGCTTCCGTGCGCCACAGACACATTTCATCGATGGGATTACTTATAACGGACGTGAGCCCAATACTTATTTGAAAAAATTCAAGATCGGTTTGAAGGGTAAGGACGTCATTAAATAGTTATTTTAATCGTTAATTTAATAGTTAGATGAAATTTAATGGATGCTTAGTAAACAGTGAATGATTATTTGTTTTCTCCCTTCAATCAGATGTTGTGATTGAAGGGAGGAGCCTTTGGGAAGGGGCTTTGTGGCTAACACAAAGCAAACAATCTTTTATAAAGATTAAGAAGGAAGGCGGATGTAAATATGAATACAGTGACAGTAAGTGAAAAAATTGATGGCGTAAAAGTATCGCCAGACCAATTATCAGAGAATAAAGAAGTCCCGGCTTGGGTGAGTTTTATGACGGATAAATTAAAAGCTATCTTGCAGGCCGCGGTTGCGCCAATCGTAGCATTTTTGATTTTTCTATTGTTATGGAATGCCGGGGCGTCACAGATTAAAACGTCATTAGGACAAGTGCCTGGCCCCGCCCAGGTTTGGTCGCAGGCAGTGGGTTTGCTCAATGAACATTATGAAGAACGAGATAAAGAAGCAGCTTTTTATGAGCGTCAGGAAAAACGCAATGCTGCAAAGATTGCCAAAAATCCCGATGCTACGGTGAAGGTGCGTACTTATACCGGTAAACCAACCTTTGTCGATCAGATTTTTACCAGTTTGGTTACAGTGGCCGCCGGTTTCTTTTTGGGAAGTTTAATCGCTATCCCGCTGGGGGTTTTATGCGGACTTAATGCCACCTTGTATCGCGCCTTGAATCCTTTGATTCAAATATTCAAACCCATATCACCGTTGGCATGGTTACCGATTGTGACGATGATCGTAAGTGCGGTTTATGTGAGCGACGATCCGATGTTCGCAAAATCGTTTGTTACCTCAGCGATCACCGTTACCTTGTGTTGCCTGTGGCCGACCTTGATCAATACCACAGTAGGAGTGGCCAGCATCGATAAAGATTTGTTAAATGTCGGTCGTGTCCTGCGCCTTAACTGGACTACCCAAGTAATTAAAATTGTATTGCCATCGTCTATTCCGATGATGTTTACAGGGCTGCGTTTGTCACTGGGCATTGGCTGGATGGTGCTGATTGCCGCAGAAATGCTGGCGCAGAATCCAGGGCTGGGCAAGTTTGTGTGGGATGAATTTCAGAATGGTAGCTCCAATTCTCTGGGGCGCATTATGGTTGCGGTATTTGTGATTGGTTTAATCGGCTTCGTGCTCGATCGTTTAATGTTGTCTTTGCAACGCAGAGTATCGTGGGATAAAGGGGCAATGATTCGTTAGTGCTAAAGGCATGTTTATGTGTCGCTATCTGAACAGAACGTTAACGATTGAGTTTTTAATAGGAGATTTAACATGAGTACCGAACATCTTTTACTGTCACAGGTGTGTATGGATTTTCCCACCGACAACGGCCCCTTTCGCGCGCTGGATAAAGTCAATCTGCAAATGAATAAAGGTGAATTTTTTTCACTGATCGGTCATTCGGGTTGTGGTAAGTCCACGGTGTTGAACATTGTGGCGGGCCTTTATGAGGCCACTACCGGTGGTGTGATTCTGGATGGCAAGGAAGTGAACGAACCTGGTCCCGAGCGCGCTGTGGTGTTTCAGCATCATTCTTTGTTTCCCTGGTTATCGGTTTATCAGAATGTTGAGCTGGCAGTGAAACAAATATTCAAAGGCAAAAAGAACAAAGCCGAAATGTCGGAGTGGATCGAGCACAATTTGGAACTGGTGCACATGACACACGCCAAACACAAACTGCCGTCGGAAATTTCCGGCGGCATGAAGCAAAGAGTTGGGATCGCCCGCGCCTTGGCAATGGAACCCAAGGTGTTGCTAATGGACGAACCCTTCGGTGCATTGGACGCGTTAACACGCGCGCATTTGCAAGATTCTGTAATGGAGATCCACGCGGAACTCGGTAACACAGTGATCATGATTACCCATGATGTGGACGAAGCCGTGCTGCTTTCCGATCGTATCGTGATGATGACAAACGGCCCCGCTGCAACAGTAGGCGAAATACTGGACATCAAGCTGGATCGTCCGCGAAATCGTATTACCTTGGCGGATGATCCAGAGTACAACCACTATCGCAGTGAAGTGCTGAAGTTCCTGTATGAGCGGCAGCATCGTCCTGGTGATGAAGAGAAGGCGGCCACTGACCAACCGTCAAGTAAAGAACCCCCCCTAGAAGTAACGGCCGAGGAAGATCAGGCCGCGTAGTGCTTGCTCGTCACGGGGGTA
>JASJGJ010000157.1:0-5083 GCA_033791605.1 Porticoccus sp.
TCATATTTATCATCTCAAAGAAATGGGCCAAGGTTTCCACCTCGACCCATCATTTCAGGTTATCTATCCCACTCCGCCAGCTTGGTTTTCCATGCCACAAAACGTGGCTTTATATTTCCACCCTGAGACTCCATTACAGAAGCAATAACAATGGAAACAATACCTAGAATCGCCAAGCCAGCCCAGCTACCAAGATCGAAATGCTGCACCAAATCATAAAATTGCTGAACAATACCCAGCAACATCAAAACAATACCGCCGGAAAACACACTTCGCTGCTGAACCTTGTAGCCTAACAAGCTCACTCCAACACCAATAATCATCGTTAAAAGTGAAACAACAGGATTGGTATTTTCCAACAAATTGATGCCTAGACTAATCACCAAGCCCACCACAGCTATACGCCTATACATGTCTGGCCTAGATTGGCTGCGACACGAAATGTCATACACCATCGCCATTGATGCCAATGCGCCTATAGGAAATAGTATTTCATAAGGGAAGTTTGTCATTACCTGCAAAGCCTCTGCTAGGAGAAAACTAACTGACATGGCTGGCACAACTGATACACCCTCCATCACACCCCTGATCTTGGAGCTGGGGTCTAAATAAAGAGAAATCTGGCGAAGAATGAAGAACAGAGTCATAGCCAATACGGTCAACAAAAACAAATCAACCGAGTAAAGCCAGAGACTACGCCCCATCAGAACGGCTAAAGGCAGGAGTTGCAATCCAAGGGCAGTGATACCCTCATTCGTTTTAGCCGCTGTATTATGGCTGGAAGTCTTACGACTTAAAACAATGACAATAACAGCAAGCACCATCACCATTATGCCAATCAGTTGAGGATCACGTAATGGCAACAATAACGCAGCATTACTCAACAGATACAATATCGATAACTTTTTCGACATACTTCGTGCCAGCACTGTAAACCCAAGCAGTGTCACGGGTATTAATACCAACAAAGCGACCCCACTGGTTACTAGCGCTGAATTCAGACTATCCACTGACCACGCAACATACTGTGGATAAGTACTGACATCTATCCCGGTGGTTTGAGAAAATATAAAAGCGCCAAGAATGGCAAAATTCGCAGGTATCGAAACTAGAGACAACGTTAATAATAAACGTGCCCCTTTACTCTCTTTCAGCCAATGGCCACTGGCAAGACCAGTAGCTGCCAACGCTCCGGTATGGCCTAACATCAAAGAATATCGAAACACATCACTCCCGCTGCCCCAACCGCGGACAAGAAAACTATACATGGCAACCAGAACTGCACCCGCACCTAGAATGCGTAAGATTGCTGGCAGGTTCCTCATAAGATCAAATTTATTCGGATTGGGGGAAACAGTTTTTTCGACCCAAGGATCTTGTTGAGTATTCATTTCTGTTCCTCCCTCGCAAGCAATATAGCCAGCTCATCCCGTAAATCTTCTTCCTTCTCTTTTATTAGAAAATCACGCTCCAACGAATCAGTGGGCTCATGCTGATCAACAATCATTTCTGCTTGGCTGATATTTATTTCCCATCGGTCAAAAGTCTCATCCAACTGACTTTCCACGTCATGACTCATCCCACTAGTCGCAGTGATCGCGTAATTTGTAGATTGTCGCGCCCGCATCGATGTTAGCTTTTGTTTCATCTCTGCCAGACGCTGTTCACTAGACTCAATATCCCGTCCAAGCTTCTCGGCAGTCTGCGTATATTGATCCACTGTCTGTCGCAACTTTGCTTCTTTTTGTTCACAAAACCGGCTGCGACTCACACACTCCAGGGCTTTATCTTCATCAGCGCTAGAACACTCGATCGCACGTTGCCGCCAGAGCTGAGAATTCTCCTGTAGTTCTTGACCCTGCTGTTGTAACCGCCTCTTTTCACGGTGAACCTGGCCTAAGCGCACCTTTGCCTCAGCTACCTTTTTCCGCATGTCATTCAGTGTCGCCTGAATAACCGCATCGTGGTTTTCAATCTCACCAACAACCTGATCTACTCGCGAAACCAGCGTCGCAGAAAGCCTTTTGAAAATAGACATCGTAATTACCTCCTTTTTGATTAGTGAGGTAATTGTTAGCCTTGGGATCAGATAAATAAACTACAACAAGATTTGTACTTAAAAAATGTCCTTTTAGGATATTATTGATATACTTTATGTCAGATTGATTCTGGAGGATAAAACATGGCACAAACTGAAGCACTCATAGACACGCTGAAACAGGCCCTGAAAAGTCACCGCCTGACCTATGCTCAGATTGCACAAAAGCTTGATATGAGCGAAGCCAATATCAAGCGGATGTTCGCCTCAAAGCGCTTTACGTTGGATCGATTGGAAGAAATCTGCCAATTAATGCAGATGGAGCTAAGTGACCTTTTCCAGCTCTACGAGGAATCTCGCCAGCACATTACTCAGCTCACATTGGAACAAGAGAAAGAGTTGGTGAATGACGACAAGCTTTTGTTGGTGGCGGTGAGCGTTAGAAACCGACTCAGCTTCGATGACATTATTACTAACTATCAGATTTCTGAGACCGAATGCATCCGTTATCTTGCCATGCTCGATAAACTCAAGATCATCGACCTATTGCCCAACAACCGAATTAAGCTACGAATAGATGACGACTTCCGCTGGTTGCCGAATGGCCCTATTGATCGCTTCTTTGAACAACAAATTAAAAATCAATTTTTAAAGTCACGCTTCAAGGGTGATCTAGAGCAACGCCTATTCCTGTTCGGCTTATTGGGAGACTCTTCAACGCAAATAATCATGAACAAGATGCAAAATCTGGCTAAAGAATTTACGGACCTACATCGTCAGGATTCCAAATTGCCACTTGAAAAAAGGCATAATATTGGTTTTATGCTAGCCATGAGACCATGGGATCTTGAAGTCTTTCAACCACTGAGACAAACCAAAGAGACATAATCAAAATCAACTTTCTCGAACCTGATTAAGCGACAGGAGGTAACCAATCACCTCATGCCGCATCCATTAAAGAGGTTACTTTTAAAATCTAAACACTAGGCTTGCACCAACTTGATTCGCCTCTTTTAATGCTACGCCACTAAAATTATAGTGCTCCCATTCAATTAGCAAAGAGCGATCATTATTTCCATAAAGATTGAAATCTAGGCCAGCGCCGTAGATCAGCCCCTGTCCAGATTCGATAGTGTTTTCAACATTATCATTCAATTCCCAAAAGGACATTCCAAGTTTGGCTAAGACACTAATATTTTTTGTGATAGGCCGCGTTGCAGTCGCTGCAATATAAGCCCCTTCTGCCGTGAATAAATTGCTTTGTCCCAGAGAATTATCCATCACGATTTCACCAAAACTAGTTAACCCGAGTTCCACACCTAGTAGTGGATCAAATTGATATCCTCCAAAGAGTTTGAAAGCATTTCCAGTATGGTCGAATGATGAAACAGAACCGCCAGAGTACTTCAACGATAAGTTTGTTTCGTTGAAAGCCAAATCTGAGGCGGTGACGCCGAAGCCAAAATACATCCTGTTCTCTCGCTCAAAACCCGATTCCGCAAATGCTTGCGGCATATAGGCGCAAGCTACTAGGGCCATAGCGGTGAAAAGTTTGGTTTTTTTAGAATGTGTATTCACGGTGTTTCTCCTTTGTTTGTGATGTAAAACACAAGGAGAAACTAGCGGAAGGTTATTTTTGCGCAACGTATTTAGATAAAACATTAATATTCTATACGAATAGTATTGTTTATCGATACTACAATCCTGTTCTACGGGTGGCCCATTGAAAAACCATGGGATTCGCAAACTTGGGAAACATCCATACCAATATAATCCATTTCACCATACAGCAGCAGGAAGTATATTATTAATATACCATTAACATACCATAAGGCTATTTATTCTATTTCAGTTTATCTATTGAGTCCTTTCGACGATTATCTCTCCAACACGAAGCGAAACAAAACACCGTGAAGACCTGCTGATTCGGCACACGCGGTACCAAGTTAAAGGAGAGGATAATGTTTAAAGCAATGATACGTTGGGTACTGAAGACCCTTTACCGTGTTGAAGTGAAGGGTGCTGAGCACTTGGATCAATTCGGTGAACGCACATTGGTTGTTGCCAACCATACTTCATTCTTAGATGCCGTCTTACTGTTCGCCTATCTTCCGATATCAGCAACCTTTGCGATCAATACTTACATCTCCCGTCATTGGGTTGGTCGCCTGGCGAGCAAAATAGGAAATGTGTTCCCTATCGATCCAAGTAATCCTCTCTCGATTCGATCCCTCATCCGTCGCCTGCAAAAAGGTGGAGCAGTCGTGATCTTTCCCGAGGGACGCATCACGGTTACTGGATCTCTGATGAAAGTGTATCCCGGTCCTGGATTGGTCGCCGAACGATCTCATGCCACGGTGCTACCAATCCGTATCGATGGAGCTCAATACACACCATTCTCTCGTCTTCGTGGTCGTGTACGCCTGAGCTGGTTCCCGAAAATCACATTGAATGTTCAAGCGCCCCGTTGTTTACATATTGCTGACGAATACCGTGGTCGTCGACGCCGTGAACAGGCAGGCCGCCTGTTGTCAGAATTAATGACTGAAATGATGTACGAAACAGCGAACACAAACCAAACACTGGTAGAGCGTTTACTTGATGCGCGTCGTATTCACGGTGGCTCGCACATCATCGCCGAAGATATCAACCGTACACCGCTGAGCTATAACAGCCTGATTACTCGCTCTGTTGTTCTCGGCCGCCAATTAGTCAAACACTGCGGTGACGATGACACCCTCGGCGTTTTGTTACCCGGAACACTGGCAACTGTTGCAACATTCTGGGGTTTGCAATTCCATAACAAAACACCTGCCATGCTGAACTACACGGTAGGCGCACAAGGGATGCTCTCCGCTTGTGAAACTGCTCAGTTACACCGCGTAATAACTTCCCGCCGATTTGTCCAACAAGCCAAATTAGAACAGGCCGTGGATGCCCTAAGTAAAAATGTTGAGCTTATCTATCTTGAAGATGTAGCAGAAACCATAGGACTATTTGATAAATTACTCGGCTTGGCAAAAAGCCGAATTGATAGTTGGTTAT
>JASJGJ010000158.1:0-36579 GCA_033791605.1 Porticoccus sp.
CCCTCGTCTGCCAGGGACTTGAGTGCGGCAATAACGACGTACTCGCGACTCACTTCGAAGAACTTGCGCAGGCTCTCACGTGTGTCGCTTCTACCGTAGCCGTCTGTACCCAAGACCGATAAACGCGCGGGAACAAACTCGCGAATCTGTTCACCATAGGACTTCATGTAGTCTGTGGCAATCACGCAGGGCTCGCCACCATCGCCAAGCATCTGCGCCACATAGGATAACTTCGCTTCGCTTTCCGGGTGCAGTAAATTCCAACGCGCCACAGCTTTGCCTTCGCGCTGAATTTCGTTAATGCTGGTGAGGCTCCAGATATTGGCAGTTACATCGTAGTCATTTTCGAGTATCTCCGCAGCAGCCTCTACTTCACGCAAAATACTTCCGGAGCCCAACAGTTGCACACGCAATTTCTCTTTGCTCGTACTTCGCTTAAAACAATACATGCCTTTGATGATGCCTTCTTCAACCCCTTCGGGCATATCGGGCTGGGCATAGTTTTCATTCATGGTGGTTATGTAATAGAACTTGTTCTCCCCTTCCTCATACATGCGACGCAGACCATCCGATATGATTATCGCAAGCTCAAACGAGTAAGTGGGGTCATAGCTGACACAATTTGGGATGGTACTGGCCAGGAGATGGCTGTGTCCGTCCTGGTGCTGTAAACCCTCTCCATTCAGTGTCGTTCGTCCCGCCGTTGCGCCGATCAAAAAGCCCCTGGCCTGACTGTCGCCCGCAGCCCAGGCCAAATCGCCTATACGCTGAAAGCCGAACATAGAGTAGAAGATATAGAACGGCACCATCGGGTAATCGTGCGTACTGTAGGAAGTGGACGCTGCGAGCCAGGCGGAAAAGGCACCCGCTTCGTTAATCCCCTCCTCGAGTATCTGGCCTTTAATGTCTTCTTTGTAGAACATCATTTGCCCGGCATCCTGTGGGGTGTAGCGCTGCCCCACCGAGGAGTAAATACCCAACTGACGGAACATACCTTCCATCCCAAATGTGCGCGCTTCATCAGGCACAATGGGCACCACGCGCTCGCCAATATTTTTATCCTTCAGCAACATGCCCAGTTGACGGACAAAGACCATCGTCGTGGAAACCTTTTTTTCTCCATTCCCTTCCAGTAGCTTGCCAAAATCTGACAGAGGCATAATTTCTAACTTATCAAAATCTGCTCGCCGCGCAGGCAAAGATCCACCGAGAGATGCCCTGCGCTTATTCATGTAAACCATTTCTGGGCTATCTTCCGGTGGACGGTAAAAGGGAACACTGGCCAGCTCATCATCCGCTATAGGAATCCCGAATCTATTTCGGAAATGCTTAAGGCTTTCCAGATCTAGCTTTTTGATAGAGTGTGTATTGTTGGCAGCTTCTCCTGATCCGACTCCCATGCCATAACCTTTCACGGTTTTAGCCAGAATCACCGTAGGCTGACCTTTATGCGCCATCGCCTCCGCGTAAGCTGCATAAACCTTATAGGGATCATGACCGCCACGATTGAGATACATAATGTCTTTATCGCTTAAATCAGACACCAGCTCTTTTAATTCCGGTGAAGCCCCGAAAAAATGTTCGCGCGTATAAGCGCCACCATTTTGCACATAGTTTTGATAATCGCCATCACAAGTCTCATTCATCCGACTTTGCAACAATCCCTTATCATCTTTGGCGAGCAGGGTATCCCACATACGCCCCCACACCACTTTAATGACATTCCAACCGGCACCACGGAATACGCCTTCAAGCTCTTGAATTATTTTGCCATTACCGCGGACAGGGCCATCCAAACGTTGCAAATTACAATTAACAACAAACACTAAATTTTCAAGATTTTCTCGACCAGCGAGCGAAATAGCGCCCAACGTTTCCGGCTCGTCACACTCTCCATCGCCAAGAAAAGCCCAAACCTTTCTATCACCTCTTGGCACCAATTCCCGCGCAGACAAATAACGCATAACATGCGCCTGATAGATAGCCTGCAACGGCCCCAACCCCATAGAAACAGTAGGAAATTGCCAATAATTAGGCATTAACCAAGGGTGCGGATAGGAGGAAAGCCCTTTGCCGCCCACTTCCCGGCGATAGTTATTTAAATCTTCCTCATCAAAACGGCGCTCAAGGTAAGATCGCGCATAAATTCCTGGCGCGCTGTGCCCCTGAAAATAAATTAAATCTCCCCGAGTTTCACCGGAATCCCCACGAAAGAAGTAATTAAAACCAACATCATAGAGCGTGGCGGAGGAAGAAAACGAAGCAATATGGCCACCAATACCCTCGTCGGGATCCTTGTTAGCCCGCATCACCATAGCCAGCGCATTCCAGCGAATCATGGAACGAATACTGCGCTCTATAAACAGGTCACCCGGCATACGTTTTTCACGGGTAGCAGGTATAGTATTACGGTAGGGCGTGGTGATGGACTGGGGCATACGAACCCCAGTAAATGTGGCCCGATCAAGCAACTGCTTTAATAGAAAGGCAGTTCGTTCTTCGCCTTGATGCTTTAAAACTGAATCCAGCGACTCCAACCATTCCTGAGTTTCGACAGGATCCATATCTTCAAGCATAGCAAACACCTTTTTATTATTAAGTCATCGACAAGAAAATACAGATAAGTATAGAACACCCCGAACCAATTATAGGGAAACAACTAACTCACCAGCATTTCTTGTAGTATAACTACAAGAAATGCTGGGTTCAATCGAAGAGCCAACATAAAACTATAAGAACAACCCAAAAAAAATATTTAACTTACTGTTATAGCAGAGATACACGATAAATATAAAATCTAGTTTTACTACATTTTATAAGAGGGCAACCGATAAGTCTCTCGCCCTTCTGCCAAATTCTTTCCGTTCAGTTCTACTCCATCAGCGCTATCGATCTGCAATGAATAGCCAGCCTTCACCATCATAGCATCGTACATTTCACTCAAATCGTCATGGGTCAATCTCTCTACAGCATCAATCAATTTCTTCCTACGACTGAAATCATAATCCCTCACATCGATACTGCCCCAAAATCGAGCAGACTGTTCAGCCAAACTTTTAGGTTTTTCATGTAATCCAGTCAGCACCGCTTGACGATGACGCTCAAACTCGTCTTTTGGCATTACCTTCAGCTGCTGAACAAACTCAATCAAAAACTGATCAATAGCCTCCCCCAACTCACTCACTGGTACGCTAGGAGATTGCACCAACAGCCCAAAACCAGGCACCCTCTCTATCATCTGATCTACGACTGCCACCACATAACCAAGTTGCTGCTCGGTACGCAATTGATGAAAAAACTCTGAACGTATCAGTTGTTGTAACAACATCATTCGTGCAGTTTCACCCGAACTATCACTGCGCCCTTGGTAATACCTCAGAATAGCAAAATCTTTATGGTCGATAGAAAGATGTGTTTCGATTTCTTGCCCGACAGGTGCTCGAATAACGCCTCGTTCCGACCATTCTTTATAAGGGCTTTTTGCAATACGCTCGACGATACTGCTTGCAAGTTGCTCCACGTCTGATTCACGCAGGTTGCCACTGGCAAATATTTCGAGGGTCGCCCCTTGATAGAACTCGGCAACAAAACGATCAAAAACCCCGCGATCCAAGCTATCTAAAGCATCTGCAAGCTGTCCCGGCTGCCATGAGGATGTATTAAGAAGCCCATCCGTTTCGCCCAACAGCTGCTTATAGGGCGTATCCTTGGCACTATTACGCCAATGACGAATTAATTCATGTCTCAGGCGATCTATTAATTTATCTTCCTGTTCTTTAGCTGTTTTATTTTTAGCGAGGGGTTGCAGCAAACCTTCAACTACCGTCTTCACAAGCTCAGGCAACTTGCTATCAAACCCACTAACAACAAAACCGACACCATCAGGACGCCTGTTGGCGTGATACCCTAAACCCGCTAGAGCTGCAGCATAGTTAGGCTCATTAAGCCTTTCATTTACCAACCTTAAATATAGGTCAGCCATTGCTGCATCAGTAGCGTTAGAAATAGAGGGTACTTTCACCGCCACATAAAACTGAGCCTTCGGCACCTGGTAATAGTTATCTGGATAGTGCCACAAACGATAATCTGGCTTATCTGCCAGCAATTTTGGAACACCTGGATCACGACCCTTTTCTAAAGATTTAAGTGCGAAGCTATCTGGAACAAACTGATTTACCACAGGCAATTTAAGTGCATCAGATGCTACGACATTTTTCAACTTAGGCAACGCCTTAATACGGTAGGGCACTTGATATAGGGATGATACTTTATCCGTCTCAACCTCAGGAGCCATCAATGTAACAAGGGCATTATCCAGCCTCATCATTGCCAACATACTGGCGATGAGATCAGCATCATAATGGTCCATTATATAAGGGCCCCTCATCACCTCCGCAGGAGGATATTGATGCAGCTGGTCCGCTAATTGACTCACACGATGAATCGGATCACCCAATTCTTTATAGCGAAAAGCCATATCAGCCAAAGCGCCCTGCTCAAGAGAACGCCACTGCTCCACGCCCTGTCCAGACACTAAGGCTATCTCCTGAAAAACCAACTCAAGCACATACTCCCAATTTGATAGTCCGGCTGGCGTTAAGCTAATAGTAATGTCAAAAGTACTACCACTCAGATCCGCAACACCTTCCCCGGCACTCAAGCCTTCCGCCAACCCTTTTTCTTTAAGAAGCGACAACAAACTCCCCTTACCTTCATGGCCAATCAAATTAGCAATATAATTAAGGGGCTTCTCTCTGTAGTACTCATGCATGGAGGGGAGAGGAATTGTCACAGACAATTGCCTCAGTTCCTGAACAGGTTTAAGGGTCAACAATAAAGGTAATGAATCTGGGCTAAATAGGGGCTGCCCATGCTTAGGCTGCACACCCTTGCGATTAGGCACTTCGATAAAACGCGCCCGAACCATTGACTCAAGCTCATCTAATGTCTTCGGCGCCAAGACTACCAAGGTCATGCGATCGGCAGAATAATGCTGCTTGTAGAACAGCAAAAGGTCATCTCGCACTGCGCTTTCCGGGCTATCCGCCAATGTATCTAGGTTACCCACGCTAAATTTAGCTGCCGGGTGTTTGGGGTTTACCGCCCGACTAAAAACATCTCGTTGACGACGGTAATCATTTTTTATACGCGCTTTATATTCAGAATGTACTGCATTTTTCTCACGCTCCACATATTCAGCATTAAACAATGGCGCCACAAAAAAACGAGAAAAACGATCTAAAGCAGGCTCAAAGTCTTTAGGGTCAATATCAAAAAAATAGTTGGTATGCTCAAACGATGTATAGGCGTTATGTTGACCGCCATGCTGGCTGATAAATGCCTGATACTCATCGGGTTCTGGATATTGGTCAGTACCAAGGAACAACATATGCTCCAAAAAATGCGCTAACCCTTGGCGTTTAACTGGGTCATGGGAACTTCCAACAAAAACATCAAGAGATGCGGCAGATTTATCCGCTTTATCATCAGAAACCAGTAAAACCTGCATTTGGTTGGGTAACTGTATATAACGATATTGAGAGTGATCGCTATCACTCTTAGCTATCTCAACTTGGCCGTCTTGGCCCGGACAGCTGTTCTCCTGAGCATCATGACAAGGCTGGGCTGCAAATACTTGGCTATGGCCAAGAGTGGTTATCAGTAGGTAAACAAATGCTACAACAATTTTTTTCATTAGATTCCATCTATGGCTCGAAATCCGCATTGGTTTGCGGAATGAATGACAAGAGTTACTCCGACACCGAAAGTGCATGATCAGTTCTCGGCCAAGCGTTATAAAGTGCTTTTACCAGTGTGGCCAAGGGGATAGCAAAAAACACCCCCCAAAAACCCCAAAGCCCGCCGAACACTAGCACCGCGAGAACAATGGCAATGGGATGTAAATTGACCGCTTCAGAAAACAACAATGGCACCAGTACATTGCCGTCCAGCCCCTGAATAATGCCGTAGACAATCACCAACCAGAATAGATCTGCTCCCCACCCCCACTGAAAATAGGCCACCACGGTAACAGGAATAGTAACGACAACAGCGCCAATATAAGGAATGACAACAGACAGTCCCACCAGCAAGGCTAACAACGCCGCATAATTCAAGCCCAGAACTAAAAAGGCAATATAGCTTGCCAGCCCTACCGTCAATATTTCAATGGCCTTACCTCGCACATAATTGGCCATTTGAACATTCATCTCATGCCAGATTTTCCACAAAACTGGACGCTCCTGAGGCAACAAACTGGACATCAAATCTAACAGTTCATCCTTATCTTTAAGCATAAAAAAGACTAGCAGCGGCACCAGTACCAGATAAACCATCATGGCAACAACACTGGGAAAAGTGCTAAAGGAAAAGCTGACCAAGCGCTCAGCCATACCCGCCACTTCTATAGAGGCTTTCCTCAAGAGCTCCTTTAACTGCTCTTCAGAAATCAGATGTGGATACTGGTCCGGCAGCAGCATCAACACACTCTGCCACCGTTTAATCATCGCGGGCACTTCACCTGCCAAATTTGCAGCTTGATGGCCGATCAACGGGAAGAGAACGATCAAAATAACCAAAAACACACCGACAAAGAAAAGAAAAACAACCAACACTGCCACTAATTTCGGCACATTCCACTTCATCAGGCGGTTAACACCTCCCTGAAGCAGAAAGGCAAAAATAAGTGCTGCGATAAACGGAGCCAGAATTTCGCCCATGGTGGCCACGACAATAAGGGCAACCGCAATTAACATTGCCAGCAGAACCGCCTCCTCCTCACCAAAATAGCGGTTCATCCAACTTCCAAGTACTTTACGCATATACACATCCAACGATAGCGACATCTGTCGATTACAAAGCAGGTTACGAGATCAATGTCCAAGCTTCAAGAACAGCGGTCAACCTTTTCACCACTGAAACGTTTTTAAACCTAAAACGCACTAATTCACATCTATTTAGTCTTATACTTATGTGACCACCCTGAAATATCTCAGGGTATCGACAAACCAAAGGACATATTTAACTGTGTTGTTTAACTTTATTAAGCATTCTTCCCTCACTTTTGTCGTTGCAGCCCTATTAGCCACACCTGCCGAAAGTGCTGACATCAAGCTCCCAACAATGGGCGACACCTCCTCCGGCATCATTTCTCAACAACAGGAACATGAACTAGGCCGAGCTTGGCTGAGAGCATATCGAAGCCGGATCAAAGAATACAATGACCCACTATTAAGTGACTACTTAGAGCAACTTCTCTACCGGTTGGTCTCGCATAGCGCACTGGAAGATCGCAGGTTAGAGCTTATCACCATCAATAACCCCTCCATGAATGCTTTTGCTGTCCCAGGAGGCGTCATTGGGATTCATACAGGCTTATTCCTCTATGCAAAATCAGAAGACCAACTGTCTTCAGTACTTGCACACGAGATTGCCCACCTTAGCCAGAGACATTTTGCCCGCCGAGTAGAGGCACAGAAGAACACCACAGCGGCCAGCCTTGCTGGCATGCTTGCGAGCTTAGTCTTGGCTGCAACGGTAGGAGGAGATGCCGGCCTTGCTGGCTTAACAGCCACCCAGGCAGCAAGCCAGCATAGCTTATTAAAATATAGCCGCCAAAATGAACAAGAAGCTGACCGGTTTGGACTTCAAACTATGACTGATGCCGGCATGGATCCCAAGGCCATGTCTAGCATGTTTGAGGAAATGCTTAGAATCACCCGATATACCGGCAGCAGAGTTCCAGAGTTTCTACTCACCCACCCATTAACCGAAAATCGGGTTGCTGATGCCAGAAACCGAATAAACCAGCTCCCACCAAAGCACTACCAGGACAACCTGGAGTTTCACTTGATGCGAGTTAGAGCATTAATCGCTATCGACAACAACCCCAGCGTATCCCTCAACCGCTTCCAGCATGAACTAAAGGGCAACACACTCCACGGTGAAGCTGCACGTTACGGGGTTACATTGGCTTACCTAGCACTGGGCAATTATGCCAAGGCCGAAGAGTCTATTGATGTTTTGCTAAAAACCTCACCAGATCGACTCACTTACCAAATGGCAGATATTGATATTGACCGAGACCAAGGGAGATTTGATCTCGCCATAAATAAAACCAAACAACTATTAAATTACCGATCGGACAGCTACCCTCTAAGAATGTCACTAGCTGAAACATACCTTAAATCAAATCGCTACCTTGAATCAGAACAAGTACTAGACACCTTAGCCCTCAGTCATCCAAATGATCCTGAAGTATGGTTTCAGCTGGCAGAAACACGAGGACTCGCCGGCAATATCTCGGGGGTACATAAGGCTCGTGCTCAATACTTTATTCTGAACGGGGTCTTTGATCAGGCTAGAGATCAACTGGGGTATGCTCGAAAACTATTGGCTAACGACTACAAACAAACCGCCATTATTGACCAACAGCTAAAAGACCTCGCCCAACTTGAAAAGAAGATGGAATCGTTTTAATCACTGACTACCTCATTTAACTCACGACAGACGGCGGAGTAAACTACCACCTTTCTAGCTCATCGCTAACTGTCGCTACCCGGCCTCAGCTGCCAACTGTTGTTCTCGGAACTCCAACATGCGCTGCAATGACACCATAGCTTGACGCCCTACCTCCGAATCTACATGAATTTCATTCGAGCCCTGCTCCAATGACTCCATTAGATTTTTAAGGTCATTCATTCCCATCCAGGGACAACTAGCACAACTTCGGCACGTAGCGCCCTCGCCTGCTGTGGGCGCAATAATCAGCTCTTTATCAGGAGCCGCCTGTTGCATCTTATAAAAGATACCAATATCTGTAGCAACGATCATTTGCTGATGAGGAAGGGTTTGGGCCGCCTTAATCAACTGCGAGGTAGAACCCACAGCATCAGCAATATCAACCATAGCTTCTGGTGATTCAGGATGAACCAACAATGCAGCATCTGGATAAACTTGCTTTAGGCGGGCAACACCTTGGGATTTAAATTCTTCATGCACAATACAGCTACCATTCCACAGCAGCATATCAGCACCGGTCTTTTTCTGAACGTAACTGCCGAGGTATTTGTCAGGAGCCCACAGAATTTTTTTACCGCAGCTATCCAGATAATCGACCACATCCAGTGCAATACTCGAAGTGACAACCCAGTCGGCACGGGCTTTTACTGCGGCTGATGTGTTGGCATAAACAACAACTGTACGATCAGAATGCTGATCACAAAAATCACTAAAATCATCAGTAGGGCAACCAATATCCAGAGAACAGGTTGCCTCAAGCGTGGGCATCAGTACTGTTTTCTCCGGGGTGAGAATCTTGGCAGTTTCCCCCATAAACTTAACCCCCGCCACAATAAGTGTAGAGGCTGGGTGGTCTTTGCCGAATCTCGCCATTTCCAGGGAATCAGACACCACACCCCCCGTTTCTTCCGCTAACTGCTGAATCACTGGGTCAGTGTAATAATGCGCCACTATGACCGCGTTCTTCTCCTTCAGGAGCTGCTTTATGCGCGCCTTATACATTACCTCTTCATCAGGCGTGTACTTCGGAACATCGTGAATTTGGTCCAGATAGTGTTCGACCACATCCTGATGATCAGATGTTTCAACAATGTTTAATTTTGAAGGATGTAACTTTAGGATTTGATTCATAAGGCATGCTTAGTCGTACGTACAAGCTGAATTTTACCATAGATAATCATCAATGCCGATCAAGTGACCCACGTCTAAAAAATATAAATTATGCTTTTGCCATTCCTAAGTAATACTCGCATAATCAAATATCCTGCAATGGAAAAGTACACAAACAATAGAAGGAATTAAACAATGATGAGACAACTTTTGATCGGTTCACTAATAATAAGTGCCAGCACGCTAGCTGTAGCAGATAACTCAGGTCCGGGTTGTGGTTGGGGTTCAATGTTATTTGAAGGTTCATCAGGAACACCATCCCATGTTGTTGCAGCAACAACCAATGGAACATCGGGAAATAATACCTTTGGTATGACCTCCGGCACTAATGGCTGTGACACATCTCAAACTCTTGACTACAAAGGTACCAGTGCCGTTGTATTCCACAATATGGATCGTCTTTCCAATGACATTGCTAAGGGTGAGGGAGAAATTCTAGACACTGTTGCATCTGTTATGGGTATAGACAGTGCGGATGTACCTACATTCAAACGTGTATTACATGAAAACTTTGATTCAATTTATCCCAACAGTGAAGTTACTAGCGACCAAGTTATGGAAGCGATGATTTCTGTTATGGAAAAAGAAGAGTCATTGGCAAAATATATCTAAAGCCAGACATAAGCTGGCAAACTTTGGTATAGATTTGCCAGCTTTCTCCACTCTTTCGACTTTCTACCCAACCAAAATAAAATAGAGCAACCCTATGTCAGCTGCCTTCTCAGCGACATTTTATTTCATCGTATCTATATTTCTATTGATACTAGCTCCAGCCATAACCTGTGCTGCAGCCATACCACCGCCTACGCCTAGTCAGGCACCTGCTTTAAATCAATCACGGATGACAAATAATGCAGATGCAAATCAGCAATGGCTAAACTTACTACAATTCCGGCGTAGTGATTGGAATAACCGCCTTCAATCAGAAGTTGATTCTCCTGAGTTTTTTTTATCAAACACCGGCAAAAATGACCCGCAAGCTGAATTGAGCGCTACTATTGAGCAACTATCACAGAACCCATCATTACAGTGTCAATTTCCCGCTCGAGCCCAGTGGTTACATCAACAAGGTATGCTAAAAAACCTAAACATCTCTAGCGAGGACTGCCCTGATTTACATCAGTGGCTGGATAAATTTAAGGCCGAAAGCATCAGCCTCATTTTCCCAGCCGCTTACCTGAACAGCCCATCCTCCATGTTTGGGCATACTTTTTTACGTGTAGACCAACAGAACCCGACTGACACGAATCAACTTCTAGCTCAAACTATTAATTTTGCTGCCAATGTAAACCATGATGATTCTGAATTTATTTTTGCCTACCGAGGTCTTTTTGGTGGGTATCCCGGCGTAATTACTGTCAAGCCCTATTATGAAAAAGCCAAGGAATACAGCGAAATTGAAAACCGAGACATCTGGGAATATAAGCTCAATTTTACCGATGAAGAAATAGAACGGCTGCTATTCCACACTTGGGAATTGTTACCTATTTATTTTGATTATTATTTTTTTGACGAAAACTGCGCCTACCGCGTGCTAACGCTACTAGATGCAGCCCGTCCATCACTACACTTAACAGAGCAGTTTCATAGCTATGCCATTCCCTCAGATACATTAAGGTCACTGAACCAAAGCAACCTGATAGAGAAAGTACGCTACCGACCCTCCATGGCAACCCAACTCAAACATAAAATAAATACTTTACCCGAACACTTTCACCAAATGGCCCTAACTATTGCCGAACCAGGCGTTGACCTGGATACAGCAGAGTTCAAAAGCCTCTCGACTACCGATCAATCCGCTATTCTCGAAGCAGCCTTTGATTACCAGCGCTACCAAGCTCAACAGCAACAAACGCCACGTGAGGATGCTGCCAAGCACTCTTTGATGTTATTAAAACAACGCAGCCAACTTCCTCCTGATTCCCCCTATCCAGTAATTCCAGAACCAACGGTGCGAGATGATGAAGGGCATAAAACTTTTGAGCTATCTATCAGCCAAGGTAACATCAACCATCTAGAGACAACTCGTCTAACCCTGCGACCTGCTTACCATGACTTGCTTGACCCAAGTGCCGGCTATCCCGATGGAGCACAAATTAAATTCCTAGAAACCGCAATTGATTACCGTGAAACAGGTACAGTGAGACTGGCTAGTTTTACCGGCCTAAATATCACCTCGCTCTCACCACGAAATGATTTTTTTAAACCTATATCTTGGCGCGTAGACGCTGGCCTATATCGTAAGTATTTAGCCGATACCAACGACCCCCTAACAGCAACACTAAATATAGGCGCAGGCCACAGCTATAACATAGGCAATCAGAAGCTATACGCTCTTCTGGAAACCCAGCTCCAGCAACATCACAGCTTACCATCCAACTACTCGGCTAACCTTGGCCTTAATATCGGCTGGCTAACTGACCAGAATAACTGGCAACAACAATTATCTTTTACCCACACCAATAGCGTTGCAGGCTATAACCATTACTACAATGAGCTATCGTGGCAACTTAGTTATCATCTACAATCCAACTTTTCCCTGTTTGGGAAATATCAAGTTAGTAATACGGAAGGAGAATACTTTCACCAACATCAAATGGGTGTTGAGTGGCGATTCTAACAACCCTGTTTCGGCCTTTCCTGAGGCCCTGGCTACTTATACTCTGCCTTTTTTTAACGGCATGCAGCAGACCTTTTTTTTATCCAGATCAACATATACGACTCACACCAGATAAATTAGGCCTTCATTACCATGACATAAACCTGAAAGCTAAAGATGGTACCCTTTTGCATGCATGGCAATTACTACCAAAAACACAAGCCAAGGGGATAGTGCTCGTCCTACATGGCAATGCCGAGAATATCAGCACACACATTCATAGTATTGCTTGGCTTGCCGAATCAGGATATGAATTACTTCTTCTCGATTACCGAGGTTATGGGCTTTCTCAGGGAAGACCTTCTCTTCCAAATATCCTTCAAGACATTGACGCAGCAGCACACTGGCTTAGCGATAGAATTCAATCACAACAACTGCCTGGCTACTGGCTCGGCCAGAGTATAGGAGCAAGTCTCAGCACCTATTATTTAGCTCGTCACAAGGTAGAAGGATTAAGGGCAGTAGTGCTTGATTCTCCTTTTTCAAGTTATCGTCAGATTAGTCGTGAAAAGTTCTCTGAATTCTGGCTCACTTGGCCCGTCCAATACCCCCTCTCTTGGCTAGTAGATAACCGTTATAGCCCCGACAAAGCTGTACCCGAATGGCCTGACTTACCTTTGCTAGTCTTCAGCAGCTCTAAAGACAAAGTGATTCCCAATCATCACACCCAACAGCTACTAGATCATTTCTCCGGCCAAGCTAAAGAAAAAATTGAATATTTAGATACCCAGAGCCCACACATTGGCACCTTCAACCATGCAACTTATCGTCAGATAACCCTGGAGTTTTTGAACAAGTCAAAGAACGTTGATTCTCCCTAGCAAAGAACAAATCTATTGCAACGATGACAAATAAATCTCTGCCCAGCAAAAGTGCGTCCGTCTTTTTTACAAAGGTAGAGCTAGATGATCGCCTCTTAATCAATGTTTAAACCAACAAATGAAAAAATAAGCCCTTTCTAAGTTTATTATCGAGGGGTTGAGTTATAGCAAAGGTGGTCTATTGTTAGACAATCAGCGGCCCAGCGACTGGACGCTGTTTCTATGATGGCAATGGCAAGTTTGATTAGCAATATTCACTCTCAGTCTTCCTGCTCCCTTTCGTGCTGCTGTATGGACAAGGCCATTTGAGAAAAAGATTTAGAAAGCTCATTTATTTCGTAAATATGACTGTCACGAGGTTTTATTTTATAAAATTCCCGGCGACAGATACTGTCATTATCTAAAGCCAGCTGCCGTATTGGCTTAACAATAGGGGATGATAACAACCAGCACAACGGCATAAGTAATAGCAAGCACCCCCCCGTAATCATTATTGAAATCTCAACTTCGTTCACGCTCTCATTCAGCACACTAGCTACAGGCACTACCACTGAAAAGTATTCTTTCGCTAAAGAGTTTCTGTTGAGCCCGGTGACAAATACAAAATACTTTCGGTTTTCAATATCAATAGGCAGCAGTAAACCCTGCTTATTTCTAGTGGCAGCTATGTTAATAAGCTCCGGAACTTGGACAGTAGAAACAGGATCAGAAAGCTCCTCAGACTCTCCTATAGCAAACCACTTTTTTTCTAATATTTTTTTCTGATCGGCAGTAATATTACCGAGGGCTTTATCAAAAATTTTGGCTAAAGGCGCATATTTATCAAGAAAAAGTAAATGAAGGCTTTCCGGTAGCGCTTCTTCTTTAAACTTGATATTTTCATGAAAACGAACACCCTCCACAAAGAACTGATTTACGGTGTGGTGTAAAACAACTGATGCATCCAACGTTGCAAATGCCTGTCCCTCTTTAACAGCTAAAATCGCCTTTCGAGTAGAGGCCACCTCGAGAATATCAACTGTTGGGTATAACGCATTAATCACCGGAATAATTGACCAGCCTTTAGGAATAGCTATGGATTTTCCTGATAACTGCTCAAAATGGGTGAGACTGTTAACATCCTGACGGGTAATTATGGCATAGGGTAAATTTAATACCTCAGCACTATAGACACCCAAGTTGATATTATTAATATTTCGAAAAACCGGTTGAAGTACCTCAAGCTCTTGTTGCTTATACAGCTCAACCATTTCGGACCAACTATAACCGTTAACAAATTCAATTTTCAAATCTATCATTTCTGACAGCAATTTCATTATGTCAACAAAATAACCCTGCGGCTCACCGGCAACAGCATAATCAAGAGGGGGCCAATCAATTTCATTTGAAACTCGAATAGTATTCAGCGATGCAATATAAGCTTTCTCTTCTAGCGATAGCTGCAATAGTGGTGATGAGGGAACAACAAACTCATCAGGTTTCGTTTGATTAGAGGCAATAATTTCACCGTTTTGCTGGAACAGTGTAATGTCCCCCTCGCTTGCAACATCTTGCTTTAACAAATAATTCGCCACAGATGTCAAAGCAACATCTATCGCAATCACAGCTTGACCTGATGGTAATGTTTCCGAATAAGTCTGCCCTGGTTCTTGCAAATGTTGAAACAGGTAAGGTGGTGTTTTATAAACATGTCCTTTTTTCGCGCTGGTGTACCACAACCGCTTACTAGCATCGTAGTTACTTGATTCCTCACGGGAGACACGCAAATTGAAGTCTTGATCCAAATAATCAAGCCTACGGCGGCGGTTTCCTTCTTCGCCTGTCACCGTAATAACAATCCAACGATCTGCCAGAGTTGCTTTAAATTTTCGGAGCACGGTATAACTACTTTTCAGGTTCACTAATTCATAGGAAGAACCATCGGGAAACCCAAGATAGATTGCATACAAAAATGAATTTCTATACATCACCTCAGCAAAAATTTCTCGGGTATCAGACGCCACCCACCCATTATCAACAAGCCCAGGAAGTTTAGCCAAAAGGTGAGCAACATTCGCCGCCTTACGGTCTTCAGCGATTAAATGGTCACTGATTTTTGACGCGGTGAGCTGATAATTTTTTGTGGCTGACTTCACTGCCATCTGCTTGCTAAAATGATACTGCAAACTTATAGCTACAACGGCAATCAGCACAGTAGCTACAGCAAGTAGGCTTACAACAATGGCTTGCATGGAAAAACAATAAGAGTTCCTTCTTTTCAACAAAAGTCAATCCCTTTGATTCTTTATTTGTTAACTTTTTAACCTACAAGTTATTACATAACTAATCAAGCTGTAATAAAAACTTACGCTAACAAGAGTCAGACAATCCATGGGGCCACAGATCATGCAAACCTTCATTATCGGGTTTTAACTGTAATCTAGTGCTGAAAAAAGGCAATTAAAAAGGCCACCCAAGTGGGTGGCCTTTTTAATGTATGGTGGGTCGTGCGCGATTCGAACGCGCGACCAATTGGTTAAAAGCCAACTGCTCTACCAACTGAGCTAACGACCCTCAGAAGAGGCGCCCATCTTACTGATGAGGAGTGAAAAATCAAGTGTTTATTAAGCTGAGATGTAACGTGTAGGGTCAACAATACCTGCTTGCTCAAATCCTAGCCTTCTCAAACGGCAGCTATCGCATTTTCCACAAGCTAAACCATCGGCCGAAGCCTGATAACAAGAAACCGTTTGTGCATACTCCACACCAATAGAAACACCCTGACGAATAATATCAGCTTTGGTCAAGCTGATAAGAGGATTATTAATTCTAAGGTATCGCCCCTCCACACCGGCTTTTGTCGCAAGATTAGCCATTTTTTCAAAGGCTTCGATGTATTCGAGGCGACAATCGGGATAACCGGAATAATCCACGGCATTCACGCCAATAAAAATATCCTGAGCATCCAGTACCTCGGCCCAACCCAAGGCAATTGAGAGAAACACGGTGTTTCGTGCAGGCACATAGGTAACAGGAATACCCGGCGTTTCCTCTTCAGGCACATCAATATTGTCATCTGTTAATGCAGACCCACCAATAGTGCGCAAATCAAGCTCAACGACCTTGTGCTGCTTAGCACCCAACAATTTGGAACAACGCTCGGCCGCGTGTAATTCAGCCTGTGCTTTTTGCCCATAGTCAAAGCTCAAGGTATAGCAATCAAACCCTTGTTGTCTTGCCATAGCCAAGACTGTAGTAGAATCTAAACCACCAGAGATCAACACCACTGCTTTTTTATCTGGATTACTCATACCCACTTAATGTCCTGGTTCATCGCTCCACAATATTTTATGCAGTTGAATCTGAAACCTCACGGGTAAGTGATCTTCTAGTATCCAATCTGCGAGCTCAGTTGCATTTAATTGCCCAGTGCTGGGTGAAAAAAGAATATTTCCTACCCGATCAATCAATCTTAGTTCGTCTATCTTTAATCTTGCCCACTCGTAATCCTGACGATCACAAATAACGAACTTCACCTGATCTTGCGGACTTAAATGCAACATGTTGTCATACAGGTTCTTATCAACCTCGCCGGATCCCGGCGTCTTCAAATCTAATACTTTAATCACCCGAGGATCTACAGGCTCTACCGTTAAGGCGCCAGAAGTTTCCAGAGAGACTTGGTACCCCTCATCACAAAGTGCTGTTAATAAAGGAATACAGGCTTTCTGAGCTAAGGGCTCCCCTCCTGTAACACAGACATTTAGAGACTTATGGCTGGCGACAGAAGCAAGAACACTCGATATTGTCTTGCGCTCACCACCGTAAAAAGCATATTCGGTATCACAATAATGGCAACGCAACGGACACCCGGTCAACCGCACAAACACTGTGGGCAACCCAGCCGCCGAGGATTCTCCCTGAAGGGAATAAAATATTTCAGTAATGCGAACTGTCGATAAATCCATGAGGCTAAAGCTACGCAGGATAAACGACGTAGTTTAACCGAAATGGCTTAGCTGAAAAATGCATATTCTATATAGACGGGAAAATTCAGAACCGCTAGAAGTTTTCATCCAGATAACCACGCGCTAACCTTGAGGCATTGTCATTCCCCGCAGCAGCCTTTTCTAGTAGCGCTTTAGACTTTACTTTGTTACCCAGCATAAAATAAACCTGCCCCAGCTTAAAGATTGAGTCCGGCGCCTTACGGTGAGCAGGAAAACTTTCTACCACAGTAGAAAATGACTGACGAGCTAACTCCAAGTTATTTTGGAGTACATATATTTCACCCAGCCAGTAGTGGGCATTAGCTACGTACTTACCCGTCGGGTACTTCGAAATATGTGCTTTAAATTGTGAGACAGCCTCTGTTACCTTACCAGCTTTTAACTGAGCGTAAGCATTATCATAATGAACCCTCTCTTCATCCGCCTGGGATGAGGATGTAGATGCCTGAACATTCTCATTGGCAGCAGCGCCCTTGATAACTGCACCACTTTCATTTCCTTTGGGCTGACTAGCATCACCGCTCACACCTGACAATCGCGAGCTCAGGCGACGATCAAGATCCATATAATCATCCATTTGGCGCTTTTTAAGCAGACGAATTTCATTATCCAGCTCTTCCGTTATCCCGCGTAATGTTCTTACCTCGTCCTGCAAAAGTTGAACTTGATAGTGAACATCCCCACGAGAAACGTCGGGTTCAATTGCAGGAGCCTGAGGTCTAGCGACCGTGACAGATTGCTGGGTTTGACCACCTATTTCCGAAACCGGCACGGCAGCAAAAGCAGACACAGTGATGAAGAGACCCAAAAATGCGGTATAAACAGACGTAGACATACGCAAAAACCCCTTTAACTGAGACTCATTCAAACTTGAACTAATACCAGGGATTAGTCATTTAATATTTTTAACGAAAAACGTCCGATACCGTTACCAGTATCGGACGATAAACATCAAAACTCTCAAACATTACAACCAGAGTGAATATTATTTCAATTCAACACGGCGGTTAAGTGCCCAAGACCCATTGTTACTTTCCAGAGCAGCAGGGCTTTCTTCACCGTAACTGATCACTTCAATCAAAGAGCCATTAACGCCCTCTTGAACAAGGAAATCACGGGCTGAATTAGCACGACGCTCACCTAGTGCCATATTGTACTCACGGGTACCACGCTCATCAGCATGGCCTTCCAGGCGAATATTCACCGGGTTAGCACGAAGACTTTGAGCATGAAGGCGCAAAGCTGCACGAGCTTCAGCGTTTAGGATTGCCTTATCAAACTCAAAATAAAATATACGAGCTACGGTGCTGTTAGCATCTAAAGATGAACCACTTACTGAGCTGGTGTCAACAGTCCCTGTAGCGACACTATCACCTGACATTGTAGTTACACCTCCACCGACATTTTCCGTACCTGTCGTGTCAGTAGAAGAGCAACCCGCCAGCAACGCTGACAAAAGAGTAGCCATCACACCATACTTAACCAATTGGGTCTTCATTACGTTCTCCTAAATCGTGGGAGGTTTGTTGTTAATTTTGGCTAACTAATTTTAGCCGTTTGTTTTTTGTATTTCGTGTTACAGTCTTAATCGTTAAAATTCAAATATATTCTTTGGCATTACAATACAATTTTTGTCCAGCCTAATATTGTTCACTTTAACGCCGAAAGCTCTTTTTAGCCTCACGTCTAAGCGAACACCACCTTATTTCGGCGACCAAGCTGGCTCACGCACATCCCCATGTCGAGCTGGCAATAAAAACTTCACACCAGCATCCAAAGAAACTGCTGCAAGCACCCCTTTATTACCCTTTTTAGTTGCATAAAGAAGCATAGCACCATTAGGCGCTACTGTCGGCGACTCATCCAAATAGGTTTGCGTTAAAACCCTTAAGTCCCCCGTCACCAAATCTTGTGACGCAATATGGAATTTACCGTTATTACGGTGCACCATCACCAATGTTCTACCATCCTTGGCAAGCCTTGGCCTCGCGTTGTAAGAACCGGTGAAGGTTAATCGTTCTACCCCTCCTGTGGCAATGGTCAACTTGTAAATTTGCGGACTTCCTCCTCTATCAGAGGTAAAAATCAGTGCACGGCCATCTGGCGTCCAGTTTGGCTCAGTATCAATAGCAAAATGCTGAGTACGACGAGTGAACTTGCGACTCTGTAAATCAAAAGTGTAAATCTCAGGATTTCCGTCTTTTGAAAGCACTAGCGCCAAGGTCCGGCCATCTGGAGACCAATCCGGCGCACCATTTAAGCCGCGAAAATTAGTCAGCTGCTCCCGTGCGGCGGTAGCCAAATTTTGTCGAAAAATAGCTGGGCGACCCGTTTCAAACGAAACATAAACCAATTCTTTAGCATCTGGAGACCATGCTGGAGACATAATCGGCTGCTTCGATTCAAGTAATAGTCTTTCCCTCGCACCATCAACATCGGCCACCATTAACTTAAACTGCATCTTTCCGTTTGAAGGTAACGCAGAGACATAGGCCACTCGAGTCGAGAAGGCTCCCGGAATACCGGTCACGGCCTGATACACCTCATCACTGATATAGTGGGCCAAATCGCGTAGTTGATTGTTAGAGCCTTTAACAACTTTGGTAAACACAACCCGGGAACTATGGACTTCTACAAGGCTAAAAGTGATTTGATAGACTTCATCCCGCAGGGTCGTCTTTCCAACCACCAAATACTCGGCCCCTAAAATTCGCCAGTCCCGGTAATAAACCTCTTTTACCGTTGACGGAAACGACAACATATCCTCCTTGGGAATCGGACGAAACAGCCCGCTCCGCTGAAGATCTTCGGATACAATCTTGCTCACATCTTCTGGTAGCGATCTACCATCACGAGTAATGGGAGAAATACCGATCCGAGTGGGATTATCGACACCCTTTGTAATTTCAATTGTTAAATCTGCCAGCACTGTCATTGGAAATATCAAAACCAACCAACAGACACCCAGAGAAACCGCTGTTCTTTTCACGTGTTACAACCTCAAATCATCTGGTCTAAAGACCAGTCGTAATTGACGAAAATTTTGTTCAAATACTCGGGAGGGAAGTTCCTGCAATTTTTCAAATCGACCCACCTTATGCACGGCTTGTTCTGCTGATCGATCAAAAGCCCCACTCCCACTGCTCTTGATCACCACTACGCTAATCACCTGCCCCGTGGGCACCAATTGAATTTGCAAATCAACTTCCATCTCTCTTCTTGCACTGGGAGGGCGATTCCAGTTCGCAGCGACACGCTCAAAAATATATGCCGAGTAACTACTGGTCAACTGTTCATCATTTTCTGCTACTAAAAATTCTTCTTCTGAAGCTAAAGCACTTGCCAAGTCCTTCGCCAACTGCTGACTATCTTGTTTTAGCTCAGGCTTAACTTCAGGCTTGGGCTTAGGCTTCACCTCAGGTTTTGGTTTTGGTTTGGGCTTAGGTTCAGGCTTTGGCTTCGGTTTCACCTCAGGTTTGGGTTTGGGTTTGGGTTTCGCCTCGGGTCTTGGCTTTGCTTTTTCCTCTAGCTGAATAAGCTTTGCCTGCACATACTTAGGTGGCACAGCTTTTCTAGGCGTTTTTTCCGCCCCCCAATGGCTAACCAATAAGAAGATCACAAAAGAGTGCAATGCCAAACTGACCAAAATGGCAATGCTATATGAAGTAACCCGTCCCCCTAACACAGCAGCTAATTTTTTCCAGGTGGTTCGGTAACAAGGCCCACCGAGGGTGCACCAGCATTTTGCAAATCACTCATCAATTTTACAACCGCCCCATAATTTACCCGAGCATCCCCCCAAACCAGCACGGGTGTTTTGGGCTGTTGACGCAACACCTTCGTTACCTTGTCGATAATTGACGGCAAAGCCTCTTGAATATTTTTACCATTGCCTAAATCCAAATAATAGGAGCCATCTGCTTTGATTGAAACGATCAAAGGGTCTTTCTCTTTATCATCTAACGGAGCAGAAGGCGCCTGTGGTAACTCGACCTTAACGCCTTGCATCAATAAAGGCGCCGTCACCATAAAGACTATCAGTAACACCAACATCACATCGATGTAGGGAACGACATTGATTTCCGCAACCAACCGACGCTTGTGTTTTGTCTTCTTAATGCTCAATGGCTGTGAACCCTGCGATGCAAAATACTCGAAAACTCTTCCGCAAAGGTTTCGTAGCTACTGTATACACTGTCGGCTGATGACGAATACCGGTTATAGGCTAATACTGCGGGAATTGCGGCAAACAACCCCATAGCTGTGGCAATCAATGCTTCAGAAATACCGGGAGCCACCGTCGCCAAGGTAGCTTGCTGAACATTAGCCAAACCACGAAATGAATTCATGATGCCCCAGACCGTACCAAATAGGCCAATGTATGGACTTACGGAGGCGACACTGGCAAGAAATGGCAAATTTCGGTTCAGTTTTTCTTCTTCGCGAGATAAGGCGACCCGCATGGATCGTTCGGCCCCTTCCATCACGGCATCAGGATCCGCACTACTCTGCTGGGTGAGCCGGTTATATTCACGAAAGCCTGCACGAAACACACTGACAAGGCCTTCCGCTCCGGCCTGAGCACCACTGTCTTGGTATAGCTGGTTAAGGTCTACCCCCGACCAAAAATTATCTTCAAATTGACGCAGGTTACGGCTGGCATTTCTCAGGTATAACCCTCTTTGAACGATCATCGTCCAAGAAATCATTGACGCCACAAAAAGCAGAGCCATGACAAACTGTACCAATACAGTGGCATTGGCAATCAGGCTCCACAGAGATAATTGTTCTGTCACTAGGTCGCTCCCCTCTCAGTGTTATTCCGCATATAATTAGTCTATTCCACAACAGTGTTATACCGCAGCCTTAAGTGTTTGCAGCATGTCTGGTGGTATAGCCTTGGGTCTTTTTTTCTCGTGGTTGATACACGCCACTTTGACTTCAGCTTCCACTAACACGTCATCGCCTCTCAACACCCGCTGTGCAAGAGTAAATGACGTACGTGATACCTGTATTAACTTTGCCGTAGCCACGACATTATCATCCAGAATCGCTGGTTGGCGATATCTAATATTTACAGAATGAACAACAAATTGAAGGCCATCAAATAACGCTGGCTTGTCGTACCCCAGCGTTCTTATCAATTCAGTGCGCGCACGCTCAATGTATTTAAGGTAATTGGCATAATAAACAATACCACCCGCATCAGTGTCTTCAACATAAACACGGATGGGTAGACAATATTCTTCCGTCATTTATCCATTCAACCTAACTATTATTAATCTTTTTTGGGCTTTGCAAGCCAAAATGCTCATAGGCTAGACGTGTCACCATTCGACCCCGAGGTGTACGTAATAGATAACCCTGCTGAATCAAGTAAGGTTCTAAAACATCTTCGATGGTATCTCGCTCTTCACTAATCGCCGCCGCGATACTATCAACACCCACGGGGCCACCGTCAAACTTTTCAATAATCGCCAACATTAAACGGCGATCCATCTGGTCAAAACCACGGGCATCCACATTCAGCATATTCAATGCCAAATCAGCTACCTCAGTGGTAACCACGCCATCGGCCTTAATATCCGCATAGTCCCTGACACGACGCAATAATCGATTGGCAATACGAGGCGTACCACGGGAACGGCGAGCAATCTCCTGAGCCCCTTTAGCATCTGTGGCAACACCAAGAATCTTTGCGGAACGGGACACAATCGACGTCAACTCATCGACCGAATAAAACTCCAATCGTTGAACAATACCAAACCTGTCCCTTAATGGGGATGTCAGCAAACCCGCCCTAGTGGTTGCTCCCACTAGGGTAAAGGGTGGAATATCAAGTTTTATGGAACGAGCCGCTGGGCCTTCGCCAATCATGATATCCAGCTGATAATCTTCCATCGCAGGATAAATAACTTCTTCCACCACGGGACTTAAACGATGAATTTCATCGATAAACAGTACATCGCCGGGCTCAAGATTGGTCATTAATGCCGCGAGATCACCCGCCTTTTCCAACACCGGACCCGAGGTAGTTTTTAAACCCACTCCCATTTCGTTGGCAATAATGTGGGCCAGCGTCGTTTTACCTAGGCCGGGAGGGCCAAAAATTAACGTATGGTCTAAGGGCTCTTCTCGTTTACGAGCAGCACCAATAAAAATTTCCATTTGCTCACGGACAACCTGCTGCCCTACGTAATCATTAAGGCTCAGTGGACGAATAGCTCGATCAAAGCGATCTTCTTGAACAACAACTTCAGGAGAGATCAGGCGGTCAGTTTCTATCATGGGGCAAGTATATCTCTATGGCGTAACTATATCTCTATGGCGTATCACTAGACGTATTTGTATCTAAAACCTTCTAGGCTCTTGCCATACTCTTGAGGGATAGCCTGATTAACTCTTCACTGGTTTGTTCATTAACCGCATCACCAGAAGCCACCGCACTCACCATTCGAGCCGCCTCCTGGGGTTTATAGCCCAAGGCAATTAATGCACTTTCCGCTTCTGCTTTGGTATCCGAATGATTGCGCGACAACTCGAACGAAGGAGAACCCGCGGCACCACCCTCAACACTCTCAGAAAAAGAGGACAAACGATCCCGTATCTCAATAATCAACCGCTCCGCCGTCTTCTTACCAACACCGGGTAGCTTAACCAGTCTTGCCGCGTCATTGGCTTGAACCGAATGGACAAAATCGCTTGTGGTCATGCCTGACAGTATGGTCAGAGCCATCTTCGGGCCCACACCATTCACTTTGATAAGCATTCGGAATAACTCACGCTCACGACGCTCAGTAAAACCATAGAGTTGCTGGGCATCCTCTCTCACCACAAAATGAGTATGAAGACTGACGTTTTCGCCGCAGGCGGGTAAATCAAAAAAAGTGGTTAAAGATACCAACACCTCATAGCCGACACCCTGAACATCAATCAGCAACTCCGGCGCCTGCTTCTCCAACAATACCCCTGCAATTCGACCTATCAAACCAATGCTCCTCTAAGTCTCAGTCATACCGGTTTGGCTAGCGCCTATCTGTTTTAACCGCCCCTTTGAATAACGGAACTGTCCTCCCAGGCTAGCGGCTGTGCGCATAGTCTGTGCATGACACAGTGCAACCGCCAGTGCATCTGCTGCATCTTCAGCCGGTGCCGCTGGCAGCTTCAACAATTGTTTCACCATATGCTGTACTTGTACTTTATCCGCAGCCCCGGTACCCACAACGGATTGCTTGACCGATCGAGCGGCATACTCACCCACAGACAACCCTGCAGTAACGCCAGCCACAATAGCCGCACCCCTCGCCTGACCTAACTTCAACGCGGCACGAGGGTCACGTGCAAAGAAAACCTCTTCGACGGCCATTTCCTCCGGATGGTATTGTTGAATAATCTCAGAAACACTATCGAAAATTATTTTTAGGCGGGCAGGCAACTCACCCGAAGGCAAACGAATAATACCGCTGGTGACATACTCAATTCTGGCACCATTTGGCCCCGCCGCATTAATAATACCAAAACCGGTTTTTCGAGAACCGGGGTCGATTCCTAAAATTAACGTCATATGCGCCGCGCCACTTAAGTTGTCAGCATTTCTTAACTCGCCACAAGCCAGTACTGTATATTGCTACAGTATATCAATCAGTAAAAAAAACAAGCCCTCTACGGTGGAACTCAAAACCGTTCCGCAGACTTATTATCGATCTAATATTGCTGATGATATTGAATACGCTAGCTCCCCTAGGCCAGAAGCCCCTATTGAAAATGAGAAGATAAGCTAGCGACTGCTGCTCAAAGAAAAAAATATGCTAAGCATTTGATTTCAAAAGATACTACTTTATGATAAAGGTGAATGTTTTGAAAAAAACAGAGAATAGGTTTCATTTTACAAGCTACGGAGTCCTCATCTTCGCTACAGTTCATTCTAAGCAAACAATAATGGTCTTGACCGAAAATCGTTTGTTCCGAGATAGGGGACAAAGTGATATAAGGCCTAAACTAATATATAAATTTGAGATCTTTAATGCTCAATCAATAAAGAACATGAAGCCCCATACCATCTACTTCGGGTCGCAAAAACACCTTAAAGCCCCTTATGATTGAGAAATACTAACTGAAATATTGACGCCGAATAAAAAGCACATTGTAAAATTACGTGAATACTATCTAAGTCAAAATGATCTTTCTGAGCAAACGCGCATCTCCCCCGCTACATGGACAGCTGATTTACGACGCTAGGTATTCAAATTACCCATACCCCCATACCCCCATACCTAAATAACGAGGTAAGTTGTCATGTAGAAGAGCGTTTGGTTGCATTAGCTATGTGCTGTAATAAATTGATTTTCCTCAAATAAATATGTAGATCTATAGTGATAAATCGTTTTCGGCGGGCTAGGTGTTATCATGCCATTATATGGCGAGATGTACTGAAGGGTTATGCTGACAGCACTATGAGCGTTGAGATTAAGAGACAAAAGATTCCACTATGAATACCAAACAAGAACTACAATACCTCACTAGTAAATTAGATAAATCTAGCCATAAGTTAACCGCTGCTAAAGAGCGTGGCGATCAAGCAATGGTGCTTCAATTTCAAACTGAAATTGAAGCACCACCTAAAGCGATAGCTAACGCAAAAAATCAAAATGATCGCGAGGTAAGTGGCAAAAGCAATAATATCAAAGCCTTGGCCTTTAATCGTGAACTAACTAAAGAAGAGCAAGCTAAAAAAGTCGGTGCGAGGCTTGGTCGTAGTGCATCCTCTAACTGCAATTGGCCGCGAATTAACTATAGAGAAAGTAACGGGATTTGCACCCAAAAAATTTTAGCAGAAAGATCGTTTTAATTTATCCCCAGCAATTTAAGTCATTACATTTATCATTAGCGTGAAAATTCAAGGGGATTCGGAGTAGTATATTTTGGTTGCCGTATCGACCAGAAAGAGCCTGTGACTTTGATTGGTATTATTGATGATAAGTCCACTTGGAAATATATAGAGCCAAACCAAGGGATAAGAAGTTTGAGAATGAACTTAAACGTATTAAGTAAGCATATAACAAACGCATCAATTAGGACGTTCGCAAGCTCTCGCCTATTACGCAGGTATTATAGGGCTGCGGTGTGCATCAGTTAATAATCCAGAGCTGCGGTCAGAGGTCGTGATATTTCGCACTAAAATAGTGAATTAGGAACATATCTTTCACTTATACAAATCCCAACTCTCTTCATTCATCAGCCATAGACCAGCCCACAATGACATGGCGTAATCTTTGCATGATTAGTCATGGCTGCTAGAAAAAGTAACTCTTAACCGATGAGGCCATCATGAAATTTTACAGTAGACGTTTAGTCATGCCGGAACACCTAAACAGCGCCAATCGTCTGTTTGGTGGCACAATATTAGCGTGGATAGATGAAGAAGCTTTTATCTTCGCCAAGTGTCAGCTCAAAACCCCCCGCCTCGTGACACGCCATATCTCAGAAATTAACTTCGTATCCCCTGCAATGCAGGACGATATTGTTGAATTTGGCTTTGATATTGTCAGATTTGGCCGTACATCTATAGCCATCACATGCCAAGCTCGAAACAAGGATGGTGGTAAGGTTATTATCGAAATTGAAAAAATTGTCTTTATTTCTGTAGATCAACATGGCGACCCAACCCCTCACGGAGTAACTGAGAGAGAAGATGACGACTGATCACACAGTATTAATGATTTTATTTTCTGCTATAAGTCCCTCTTGGCACATAGCTAAAGCTAGTTAAAAGTCAGAAGACGTGTTTTGCTTTATAACAAGCGTAAGCAGGGTCAATGTTCGTATCGTTCCGCCTGCAGACACACTATACAAACGGGCCTGCTACGGGCATCACCTGCAGCATTCGTTACCACAGACACCTTCGCTGTATGCTTTGTATTAACCGTTGATTAATAAATGCCCTCCTAATTATTCATCAGATCGAACTTGATAGATAAAACTGATTGATACAATAGAAGTAAACTGTTTCACATATCGTTTGAAATAATCAATAGTGTGGCAGGAATACATTACAACGTTGTGCAGATAGCAACTTCTTTTCATGCGGTAAATAGGAGATTGACCTATGTCTAAGAACAAATGCCCAGTAATGCATGGTGGCGCCACAGAGATCAACATGTCGAACATGGAATGGTGGCCGAAGGCTCTGAACCTAGACATTCTGCATCAACACGATAACAAGACCAATCCGATGGGAGCGGACTTCAACTATCGAGAGACAGTCAAGAACCTAGACGTCACCGCACTCAAGAAAGACTTGCATACCTTGATGACTGACAGTCAAAAGTGGTGGCCAGCGGACTGGGGGCATTACGGTGGACTAATGATCCGCATGTCTTGGCATTCGGCCGGCACCTATCGCATAGCTGACGGTAGAGGTGGTGCTGGCACGGGTAACCAGCGCTTCGCCCCTATCAATTCTTGGCCAGATAATGTAAGCCTTGACAAGGCGCGCCGCCTACTTTGGCCGATCAAGAAAAAATACGGAAACAAGCTTAGCTGGGCCGATTTGATTGCCTATGCAGGCACCATTGCCTATGAATCCATGGGTTTAAAAACCTTCGGCTTTGCCTTTGGACGTGAAGATATTTGGCATCCAGAAAAAGACACTTACTGGGGAGCGGAAAAGGAGTGGCTTGCTCCTAGCGGCAGTGAAGGCAGCCGTTACTCGGGTAAACGTGACCTGGAAAACCCGTTGGCTGCAGTGATGATGGGGCTTATTTATGTAAACCCCGAAGGTGTGGATGGCAACCCTGACCCACTCAAAACAGCTCATGATGTGCGTGTGACCTTTGAGCGCATGGCCATGAACGATGAAGAAACGGTTGCTCTCACCGCAGGTGGTCACACAGTAGGGAAATGTCATGGTAATGGTAATGTCGAACTGCTCGGATCAGAACCAGAAGGTGCTGAAATCGAGGATCAGGGCATGGGCTGGCTAAATAAGACAGAGCGTGGCATTGGCCGTGACACTGTAACCAGTGGTATCGAAGGTGCATGGACGACTCACCCTACCCAGTGGGACAACGGTTATTTCCAACTACTGCTTAACTATGAGTGGGAATTAAAGAAGAGCCCAGCGGGTGCCTGGCAGTGGGAACCTATTAATATTAAGGAAGAAGACAAGCCTGTCGATGTCGAAGACTCGTCAATTCGTCATAACCCTATCATGACCGATGCTGACATGGCCATGAAGATGGACCCTGAATATCGAAAAATCTCCGAGAAGTTCTACAAAGATCCCGATTACTTTTCCGAAGTCTTCGCTCGAGCATGGTTCAAACTAACGCACCGTGATTTGGGGCCGAAGACGTGCTATATCGGTCCTGACGTACCTCAAGAAGAACTTATTTGGCAAGACCCGATTCCTGCAGGAAACACTAGCTACGATGTCCAGGCAGTGAAAGAAAAAATATCAGCCAGTGGTCTGAGCGCAAGTGAAATGATTTCCACCGCATGGGACAGTGCCAGAACCTTCCGTGGTTCTGACAAGCGTGGCGGTGCCAACGGGGCACGAATCCGACTTGCGCCTCAAAAAGACTGGGAAGGTAACCAACCTTCGCGTCTAGCCAAAGTACTTACTGTACTCGAAAGCATTGCAACTGAGAGCGGTGCAAGTGTTGCCGATATCATAGTTCTTGCCGGTAACGTCGGTATTGAGCAAGCCGCAAAGGTTGCTGGATCTGATGTTTCGGTTCCATTCTCGCCTGGGCGTGGCGATGCAACAGCGGAGATGACCGACATCAGTTCCTTCGAAGTTCTGGAACCCCTTCATGATGGTTACCGCAACTGGCTTAAACGGGATTACGTCGTCAGTGCCGAAGAACTGATGCTCGATCGTACGCAACTGATGGGCTTAACGGCTCCTGAGATGACCGTACTGGTTGGTGGTATGCGTGTTCTTGGCACTAACCACAACGGTACCAAGCACGGTGTATTTACTGATCGCGAAGGAGCGCTGACAAATGACTTCTTCGTAAACCTCACAGATATGAATTATGCTTGGAAGCCTGCCGGTAATGGTTTGTATGAAGTATGTAATCGTGAAACAGAGCAGGTCAAGTGGACAGCAACAAGAGTGGATCTTATTTTCGGCTCCAACTCGATACTTCGGTCGTACGCTGAAGTCTATGCACAAGATGACAATAATGAAAAGTTTGTGCGGGACTTTGTAGCAGCATGGACGAAGCTTATGAATGCTGATCGCTTCGATTTGATCTGATTCTCGATACACATCTCCGCGCCGCTCAAAATTACGGCGTGGAGATTATTAAAGGCTGATCTAACGATCAACCCGCTATTGGCTGTCAGAGAGCAGACATAATAAACGCTAAACAAGAAGCTATAAGACAAGAACAATCATACAAGGGCTGTATTTGGTATTTGGTATTTGGTATTTGGTATTTGGTATTTGGCCTCTGGCTCTTGAGCTCGGAGCTATATAAAGTTATTCCACACAATAAAAAAGGCGGCTTAAATAAGCCGCCTTTTCTGAAACAAAACGTTAAATTATTCTTTTGTTTCAGGCTCTTCTTCCGCTGGAGCTTCTTCAGTAGCTGCTGGCTCTTCTGCAGGTGCTTCTTCTGCGGCCGCTTCAACAACTTCTTCAACCACTTCTGGCTCAGGAGCAGCAGCTACGGCTAGTTTAACTAGGCCTTCGGCTACAAGAATTTTCACCTTATCTTCACCGTTAATGTTTTTCTTGTCTGCGCCTACTACGGCATAACGGCCTGAACGTTTTTGGTAGACGGTATAGTCATCAGTTTTTTTCAATACTTTCATCTTTTTTCTCCGTTGATTACTCGTTAATTTACATTTAAACGTTTTATTTTAAATCAATTTAAGGCCACGTTAATAACAGCAGGCTCTCAGTCCAGCTGCTCCATTACCTCAAGTGAAATGTCTGCATTGGTGTACACATTTTGGACATCATCCAGATCTTCGAGACTATCAATTAACGCGAGGGCTTTTTCCGCACCATCTTTATCCAGTGGTACCGTGATAGAAGCCAACATGGTGATCTCTGCATCGTCAGGCTCTAAGCCTTCGGCGACCATGGCATCTTTCACGACTGTGAATTCTTCCCAGGCTGTCATGACATCAATGGATTGATCGTCATTGGTTACAACGTCTTCCGCGCCTGCTTCGAGCGCTACTTCTATAATTTTTTCTTCATCGGCTTCCGGTGCAAAGCTGATCTGACCTGTGCGAGTAAACAAATACGCAACGGAACCGTCGGTACCCAAGTTGCCGCCACGTTTAGCAAAGGCGTGACGAACATCTGAAACAGTTCGATTGCGGTTGTCTGTCATACATTCAACGAGTACAGCAATGCCACCAACACCGTAACCTTCGTAGGTGATTTCGTCGTAATTATCACCCTCACCAGCACCGGCACCTCGAGCAATAGCTTTATCAACGGTATCCCGCTTCATGTTGGCGCCAAGGGCTTTGTCCACTGCGGCCCGCAAACGGGGATTATCCTCAGTACTGGGACCACCCGCTTTGGCCGCGACCACCAACTCACGAATTAGCTTGGTAAAAACTTTACCCCGTTTGGCATCTTGGGCTGCCTTACGGTGCTTGATGTTGGCCCATTTACTATGACCCGCCATAACTAATCTCCTAACTTACCCGAACGACTGTTTTAGCAAAACAGTTTAAGCATTGCCTTCTTTTTCGTTTGAAGGTTTTTCGCTTGCGGGTTTTTCTCGCAACTTAATATTCAGTTCACGTAATTGTTTATTATCCACTCGGCCCGGTGCATCGGTCATCACACAGGCTGCCGATTGGGTTTTAGGGAAGGCTATCACATCACGAATGGAGTCGCTGCCAGTTAACAGCATGATCAGACGATCTAAGCCAAACGCTAACCCACCATGAGGAGGACAGCCATAGCTCAGTGCATCCACGAGGAAACCAAATTTTTCATTGGCTTCTTCATCACTGATTCCCAGTACATGGAATACGGATTTCTGCATGGCCGGGTTGTGGATACGAATAGAGCCACCACCCAATTCAGTACCGTTCAGCACCATGTCGTAAGCGAGAGACAGGGCATTTTCGGGATCTTTTTCCAGCTCTTCCGGACTACAGGCCGGACGTGTAAACGGATGGTGTAATGATGTCCAGTTACCTTCGGCTGTTTCTTCAAACATGGGGAAGTCTACTACCCACAATGGCGCCCAGTCACAAGTATACAGGTCAAGGTCTGCACCCAACTTACAACGCAATGCGCCCAAGGCTTCGGATACAATTTTGCCTTTATCGGCACCGAAGAAAATCAGGTCGCCGTTTTCGGCACCGGTACGTTCTAGGATGGCACCGCGAACCTCATTGGGCAGGAATTTCACAATCGGTGATTGCAGCCCTTCTTCTAGGTCGTCTTTATCGTTGACCTTAATATAGGCCAATCCTCTGGCACCGTAGATACCGACAAATTTGGTGTAGTCGTCAATCTGCTTACGGCTAATGCTGTTTCCGCCGGGTACTTTTAGCGCAGTCACTCGACCCTTCGGGTCATTGGCCGGGCCAGAGAAAACTTTAAAGTCTACGGCGGCCATTAGGTCTTTGATTTCCACCAGCTCTAATGGAATTCTCAAATCTGGCTTGTCACTACCAAAACGATTCATAGCTTCGCTGTAAGGCATTTGGGGGAAGTCTCCCAAATCCACTTTCAGCACTTTCTGGAAGACAGAACGAATCATATCTTCGTTAATAGCCATAATCTCTTCTTCCGAGGAAAACGATAGCTCCACATCCACCTGGGTAAACTCAGGTTGACGATCGGCACGCAAATCCTCATCACGGAAACATTTGGCAATTTGATAATAACGGTCGATACCAGACACCATTAGCAGCTGTTTAAACAACTGCGGCGACTGTGGCAACGCAAAGAATTTACCTTCGTGGGTCCGGCTTGGCACCAGGTAATCCCGAGCGCCTTCAGGTGTGGCACGAGTCAAAATGGGTGTTTCAATATCCAGAAAACCTTTGCCATCCAGATAGTTGCGAATCACGGTGGTCACCTGAGAACGAAAACGTAAGTTCTTCAGCATCTCCGGACGACGCAAATCCATATAACGATATTTTAAGCGGACATCCTCACCCACTTTATTGTGTTCATCCAACGGGAATGGCGGCGTATCAGAGGTGTTTAATATGTCCAGCTCTAACGCATAAACTTCTATTGCGCCGGTACGCATGTCAGCGTTAACGGTTTCCGGTGTGCGGGCACGCACTCTACCTTTAACCTGAAGAACATATTCACTGCGTACAGAATCGGCACGCTCAAAGTGCTCTCCACAGTCCGGATCGAAAACCACCTGAACAATGCCTTCACGGTCACGAAGGTCAATAAAGATCACACCACCATGATCTCGACGACGGTCTACCCAGCCACAGAGTGTAATTTCCTGATCAATGTTCTCTGCACCAAGAACACCGCAATAAGTTGTACGCATTATTTCTTCCCGTATTGATCAATCGAGGTTCGATAATTGAACACTCTCGATAGCTGTCCCCGAATGCTTTTCAGGCGCTTTTCAGCGCGCACTTAGGCGTGCCAGCAAAAGGCGCGCATTATACCCCATGAAAACGGGTGCTAGAAGGATGGATCTCTGATGATCACGTCATCGATGGACTTCCCAGTAATGCTGTAATCCAGAACAAAAAAGGATAAGAAGAAACGGAAGGCAGCAGAACCTCTCAAATTCCGGATTACGCCACCGTGAAACTATCCCCCACAAGCACACGAGCCATAGAATCTATCCGATGCTGGAGATCTACCTGCTGATAATCCAATGCAGGCAATGCCCCCCAAATAGGGTTTGGCCATGCACCATCAGTTTTATATCGCGCCACATGGTGCATATGTAACTGAGGGACCATATTGCCTAGAGTGGCAATATTGATTTTGTCCGGCGAAAACACATCGACCAGCGCTTCTGCCAACAGGCAGGACTCAACCATCAGCTGAATTCTCTCTTCCTCTGACAAATGATAAATTTCCATCACATCAGATTTTTTGGGCACTAAGATGAACCAGGGATAGTTAGCATCGCGATGAATAAGCAACTGCGACAACTCAAACTCACCAACAGATAGGGTGTCAGCAGCCAATCGGGGATGAAGCTCAAACATTTAAATACCTATATAACCTCAACAAGATGTCCTAAACAAAAACTCTGTACTCATATCCTAAAACCAGAAGTTCTGTACCAGAACAAATGACCACCGTAAAATACCGCCTTTTAGAGTAATCTCCAACTTTTACTTCAACCCACAACATAAAGAATAAACTATGCGAGCCAGCCAATTTCTCATTGCCACCCAAAAAGAAACACCAGCCGATGCCGAGGTTATCAGCCACCAGCTGATGTTGCGTTCAGGGATGATTCGAAAATTGGCGGCAGGACTCTACAGCTGGCTACCTATGGGCCTACGCGTCTTACGAAAAGCAGAAGCCATTGTTCGAGAAGAAATGAATAGAGCCGGCGTTCAGGAAGTTCTCATGCCCGTCACTCAGCCTGCTGAACTTTGGGAAGAGTCTGGTCGATGGGAGCAATATGGGCCCGAACTACTTCGTATAAAAGATCGACACGGCCGCTCTTTTTGCTTGGGACCAACCCACGAGGAAGTCATTACCGACTTGGTACGCAATGAACTTCGCAGTTACAAACAACTGCCCGCCAGCTTTTATCAGATTCAAACCAAGTTCCGGGACGAGATACGCCCTCGCTTCGGCATTATGCGGTCCAGAGAATTCCTGATGAAAGACGCCTACTCTTTCCACATTTCTCAAGAAAGCCTGCAACAGACCTATGAGGTAATGTATCAGGCATATTCTGCAATTTTCCAGCGGATGGGACTCGACTTCAGACCTGTACTGGCTGACACCGGCAGTATTGGTGGCAGTCATTCTCACGAATTTCACGTATTGGCTGAATCGGGTGAAGATGACATCGCTTTTTCCACTGAAAGTGATTTCGCCGCCAACATTGAAATGGCCGAAGCCGTCGCACCTACGGGTGAACGCCCTGCCGCAAAGGAACAAGTAAAAGACGTTGAGACGCCAAATCAGCACAGTATTGAAGAAGTAAGCCAATTCCTTGGCATGGAAAAAAGCAATGTCGCCAAAACATTAATTGTCTTGGCCGAACCTGAAGATGAGGAAGCGTCAGATCCCAGCCAACTTATCGCTCTCGTACTCCGTGGTGACCATGAATTAAATGATATCAAGACAGAAAAGCTCCGCGGGGTCGCATCACCACTCACCTTTGCCAGCGAAGAACAGGTCAAACAGCAGCTGGGCTGTAATGTTGGATCTCTAGGCCCTGTGGGGCTGAATATTCCTATCATTGTTGATCGCTCTGCGGCACACCTAGCTGACTTTGCCTGTGGCGCCAATAAAGAAGGTGTCCACCTAACGGGTGTTAACTGGGAGCGTGATTGCCCACTGGCCCGAGTGGAAGATATTCGAAATGTGTTAGCCGGTGACCTCAGTCCCGATGGCAAAGGTGTACTGGAGATCAAACGTGGCATCGAAGTGGGTCATATTTTTCAGCTAGGTAGCAAATACAGTGAAGCCATGAATGCACGAGTGCTTAACGAAGAAGGTCGCGAGCAAGTGATGTTGATGGGTTGCTATGGCATTGGTGTCAGCCGCGTTGTGGCTTCTGCCATTGAACAAAATAACGATGACAATGGCATTCTCTGGCCAAACGCATTGGCACCTTTTCAGGTTGCCTTGATACCAATCAATATGCATAAATCTGAACAGGTTCGCGAAACCTGTGAAAAACTCTACGCTGAACTATTAGAATCAGGAGTAGATGTGCTATTTATGGATCAAGAAAAGGCACGCTTAGGCGGCATGCTGGCAGATGTTGAGCTTATTGGCCTTCCCCATCGCATTGTGGTGGGCGACAGGGGGCTGGAAAAAGGTGTAGTGGAATACCGCAACCGCAGGGAAACGGAAAACCAGGACATTCCACTTGCTGAACTCCACGAGTTTCTTAAACGATTTCTCAACGAGCCCCTTAACGAACGGATGTTAAGTTGATACATAAACAATGTTTAAAGGCGTAAACAAAAGACTATTAGTCGGATGGCCAAGCCCCATTTTGGTATTAAGTGCCGTTCTGGTATTAAGTACCATTTTGGTATGTTGTCCGACAGCTATTGCTGAAGAAGAGAATAATCAGGAACTTCTTTCTCTACTAAAACAGACAATTGAACAATCAGACAGCTTTGAAGATCGCTTTGATGCAGAAGTCTGGCTGATGTCTAAATCAGGCCAGCTAAAGCGCTATATCAAAAATGATAAGAAACGCCTCAACCTACTGAAGAAAGTTCACCGGGCGGCTACCCGCGCCCAACTTTCTCCAGAAATAGTTTTGGCTGTCATTCAAATTGAAAGTCGTTTTGACCCTTACGCCCTATCCCGTGTTGGCGCGAGAGGCATGATGCAAGTGATGCCGTTTTGGAAAAATGAAATTGGTCGCCCTGATGACAACCTCATGGATATAGACACTAATTTACGCTATGGCTGTACGATTCTGAAATACTACTTAGATAAAGAAAAGGGACACTTAACCAATGCCTTGGCGCGCTACAACGGCAGCTATGGGAAATATTGGTACCCTGAAAAAGTATTAGTAGCTTGGGAATATTGGCGATAGCCTGCCCTTCACTGTTCCTTCACATACCTTAGTCACTTTTTAACGGCTCACCTTAGTTAACTCTCAGCTATATGCGCCTTCAAGCGGGCAAAAAACTAGAAACAAAAAAAACTTTGACCGAACAATATCGCCAGCCAATCTGGAAAGGAATATAAGAAGATGCCAAAACCAACTGACATCTTCCCAAAAAACTCTAGAGACTAAAGCTACCGTTCGTGAAATCTAACGCTAGCCTCAAGAAAAAGTCTTATGAAACAACTGTCACATTTTCAGCCTGAGGACCTTTCTGGCCATCAGTAATTTCGAAAGAGACCTGCTGCCCTTCAAGCAATGTACGACGACCTGTACCGTTAATGGCACTAAAGTGTACAAAGACATCTTTGCCACCTTCATGCTCAATAAAGCCAAAACCTTTTTCTTCATTAAACCATTTAACGGTACCCGTCACTAAATCTGACATAAAACCCTCGTAAACTCGTTATTCTGACAAATAAAGGTAAAAAATCACTGACATATCAACAACCAGCGGAGCTACTTTAACAGCGCCACCGCTACAGAATCAAGAATAATGACGTCATTGCCAACGCCGCCCACTAGGCCACCAAGCCATTGATTCTTCTATCTAAAGTCATCTTTATTACCATTATTTTTTGCCATAAAAAAACGCCGCATAAAGCGACGTTTTCATTAACAACTAA
>JASJGJ010000159.1:0-4023 GCA_033791605.1 Porticoccus sp.
AACCCATCTTCACGCACATCCATGGGGTAAAGATGCTGTCCACTGTCTTCATGTCCACCGGGAGGGCGAACTGTTTTTGGTTCAAAATCCCAGCCGTGCCACGGGCACCTTAACCAGCATTGGCCATCACTGCCTTTTTCAATAGAGCCTTCGCCAAGAGGCCCTCCCTGGTGAGGGCAGCGATTATCCATAGCAGTATATTCACCATCGATATTGGTCAATGCCATCGAATGCGTTCCTGCGGTTACAGTCTTGACTCGCCCTGGCGGAACTTCATTGATATCTGCGACCCGATACCACTCTAGTTGTTTATTGCTGTTGGTCATTATTTGGCTCCTACGGTAGTGTTTTCAAGCATGTTTTTGCGGCCTGTTTGTAATAAAGTAGACCAGAGTTCCTGAAGATATGTCTGTGCATTGAGATTATTTTCAGTAAGGGTTTTATAGGTAACTACAGCGCGGCTAAACGTTTCTGTGTAGCAGGCGGTTCCTGTTGGCAACTGAGTAGCAGGCAATGCTTCCGGATTACGTAAAATATCTAGTATTTGAAAATGTTGTTTGTTCATGGTTAACCCCCAAATCTATCTACACCGCCGTAGGCAATACCGGTTAGTTTTGTCATATCAGGTTTGAATGTAGTTAAATCATCTATCGAAAATTCATTTAAATGTTGATGTCCGGCTGCGCGAGCCAGTACAGTCATCAATTCCACAGATGCATTAAAAAATCGTTCAAGACGCTCTGCTGCAATGTCGACAGGTAGACGATTACGCAGTTCCTCTTTTTGTGTCGCAATACCAACTGGACAGTTATTTGTATTACAGGCACGCATGCCTAAACAACCGATTGCCTGCAGAGCGGCATTTGAAACGGCTATTGCATCTGCACCCAGTGCCATTGCTTTAACAAAATCAGCAGGGTGTCGGAGGCCTCCAGTAATGATAAGTGTCACGTCAGAGGCGTCGCTGTTATCTAAATGACGGCGTGCACGGGCCAGGGCAGGGATAGTTGGCACCGAGATGTTGTCTCTAAAAATCAATGGCGCAGCACCCGTACCGCCACCGCGACCGTCCAAAATGATGTAATCGCTACCCACTTCCAACGCTGCATCGATATCTTTTTCAATGTGCTGGGCAGACAGTTTGAAGCCTACTGGAATACCATCGGTTTTTTCACGTACTTCTGCTGCGAAGTCTCTGTACTGATCCAGGCTTGTCCACTCCGGGAATCGTGCTGGTGAAATAGCAGATTGACCTTCAGGCAGTCCTCGTACTTCGGCAATTCTGCCTTTTACTTTTTCCCCGGGCAGGTGTCCTCCGGTACCGGTTTTAGCACCCTGGCCGCCTTTGAAATGGAACGCCTGGGTCTTCTCGACCTTATCCCAGGAAAAACCAAACCTTGCTGAAGCAAGTTCATAGAAGTATCGTGAGTTGGCTTCTTGTTCGCTTTGCAACATACCACCTTCACCAGAGCAGATGCCTGTGCCGGCTAGTTCCGCACCTTTGGCTAGTGCTACCTTGGCTTCTTCTGAGAGTGCACCAAAACTCATATCGGAAACAAACAGTGGAATATCTAAACGCAATGGTTTTTTGGCGCCAGGACCAATGATTATATCGGTGCCAACGGCTTCGTCATCCAGTAGTGGTAATTTGTGTAGTTGAGCAGTGATAAATTGTATGTCATCCCATTTCGGTAAGCTGTCACGGGAAACACCCATGGCTCCGGAAGGGCCGTGGTGGCCAACTTTAGACAACCCCTCGTCAGCAAGTTTTCGAATAAATTTCACATGGGGTTCATCCTGTGTTCCAGTGTGGTCCTGGTAGACACCCTGATAACTGTCTCGCTGATAAGGCTGTGGGTGTACATCGACCCAGGCACTTATTTCATCTTCGTCTACCCAGACCTGGCCGTCTTCCACCCAGGAATCAAACTTATTCAAGGTTTCACTGTGGTTGTATTCACTGATGCCTGTATCAATGCGGTAGTCCCAGCCATGGACGCCACAAATAAGATTGTCGCCATCGACATGCCCGTCTGACATCAAGGCCCCGCGATGTGCGCATCGACCATATAAAACAGAGACTGTATCATCAGTTCTGACTACAACCAGATCAACACCAGCAACTATTGCGTATTCTGGTGAGCGATCTTTTAGCTCAGCCCAGTTTTTTATACCTATTTTTTTCATGTGTTCAAGACCCTTGATTAGTTTATTTTTGTGTTGGCAGGTCTCTCACGAAGCGATAGCTCAGAAACCGTTTGATTTTCTTCACACTCACCCATACGACCGGCAAGCTGTCCATACCAATTGGCAAAAGGTGCTGCTGTAATACCATGCAACAGTGCGCTCAACGCAACAGTAACAATTGTTATTGAGTACAGTTCATCATGATGCACAATTTTGGATTCTTCCAGTATAAGCAGTACAAATAGAATTGAGGCTAATCCACGAGGACCAAACCAACCGAGAAATGCTATCGTAGGCAGTCTTAACCCGGTACCTATAAGTGAGATTGTAATTGGAATGATGCGGATAACCGTCAAGCTTAATACAGCATATAAGAATATAGATGGTGTCATATGATGTAATCCTTCTGGCAACATCGCTGCGCCAAAAATCAGGAAGGTGATCAGCATTAGTAATTGTCCTTCTGTCTCCATAAATTCGAATAGAAAACTGCAGGTGTTCCTAATTGTATTTCCAAACATCATACCTGCAACGAAAGTTGCAATAAAACCATTACCGCCTACAAGTTCAGCCAGGGCATAGGTCAGCATGGCTAGAGAGAGAATGCCAATGCCCTGTGCCGATGTATTCATCCATCTGCGCTCAGCCATGGCGTCAATCATGCGGGCACCAATATAGCCGGTCAACATTCCAACAAGTGGGCCCAGGGTAATCTGTAATAAACCAAAATGTATCCATGTGCTTACTTCTGATATTTCAGATTGTGATTCTGCAAGGACTGCAAGCAGCAATACTGCCGGTAATATAATGCCATCATTAAGACCACTCTCGACATTGATTGCCTGACGGATGCGAACTGGAACAATCGTTGCTGATACCACAGATTGCCCAAGTGCAGCGTCAGTTGGTGCGAGTAATGCTGCTAGCAGGGCTGCCTCCCAGAATGTGAGGGCGGGGAATATCCACATAGCGATAATAGCCCCGCTTACCACGATTAGTGGTAAGCCAAGGATAAGCATACGCGTAGGTAAGTTGTGGTCCTGCCACAACCGTTTGAGATCAAGCCGCGCAGCATCGGTAAACAATACTACGATAAGAGTGAACTCGGCGATTGTATGTATTATTGAATGACCTGGATCGATACTGGCGATTGCAAGACCACCATCACCAACCAGAAAACCGAAAATAATAAAAACCAGTGGTGCGGTGATTATTGTTCCCTGTAGCTTGCCTGATACTAATGAAAATAAAAGTAGCCCGCTTGTAATAATAGCAACTGAAACTAATTCCATATTTATCTCAAAATATTTTGTTGTTTATTTATGTTAACTGTAGATGCATGTCGTTTAAATTTGGTTACACGAAATTATAATGTAACCGAATTTAAAAGGCATGCATCTCAGTAATAGTGATTCTGAATAAAAGGTGCGTCGACCTGTTGAACCCGCCCCACAAAGCGGACCTCTAGAAAATAAGGCTGACAGGGAAAAATCGACCCATAAAGAGACGTTCAGTAACTGTAATATTCTGTGATGATTCGATGGCTAAAAACAGGTGGATTTATCGAATACTTTACACTTGGGTAATCAAGTAATTTCTAAAAGACTCCCGCCTTCATTAAAACACTAATATTTTCTAGCCATGCTTCTTTATGTTTTTGTAATAACGGACTAGGGTAAGCATACAGGTCTTCACCACGCGATAATCCAACCGTCTTATATGGCCTTACCGATTCACTTGCCATTTTAGCAAGTGGTAGCAAAGCTTCTTCTTGGGACCAGGCTAATAGGATCTGTTGTGGTTTACCGATTAATTTAGTTAACGAGTCTTTTCTAG
>JASJGJ010000160.1:0-30475 GCA_033791605.1 Porticoccus sp.
TGCAAAAGGAACATGCATGAAGTTCATACTAGTTTTTCTCTCATTGATATTGGCAGCCTGCCAACCCGTCATTACAACGGTCATTCCAGATACCAGCAACTATGAAAAATTACTTGTAGGAAAATGGGCAACAACAAAAAAAATTGAAGGGTATAAATGTTGGGATGTACATATTGAGTTTAGAGCCGATGGTACAAAAATAGGCAACTGGACTATTTGTGACGAAAAGGGAAACCCCCAGCCTTATAGTTACAAAGCACACTGGTCAATTCGTAAGGCAAAACTGTATGTAACCATCTTTGAAGCCTCCCCAGAGTTATTGGAGCGCGAGAAAATTACATTGCCGTACGCAGAAAAATCTCATATTAGATCGTTAACAGAGGATGACTTTGTAATTACATTTACACGTGAATCTCTTACGCTCCAACCTAGAGAATGGCTTGTTTACAAAAGAGAAGACTAACAATTCACCTCCTGTTGGGAGGCGGATCTAATCTCTAGGGTTTGATTGCTTTAGACCGTACCCACCCAAGTATTTTTATATCCCCAGAATTCCGTTTTTACATAGCCATCCAAGAATGAATTATCTGCGACTATAAAAAAAAGACAAAAGTAATTTCTGGGCCAGTACGGACGCAATAAAAATAGTCTTAAACCTTAGAAACGTCGATTTCCGTCAATTCTAGGGGGTATAAATGGGGGTATATTAAATACTAAAAATATAATACTTAATATACATCAAATAGTTAAACCTACAATTAAAGTGACGCCGCCACATTTAATTGTCTACCAACGACCAAGAATGACCTAAAAGCCCCCTAAAACGGGGTTTTATTGCCTGCCACATATTTACCTCCAGCAACGGATATTGTCAGCCACTCCTCTTAAGGATAGATATAACACTTCACATAAAAACACTTAAATTACTAATACTATCAAACAGTCAAAAATTTAAAAAAACAAATGCTTATACAGCACTATAATTACAAAAAAACATGAGTTTTTAACCTAATATTAGGAAAAAATACTAAATAGTAATAAGGGGAAATTTTTAAATAAAAAACTAATAATTAAATTTATAGAAAATCATCGTTTACTGCTTTACAACTCAGACAAAAGCCAGTAGATTAAATTCATGTATAGTTTATTTCAGAAAAAAATCTTCCGTATTGCGTTGCGTAATGTTTCCGCTAACGCCCCACATGCCTGTGGCGTTTAAGCTCCTGTAGCTTAAACGCCATCATTATTTAAAGCCTTTTAATACCTTTAGATCAATTATGCTAAATTTTTAGCGTGAGTTTTTGTGTGGAAAAAAATATGAGAATTTCATGCCGTAGCGATATTGTAGTTAAAGAAAGTGATTTCAAAAAACTCATGTCCTTACTTCAGTCTGCTGATACAGACATTGCCACAACGTTAGAGCAAGAATTAACACATGCGAACATTGTTGAAGATAAGCGTTACCCAAAAAATGCAGTCTGCATGGGCTCGTTAGTGACCTACGTTGAGCTAATTTCTAATCAAAGAAAGACCATCAGACTGGTCTATCCAGATCAGGCAAACCTAGATGAAATGAAGGTTTCAGTGTTATCTCCAGTGGGGTGCGCCCTGATAGGAATGAAAAGAAATTGCTCTATCGACTGGAAAATGCTCAACAACCAACACGTCAAATTCAAGGTGGAGTCTGTCGAACAAATTTGCTTAAGTGAATGCCAATGAAAATTAAGGGAACATGGGAACAGATATATCTTCACTGTATAGCAATACATGATATTGATACTAACTGCGATAATAGTATTCGCGATTTGTGTGAACATTTGTCAACGATAGATCTTCTTATACCAGAAGGTGTGGAGCCAGATAGTGATTTTGAACTTTATGTGGTGGCTAAATTATGTCGTCACATCGAAGAGCTTTTAATTTGTCGTATGAAACGTTCAGAATTATAGGGCTTCATTTATCATGTTGATATCAAAAAAGTTTTATCTCAGGAATCAATCGAAAACGCATGGATAAACCGGAGGTGGTCGACACCTCCGGTCAAGCTATTTTTTTACATAACTTGATTGTTAGAGGTGAAAAATGTTACCGCTTGTTTCTCAGGTCCGTAAATTTATTTATCTTTCATCGAAAGAAAAAAATTATTCGTCGTTGGCCTCTCGTTGTATTTTAAATGCGATTGAACTTTCATCAGTGCTTGATAAGCTGGAAAAATATTATCATTCAGATACTGATATCGATACTAGCAATGTCGCATTAATTGGAAAAAAAATCACTTTATATGATTACATTGAGGATTTAACGATGGATATAACTCTTACTCTTCCGGAAGACTCAGACCCAAGTATTGGAAAAATTTCCGTCCTATCACCTCTGGGCGGGTTGCTTCTGGGATCAAAGGTCGATGACAACCTCACTTTATATCTTGGCAATACGACCACCCAATTTAAAGTTCGGGCCGTATCAGAAGATAACTAAAACTTTTAAAAATCATTATTGAGATAAAGATGTGGGGTGAATTCATCATGATGGGCAATAGAGTTCTTGTAATAGCCTTCATTCATGAAGGCTCACCTCATTTCTTCTAAGCACCAAATGGCCAAATTTTTGTACATTAAATTTCAGTTCTATCATTATTAATTAACGATGATCTTTGCCCATGTGTTCAACAGAGAATAATCTCGTATTTTTTACAGTTTTATGTATTTTTTCGATTAATTAAGCTCTACCAAAATCTACTCAGATAGATAGACATTTTTATATCTCGATTGGACTAGCGACTAAAAATCTCTGCCGGCAAGGCGTTACTCTACTTTTTTTCGCGTCAGATAAAGTGAAAACCAACATTCGTGGTTTCAACAACTTGCCGTTTCTTTAACATAAAACCAAGCCTCGCCAAGAATGATTACTTATATTTTTTCTCATAATCTAATGTCTATTTAGATTTGATGCCATACGACATAACAATAAAATTATCTGAACAATTTTTCTTTCAAAATAGTATTTTTAAAAGTTCCTTCCAAATTTATTTGGGACTAAATATCCTCCCCTTATTTAGGGCGAAATGATCTTTGGCTTTACCGCATTAATATGAGGGTATTATTTGGTTGCTCTCTATCGAATATGCTGAGGCATACTCGCTTTATTTAGTTCTATGCTGCCATAAAACATATAATATGCACTTATTTGTAATGTAATATACCTATTATTTATCAATGGCCTAAGACCTTATGACCTATATTCATCAAACCATTTCCGATTTAAAGCATACAAGTCCTGCCCAGTGTGAATTTTACCAAGCAGTAGAAGAAGTTTTGGAGTCTCTTGGACCTGTACTCGAATCCTCGAATCGTTATCAGGAACAAGCCATTATTCAACGTATTGTTGAACCAGAACGTCAAATTATGTTCCGTGTGCCATGGGTAGATGACAATGGCAACATTCAAATAAATAAAGGCTACCGTATCGAATTTAATTCTGCTCTTGGCCCCTATAAAGGGGGGTTACGTTTTCACCCAAGCGTCAATGCCAGCGTTATTAAATTTTTAGGCTTTGAGCAAATCTTTAAAAATGCTTTAACCGGACTTCCTATTGGTGGTGGCAAAGGTGGCGCCAACTTTGACGTCAAGGGCCGATCTGATGCAGAAGTTATGCGTTTTTGCCAATCTTTTATGACAGAGTTATATCGTCATATTGGCCCGACCACTGATGTCCCTGCCGGTGACATTGGTGTAGGTGCACGAGAAATTGGTTATATGTTTGGCCAATATAAACGGCTAACCGGCCGTTATGAGGGTGTATTGACAGGTAAAAGCCTATTATGGGGGGGCTCGTTGGCCCGAAAAGAAGCAACCGGCTATGGCGCGGTATATTTTGCACAATATATGTTAGAAGCTCGCAATGATTCGTTAAAAGGCAAAAAATGCCTTATTTCAGGCGCCGGAAACGTTGCTATTTATGCTATTGAAAAACTGCATCAGCTTGGAGCAATACCTGTCACTTGCTCAGATTCATGTGGCACTATTTTTCACGACAAAGGTATCGACCTTGATTTATTAAAAGATTTAAAAGAAGTACGCCGCAAAAGCCTAGAAGAATATTTACAAACACATGGTGATGCCAAATACATTCCGACAACCGATTATCCGAAAGATGGTCACGCCGTATGGCGCTTTAATGCCGATGCGGCATTTCCTTGCGCTACACAAAATGAACTAACAAAAGACGATGCCGAGGCATTGTTAGCCAATGGTTGTATTGTAGTTAGTGAAGGCGCAAATATGCCATCCTCCCAAAGCGCAGTCGATGTCTTTATCAATTCAAACATTGCCTACGGTCCAGGGAAAGCTGCCAATGCAGGCGGCGTGGCTACAAGCCAGTTAGAAATGACACAAAATGCCAGCATGCAAAGTTGGACATTTGATCAGGTAGACAGCAGGCTAAAAGAAATCATGAAAAATATTTTTGATTCTGCTAATGATACAGCTACCGAATTTGGTCAGCCAGGCAACCTTGTTTTGGGTGCGAATATCGCAGGTTTCAGACGTGTAGCCGAGGCTATGATCGAGCAAGGCGTCGTATGATGATGTAAAGCCCGTTCTAGAATAGGATATACAGAAAAAACAAATGTATGAAAGTAAGAGCACGTCTTTACTTGCGAAGAAAGCATTCACAAAACGTATGTTTTTTTATGTGCTCGCGGCATTTATATTAGTTATCATCACACTAGTAGCAGGCATCGCGTGGCATATTTACTTTGACAATATGGAGCCAGTTACGACGCTCATTGCGTCAATCACCTTAACAAGAGGGCTTGGCCTATCTATTCTCCCAGAAACCATTTTAGTGCAACTATTTGCCAGCCTCTATGGAATTCTTTCTGGCTATGTATATCTAGCTACTAGCACTATAGAGATTGCACCAATTCTCCATAGAATAGTTCACGAGCTCCATTTGATGAATAGTACCAACATAACAACTCTACCAACTTCGCCCCTTGAGCCCCGGATGCAGCAAATCTGCATCTGCTATTGAAGGGTTAAGCGTAGATAATTTTTATGCAAAGTTGGTTCAAGGTAAAATTAGGCGATGCTATGCTAGCCAATGAATCACTTTTACACCTCAAGGCTAACTTATCAAATGTCTATGAAGTAAAAGGAAGGGCGGAACGTATGCTGGCCATCTACCGGCATGAGTCTGAAGAGCTACACTGTAACCTAGTCGTTTACCTTACTACGGAATTTCAGGATGCAGCAAGGTTAGAGAATGCTATACGCTGTAATATCCCTCCATTATCTGATTCGAGTTTTTTAGCTGGCAACAAAATGCACATGAGTGAAATCCTGTAGGCCTTACGATGCGCTTCAATCGTCAAACTATGGCGTCCTCACCAATGAAGTACAATTTTAAATCGCGTCAACGATTTAAAACGGACACACTCAAATCTACATCTATTCCAAAAATTCTATGTTTACACTCCCGCCTAAAACATTCTGAAATAGAAGAAAACTAAAAAAATTGATACCAAACACAAAAAAATTTATATCATTAAAGTTCAAACAAGATGCCTAGGTTACCACTTAGCTCAAGCAGCCCTTAAATTAAATTCCGACTGCACCCGTCATAGTTGAACCCACAGAATCTTGAAGCGGCCCCAAGGGGTTTTTATGAATTTGCCCCTCATCAATAAAGGGAACGCCACTCCAGATTTTGTACACAACAACATTATGATCAATCACTATTAGAGCTTTAAAGTTCCAGCCCGTTTGAATTCTTTCACGCTTAAACTTCAACAAATCCAAAACAACATTACCAACACGCTTACTGGTATTGACACCTGGCGTCGCTTCATAAGCAAGACAGGCCTCACGAGAGGCCAAACACGAACGTACACTCGGAGGAAAATCTTCAGGTGTTACAGAATTATTAGGGCTAAATTTTTGAAGGATATCCAGATAAGACAAGATTCTCACATTCGGCGTGCTATAGGGGTCGAAACCAAGCGCCTGTAAATCTGAAGTAGTCGTCTCGTGTAAAATAATATTATCGAACGATGCTTTAGCTTCATCAAAACTATTCCACTGGGAGCTGGTTTTAGATTCACCTTTTGGTAAAGAGCTACCACATGCCACCAAAATCAGTGTCAATATAGAAATCAGGCACCAGCTTAGCCCACAGAACACAATTTTTTTAAGCCCACATGCCACAAGAGTTTCACCAATGTACTTCATAGAATCTTAATCTACCCTATTGAGTGGCTAAAATCACCACATTACACTGAAATCCCACACCAAACTAAATATCTCTATTCTTGCCTACACGGCTTCTTATTTGCAACGATATAGATTCAGTCTGACTTAACAAATAATGAGACATACTTTACTAAACCACCCAAACTGATCTAGCCTGTAGACTATGGACTTTGACAAGAATTTTTCAATTAAGTTAACAAACGATGCGTTCCACCGTGTGGATGAAACGCCAGATCATAAGTTTTATGCTATACCAAGATTTACCAGCCATATTGATACTGGAGCTAGAGAAGCCGTCACAGAAACTTATCGTAAATATCTTCCTGAAAACTCCAAAATATTAGATTTAATGAGTAGTTGGCTGAGCCATTTTCCAGAAGAAGCACATTACAAAAGTTTAGTTGGACTCGGGATGAATGACAGAGAAATGGCCAACAACAAGCAACTGAATCATTGGGTTGTGCATGACTTAAACAGCAATCCAAAGCTACCTTTTAAAGATAATGAATTTGATGCCGCTACCATTTGTGTTTCTATTGATTATTTAACAAGCCCTGTCGCTGTTCTTACGGATATGGGGCGGGTTTTAAAAACCGGAGCACCACTTATTATCACTTATTCAAATCGTTATTTTGAAACTAAAGCCACGACAGCATGGCTGTATCTATCTGATGAGCAACGAGCTTACCTAGTGAAATCTTTTCTTACTGACACCCAGCGCTTCAGTGATATAAAACTTCTGGATTGCAGCCCCTCTTTTGGCGATCCACTCTATGCTGTTGTGGCTAAAAATATTTCATAAACATTTAACCTGAAGTCGTCTTACAAAATAAATTAAAATTCAACATTGGTTGTATCTAGACACTAAATATTTCCTAACAACTAAATATTCAGTAGTTTATTATCAATCAACCTTTTACTAGACATAATTTTTGGCTCACATAAAAATTACAAAAAAAGGGTCTAAGCTATGATTAGCTGAGACCCTCTGAATAAGAACCTTAAAAAATTATGCTAACGAATAACTAGGTACATCGGGCGTCCCCTACGGTTGATCTGCAATAATACTGACTGCTGATTAAGCGCTAATGCCTGCTTGAAGCTTTTGAGGTCCGACACTTGCTTTCTGTTCGCCCCAGTAATCAGATCTCCTGGCCGCAAGCCACTGTATGCAGCCCGAGAATTCCTAGACAATCCAGCCACAATCACACCCTCACCATCAGGATTATCTTCAAAGCGAGCACCCTCAAGCAATAAATGTAGTTGGTCACTAAGGGCTGATAGTTGTTGTGACTCACCGACCTCCACTTTCAATTTTTTAGTTTTACCTTCACGAAGTAGTGTCAAAACAATTTTATTACCCACCTCCTTGATACCAATTTGACTCCGCAACTGCCCGGCAGAACTTGTTTTTCTATCATCAACAGCAATGATGACATCGCCAGCCTTCACCCCAGCCTTCTCTGCCGTGGAGTTCTCTGCTACACCTGTCACCAAAACGCCTTGCTGACCATTTTTTAAATCAAATGCTTCACGTAGCTCAGGTGTAATATCCTGAATACCAATACCAAGCTGCCCACGCTTTACCTCTCCATGCGCAAGAATTTGCGCCATACTGGCTTTGGCCATATTGATAGGTATAGCAAAACCAATTCCCACATTACCACCGGCTGGAGCAAGTATGGCGGTATTAATACCAATAAGCTCACCACTTAAACTCACCAAGGCACCACCTGAATTACCCGGATTAATAGAAGCATCCGTCTGAATAAAATTTTCATACCCCTCAATGCCCAATCCCGTTCGACCTAGTGCGCTAACCACACCCGTAGTTACGGTCTGCCCCAAGCCAAAAGGGTTACCAATGGCCACAACAAAATCACCCACCTCCAATATATTTGAATTACCGAGAGGAATATCAGACAGGTTTTGGGCATTTATTTTTAGAATTGCAATATCCAATTCTGGATCTGAACCTTTTACTTCAGCGGTAAATTCTCGTCCGTCTACCAAGGAAACCTGAACCTCCTCAGCCCCTTTCACAACATGATAATTTGTCATCACAATGCCCTCTCTGGCATCAACAATGACACCGGACCCCGCACTTTGTTCACGTTTTTTAGGTGGCTGCTGTTGAAACTGTTGTTGATCTGGAATATCAAAAAAACGCTTAAAATAAGGATCATTCAAAAGTGGATTTTGCGCCTCCCGAGTTGAAAATGTAGAAATGTTTACGACAGCAGGATTAACCTGTTTTAGCATAGGAGAAAGTGAGGGCAATTTATTTCCAGAAGAATCGGCCAATGGCAACGCAGCTTGTGCCACTGAAATAAAATAAAACATAAAAACAACAACAAACTGTCTTACCTGCCGCATAGTAATCACTCCTGATGGTCACTGTTTATCTTTTCTTTAACTAACGTTCACATTGCTGACTAGCACTTACTAACAACTGCCATAAAAACACTATTCACCGCCAATAATTCGGGGTTTCAATGAGACAAAAGCATCCCCAAAAAATTCCGTTTATGATATTTAAATATGCCTTAAAATATTCCTAACGTACTATTAAAACGGACACTGGCGAGAAAAGAGCCACTTTTTGGCTCAACGTACCGAACCCCTGATTATCTTCATTAAAAGTACGCGAGGTCATGACGATCAGATCAATTTCTTTTTCCTGACAAAATCTGATAATTTCTTGAACTCTCTTTCCCACAAGAATGGTTTTTTCTATGGGAACGCCACCAAAGTCTTTTTGAAAGTGTTGCTTCCAGCTGGTTAATTTTTGATCTGATTTTTTCGCCAACGTTACGTAAAACCTTTCAATTTCATCGTCGATCTCTCCCCCCATTTTTTCCACGACATGAACCAGCTGCACACGACCTAAGTTTTTTGCCGCCATATCCAGAGCCGTTAGAATAGAGCGTTCACTTTTATCGGCTAAATCAGTGGGAACCAAAATGTTTTTGTACATAACGAAGACTTACCAAGTTGTGAACTTTTATAACGCCTTATAAAAGAATAGTCACAGATTAACAGCTATTCAATACCCCCCCCCTTATCTAAGGGTGGGCTTTGGCAGCCAACCATTATGCTTAAGTATCAGTACCCTTTAATTTACACTGGGTATAGGTTGACCCAAGGAGCAAAAAAACCATGAAAGCCCTAGTATTAACAGAAACCAAAGGTCCCGATAATCTCCAAATTCAGGAAGTAACCACCCCATTACCGAGACCCGGTGAAGCGCGAGTCAAATTAAAGGCCTCAGCACTTAATCGACGGGACTATTGGATAACCCTTGGAAAATACCCCGGCATGCAATTACCTTGCATCACCGGCTCCGATGGCGCGGGTGTAGTAGATGAGGTGGGAGAAGGTATTGATAGCGCGCTTATTGGCAAAGAAGTTGTTCTTTATCCTGCGAGATCATGGGGTGAGAGTGAAGCAAGCTATAGTCCTGAATTTCGTGCTCTTGGCATGCCAGACCAAGGGACTTTTGCTGAATTTATCTGTACCCCCGTCACTGATATTTACACAAAGCCAGCACATCTTAACTGGGAACAGGCCGCAGCCGTTCCCCTCGCAGGCCTAACAGCATGGCGGGCCGTGGTTACCCATGCTGAAGTACAGCCAAGGCAGAAGGTTTTAATAACAGGAGCAGGAAGTGGCGTCTCAACCTTTGCCATTCTATGGTGCCTACATTTAGGTGCTGAGGTTTACGTGAGCAGTGGAAGTAAGGGGAAAATTGATGCGGCCAAAGCATTAGGGGTCGCTGCAGGGGAAAACTATAATGACCCAGAGTGTTATCAAAAACTTCGAAAAGCATCTGGAGGATTCAATGCGGTTATCGACAGTGCTGGTGGTGATGCATTGAATCGCATTTTAGACTCTTTGCTGCCTGCCGGACGCTATGTTTTCTTTGGAGCCACTCTTGGCAGTCCCAGCAAAGGAATTTCGATGGGAAAACTTTTCTTTAATCATACCCGTATTCAAGGAACAACCATGGGCAGCAATATCGAATTTAACGCTATGCTTAATTTTTTAAGTGCGCATAAAGTTGTACCGGTGGTCGACTCTGTATTCCCCCTGTCTCAAGCTGTTAAAGCACACAAATTAATGGCAACATTTAGCCATACTGGAAAAATTGTTTTATTAAATAACTAAATTGATCATTACACCTAAGCCCACTGTTTATTTTCTACTGATGACAAAAACAGTAGAAAATAAATCTGGCCATCAATAGAAATCAGGTTTATGGGTTACACTCGAGGGCAATTTTCATCAAAAACCGGTTTTATACTGGCTGCCTCAGGCTCAGCCGTTGGTCTCGGTAATATTTGGGGCTTTCCCACCAATGCGGCAGAAAATGGTGGCGGGGCTTTTGTCCTCACTTACTTTGTACTCGCTTTTTGTTTGGCATACCCAGCCTTAATGGCAGAGTTAATTATTGGTCGTCATGCCAAATCAAATATGGTCAGCGCCCTGCAAAAAATCTCAAATAACACTGCAACCAAAGTCCTCGGCACCTTGACCGGCCTTTATGGTGTCGCTATTGCCACACTGATTTTAAGCTTTTACTGCATCATTGCAGGTTGGATGATTGCTTTTTTTCTAGAGCCTCTATTAACCATCAGTGGCTTTACCGCTATTTCTAACTGGCTAACTAATTTTAGTGAACTACGCAATCTTCTGTTCAGTGCAATATTCATGTTACTCACCATTGCCATTATTAGAGCTGGAGTCGAACAAGGCATTGAAAAATGGTCATGCCGACTTATGCCCATAATGTTGGCCCTAATGGTGCTATTAATTATCTATGTACTGTTTCAGGATGGAGCGCTAACAGGACTAACCATCTATTTGGTACCCGATTTTCAGCAGATAAGTAACCCTAAATTAATTTCCAGCGCTCTAGGACAAGCATTTTTTTCTCTCTCTTTGGGGGTGGGCACCATGCTCATCTATGGCTCTTACTTAAAGCCTGACGCAAACTTGCCCGCTATGGGGGCCATTGTCACCCTTGTGGATTCTTCCATCGCTTTTCTTGCTGGTTTGCTTATCCTTCCCGCCATGTTTGTTGCACAAAAACAGGGGCTGGCCATTTATAATGAGTCCGGTAATTTAATTGCTGGCCCAGACTTAATTTTCCAAACACTACCATCGCTGTTTCAGGGGATGGGGTTAATCGGACTTCCCATTAGCTTGATATTTTTCTGCTTGATGACAATCGCAGCACTAACTTCATCTATCTCTATGCTAGAAGTGCCCGTTTCCTACACCATAGAAAATCACAGCGTTAATCGACATTTTTCAGCATGGCTAATTGGAGGCATTACCTTCATCTTTAGTACAATCATTGTGCTAAATTTCGATACACTGTTTGACTTTATTGTCACCCTGACCACCGAATATAGCCAACCGCTGTTGGGCCTTATGCTATGTATTTTTGCCACATGGATATGGCATAGAGATAACGCTCTAGCAGAAATTCGAAATGGTCACCCTCTGATAGAGCAATCACTTTTTTGGAAAATATGGCCAGGCTATGTGCGCTATTGCTGTCCAGCACTCATTCTGCTGATGCTCCTTCAGACTGCGCGAAACTCATAACCCCAACCCGATATAACAAATAAAAATAGCAAAGGGTCATTTTTATTTAGGTCTGCGAAAAAATGGTGACGTCTTGAACCGCTATAACCAACGAGAGTTTTTGGAAAATTGGCCACGTAAAAACTCCATCTGATCGCCAAGAATACGTCTTGAATTAATTAACGCCAGATATTCTGCATTATTAGGCCTATAAGGTAGCGCCACTAAATCCATATTAATCTCTTCAAGCAAGAAATTAGCTTTATGCTGATTACAACGACGGCATGCTGATACAACATTTTCCCACTTATCTTCTCCACCTCTTGAGGTGGGAATAATGTGGTCACGAGTCAACTGAGAGAAAACAAATTGTTTTGAACAATACATGCAGAGCGAGCCATCTCTTGCGAATAATGCAGGGTTGCGAAGAGGATAATTGCTTCTTGGCTTGGCAAGCTGACTACCACCACAAGCAATAATACTCGGCAAAATAATCTGAGACTGAATATTATCTATTTCGGAATACCCACCTCTTACGCGTTTAACCACATCACCTAATGTCCAGACAACCATCTCGCGCGAAAAGAGACAAACAGCCTCCTGCCATGTCAGCCATTCGATGGGCTGGCCTGCCATATTTAATCGCAAGATCTTAGACGGCTTCACCTGACACCCCACTCTTCATAAGATTATTTACAATCAATGCTTAGACAACAGAACCCCAGAAAATGCAAAAGCCCCATCAACCTACGTTGATGGGGCTTAAAAACTGAGTGGGGCGAAAACCCCACCCCCTAAACTGAAGATGATTTAAATTGCCATCTGTGACTTTCTGTACTCTTAATATCCTGAAGGCTTAGCCTCCCCGATAGTGCATCTAACCTCATAATAGCTAAGGAGATAAAACTGTCAACAGCAATACTAGACAAAACAAAGCCCTGATACATTTCTGTATCAGGGCTTAAAGGCAGTATAGGAAATATGCTTTCCAAGCACGATGCAAAAGAACCTAACATCCATGTTCTTCCTTGGATCCGCACCTCCATGTGCAGCTGCATCCTTGCCCGATGAACTATCCTTGTTTTGCTGCCAAGTCACCAGTGGGGTTTAACTGCTTTTCATGTAAGAAATATCCTACAAATTCACTCACTGATAAATTGACCCATCACAACAGCTCAGTTAGTGTTACAACTGGTTTCTCGGAGGATAGACGGTGGTAGCACGAAAGAAGTCCATTGATTTTGAACAAAAGCTCGACCAACTTGAAACGTTAGTAGGGGATATGGAAAAAGGTGGCCTCAGTCTCGAAGACTCACTTAAATCCTTTGAAGATGGAATCAAAATTACTCGCGAATGCCAGCAGGCACTCAAGGATGCAGAGTTAAAAGTTGAAATGCTAACGAGGGACTCAGATAAACCAAAAAATTTCGAGCCTGAGACTGACTAATGGGTAATGAGAATTTTGCTGATTTCCACCAACGCTGCCAACAGCGAATCAATCAAAAACTAGAAGCACTTCTTCCCGAAACAGACGGATCGTGCGGTCAATTACATCAGGCTCTCCGATACAGCGTCCTGAATGGTGGCAAGCGCATCCGCCCCCTTTTATCCTATGCTGCAGCTGAGGCTCTAGGCGGCATTAATCAAGATACGGATATTGTTGCCTCATCAGTAGAACTCATTCATGCCTATTCATTAATTCATGATGACCTTCCGGCGATGGATAACGATGATTTGCGCAGAGGAAAACCCACTTGCCACATTGCCTTCGACGAAGCCACCGCAATCCTCGCTGGTGATGCGTTACAATCACTGGCATTTCAGCAACTGACAGAACTTGAACAGACTTCTCCCAAAATATCATTACAACTTATCGCCTGTTTGGCTAAGGCCGCCGGCGCTCAAGGAATGGTAGCAGGACAAGCCATCGACATTGCCTCTGTTAACCAGACCCTGACCATAGAACAACTCGAACACATGCACCACCAAAAAACTGGCGCCATGATTCTTGCCAGTATCACTATGGGTGCTTTATCAACAGGGAATACAACGGCACTACAGCTTTCGGCTCTTGAAATCTATGGCAGAGCTATCGGGCTCGCCTTTCAGGTTCAAGACGACATCCTTGATGTCGTAAGCGATACGGAGGTACTGGGAAAACAGCAGGGGGCTGACAAAGCACTCAACAAGCCCACTTACACCGCCCTACTCGGACTAGATGGCGCAAAACAAAAGACCATTCAATTACACCAAATTGCCTTGAGCGCTTTATCAGTTTTTGGTCACAGCGCCAGCCAGCTGCGAGCCGTAGCTGACTATATTGTTAATCGAGACTACTGATTTGTCACTTTCGAGCACCCTACACAGTTAAAAATGCCCTTCTGGTAAACCTCACGAGTCATTTTGATGTAATATTGCAACCCGAATTTCGGATACCAGATGCATGGCAAAAACTTTTAACGACATACCGTTGATCCGCCCGGAAACCCCGTTACTTAATACTATTGGCAACCCTTCTCATCTCCGGAAGCTAAACGAAGACCAACTGCTTGAACTAGCGGATGAACTGCGCGCCTACCTACTTTTCAGTGTCGGCAAAAGTGGTGGCCATTTTGGTGCAGGATTGGGCACCGTCGAGCTCACTATTGCCCTGCATTATATCTTCAACACCCCCCATGATCGCTTAGTCTGGGATGTGGGTCACCAGGCCTACCCACACAAAATTCTTACTGGCCGCAGAGATCAAATACTCTCTATACGCCAGGCAAACGGTTTATCTGCATTCCCAAAACGGGATGAAAGTGAATACGACACTTTTGGTGTTGGCCACTCCAGCACCTCTATTAGTGCGGCTTTAGGTATGGCGCTAGCTGCCACTCTGAAGGGTGAAAAAAGAAAAACCGTCGCAGTTATTGGTGATGGGGCTATGACCGCTGGCATGGCATTTGAGGCGCTCAATCACACAGCTCACACCGACGCCGATTTATTGGTGGTCTTAAACGACAATAATATGTCGATTTCTCATAACGTTGGCGGCCTTGCCACATATTTTTCCAAAATATGGTCCAGCCGTTTTTACAATACAATCCGTGAAGGTGGTAAAAAAGTATTAAGATCTGTTCCCTCTGCTGCAACATTTGTTAGAAAAACAGAAGAACATTTGAAAGCAATGGTCGCTCCGGGCATTGTGTTTGAAGAGTTAGGCTTTAATTATATAGGCCCTATAGATGGCCATAATTTACCTCTCTTGGTCCAAACATTAAATAACCTGAAACTTCTATCTGGCCCAATATTGCTGCACACCATCACCCGAAAAGGTAAGGGCTTTGCGCCAGCAGAAGCCGACCCTGTTAGCTATCATGCGTTGAATAAAATTGAGCCAAAAAATAAACCCAAAGTAGCAGTTTCACAACCCCCCGCTGAAATTAAACCACCAAAACAAAAGTACCAGCAGGTGTTTGGTGATTGGCTCTGCGATATGGCAGAAAAAGAGCCCCGACTAGTAGGTATTACACCGGCTATGTGTGAAGGTTCAGGAATGGTCGAGTTTTCCAAACGTTTTCCTGATCGATTTCATGATGTGGCTATTGCAGAACAACATGCAGTGACATTAGCCGCAGGGCTAGCCTGCGACGGGATCAAACCCGTAGTTGCGATTTACTCCACCTTTCTACAACGTGCTTACGATCAGCTCATTCATGATGTTGCATTGCAAGATCTGGATGTCATGTTTGGTATCGATCGTGCTGGCCTGGTAGGAGAGGATGGAGCAAGCCACGCAGGAAGCTTTGACTTAACCTACCTTCGCTGCATCCCCAATATAGTCGTAATGACCCCGTCAGATGAAAATGAAACACGGCAAATGCTGTATACCGGGTTTATCCACAAAGGGCCCTCTGCTGTTCGGTACCCACGAGGAACCGGCCCCGGTGTCCAGATAGAAAAAAACATGACCGCCCTAGCCATAGGAAAAGGTCGTCTTCGCCGAGAAGGCAACCGAATCGCCATCCTCAACTTTGGCACGCTACTCCCTGCAGCACTGGAAGTCGCTGAGTACCTCAATGCCACCGTTGCCGATATGCGATTTGTTAAACCGCTGGATACTAAACTGATCGATAAGCTGGTATCACAACATGAGCTTTTGGTCACACTGGAAGAAAACACTACTCAGGGTGGAGCTGGCAGCGCCGTCAGCGAGCACCTTGCCAGTGCTGGCATTGTCATACCGATTATGCACTTGGGACTTCCAGATAAATTTATAGACCACGGTAGCCACCAACAACAATTGGCTGCAGCTGGATTAGATATTGAGGGGATTCAACACGCTATAGAGCAGCGACTTACAAAACTTGAAAGTATTCACAATACCGCCTCTTAATAGCCAGCAGAACATCTAAGTACCATCAATTGATGGAAAACAACTTAATCTACTGTTTCAAATCGCCCCTAAGGATAAACACCCTCAGATAGCAATAAGTCGATGGCTGAAAGCACTGCTATCAATTTACCTGCATCATAGGGGCAAGCTTGGAAATATGTCTCTGCCATGGGTGTAATACCACAATTTTTTGGCAGCGGTGCCGCTACCTCCACTAAGCTCTGTATACGTGGGAGAAAAATAAACTGTAGCCACTCCACAAACTCGAGAGTATCGACGGCAAAGGGCTCAACACTGGAAAGAGCCTCAACTGAGGGCACAGCATCAGACCAAAGCTTCAGTTCTTTTAAGTTGATTTCAATATCATGTAAATAAGATATCAGCTGTAGCGACACGTTATCCATTTGATGGACCATGATGATGACTAAACAGTTCTAGCTGAAGTCACGCCCAAATGGCGGTAAATCAGCAAGAAGCTGCTTACCATAACGTTTGGTAATGATTCGGCGATCTAAAATAGTGACCCTGCCTGTATCTGTTTCCGTACGAATTAATCTACCACAGGCTTGGTGTAATCGTAGTGATGCATCGGGCAACATTAAATCCATAAAAGGATTACCTCCTTGTTGCTCTAGCCATTCAGACAGTGTCGAATAAACTGGGTCATCGGGAACAGCAAAAGGTATTTTGGCAATAATGACATGACGACAATAATCACCGGGAAAATCCATTCCTTCAGCAAAACTCGCCAAACCAAAAATGACACTACCTTCACCCTCGTCAATTGCTGCTTTGTGACGTCGAATGATTTCCTGATTTCCCCACTGACCTTGAACCAACACACGATCTAAATATTCTACGGGTAATTGCTCACAGACTAACTCCATTTGTCGCCGAGATGAAAACAGCACCAGAGAACCTTCATCCCAATCAATCAATGCAGGCAACTTCTCAATCAACGCATCAGTGTGTCCTCTGGCATCGCTGGGGTCGACGCCAATATCAGGCACCGACAAAATACCCGCATGCGCAAAATCAAAAGCACCCGCTACTGCAGTACACTGGGCTTCTTCTGGTAAACCACAGCGTTGCTTAAAGTTATTAAAACTGCCTAATGTCCTCAATGTGGCAGACGTGACCACCGCACCATAGCAGCGCTGCCACAGGTTAGCTTGAAAGATACCTCCAGCATCGGTGGGAGATGCCGACAAACGGATATCCATATTGCCACCCAGCCCTTGCTCAAGGGTAAGCCACCTTGCATTAGGTGACCCTTGGGCACCCTTTGGCTTGTCGTCTCGGTTACCGCCAGTATTTGAATGATCACTTTGTGCGTAGCTTTGCCACAATCGTTGGGTACCCTCCACCCGACTTTGCCAAATACCCACCTGTTGAAACAACTGCTCCAAATCAACCCTAGGGAGAGGGAAGTGCGGTTCATCCATCGCCTCACCTATCTGGTTTGACAATGTTTCCAACAAAGCAACTAAGGTGCCCAAGTGTTCTGATATATGCTCAGCTATCTCTCTTACTTCTTCTCCAGGATCACCGCCCGGAAAGCGCCAACGCAGGTCTTCATCACCTATACCCTTGTGACTACCAGAAAGATTCTGATTTGCAACGTCGCTTTGATCCAAAAATTTTTCAAATAAGGGATAACTCAACCCCAGTAGTTTTTCTGAAGTACTCGCTGCATCGGACACTTTCTCTACACGCTGGAGCAAGTCTGGCGTATTCACCAATAAAGGTAATTGACCCGCTATTTGTTTTTGTATCTGTCCAAGCCAGCTCATCGTACTTTTTAGTCGGCACTGGCCAGCAAAGTGATTTAATGCTGTCGCACTGATACGGTGGCCTTCATCAAAAATATAAATAGTATTTTCAGGTGCGGGCAAAATTACTCCACCACCCAAGGCCAGATCAGCCATCACCAAGTCGTGGTTTGCAACAATACATTCAGATTCTTCTAATTCATCCCTGGCTTTATAAAAACAACACTCACGGATGTAACGGCAACGCCTACCCGTACATTGACGGCGGTCTACGGTCAGCGGCCGCCAATCCACATCATCTATAGCTTCAGGCCAGCTGTCTCGATCTCCCAGCCAGCTCTCCTGCTTCAGTGATTCGTCCATAGCACGGTAACTGGCAATGACATGACTGGCAGGATTAAACGTTACTTCATCTTCAAACAAAAAAGCACCGCCCTCTTTGGCGGTTGCCGTATCAAGACACTGCTCAAGCCTGAGCGGACAAAGATAACGTCCCCGGCCCTTGGCAAGGCTAACGCTGTAGTCCCACCCGGTACTTTTCAACAATAAGGGTATATCTCGATTAACCAGTTGCTCCTGAAGAGCGACAGTCCCCGTCGCTACGACAACCTGCTTTCCCAACTGACGAGCAATGGGTAGTGTTGATAATAGATAGGCAATGGTCTTGCCTGTGCCGGTACCCGCCTCAACAACACAGATACCATTATCCGAAGCTCTATTCCCGTCTTCATCTTCTTCGATGTCGCCCAAGGTATTAGCAATAGCGGCAATCATTTGTTTTTGGCCCAACCTGGGACTCAATTCATTGCTTTCTAGGAACTGACGATAGCCCTGTTGAATCTCGCCTTTTAAATCAGCGTCTAGCACGAGGAGGTAAGATTAATTTTTTGGACGACAGGGTTAGCGTACATTGCCAAGACAATATCTCGGTATTCCTCGGGTATAGCTTCCATACGATGATTAAATTCACGGCTAATTTTTAGCCAATCACAACCCATATTTTCCTTCCAGGAAGCCACAACAGTATTCATCCCATGCAATTTTTCATACGCTAAAAAATTGGTCGGGTGCAGGTGGTAATTATTAATAATTTGTCGATCCACGGCTAAAGCCATGTCATCAGCAGAATCTATGCCTGCTACCATCGGCTCACCAAACGCCACATGGACAGCGCCTTTACGACCGACAACACCTTTATATATACTGAGAAAATCTTCATGCTCTTCTTTTTTATAGCTTCCCTCTGTTTGCTTTTCATAGAGCTCCATACCCTTAGCTGCATCCAGTGGATCAAGCTCATATGAAATAGCGACCGGAACCATATTAAGCTCACGAATTGCATCACCAAATGTTTGTTCTTTTTGCTTACTAAGCACCAACATTTTCAACAACGCTGGCTCTGTTTTATCCATTCCATCCTTGGCACGACCTTCACGCTGCGCAATCCAAATGGAGGTGTTTTCCTCCATCAAGGAGTAACGGATATAACGAGACAAGTGAATTAATGCTGACAGTTTCTCACGCCGTCCCGTTGCCGACCGCTTAACAATAAAACTTTTATTCACCCGCATCAGGTCAGAGACGAACGGCTTGGTTAGCAGATTATCACCAATAGCAATACGTACTGTATCCCGGCTATCATCATAAAGAGCAACATTAACAAATGCCGGATCCATGGCAATGTCACGGTGATTACTAACAAACAGGTAGGATTTTTTTCTGTCTAAATGCTCAAGACCAGAAACACTGACGGAGCTTTCAATCTTTGTTAACAGGTGCCCCAAGCTAGTTCTCATTGCATCATGAAGATCATGGACAGTATGAATTTTGGAAAAAGCGCGATGCAATGCCCGTGAGACAATGGGCCGCATTAACCAGGGAGCCCACTTGGCTATTCTGGGATATTTAATAGACAGCAACGTATCTATAAATTCTCTATTACTTGAGAGTCTAGCTAACACAGCGGGAACTTCATCGTCGCGATAGGGACGAATATCATCAAATTCATTCATAAGAAAACGGAGTAATTATTAGTTTGGGCCACACTTAGGCTAATTTATTGTAATGATGAACCATACGGCTTACGTAAATGCCACCTAGCAGAGCACTAACGGTGATTATACCAAAGTACTTCAGAAGCATACTTATCTACTAGGTGTGCCACATCCAAAATCATCGTAAATAGCGCCATACGAACTAACAGACCATTGTCAGTCTGCCGGAAGATGGCCAAATTTGGATTACCATCTAAATCTCGATCCAACTCATTGGCCTCAGCTCTAGAGTCCCGAGGCAAGGGATGCATAATGACCGTATTGGGTTCACAGTGAGAGGTATAAATTGCTTGATTCAACCGGAACTTACCGCGGTATAAATCTGCCTCATCCTTGCTAGCAAATCGTTCCTCTTGAATCCTTGTGGAATAAACAATATCCACGTGGGAAATACTGGATTCAATTTTTTCGGACTCCGCAACAGAAAGCCCCGCATTCCTCATATCTTCAACAAGATTTTCGGGCATTGCTAATTCTTTGGGTGATACCAGCTGTACTGAAACGCCCTTAAACAACATCAATAATTTACAAAGTGAATGTACGGTTCTGCCATGTTTTAGGTCACCTATCATGGCTATGCGAAGGCCATCCAAGGTTCTACCCAGCCCTCTTAACTCTTTCTCAATGGTGTACAAATCAAGTAATGCCTGACTGGGGTGTTCATTACTACCATCACCTCCATTAATAACCGGTACACGGCTGGAGCTGGCAAAATCCGCTACCGAACCCGATTCCGGGTGTCGCATACAGATAATATCGCTAAACCCGGACAGTACTCGTGCCGTGTCCTGTAATGATTCACCTTTGGCCAAGGCTGAAGCCTCGAACCCTACGGTTTCTCTAACCTCTCCACCTAAAAGATTAAAAGCACTACCAAAACTAATCCGAGTTCTGGTGCTTGCCTCAAAAAACATGTTGCCGAGAATAGCCCCTTCTAATACCCGCGTTCTTTTCTGTCGCTGAGCATAAGGCTCCATGCGGTCGGCCATACGGAAAATCGTATCAATATCAACTCGCTCAAATTGACTAATCGAGAGAATACTTGCACCTTTGAATTCCACACGCCCCCCTCAGATGATGATATATGCCGCCGCATTCTAGCGGCTTTACCATAGACGAACCAGCAACTTGTCTGACCTAGAACCACCTACAAAAACTATCTACAAAATCTGTCTTCCCCAATCCTCTAGAGATCGTAAGATATTCCGATCACGCTCGGATGAAGCCTCTTGCATCAGCAACTGATCTATTTCTGCCGAATAAGCATCAAGTGTCAGATATCCCTCAGCCGAGTTAGTTAATCGCTGAAAACGTATCTCTTCCCACTCGTGTAATTCTTCTTCATTTAAGGTAGCCGGATAATTTTTTGCACGATAGAGAAACAGTAAACGCTGGTAACGTTCATCACGAAAACATAGAGAGTCTGATGCCAACTCTTCTGCAGAAGCTTGCCGCACCTCAGGTAACAACTCTTTATCAACATTATCCAAAAAGCCGTCATAAAGACATCGCTCAGGATTACTTGAGTGATCAAACGACTGCCCGGAAAACACCGCTTCTAACTTGGACGACACATCATGTTGCTGCAATAGTTGCCAGGTTCGCTCACACTGTTCCAAAGAAATACCTAAACTTTTCGCCGAGCTTTCATCCATTAACTTTGGGGTAGCGACAACAGGGCATCGATTTAACTGCACGCCCTTGATCGGAAGTCTTATGGAACCTTCTGACAGCTCATCTGTGCGAGTGAATAGCCGTTGTTGAATTTCCTCTACGGTTAACGCTAACAAGGCTTCCCCATCACCCATTAAATTAAAACAAATGGTAGAGTTTTTATTGGTTGGATGGCGTGCCAGCGGCATCATTAATGCCGTGTAACCATTTTCTCTGGGAAGTCGACCAGACACATGTAAAAACGGCTTTCGTTGCCGTAGATCGATAAGCTCAGCCACCTTATGCTTAAGCCGATGCTGATAAACATAGTCGTAAAGTTTTGGCTGCTTAGTCATGATTAACTTAGCCATAGCAATGGTGGCCATGACATCTGACAACGCATCGTGAGCAGATTCATGACGGATGTTATTTGCCTCTGTTAGACGCTCTAACTTAAAGCAGGGAGAACCATCATCATAGTTTGGCCATTCAACACCTTCTGGCCTTAAAGCTCGGGCCAACCGCACCATATCGATAATATCCCACCGAGAGTTGCCATGTTTCCACTCTCGCTCATAAGGATCATAAAAATTACGATAGAGAGCATAACGGGTGACCTCATCATCAAATCGAATACTGTTGTAACCGACCCCACAGGTGCCAGGTACAGATAATTCGCGATAAATTTTTTCTATAAACTCTCTTTCTGGCACTCCTTTATCTAATGCCGCCTGTGGTGTTATTCCTGTCACTAAACAGGCCATAGGCGAAGGCAACCTATCCAGTGGGGGCTGACAATAAACAGATAAGGGCTCCCCTATAGGGTTAAGGTTTTCATCGGTCCGAACACCTGCAAACTGGGAAGGACAATCACGACTCGGGTCTATTCCGAAGGTTTCATAATCATGCCAGTAAAGTGTGTTTGCCATAGAGCTTCCCAGCTATTCGTTTCAACAAATTAAACCCAAAAAAAACGGCGTCCAGTAATAGACGCCGTTTTAAATAAAGCTCAATAACAACCTATAGAGATTATTCCACTACTTCGGTATAAGTCATCTCACCGACAACACGGCGGTTGCGCTCACGACCTTCAACAGTATCGTTTGACGCAATTGGACGGCTTTCACCATAACCTATTGTAGAAATACGGCTAGCATCAATACCATAATCTTTCACAATTCTTGCCTTAACTGCTTTGGCACGACGATCAGAAAGGTCTTGGTTATAACTGTCACTCGCTGTGGAATCTGTATGACCTTCCAGTACTAAGGTAATATCTTCCTGTACTTTCATAGCATTAGCCACTGCGTGCAGCTCATCACCGTAGATAGCTCGAACAATATCTTTGTCCGTTTCAAACTCAACATTAAGCTTAACGGTAATAGTCCGAGTTTCTGGCTCAACAACAGGTGCTGGAGCTGGCTTAACAGGCTCTGCCACCATAGCAACAGGGGCTGGAGCTGGATCGTTGAAGTAGTAATTCACCGCTAAATTAACAGCCGCGTCATTAACACCTTCATTACCACCACTAATTTTATGCAACATACGTACATCACCACGTAATTCCAGGTGATCAGTCAGCATGCTAGCAAGACCAAAGCCTACTTGGGCTTGGGTTGTATATTCTTCATGATTTTGTAGGTTTCTTTCGCCTTCGCGATCAAAATAACTCACACCGGCGAGAACATATGGACGCCAGCTGCTATCAGTATCGCCTAAATAACGGTAAGCATTTACCTGAGATACGTTTATCTCATCACCTGCCACATCACTGCCATAACCAGCTTCGATAGCCCAGTCATTCAAACGATAACCCAAGTTAAATCCTAGGATACCTGCCTCATCATGACCACTCACAACCCGCTTACTATCCAAGTTGAGATAACTCAAGGAAGAGCCTACATAAAAACCATCCTGCGCCTGAACTGACACAGATCCAACTAGCAACAATGCACCCATTGCAGCAAACAACTTTTTCATCGTATTCCCCATAAATTCCTCTAACAAACTAAAGCAGGCATCCTCGCCCACGCTGCCCTTTTGGCAAGTGCAAGTATTATAGTCTAATTTTTTAATTTTTACTCTATTCTTTCATCTCTTCAGACGCAGAAATTGTAACTTTTGTGTAAAAATCTCAAGCACTAAAAAGGTTAACTAATTAGCCCTAAACCCAAAGCACTTAACGTTATGATCACAGCGCTAGCGCCCGCTCCTCAATTCTGGCCTTCCAAATTTTCGGGCCAGTACGGTGTACCGATTCACCCTTAGAATCTACCGCAACCGTAACCGGCATATCCACAATTTCAAATTCATAAATTGCTTCCATACCCAAGTCTTCAAATGCCACCACTTTGGCACCAACAATAGCCTTGGAGACCAAGTAAGCCGCGCCACCCACAGCCATTAAATAAACAGCCTTATTATCTTTAATCGCATCGATCGCAACGGGGCCACGTTCAGCCTTGCCAACCATACCAATCAAACCCGTTTCCTCAAGCATGGTACGAGTAAATTTATCCATACGAGTTGCCGTAGTGGGACCGGCGGGACCTACGACTTCTTCTCGCACAGGATCAACAGGGCCCACGTAATAAATAAAACGACCAGTCATATCCACGGGTAATTCTTCGCCGCGGGCTATCATCTCAACCATACGCTTATGCGCAGCATCTCTGCCCGTCAGCATCTTGCCCGAAAGCAGAATAGTTTCACCCGGCTTCCAATCTAGCAGGTCGTCCTTGGTCACTGTGTCAAGGTTAACCCTGCGCACACTATCTCCGACTTCCCAGGAAATTTCTGGCCACTCATCAATATTCGGCGGTACTTGCTTTGCTGGCCCAGAGCCATCAAGAGTGAAGTGGGTATGCCGGGACGCAGCACAATTAGGTATAAGCGCTACAGCCTTGTTGGCCGCGTGTGCGGGGAAATCTCGGACCTTGATATCAAGAACAGTTGTTAAACCACCCAAGCCTTGAGCACCAACGCCCAAATTGTTCACTTTTTCGTACAATTCCAATCGAAGCTCTTCGGCACGATTTGAAGCACCCTTGGCCTGAAGCTCCTGAATATCAATTGGATCCATTAACGACTCTTTCGCCAACAACATCGCCTTTTCTGCCGTACCACCAATACCAATACCAAGCATACCGGGAGGACACCAACCTGCGCCCATTTTTGGCACTTGCTCCAACACCCAATCAACGACGGAATCAGAGGGATTGAGCATGGCGAACTTAGATTTTGCCTCAGAGCCACCCCCTTTGGCCGCCACATCAACCTCCACCTTATCGCCGGGTACAATTTCGTAGTTAATCACTGCTGGCGTATTATCCCCTGTGTTTTTACGTGCCCCATCGGGGTCTGCCAAAACGGAGGCCCGAAGTACATTGTCCGGGTGTTTATATGCCCTACGAACACCTTCATTAATCATATCGGTGACACCCATATCACCCTGCCATTGCACATCCATCCCAACCTTTACAAACACATTGACGATACCAGTATCTTGGCAAAGTGGACGGTGTCCCGTGGCGCACATCCGAGAGTTAATCAATATTTGAGCCATGGCATCTTTTGCAGCCTGAGATTCTTCACGCTCATAGGCTTGGTGTACCGCTTGAATAAAGTCTAACGGGTGGTAGTAGGAAATGAATTGTAGTGCATCTGCAACGCTATCTATCAAGTCATCTTGTCGAATTACAGTCATGTCAATTTCTCTCCAAAGAAGGACAATGGGCTAAATGTTAAGACGCTATTGCGTCAAGGCGCCTGTTGTGAGCTAACAGGAAAAGACCTCAGCTGTTGTTTTATTTGCTGAATGTCTCGATTGACTTGAAGACGATAGGCATCAATAGCACCAATTGCCTCCTCATTGTCAGCAACACGGGCATTCAAATTCTGCTTTAGTGTTGCTAAGCTTTTTTCAAAACTGTTGATTTGATCTGCTACTTGTTGCGATTGACCTACCAAATCATTGGTTTCTAATTTTGCCGCCAACGAGGCATTGACCACTGCCTCCAATGATTTGCTAGCCTTATCCTGCGCACTTTTTAAACCAGTAATTTCTTTCTTTCGTGCCGTCATTGAAGCCTGCAAACCTTTTAAGGTTTTGCTTTGAGCTTCCAAAGTGTTTTTCTGTGCCTCAATATTCGTACGATTGCGATCGTATGAAACACCCCAAAGCTTTTTAATTTCAGCCCAATGCTTATCTAACTCAGCTTCTTGATCCTTCAGCTTAATACTTAACGAAGTACCCGACTGATTAAGAGACTCGTCCGTGGAAACAATTTTGGCTTCCAGATTATCAAAACGACTCTGTAATTGAGCGAGTTGTTCGGTCTGTTGCACAAAAAAGTACCCAAGCCCCCCCATGCCCACCATTAAGATCAACACCAACAGCTTCCACAAGCCACCCCCGCTTTCTTTAGAGGGCCGAGGATTTTTAGGCACCCCCTTCGATTTTGATGGGCGAGGCGCAGACGGCTTACCTCGGCCAATCCGTTCATCGCTCTCAGGCACTATCGGATCGAGCCTGCTAAAATCCTTATCGGTCATGGTTTATCGTACCTTTGTGGGTCAACTTACGCTTTTGCATCAACAAATTGGATGCTTGTGAAGAACACGAGCATCCTAGACAGAAAGACCACTTTAAATCCACAAAAACAAGCAAACTATTATACGCCATAGACATAAAAAAACCGGCCATTAGGCCGGTTTTTTTAAAGCTGTATAACCATCACACGTAATAAAGCACACCAAATAAGACTACAGTTAAAGCGAGACTAGCGTGTATCACGCCTTTCACTGAAGCCATTGGGCCTTGCTTACCGACTAAGGCATTAATTTGCAGTGCGGCGATAATTGCCAAACAAATAATCAAATCTGTGCCACCAACACCCGTGCCATAACCACTACCACCCCACTGCGAAGCATGAGGACTTGCTAGCATGCCAAACGCCATGGGCGCAGAAAACAAAGTGTTAGTTCTTGAAGCCAGCAACGCTTTCGCGCCATTTGCCGGGCCATCGCCCTCTTTCATACCCAGAGCAACCTGCTGAGCTGGCCAAATCACCAACCAAACATTCAGGAACATCAAAGTACCCATGGTCGCGCCAATCACGATAGAGTTATTGAATTGATGATTATGGGAAAGCCCTCCCAACAGTACAACACCTGAGATGAAGGTGAACATAGCACCCCAGCGGAACCACCAGAGAGCACTAGGTGCCAGCTTAGCTTTTGCATCAGCCAAACCTTCAGGTGTTGCTTGTTTAAAATAGCCACCCTGAACAAAGTTAAAGTAATAAAGCATGCCAATCCAGGTAATACCGAACAGCAAATGCCCCCAACGAACGAGGAAGTTAATAAATTCCATATCTATCTCCATTTAGCGGTGAGATGTTATTTTTATGTTAATAAAACAATATTTTGTTATGTGAGATGCCTTCAGGGAAGAACACCATATAACCCTTATAAACAAAGGGTTATATACGCCACCTGTTGGTTGGCAATTCTGTCACAAACTGGCACTAAATAAAAAGCCCCGAATTTCGGGGCTTTTTATTATTCTTAGAATAGCAGGACTACATCATACCGCCCATACCACCCATACCGCCCATACCACCCATATCAGGCATGCCGCCGCCATTTTCAGACGGTGCATCGGCTACCATAGCCTCAGTGGTAATCATCAAGCCTGCAATAGAACCTGCAGCTTGCAGTGCTGTCCGAGTTACCTTGGCTGGATCCAAAATGCCCATAGCGATCATATCACCATATTCACCCGTACCGGCGTTGTAACCAAAGTTACCTGTACCAGCTTTCACTTTGTCGACAACTACCGAGCCTTCTTCCCCAGCATTGGTCACAATTTGACGAAGAGGAGATTCCATTGCACGACGCGCCAAATTAATGCCCACTGTTTGGTCATCATTATCTCCCGTTAGGCCCTCGATTGCCTGAAGCGCTCGAATCAGAGCAACACCACCGCCAGGAACAACACCCTCTTCAACAGCTGCGCGAGTAGCATGTAGCGCATCATCAACACGGGCTTTCTTCTCTTTCATTTCAACTTCAGTGGCAGCACCCACCTTGATGACAGCAACACCACCGGCTAATTTAGCCACGCGCTCTTGCAGTTTTTCACGGTCGTAATCAGATGAGGTGTCTTCAACTTGAGAACGAATTTGGTTAACTCGCGCTTCAATAGCAGTATGCTCACCAGCGCCATCTACGATAGTGGTATTTTCTTTGGTCATACTAATACGTTTAGCTGTACCCAAATGCTCCAATGTCGCAGACTCAAGGTCCATACCCACTTCTTCAGAAATAACCGTACCGCCAGTCAGAACAGCAATGTCTTCCAACATCGCTTTACGACGATCACCAAAGCCTGGAGCTTTACACGCCGCCACTTTGACAATCCCACGTAGGTTGTTAACAACCAACGTCGCCAATGCTTCACCTTCAACATCTTCGGCAATGATCATCAGCGGACGACCCGCTTTAGCAACACTTTCGAGCAGCGGCAGCAAATCGCGGATATTGGAAATTTTCTTATCGTAAAGCAAGATAAACGGGGCTTCATGCTCAACGCTCATGCTTTCTTGATTATTGATAAAGTAAGGAGAGAGGTAGCCACGGTCAAATTGCATACCCTCAACGATATCTAGCTCATTCTCCAAACCAGAGCCGTCTTCAACGGTGATCACACCTTCTTTACCAACTTTTTTCATCGCTTCAGCAATGATATCTCCCACGTGGGCATCACTATTAGCAGAAATAGTGCCCACCTGAGCGATTTCTTTGGTATCCGAGCAAGGCTTGGCCATGGCAGCAATTTCTGCCACAGCTGCAGAAACAGCTTTATCAATACCACGCTTTAAATCCATAGGATTCATGCCGGCAGCCACTGACTTCAGGCCTTCATTAACAATCGACTGAGCCAGCACGGTAGCGGTCGTGGTGCCATCACCAGCTTCATCGGAAGCTTTAGATGCAACCTCTTTAACCATCTGAGCGCCCATATTTTCGAACTTATCTTTGAGCTCGATTTCTTTTGCTACAGACACACCATCTTTAGTGACAGTGGGCGAACCAAAAGATCTTTCCAATACAACATTTCGGCCCTTTGGCCCCAACGTTACTTTTACCGCATCAGCCAGCACATTCACGCCTCTCAGCATCGGGTTGCGGGCACTATCGCCAAATTTGACATCTTTATCAGACATGTGATTTACCTTCCTCAAACAATTCGTTGTAAAACTTGCGTTCCACCTAAAGTGAAATGGGCTACATCAATATCAGGCTGTAACAACGGCCTTGATATCACTTTCACTGAGAATAACCAATTCCTCACCATCAACTTCAATGGTGTCGCTGCCGGCATATTTACCAAAGACAACAGTATCACCTACTTTTACATCTACCGGACGCACATCGCCATTCTCTAGAATACGACCTGTACCCACGGCAACCACTTCACCCTCATTGGGTTTCTCCTTAGCAGAACCAGGCAGTAATATTCCGCCTGCAGTTTTTTCTTCTTCTTCCTTGCGACGAACGACAACACGGTCGTGTAGGGGACGAATTTTCATTACGTTTTTCTCCAACGGTTATGTTCAACTCTGTTAAATACGGAAGGACTAAGTTCAACCCTACTTAATTCAACCCAACCACGTTCAACAGGGCTCAAATTATAAAGAAATCAATAAAACTGATTAAAGCTCACGTGTGCCTCTATCTTGTGGCACTTCTATCTATTTCAAGGGTGAATAATAAAAATTTACCCTATATGAGTAAATATTGATTATTGCCTTCCTGAACCTTCTTCGTCTTCTCGCCAATATTCACCTTCCAATATTTCACTGTCACTACTATTTGAAGTAGATTGGCCGCTATCCGATGGCTTATGGTGATGATGAATTGCTTCTTCGCCGTGACCCGCAACATTCACTTTCGATACCATCTTCGATACGACAGTACGCCTCAAGCTTGGCATCAAACCAGCAAAACCAACCACGTCGGTCACAAATCCAGGTGTCACCAACAATACGCCACAAACAGCAAGGATTATTGCCTCAACCATTTCAACAGCGGGCAACTCTCCGGCATCTATCTTTTGACGAACACGAAACAGCATAGCAAACCCCTGCTGGCGCAGAAGCGAGAACCCCACGACTGCCGTCAACAGCACTAAGCCAATAGTTGGCCATGCGCCAATTTCACGACCAATCGTAATTAATAGCCACATTTCAACAATGGGCATAGCAACAAAAACTAGTAACAGATATCTCAAAGACAAACTCCACACGAGTAACAAAGATTATATGGGGGCAATTTCTCGAAGTTCAAATAATCAAGCACCTGATCAAACAACAGAAATTCAAGCTAACCACAAACGTGCTAGACGCTGATCGTCTCACAACATTATGATGATGCACTATGAAGCCCAATGAAAAAGAACGCATCTATAGCGTCCTCAAAGCCATTCCTTTTGGCCATGTCAGCAGCTATGGAAAAGTAGCCGAATATGCTCAACTGCCCAACGGAGCTAGGCTCGTTGGCCGAGTTCTTAGCCAGTTGCCAAAAGACACTACGCTACCTTGGCATCGTGTTTTAAAAGCTAATGGCCAGATAGCTTTTCCAGAAGAGACTGAAGCTTTTCAGCAACAAAAACAGCACCTTGAATCAGAAGGTATCATTGTGACTCACGGAAAGGTAAGTCTGTCAAAATTTAGCTGGCAACCGTAGTCTCTCTTCTGTCCCGCTGCCAAA
>JASJGJ010000161.1:0-6866 GCA_033791605.1 Porticoccus sp.
GGCCTGGGGCATTAAATTTACCAAATTTTCTACCCACGCCTGGCAATGTGTCCCACAGATCTGCTTTCGTGAGTGTATGAGGCTTCCCATTGATTAATACTTGATACGAACCTATGGTTCGAGGCACTCGGGTATAAACAATTGGCGAAGCTATACCATTACTTTTGGGTCGTTTAACCACCACAGGTTGAAGGTACTTAATCGTTAGTAGCTGATAATCCGTGCCGCTTTTTAGCTTTAAATTATCAATGGTCATTAAGCCTGCTTTATTCACCACAATGGTGCCAGACTGGCCAGCAAAATACCAAGCTACGGTATCACCAGACTTCACGTTAAAATGAGCAATGTGACGGGGTGTGATAGAAAAACTAACGACCTCCGGCTGATCAGGAAGATCTGGTCCCAGATTTTTCTGTGCCACGTATCTAAGCGGTATTTCAATTTTTTCAGGCGAATCAACTATGCGGCCATAGTGCCAACTGATACCTCGATTGTGATAACCCCGCAGTTTTCCGTGGTAATTAGCGCTGTTATTAGTGATCACTGGCAAAATTTTATCCAGAGAAATATCCTGATTACGGTCAGTAAACAGAGACATATTCACACGGTAGCTTTTCTCGTGGGTACTGTGTCCACTCTGAAGCCATACCGCAGAACAGCTGATTTTCCGCTGCTCGCAGACATCAAAAAACGTTAGATCAAATCGACGATAATTATCATTGGCTCCACCACGCCAATAAAAATGAATATCCTGCACCTTTTGCCACTGGGATCGAATATCCACGGTTGGGAATAAATCACGGCCACCCCAGGCTTTTTTGACTTGAGCTTCACAACACTTAGGAATAATCATCAGGCCAATCATGGCATCGACTATGGCAATTTTATCCTGATATTTGGGCAAAATCATGGACTGATGCATCACCCCAGCCCCGCCCAAACTGGTTCCTTTTAGGTGCAGCCCTTTATTCAGGTCAATACGATTACCGTATCGTGCCAATACATAATCAATAGTGGCTGCTATTCTTCGACCATTGTAATTCGCTACTGATCCAGCCTGACCACCACTATAAACCCACCAACTCCCCCCTGGGTTTGATGCATAACGTTCCTCCTGATTATGAATTTCAACGGCATCCCGACGAAAAGAAAAGGAAGAGGGGCCGGTGACAAAGCTCCCACGACCACCTTCATCTGGGTGCATAAAAATCATGATCCGAGCGGGGTCATCTACAGAAAAATACTGCGCTGAGGGCGTCATAAAAGACATGGGCATATCAACGCCGTAAGGGCTCAAGTGGGGATTATTGGCAATCTTGAGCTCGCAGAGGTACCAGCTCCAAGTACCTTTACCTTGAGTTTTATCCTTAGGGCATACCACCACATCGGCCAGATTAGGTATTGTCCTGTAACTGTTTTCTTCCGCACCGAGGTTTTTACTTTTTCTTTCATCAGCAACACGACGGGGAGATGTAGCAGCGGAATCCACGTGTGAGCTTTCTTCAGCTTTGGAACGCTGCTCCTCTTTTAACCGCAGTGATTTAAATTCATTCCATATATCGGGATTAGCATAGCTGACCGTAGACATTAAGCTTGGAAAAACCAAGCCAAAAAATAGGCATGCTAAAAGTACAAGAACAACACGACTCATGGTTAAAGCCCCCGCTGGGGACTGATCAAGCTCGACATTAGACATACCGCTATTGTAGACCGAGAAAGATGGCTTGTATTAATACCGCTAAAATATATGAGTCGCCCCGAAGACTACAGGAAAACATTGATGCTTTATTCTCTTGATAGCAACGACTTGATACTAAGCCACAGGGCATAAACACCCCACTTCAGACTGGGCTTTGCGCCGAAAGCCATTCGGGCAATCGCCGATGCGGAATGATAGGATTTTCGTGATATCAGCTCCTGTGTGAGAAGCTTTGAGTTAGAAGATAATGACAAAGCAGCATATTCCGTCGCTTCTGGTGATGAGCACACGGTCAGCAAATGCCAATAAACCGAACTTTCCAGTAGGCGACGGTTCACATCCCCCACAATTTTTGACGCTGACTCACGGTCATGCTTCACCGGCGCATTGTGCGCTGAACATATCTCTGGACGAAATAAGATACCCTCCGCCTGATCACAAAGACGCACAAATAAATCCACATCTTCAGCATAACGGGTTTCCACCCAAAATCTTTCCACTTTATTCAGCAACGTTTTTTTCGCAATGGAAATATTCAAATGGGCATAATCGGGAAAACTAAGTATTTGCCCACGACTGACTTGATAGACCTCAGCACCCTTTAGTCTCTGTTCCTTACGCAGGGTTTTTTCAACATGGGAGAAGCTCGTTTTTGAGACGACTTCATCACCATGCAAGATTTTCTGATTGGAAAAATAAAGCTCAGCGCCCGTTTGTTTAAGGCAATCAACGGCTGTGGACAGTAAATCCTTTCGACACCAATAATCATCATCATCACAGAAGGCAATATAGTCACCGCGGGCATTTTCAATACCAATATTACGTACAACTGAAGGTCCCAATCGTCGTTCTTCGTCATAATTTGCTCGGATTAGACGAAATCTTGAACCAAACTCATCCATCATTTTTTGGTATGCTAGAACAACATCTTCACTGGATCCATCATCAACGATAACTACCTCGTAGTTAGGAAAGCCCTGTTCGTTAATGCCATCCAAACAACGGCGCAGCCAATCCACGCGATTTCTGGTTGGAACCACAACACTAATAAATGGTTTATTCTCGGTCATAAAGTCGTATCCGCAGTGAAAGACTTACTCTCTGAAGGTTCTCGGGTCAACACAATGATACCCGTAACAAAATACCTAGCGTCGTTTTCAGTGTTATAACAACTTGAAAGTTCGGACATATCGATTTTTTTATTATCACGGATTCACCTTAGCAACACCTTGTGAGCTTTCCTCTGAAGCCCCCTCGTTTAATTTGTTTAAAAACTGAGGTAATAACATGGCTATCGCTATTAAATGCCATGGCAGATCAAAATAAGAAAGACTGAGGAATATGCCTCCCGTCATGTAGGCAACCAAGCTAACCTGTAACATTCGCGCAAGAAGATTAAACGAAGTATTCTGCTCTCCCTTGGATCGCTTAATAAGCACAGAGAGACGCCGCCAAGTTAAACCCAAAATCAGAAGAAACATTGTCAAGCCCAGCCATCCGTGATCAGCCAATACTGAAAAATAAATACTATGCGCGACAAAAACCCATTCTGGGTGCGGAGCATATATAGCGAACATGTCTTTCGACCATGATTGTAACCCCCCCCCCGTTAACCGATCATTTGCTACGTTAATACTGTATTGCCATGAATTTATTCTCTGCATAGCTGAGTCATCTTCCTGATAGGTATAGATACTCTCCATTCGTTCGTGCCAACTCTCAGGCATAAAAGCAAACAAAAGAGAGGCAAGAAGGATAATAGCCAAGCCACTCACTAGCTTAGTTTTTGATTTTAACCAAAAGAATCCCCCAACCCCCAAAATAGCCACAATAGCTCCCCTCGATTGAGAACCTAAAACAGAGATCAGACTCAATACGATGGCAAAGACCAGTCCATACCGAACCCATTTATGGGTAGTAATATGATGAAGATAAACCATCAGAGGAATGACCATTAGCACCGCTACGGCTAGCGCATTATTTTCCGAAATATTACTTGATGGAGGGCCATAGACTCGGAAAGCCCCACCTGTCAACAAAGTAAACATCCCTCCTTTGACGCTAAAGTAGCCAATGGAGCAAACAATAACCCAAATAAGCTGGTTGAGCTTTTTTATATCTGTAATCAGCACCATTGTAATGAACGTCATAATTTGGACTTTGAGTATTTCAAAATACATATCCCTTGCAGCTTCCGGATATTCCGCACTGAATGAAGTAATTGCCATCCAAAGAATAAAAAGAACCCATACAAAAATCGTAACATTACTTGGTAAATGCTGTTTGTCTTTACTAAATAAAAAAGAAACAAATAATACCAGAGCTACAATCTGAGCAAAGGGCATATTGTAAGCAAAGCCCCACGCCAATCTGTGGGGGTTCATATAACTCAACCACGACCACACTAAAACACCAATATAGGCATTACGAAAAATAAATGGCAGACTGCCAAAAACTAATAATGTAATGAGAATATCGCGCATTGAAGCTATTTATACCTGCTGTTTTATCATGCTGTTACTTTACTAATGACGTAACGAAACTTACCAGACTTCTCTGGTTTTATTTCATCACAATAGGAAAACTTAACCTCAACAACATCACCAAGTCTTTGTTTAAATACCGAGGTAATGGCGGACTCATTGGTGATTTCATACTCATCATTACGCACAATATCCACACACGTCAGATCAAGTGATTCCTGGGTAATTTTAAAGGCTGCTATGCCCGGCAAATCTCGTAAAATATAAATCAGTGCTAAGCCATGCAGCACGGTCCCATCCTGAGCCACAAGAAAATCCGTTGAACGCCCTTGGACTTCTTTCAGTACTGGCAACCCTCGGCCACAGGCACATAATTCATCGCTAAGAATACCCATATCACCTGTACGGTAACGAACAAAAGGAAAATCTCGGGTAGCCAGGTGTGTAACAACTATTTCACCCGACTCTCCCACAGGGAGCACTTGCCCATCGCCATCAACGATTTCAACAACAATGTCTTCAGAGGTGATGTGCATGCTGCCTTCAGGGCATTGATGGGCAATAAAACCCGCATCGCGTCCGCCATAACCATTGGCCACAGGACAACCGAACACCTGTTCTATTTTTTCCCGCTGGTGATCGTACAATCGTTCTGAGGTAACAAAAGCAACACATATACCAATATTGCTCAGGTCTACCCCTCTTTTTTGCGCATGCCCAGCAATATGAGCCAATGCCGAAGGATAACCAAACAGCATCGAGGGCCTCACATCTTGTATGGTGCCGATAAACCCATCTAGTTTTTCTTCAGACATTTCAAAGGCTGGCAGCAATTGCGTTCTAAACAATTTATCCCTAATTTGCCGAACACGATCCTGAGCACCTAGTTCAATAGGGGAGCCCCACACAACAATCTCTGGATCACCAATATCTACATTCCACCACCGAGTAGCGCGCCATTTAGCCGCCACATCGTGGCTTACCCTTTTAGATCCTATGTAGAAAATTAGTGGTTCACCACTGGATCCACCCGTATTAAAACGGGCTAAACCAACGGCATCATCCGCCTTTAATTGATCCTGATTTCCCCTAATTTCTGGCTTTCCCGTCAGAGGCAATAGTTGCAGCTGTTCTAAAGAAGAGAGATTTTCTGGATCAAACTCAAGAGACAAAAAAAGCTCTCGGTAATAGGGAACATGCGTACCGATATCAGAGAGAAAGGTACGTAAATTATCTAACTGTATTTTTTCAAGTTCAGTTGATGATAGCCACTGATTCCGTTCCATGTCTTTTCGAACCCGAACAGTGCTATGCTTTTTTAATTTTTCGTGTAGGGGAAAAACCATCCCAGACACCAGCTTCGTATACAGGCTCATTTAATTACCTTTAGCTCGTGATACAAATCTATCCAAAGGCCTTTCACACAAGGCCAAGCATAAGGCTGTACCGCATCTAACCCATTTAAAACAAGACTTTCTCTGATATCACCATTCTGATAGAGCGAAACAATTTGGCCAGCCATCGCCACTTCATCTCCAACAGGCACCATCATTGCTGTCTTTTCATGTTCAACAATGAAGGGGATACCCCCCACATCAGTTGTAATAACCGGCACGCCACAGGCTAGCGCCTCCAAAACCGAATTGGGCATATTATCAACGGTAGTAGGGTTCAGCATGATATTGGCCGATTGGTAAAACTCGACAATTTGTTGTGCATCGAGTCGCCCTACAAATGTGATCTGTTGCTGCAGCCCTAATTTTTCAACTAGTTTTTCCAATGCCTCTTGCTGCGGGCCTGTGCCTGCAATCTCTAAACAGAGATCCGGCACTTTCTCCTTAGCAATAGCGGTCGCTTTTATAGCCGTCTCAATACCATAAATAATTTCAAGATTTCGGGTAATGATTAACTTGAATACCGGTTTCAACGGCTTTGTGCTGGCAGGCTTAAAACGCTCAAGATCAACAATATTGGAAATCACCTGAGTTTCTAGACCAAAGTCAGCAAATACCTTTTTTAAATAACCCGAAGGCACAACAATAAGGCTCGCTTTTTTTAAGGTTGGAGAAACCCATCGAAAAGACCGTTCAAAATAGCTTTGTGCTTCACCGCCCCGATAATTGACGATGACTGGCGTTTTTTTAAACCAACCTATCCAGACCACTGGTGCTGAAAATAACTGCCAAGACCAGCCAGAATTCGCCATCAAATGAATAACGTTTACTTTGCCCGCCAACCTCCAAACGTCAAATAGATAAGGCATCAATCGAAACAAGGCTCTAAAGCCTTTTACATTTTCAATCCATTTCGGGCGATAAGGTTTATTATTCTGCACCAAAGTAACATCAACTTGCTCATCACCCAGTAAATTAACGAGCTGACGAGTTTGAGTTGCCATACCACCTGCTGGGGGCGGCAGCGGGCCAACAACACCTAGGTGCAAAGCTTGTTTAGCGCTATTCATCTATCATGCCTGAATATCACCGTAGACCTTCTGGTACCGACCGACACTATTAGCCCAGTTTCTATCCTGTTCTACAAATTGACGGCCATTGATCTTCATCTCGGGCCAACTATTTTTAGCACCGAGTAATTCAGTCACGACTCTCGCTAAATCATTGGCATTATCTGCTTGAAACAAACAGCCATTTTGGCCGTGTGTAATCAGCTCTTTATGTCCACCC
>JASJGJ010000162.1:0-2523 GCA_033791605.1 Porticoccus sp.
CCCTCACGACCCTCGACAGTGGCCGATACCACAGCCTCCAATATTAGCGTCATGCCCGGCTTGGGCGACTTGCTGGCCCGCACATGCGCCAGTACACGATGTTCATCCAGCACGCGCTCAACCAACACTTCAACCTTGCCGCCCGTGGCTTTCTGGCCAAATAACCGCGCGGGAATCACCCGTGTATTGTTCATCACCAGCAGATCGCCAGGATGCAGCAGATCAACGATGTCCGAAAACTGGCGATCATGCACCTCCTCGCCTGCCAGCAGCGCCAACAAACGGCTGGCCGTGCGTTCTGGCAAGGGGTGTTGGGCGATCAGTTCGGGGGGAAGGTCAAATTGGAAATCACTACGGCGCATGACGCGGGAGTGTATCAAATAACGCCAACTGAAATCTTCTTCGCCCGGCGGCTTGCCTACAACGCTCTAAACACATATGATGCTCGCCGTCGAGAATGCCGGGGTGGCGGAACTGGTAGACGCGCCGGATTCAAAATCCGGTTCCTTCACGGGAGTGCCGGTTCGATTCCGGCCCTCGGTACCATTCTCGTCTTAATTACTCCTCTCAAGGGGTTATTTTTCCCGATGTGAGTTCTCCGACATAGCCTCGATTTACTGCTGATCTTCATTCTTAGCCAAGCTTTACATCACTTTCATTAAGCCAGCAGCACTCATAACTACGCTCCGTACAAGCCTCACAAAATTCCCTCGAAAAAAAACTCAAGTTTCCTTTCGTCCATACGATACATTAGATGTTGTTAATATTCTAATTGTCGTGCAGTGCGCACATAAATACGCATAAAATTTAGGGGTAAAATGATGTTAACTCGCATGAATCTGTTTTTACTGGGTGTTTTTCTGTCGATTTCCACCGTATCTGCCGCTGAACAGGATTTTCCGGGGCGCAGCAAATTTCCAAATATTCCTGTTTATGAAATATCAGAACTTAAAGATGCCATGGATCGTGTCGTGGTCGTCGACTCTCGCTCTCAATATGAATTTGAGACCTTACGCATAAAGGGGGCTAAAAATATCCCTGTCACCAGCAAAATGTTCGAAGCAGACCTGGCCAAACTGCGCGCCAGTACCGATAAACCGATTGTGTTTTATTGCAATGGGCGTACCTGTTTCAAATCCTATATTGCAACGAAAAAGGCCAATGATGCCGGCATCAAAAACACCTTTGCCTTTGATGCGGGGATTTTCGAATGGGCGAACGCTTATCCCAGTCAAGCGGTACTGCTGAATCAAAGCCCGGTTAAGGCGAGCGATCTCATCACCTCAGCGGTCTATAAAGCGCGCTTGTTACACCCTGACCAGTTCAGCGAAAAAGCAACTTCTCGTGATCACAAATCAATGGTGTTAGACGTACGTGATAAATACCAACGTGCAGGCGTTGGCTTCTTTCCTGGTAAAGAGCGCTGGGTGAGTCTGGACAAGAAAGATCGAATCATTCGCTACATTGAAAAAGCCAAGAAGCAGAATAGAACACTCTACGTCTATGACGAAGTGGGCAAGCAAGTGCGTTGGTTGCAATATGAATTAGAAAAGGCCGGTCTTAAAAATTATTACTTTATGGACAAAGGTGCCAGCGGCTATTTTGATAGCATCGCCAAGTCTGATAGTTAATCTGGAGAGTTAAATCTGACAGTATCCTAATAGTTAAGCTGTAAAAATTAAAGGAGCCGGGGAATTATTTTTCTTCGGCTCTTTTTATTGAGCTGTCTCTTTTTTCTATTTATCTGACTTAATATTTTTAAGAAATACCATTCGTATCTTTTCCACTCTCATCCGGTTCGCGCCCATATCTGAATACCCAACTCTCGATGCAGAACGTATATGTATAACCTGATTGTCATCATCCATTCTCAATTCAACATCATCGATATAGCGCACGATAGACGTCATAAACTGCGCATGCAGATACCCTGCCTGATCAGTCACAATGACGCCGCCACTTTCAACAATGGCTTTTTTAGCATTGTCCCACGCACTATCCCCCATTGTGGTGGTCATCAGTGGCTCAACAAATGCCACTTCATCTTGTCTTTCACTGCACACGCAATTTGGCGAAGCCGGACATGCACGCAGCTGACCCTCTATCAACCCAAGGTCGGGTTGTTTACGGGATGAAATAGACAATCCAATAAAGTACAAACTCACGATGGCGACCAAACCGACGAGAATATAAAACATAATTTTCATTGCCATTATTCCAGTATTGTTTTTGCGCGACCAGCATGTGATAAATCCAGAAAAAGAACCAGGGATTCTTTGGAGATTATCCCCATGTTCATTCCAAGGCCTTTCTAGACTGCACTATTCGCAGCAGCTTATAACCATTGTATGCCATTTTTATTCAACCATTATTTCAGTCATAATTTCAGGCATAAAAAATCCCGTTGGTTTATGATTTAGCCTAGCGTAGATTCATCGTATATTTTATTCAGCACTATATTCAAAGAGACCCCAAATGCTAGAAAAAAACCAGAAAGCGCCAGAATTCAGTTCCGCAGACCAG
>JASJGJ010000163.1:0-12934 GCA_033791605.1 Porticoccus sp.
AATATGCTCAACTGCCCAACGGAGCTAGGCTCGTTGGCCGAGTTCTCAGTCAGTTACCAAAAGACACTACGCTACCCTGGTATCGTGTTTTAAAAGCTAATGGCCAGATAGCTTTTCCACAAGAGACTGAAGCTTTTCAGCAACAAAAGCAGCACCTTGAATCAGAAGGTATCATTGTGACTCACGGAAAGGTAAGTCTGTCGAAATTTAGCTGGCAGCCGTAGTCTCTCTTCTGTCTCGCTGCCAAAGAAACCATGCCATCCAAACAGCTGGCAACCCCATCAATGCGGCATAAACAAAAAATACCTGGTAACTGCTGGCATCCACAATGACACCCGAAAAACCGCTGAAGAACTTACCCGGCAGGGTCATTATAGAGCTAAACAATGCGTACTGCGTGGCGGTATAGGCTCGGTTTGTCATACTGGACAGATAAGCCACAAAGACCGTATTTGCAAAACCACCACTAAGGTTGTCACCACTGATCGCCACTGCTAGCCAACTGAGATCCGCGCCCACATTTGCCAACTGAACAAATAACAAATTAGTCAATGCCACCATAACAGCACCCACCAACAATGGCCGATAAATACCGTAGCGTACGACTAACAAGCCGCCCAAAAATGAGCCAGCCAAAGTCATAAAGAAACCAAAGACTTTTCCTACACTGGCGATGTCCGTTTTACTGAAACCAAGATCAAGATAGAACGGGTTGGCCATAATACCCATAGTAATATCACTGAGCCGAAACAGGCCTATAAATGCCAAAATCATTAAAGCCCAAGCACCATTTCGCTGAAAAAACTCCACAAAAGGAGCCATAACCGCACCCACAAACCAAGCCTCCAGCCGATGCCACAATCCAGGTTGATCCGCATGCAAACAATGCTTTAATCCTGCCTCAACCTTGGCGGCAAGAGGCGGCACCTGATGCTCCGGCTCTGACACCAGCAACACCGTAACAATACCCACCAGCATGAGCGCCGCCATGAAAAGATAAGCCGTTTCCCAACTCGACCAGTCTGCTATATAAAAGGCGCCCGCTCCAGCCACCAACATCGCCAGACGGTAGCCAAGGATATAACTCGCCGACATGGCACCTTGAAACTCATCTACTGCCGATTCAATACGAAAAGCATCGATAGCAATATCTTGAGTAGAAGAAGAAAAGGCAACCAATACCGCACATATTGCAATACTGGTCAAAGATATTTCAGGATCTGTTAATACCATCGCCACCAAGCCCAAAATGACGCCCAATTGACCCAACAAAATCCAACTGCGACGCTGACCTAACATTCGCGTCACTAAAGGTAGCTTTATGCGATCAACGACCGGCGCCCAAAAGACTTTAATGGAGTAGGTCATTCCCACCCAACCAAAAAATCCTATGGTACTTCGACTGATCTCCATATCACGCAACCAGGCAGTCAGCGTTGAAAACACCAGCAGCAATGGCAATCCGGCAGCGAACCCCAAAAACAACATTGTGATCACTTGAGGGCGAGAATAAACACGCAGCGCTTCACCCCAACTAACGGTGCCTTGTTGCGGTGTCATAGCGGTCCTGTCATATAAAATTTCCGTCTTTTAGGGTTGGCATACCATCTTTGATGTGCCATCAAAACAGGTTCACCGCACTTGCATAATTCTCAACCAAATAGCTTGATACCCTAACAGATATTCCGGAGGATGCTATACACTTGCTCACCATATGAAAGCTATTCTCGAAGTACTTAACCTGACAAAATCATTTCGCTCATTGAAAGCAGTAGATGACGTTTCATTTGCCATCCCCCAAGGCTCATGTTTTGGTCTTCTGGGTCCTAATGGTGCAGGAAAAACCACTACAATTGAAATTATTGAAGGCATAAAAAAGCCTACTACTGGAAATATTCTCTATAAAGGTAAACCTCGGGATCATGAGTTTTCGAAACAAACAGGGATTCAATTTCAATCCACCGCATTAATGGATTACCTGAAAACCCGAGAAGTATTAGAGCTATTTGCCCAACTCTATCCCTTTAGCCAACCTATCGACGATCTCATTGAACTATGCCAACTTGAAGAATTTTTGGATACTTACGCCACCCGACTTTCTGGCGGACAGCGTCAACGCCTGCTATTGGCCGTTGCCCTGATCAATGACCCCGAAATATTGTTTCTAGATGAACCCACGACAGGCCTTGACCCACAAGCGCGACGCAACTTCTGGTCGCTAATCCGCAGTATTAAGCAGAGGGGGAAAACGGTTTTACTCACCACACATTACATGGAGGAAGCTGAATTATTATGCGACCAATTAGTGATTATGGACAAAGGCAAAATCATTGCTGACGGCTCCCCCAAGGCGTTATTACAACAACACTTCGCTCACAGTTACGTCTGCCTGAATCAACAGGACTTTCATTACAATTTCTCCCCTGACAGCCCCGGCATGATTTCCAGTCCTGTTGAGCAACGGGAAGACTGTGTCGCGATAGCTACCAGCTCTGTTGAAAAAACCCTATCAGAGCTGGTAGCTCTCAATATAAACCTACGCTCTCTTCAGGTTAGAAACCCATCTCTTGATGATTTATTTTTGAAATTAACCGGCCACCACCTCAGGGAGTAAACAGTCTCGATGAAACAAATTTATGCCCTGTGGATGGCACGCAATCGTGAGTATTACCGAGACAAAGGGTCGTTGTTTTGGTCCTTTATAGCGACCCCTTTTATTGTCATTGTACTGGCCTTGGCTTTTTCATCAGAAAACCAACAAATTTTTCGGGCAGGACTTTTTTCCCTAGAGCCAGCCATAAATGTCACACCACCTTTAGAAAAGAGAACACCTTTACGTATTTTTTCTGATGAACCCACCATTCAAATCATAGAATACAACAACCTAGAAGATGCGATTCGTCGGGTGCAATTCCACCAGTTAGATATTTTAATTTCTACTGAAGATCCAGCGCGTTACTGGGTAAACCCTGAATCGGCAAAAGGACGATTACTAGAAAAACTGTTGGTACTTGAACCACTAGCACAAAGGCCAGCGCCCCTCCATGACAACAGACCTCGCTGGCAACGGGAAGAAACTAAAGGCCATCAAATACGCTATATCGATTGGGTAATTCCAGGTATTTTGGCCATGAACATGATGTTTAGTGGCCTGTGGGGGATTGGCTACGTTATTGTTCGCTACCGCAAAAATGGGGTACTAAAAAGACTACAGGCGACCCCTTTGACCGCATGGCAATTTCTGCTTTCTCAAGCACTGTCTCGCTTAACCATTATGTTGACCGTCACAACCCTAGTCTTCTTTATCTGCAACCTGTTTATTGATTTTATGATGATTGGCAGCTACTTGCTGTTACTACTTATTGCCATTGTCGGCAATTTAGCCATTATCAGTATATCCCTACTCATGGCGGCACGGACGGCTAGCGAAGAGCTGGCTAACGGTCTATTGAACCTCATCAGCTTCCCCATGTTGCTATTGTCTGAGCTATGGTTTTCTCTAGATGATGCGCCTCAATGGTTACAGGACGTTTCGCTAATGCTACCCCTGACACACCTCGTAAAGGCCGCACGAAATGTCATGTTGGAAGGAGCCAGTTTGAATGATATAGCCCCCCAACTAGTCATTTTAGCTTTGATGACCGCTGTCTTTATCACGTTGGCAGGAGCCCTATTTCGTTGGCATAACGACTAATGCTTATAGTTTTTACATGAGAAAGAGGTATGGGCTAAATCAGCATGACAAAAAAGGCCACTATACACAGCGAAAAGATCAACGCTCGAGATAACAAAGCTTCCATTTCTGTTATTTCAGCTTCTCTTTCCTTCGCACCGTCAGTCGCGCTCTCCGATACCTTTAAGCCAGACTGAAGCGCTGCTGCCACATAGCCTCCCATCACTTGCAAAGTGCTGGCAGAACTGCCCAGAAATGAACTCCTCCATCTATCAAGACAAGCCGTAAAATTACCCACAAAAGCAAATGACAACCCCACTAATCTCACGGGCAACCATTCCATAAAATACAGCCAACGTTTAACAGTGCCGGTCTCGCGCTCCGTGTCCATCTCCGGCTCTCCCAAAGACATCTCTGAGTGTAAGGCCAATAAGCGATAGAGCAATGCACCGGGAGCACCAGCAAGCACAAACCAGAAGATCACCGCAAAATATCGCTCAAAATAACGGTATGACACAGCACACAGCACCTCCTGATGAAGCTGCTCCCAATTTTCGGCAGAACCTTCCTTCTTAGCAGGATTAAACTCAGCAGCAGCATGGTAGGCGGCCTGCAAATCATCTCGCGTCAAATCATCTCGGTAGCCCTCAATCTGCTCTGTCAGATTTTCTCGCCCCAAGGAATACAGAAAGACTAAAAAACTAACTAATAGTAGAGGTATACCAAACCAAGTGCCGCCCAATAGCACCACCAACAAGACCAACAGTAAAACAGGTGTAAAAAGGGTGATGGGCAACCGAATATGCGGCTTGGTTTTCAGCCACCGAGTACTTGCTAGTCTGGAGGCCCAGCTTCTGTACCAACCATCTTGCTGCAGTCCTGATAGTGCGCCCATCCGGTGAAGAAGCAAGACACCTATAACAACAACAATAAATTCCATCTCTAACTCCACTCATATGCCAAGGGCCAAAAAATAACGATGCCAGTCAAAAGCTGGCCCAGGATCTGTCTTTCGACCTGCGGCTATATCACTATGCCCAACAATACGCTGCCTTGTTATTGTAGGATAATGCGCCATTAATACCTGAGTTACATCAACTAACGTTTGATATTGCTCATCGGTATAGGGGATATCATCTGTACCTTCCAGCTCAATGCCAATGGCGCAATCATTACAATTATCAATACCGTCAAAACATGATTGCCCCGCATGCCAGGCGCGGTCATCAAAAGCCACAAATTGGGTTATGCTTCCTTCACGATCAATCAACAAATGCGAGGAGACCCGAAGGTCAGAAATTTCCTCAAAATATGGATGGTAATTCGTATCCAAACAATTGGTAAAAAAATCACAGATATAAGAACCGCCAAACTGTTTTGGCGGCAAGCTGATATTGTGAATAACCAACAAGGAAATTTCAGCGGAATCCGGGCGATGGTTGAAATTGGGAGAAGGCACCCTACAGGCATTGAGCAGCCAGCCCTGCGCGTCAATCATTCACACATTCCTGAAAGTTAAACTTTGGAAACAACGGCCCTGAAAACCAGACATATTTAGAGTGTGGGATTAATTAAAAATTTACGCAAGACTTGCGTGAGTAAAACTGATGGACTAATAGGCCATTCAATCTATTGTTGATGACTAGATAATTATAAAAAAGAGGGCTTGAGAAAGCCCTCTGACAATAAGCCGAATGAACCGGCCTAATGAACCTGTCTATTGGTCCGAATGCCTCGTATCACTTGCTCAAGAGCACGATCAAACATTCGAACACTCTCCACCACCACTAGGCTTTCATTCTTGATACCACCAGCAACAGCATTTCGGTTCATTTCGACTACTTTTGCGCCCTGACGGTTAACAAAAATGTATTTACCCGGAGGTGAAATAATGCCTGCTACTTTGCAGCGACGATTAGGTGCTTCTTTATCCATAAAGTCTACCCACGAACCCCTACCTAACGCACTGGCAGTTTTTATAAATTCATCCTCAACAGCTTCTTCGTGGGTATCATTAACTTCATCCGCTTTCGAGCTGCCGGGGATATCGGCTTTCAGTGTCTCGACGGTCACCTCTTCCAAGAATGCTTGCTGGCTTATCTCTGATTGGTGTATCTCTACAGAACGAACCACTTCCTTTTGCTGCTCTGGAACGGGCACTTTGCTCTCTGTGCTAGGCAGTTCATTGATATCAAGAATGGTATCTTCATGAAGTTCAACCTCAGCAGCGTCTTTCACTACCCCAGGGGTAAGAAATTGTTCCAAAGCACCAATCAAACAACCCAAATCGTAGGGATCATAGGTTATATCTTCTAAACTCTGACGGATGGATGCGAGCAATGCGACCACGTCATCATGAGAAGCTTCTTTATTGGGGATATACCCCAAAATTTGGTCGAGAATTTGTACGCTAGACTGCCACTGCTCTGGATTCTTGTCATACCTCAAATAAGCCAAGAACATTACCTTGCACCAGGCATCTTCTGCAAACGTTACCAACACCTGAGGAAACCGCTTACCTTCCATCCGCTCAGCCAAGGTTGCTTCGACCAACTGACGCGCCTGATTCACTTTTTCTTTGGCCGCTACTTCTTCAACAAGGCGCTGCTCTCTTGCAGAAGTACCGCGACGCTCTTTTTCTACTAGCGCCATAAAATTCATCAACAACTTACCTAACCCTTCATTATCTAAAGGATCAGATTTGTTAAGAATGTTTGCAACATTTGTAATCGCTTTACCTACCGGATCAGAAGTAAAGTCTGCATCATCAGAATACCCAATAGACGCTTCAGTAATTTTATTCAGTAACTGTCTAGCCGGATGCTTTTCCTTCGCAAAAAAATTACTGTCTTGCAGCGCAATTCTCAGTATTGGCATTTCCAGTTTGCGTAACTCTTTACCGAGGCCTCCTGACACACCAGGTTCTTTTCTAATACGCTCAAACAGTTGATCCAGCAGATGGACCACACTATGATCTCTGGATCCCAGCCCAGCATTTCCCCTACTCTGAAGACTTCCCTGAATCAGTCCCAACAAAGTCTGCTCGTTAGTTTGCTGCTCGACCCACTCACCTTTGAGATCAGAGACCAAATCAATGAGATCATCAAGTGCCACTGGCTCAACACCCGTCGTAGGCGCAAGCACTTCCGACTGTTGCAAAAAACTCTGCAACTGAGCTAATAGTGGATTATTGTCGGTTGATTCGTCTAATGCGCCGTATAGGTCATCAACAGTAGGCCCCATGCTTGACGACCCACCCCCTCCGGCGGGGATTGCCGGTTTTCTAGCAGGTCTACGACCAGAATTTTTAGCACGCTGCTTTTTATCTAAGTCTGGCAACACACCCATTTCACACAACATGTCATTGCTTTTTTTCAGCAACTCACCCATACCATCTATCATGTGCCGATCAATCAGCTTGAACAGCACCAACCTCGACCGAATACCTATTTCCAAACATTCCGAGGCTTCATTCAAAGCATTACACACAATCTCTGGACCGACAGGGTTGCTGTTAGCCACAACTTCAGCGGGCACCATAAAATTAATTCGGGTAATAATTTTTTTAAGTTCATGCTTGTGGTGCTGAGAGACTTTTGAAACCATGCTATCCAAGGCAATGGTCTCTTCAAGATCTTCATTTTCCACCACCTCAAGATTGAAAGATCCAGACTTTTCTAAATCATAGGCAATGCCCTGGTAATTCACATTACCCAGCTGCTGAAAAGCTTGATCCATAGTGATTGAGAACTTTTGTTCTATGGCCTTTCGCTCGAGACGAATCATCCGCATGGCATCGAAATAAGCTGTTTGCTCACTATTACTTTCTGCACGATCAGCCAAATCAAAAAACGCGTCATCCACATGCTCGAAGACTGTCGATAAACGCTGTAACAAAAATTTTCGAGTCAAATCGCGCAACGCACACAACGGCGCAGGCAACTTAAAGGATTTTGCCCTTAGCGCCTCGGTATCGATTAGTTTTAAGCGACTATTCATCATCTCACTGCCTACTTACGGTATATACCTTCAACCCATTCGTGAAGATTTTTGATTGATAAAAGTATAAGCCTCTACAGATCAATTCGGTGTAGTCGATAAGTTACGTAGGTCTCAAAATACGCCTAAGAAAAGAGCAAAATAGCAAAAACTGAGAAGCAGATCACAGTCTAAACCCCGAATGGTTTTGCCAAAGAAAGGCCCTTTCCCACTTCAACCCACAAGCTGGACTGATATACTAACCACTGAATCATTCGAGGCTCTCCATGCTTAACGACCAGCAATTCATAGAAGATATCAAAACCAGTGTCACTCAAGCACTTGCAGAAGATATTCGCGACGGCGATATCACCGCCATGTTAATCCCAGAAGACAATAGAGCAACAGCCCAGGTCATCACTAGAGAGCAGGCCATCATCTGTGGCCGCCCTTGGGTAGACGAAGTGTTTCGACAACTAGATCCTTCTGTACAAATAGAGTGGCTGGTTCAGGAAGGTGATGAAGTACAGCCAGAGCAAACCCTGTTTAAACTTGAAGGACTCGCTAGAAGCTTGTTAACGGGAGAAAGGACTGCCCTTAATTTTTTACAAACATTATCTGGAACAGCCACCACCGCACACCAATATGCCAAATTGGTAGAAGGTACTGATATCAAAATTCTCGACACCCGAAAAACTATACCTGGGCTGAGACTGGCACAAAAATACGCCGTTACGGTAGGAGGCTGTCACAATCATCGAATCGGATTGTATGATGCATTCCTGATCAAGGAAAATCATATAGCCGCCTGCGGCGGTATAGAACCTGCAGTACTGAAAGCTAAAGATATTGCCCCAGGCAAACTGGTAGAAGTCGAAGTGGAAAACTTTATAGAATTACAAGAGGCACTCGATGCTGGTGCCGATATTGTTATGCTGGATAATTTTGATTCTGACATGATCCGGCAAGCAGTGAGTATCAATAAAGGAAAAGCGAAGTTGGAAGTTTCTGGTAACTTGGAGGCAAGCAATCTTGCCCATAAAGCTATTAAAGGAATTGATTATCTTTCTTCAGGAAGTCTTACAAAACATTGCATGGCGGTAGACTTTTCGATGCGGCTGGAACTCCCATAACAAAAACGATCGACAAAAGTAAAATATGAAATAAAAAACCCCAGTTAATACTGGGGTTTTTTATTAGGAGCAAGAAAACTATGAGTTATGTTGCTTGCTCGCCTTTATACCATAAAGATTAAGGCGCATTACGACACTCGGCAGGTACATATTTATAGTTGGCTGCTGTTGTAGAGCATGCCCAATCAATTAACCCCTCAGCAGTTTCTGTCGGAGTATAGGTTAGCACAACGTTTTCTGCTTTAGCTGTACCGGTTATAGCGATTACACCAGTAGCTTCAGTACATGTACTGCTTGCAGTGTTCTCTGTGTCAACAACAATGTCAACAACACCAGCACAGGAATCGTTTGCCGCCGCAATACCACCGTTACTTGCAATATTTTCACCAACAGTGGCCTTCATGGCTGAAGCATGAATAGCAAGTTCTGCCACCCTAGAACGAACGGTGTAGTCCTTATAGGCAGGTAGTGCTACCGCCGCCAAAATACCGATAATTGCGACAACAATCATCAATTCAATTAGAGTAAAACCCTGTTGTGTTTGTTTCTTCATTGTCTTTATCCTTTAAAAAGTGAATTCAAAAATTACAACTACATAAATCACATAGCAATCATTGTGCCAACAAAACAAAAACCATTAAAAACGGCGACCAGCTTTATTCCCTATGACACAAAGTGTCACTTTTCGACCTTATTTTATATTTTGGGGCACATCTTGTAGCGATACATCAATATTTAAAAAGTTAACCCCTAGCTCACAAGCTTAGGGTGTATTAACATCGATACGTTATAAACTAACACTGCCCTCTACTCAGCAAAGATGCCTATGAATACCAGTAACACGCTAAAAGGACTCCCAAAACGCCTCGTGCTTGATGGCCTACTGGATGAAAATGCGGCACTCCAAGCACTCGAGGAATGCCAAAGTGAAAAAATTAATTTTGTTCATTACCTGACCGCTAACAACCTGATCCCTGCTCACCAAATTGCATCTATTGCCTCTAACGAATTTGGCACACCGCTTTACGATATAAACACGCATCTTTTATCTGCTTGCCCTAAAGATACAATTGAAAAGAAACTGATTCGAAAACACCATGTATTGCCACTGTTTACCCGCGGCAATCGCTTGTTTCTTGCACAAAGTGATCCAACCAACCATCACGCAGTGAGTGAGATCTCCTTTCAAACTGGCCTGTCCGTTGAAACGGTGCTTGTCGAACACGACAAGCTGGAAGCGACCATAGAAGCATTTCTCAACGAGCAAGATGAAAGTATTGGTGACGCGCTGGGAACCATTGATGATATCCATTTAGATGATTTGGATATTGAAGCTGTTGACGAAGATAATGCCGACACAAACACTGCCGATGGGGATGATGCACCCATCGTCCGATTTGTTAACAAGCTATTGCTAGACGGTATCAAACAAGGTTGTTCGGACATACATTTCGAACCCTACGAAAAAACCTATCGAGTGCGCTTTAGAACTGACGGCATCCTCCGGGAGGTTACCAAGCCCCCTATTAATCTTGCACCACGTCTAGCTGCTCGCCTAAAAGTAATGTCTCAGCTTGATATCTCCGAGCGGCGAGTACCTCAGGATGGTCGCATCAAGTTAAGAATTTCCAAAAATCGATCCATTGATTTTCGTGTGAACACTCTCCCCACCCAGTATGGCGAGAAAATTGTATTACGTATCCTTGACCCTACTAGCGCACAAGTTGGTATTGAGTCACTTGGGTACGAAGAAGATCAGAAACAGGCCTATCTTGACGTATTACACCAGCCACAGGGCATGATTTTGGTCACAGGCCCCACAGGTAGTGGTAAAACCGTCTCTCTTTATACTGGGCTTAACATTCTTAACACCCCCGAACGCAATATCTCTACTGCCGAAGATCCTGTAGAAATCAATATGCCAGGGATAAATCAAGTACAGGTTAGAGAACGGGTTGGCCTAACCTTCCCAGAAGCACTGCGAGCTTTTCTTCGCCAAGATCCTGACGTTATTATGGTGGGGGAGATTCGCGACCTTGAAACAGCCGAAATTGGTATTAAAGCGGCACAAACAGGTCACTTGGTTCTTTCTACACTGCATACCAACAGTGCGGCAGAAACCCTTACACGGCTCCTGAATATGGGGGTACCAGCCTTTAACGTAGCTACCACGGTTAATCTGATTATTGCTCAACGTCTCGCCAGACGACTCTGCACTCACTGCCGAAAACGTGCAGACGATATTCCTGAGAAAATTCTTGAGGAAGAGGGATTTGGTACCACAGGGATACCCATGGAGGAATTCCAGCTCTACCACCCTGAAGGATGCCCAAAATGTACTAATGGCTATAAGGGACGAGTGGGTATTTATGAAGTACTAAAAGTGACTCCTGCTGTTTCCCGAATTATTATGGAGGGAGGTAATTCTCTCGATATTGCTGAAACAGCAAAAAAAGAAGGTTTCAGAACTTTGCGCCAGTCGGCACTTCGGCGAGCAGCTGAAGGTATAATCAGTTTGGAAGAAGCTAATAGGGTAACCAAGGATTAATCCATGGCAACGGGACAAGCAAAGACCTTTGTTTATAAGGGTAAAGATAAAAAAGGTAAGACCACCCAAGGAGAAATCAAGGGCACAACCTTGATGTTGGTGAAAGCACAACTACGTAAGCAGGGTGTTATTACCACCTCCGTCAAGAAGAAATCCAAACCACTGTTTGGCGGCTCAAAACCAATAAAATCTGCTGATATTTGTGCTTTAACCCGACAAATGGCAACAATGATGAAGGCCGGAGTACCCTTGGTACAAAGCTTTGAGATTGTTGCTGAAGGTGCAGAGAATGAATCTCTACGAGATCTTATTAACAACATTCGTGAAGATGTTTCAGCAGGCCTAAGTTTTGGTGCCTCGCTAAGAAAACACCCAAAGTATTTTGATAGTCTTTTTTGTAGTTTAGTTGAAGCCGGCGAACAAGCGGGTGCATTGGAGACAATGCTGGATCGTATTGCTACCTACAAGGAAAAAACCGAATCACTAAAAGCCAAAATCAAAAAAGCCCTCACCTACCCAATTACCGTCCTTGTCGTCGCGGTTGTGGTAACCGGCATACTGTTGGTTAAGGTTGTCCCCACATTTGCAGAGACCTTTACGGGCTTTGGCGCGGATTTACCCTCGTTTACTTTGTTTGTGCTACACCTGTCTGAAACAGCTCAGGAATGGTGGCTAATATGGCTGATCGGCATTATTGGAGCGTTCTTTGGTTTTAGGGAAGCTCGTAGACGTTCAGCTAAGTTTAATGCCCTCGTCGATAAATACTCACTAAAAATTCCCATCGTTGGGGATATTATGTACCAGGCTATTGTCGCACGCTTTGCACGCACACTATCAACAACGTTTGCTGCAGGTGTCCCACTAGTTGATGCACTGAACTCTGTAGCCGGTGCGGCAGGAAATGCCGTTTACAAAGACGCCACACTTAGTGTTCGAGATGATGTCACTACCGGCATACAACTTAACCAAGCTCTACGAGCTACAGGAAAATTCCCTGTTTTGCTGTTACAAATGGCCTCCATTGGCGAAGAATCCGGCGCCCTAGACGAAATGCTAGAAAAAGCCGCTGAACACTATGAAGAAGCCGTCGACAATGCAGTAGACAACTTAACTACCTTGCTCGAGCCTATGATAATGTCTGTCCTCGGCGTACTTGTTGGTGGGCTGCTTATTGCCATGTACTTGCCCATCTTTAAACTTGGGGCAGTAATTTAATGATTCTCGCTAAGACTGAATGATTTGATCGCTATGACTGAAACCATGGGGTTACCCCCAGCCCTTGTGATAACTGTAAGTTCTATTCTCGGGCTATTGATTGGTAGTTTTCTGAACGTAGTTATCTACCGCATTCCTCTTCAACTTTCAGCCTCTTGGCGAAAAGACTCATTGGATTTTTTGGGTATGGAACCCGACGCCAAGACAACTAAAGTCAATATTGTTGTACCGGCTTCGCACTGTCCAAAATGTGGTGCTGAAGTGAAACCATGGCAAAACATACCCGTTATTAGTTATCTGTTTTTAAAAGGGAAGTGTGCCAGCTGTTCTACCCCCATATCCCTGCAATACCCATTAGTCGAAATTGTGTGTGCACTTCTAACGACC
>JASJGJ010000164.1:0-25139 GCA_033791605.1 Porticoccus sp.
GCCATACCATAGTGGCCATTCAAACAATACATGTAATGCCTTACTCCCGGCCACCAGCTGTGCACTGGCGTAAACCAGTAAAAAACACAAAGATAAAACACCTATAACTCGTTGTAACCAATCATTATTTTCTCCATGCCAGTGACTAAGTACCCCGGCATAACTGACTTCACCTGATTCTGTGGTGGCCTTATTCAAGCGTGCGTGTATATAGAGTGAGGCGAGAAAATCGCCAGCTATCCATCCAATCATTAGCCAAATTGAGGCCAATCCGGTGACGTAGGTATAACCAATCACTCCGATAAACATATATCCGCTGTTATTGGTGGCTACGGCGGATAGCCCCACAAGCCAAGGCTTAATACTGGCACTTGCTAGATAATAATCTTCTTTAGTGTTACGGCTTTTTAATGTTGAAGAAATTCCGATTAAGGTAAACAGTACTAAAAATAAAACGAACGAAATAATCATTATTTTTTGTTTTGATTGTTGATTTGTTTAATAAGGTAACATAGCGAAAAAAAACTGACAGCCCAAATTTGTTATTCCTGCTGGTTTAATCGAATGGGTGGAAGAAAAGCATAATCAGCCGCTAGGCTATTTGTGGCAAGCATTGATTCAATCAGAACCGTTCAATGATATCAAAAATATCCTTAATGAAATTGTCTAGGTATATAAAAACTATAAGTGAAGCACATAGACAAATATAGAAAGCGATTACGTATTTACCCTTAGGTGTAAAAGAGTTAAAGCGGGAGTGTTTTGTGAAATATGGTTTCTTGTCACTTAACCGTACAAAAAGGATAATGGTCTGATGGCATTAGCAAATAATGAAAAAAACCTGATCAAATTTAGTGGCATTATCTTGTTGGGGCTTGTGATTGTTTCATGGGTTGTTCCGGTCGATGTGCCAGATTTCACCGAATACGAAGCGGGTGTTGAACGCAAGGAAGTGTTTCTTAATTATTTCTTGCCGCTGATCAAAGAGCATAATACTGAAATCCTTAAATCACGTGAGCAAATAAGTAAATGGCGTCAGGATAGGGAGAATATCGGCTGGTGGGGGCATCTTCAGTTAGAGAGCCTTCTAGAAACCTATCAAGTGGATAACTTTGACGTTATGAACGACGAGAGCTGGGCCACCTTGCTTCGGCGAGTTGATGCGGTGCCAGTTTCACTTGCTCTTGCACAGGCCGCCAATGAAAGTGGTTGGGGCACCTCCCGCTTTGGTCGCGAAGGATATAATTATTATGGGCAATGGTGCTACAAACAAGGCTGCGGTCTCGTACCGGAGAAACGTGGAATGGGAGATGATCACGAGGTTGAAGTGTTTAATTCTCCCGAGGACTCTGTTGAAAGTTATCTGCGTAATCTTAACAGTAACAAAGCTTACACATTATTACGCGAGATCCGTGCAAGACTGAGAGCCACAGATAAACCCATCACCGGCATCGAGTTGGCTAGGGGCCTTGGCAAATACTCACAAAGAGGTGATGGCTACATAAATGAGCTGCGTTCTATCATCCGGCACAATGATTTACTGCAACACGATGTAAATAATTAGTATTACCATTATCAAGTAATCATAAATACAAGGGGTTGATTTGCTTGCTACTTAGATTAAGGGTGCCGATCTATGGTATTGTTTTATGTTCAAGCTAAACCTTCTAGCAAGGAGATTTAGCGGGACATAACTATTAACCCTATAGCTCTTTTAAATTACATGACCAATCATTGCATTTTTCAGCCTGATTACTGGGCTACTTTCCTCTTACCAAAGCACTAACTGTCCTAATTCATAAGGGAGCGGGTACTTAAATTGGAAAATATGCATTACATCATCATTGGCAACCACTTAGAGATCGAACTAGAATTCACGATTATCAGCATTGCCTCATTATTAAATAGGATACAAGCATGGCCAAAGGTATTATAAAACGTTACGATTTTCGCAAAGGCTTCGGCTTTATTGCCGATGACAAAAGCGGCGAAGACTTCTTCTTCCACAAAAGTGAGTGGCAAGGTGATGGCCCAATTCGCCAGGGTTTAGCCGTTAAGTTTGTCGACACGGCGTCAGACAAAGGCCCTCAGGCTGAATCCGTTATTCCCTTAGACGGTGTCAGCAGTAAACCTTCTAGCAATAACAAATCTACCGTTAAACCTGCTTCTTTAGAAAGTCGCGTAGCGTCTCTAGAAAGCGCTGTAGGTACTTGGAAAGTTTTGAGCTTTTTAGCACTTGCTGGTGTTATTGCTCTAGCGGTTGAGAAATTCGTACTGTAAGTGCTGACCTCCAACAAAAAACCCAGCACGGGTAAACAAGACGAAATAAGTTGCAGCCTGCTTAAACTGTCTATCTAGTAGCTAACTCATAGGTTATCTATGGTCAAACGGTATACATCGCAAGCAGTCCTGTAATTTTGCCAAAATAGTTTAAAACAATGCGCCTATCGTGATGAGTTATTGTCGTGGGTAGAGTCGCTTGTGCCTATCCCTCCTGTAAGGAGGGATAGGCAGCTATACAATGGATGATTGGAGGCGTCGAATTAATTGTTATCCTCACATTTAAATTTGAAAATCCTTAAAGTCAGGATGATTCTGACTAGCTTTCATTTCCTGCTCGGCAATGGTTGCAACAGCGATATGTTGCGATAAAAACACACTCCCATTTAAATGTGTTAAAAAATCGGATTTGTTCAGAGTATCCATTACTGGCCCTTTCACTTCTGAAAGGTTAAAGCTAATGTTAAGGTCTTTTAATCGATGGTTTATTGACTCCAGCACTTCCAATGCGCTGATATCAATTTCATTTATTGCTGTACACATCAGAATGATATGTTTTATTTCTTCTTTTTCTTCAATGTTCTTTAAAATTTTGTCTTCGAGGTAGGACGCATTGGCAAAGTATAGGCTCTCATCGATTCGGAGTGAGAGTATTGTCGGATGAGTATTGACCTGATGTCGTTTAACATTTCTAAAATGTTCGGTGCCGTTAATTTCTCCCACCTCAGCTATATGAGGTTTAGACGTTTTGTAAAGGTGAAGGGCAATTGAGGCAAGGACGCCACACATTACACCTAGTTCTACACCTGCTGCCAAAGTTATTCCCATTGTTGCTGCGACAGCCAAAAAGTCTGAAAGGGAATACTGCCATGACCGCTTTAAAATTGAAAAATCAACCAGTCCCAATACGGCCACAATAATAGTTGCTGCAAGAGTGGCTATGGGTAAAAAGGCCAGTAAGCCAGTGAGAGTCATTGTGGCAATAGCAATACCGATAGCGGTAAAAAAACTCGCGGCGGGGGTTTCTGCGCCGGCATCAAAGTTGACTACTGATCTAGAAAAGCCACCCGTAACTGGGAATCCACCTGAAAATCCAGAGGCTAAATTGGCCGCACCGAGGCCGATTAATTCCTGATCTGGATCGATTTTTTGTCTCCTTTTTTGTGCCAAAGTTTTTCCAACAGACACAGATTCAACATAACCAATAATGGATATCAGTATGGCAGGTACTAATAAGTCCAACCAAAGGCCGATATTCAGTTCAGGCAATTGTAATGCGGGTAATCCCGCGGGGACATCACCGACAAGGGCAAGGCCTTTGCTGGCGAGGTCTAAAGTAAAGGCTGCAGCAGTGGTTAGAATAATAATAATAACAGGGGCTGTCTTTGACAGTAAGGCCGCGATCGATTCTGGGACAGAGAAGCTAATTAGCAGTTTTTTTAAACCGCTGCGAGACCAAAATAAAAATGTCAGTGCAAGTACTCCCAATATCACAGTTGTTTGATTTATGTCTGCTAAGCTTAAATAGAGCGTATGCAGTAATTCAGGAAGGTTATCACCGTGAGAAGATATACCTAATATGTGTTTCATTTGACTGAGAGCGATAATAATTCCAGAGGCTGTAATAAAGCCTGAAACTACTGGGTGGGATAAAAAATTAGCTAAAAAACCAAACCGGAATATTCCTAAAATAATCAGAAATAGCCCAGATAACAGCGCTAAGATTATTGCTGCGTTCAGAGGGTCAACAGATTGTTGGGCAGAAATACCTTGGATCGCAGCTGCAGTCATCAGTGATGCTACTGCCACAGGCCCCACAGACAATGTTTTGCTCGTACCAAAAATGGCATAGGCTACAAGTGGTAATATACTGGCATAAAGTCCCACCTGTGCCGGTAACCCTGCTAATAATGCATACGCGAGTGACTGGGGGATCAGCATGACAGTAACAATTACTGCAGCAATAATGTCGTTAAAGAAATAGCCTTTACGGTATTCTTTAGCCCAGCTAATACACGGAAATACCGCTGCTAATTTCATATTGTTTTATGCCTGTTTTTATAGGGCCGGAGTTGTTACTTAGGTGTTACTTTGTTTTTGGGTTTTACTAACCACTCACGACCTTTTAACATACCATCCCAATAAATTTTAGGTAACAGCCACTTTTTTAATAACCACGCCAAGTAACTTGGCTTGGTGCCATCAATTAACCATCTAGGAAAGGTGGGTAAGAGTTTGCCTCCGTAGGTGAATTCTGCCAATACAACTTTTCCTCGTTCTACCGTTAATGGGCAAGAACCGTAGCCATCGTAAGCAAAGGTGTCGCTTTGGTCTTTGCCTTCAATGTCTGCAATGATATTGCAGGCGACAATCGGGGCCTGCTTGCGAGCCGCCGCCATAGTCTTTGCGTTAGGTGCATTGATAACATCACCTAACGACCAAATATTCGCGTAAGTTTTATGTCTCAAAGTGAATTGATCAACATCAACCCAGCCGGCCTCATCGACCAGCGTGCTATTGCGAATGCAATCTGGCGCTATTTGTGGTGGGCACACGTGAATCATGTCAAAAGTGGTTTCTAATTGGGTGGTGCCGCCTTCTTTATCACTAATTTCAAACCATGCGGTTTTGTTGGCACCATCAATTTTCACCAGTTTATGGCTAAAAAATAGTTTCGCTTGGTATTTGTCAACATAGGATTGTAGTGCAGGAACATAAGCATCGATGCCAAACAATACGCTCCCAGCATTATAAAATTCAATATTAATATTATTTATTGTGCCATTTTTAAACCAGTGGTCTGAGGACAAATACATTGCTTTTTGCGGGGCTCCGGCACACTTAATAGGCATTGGTGGCTGGGTGAATATAGCTTTTCCTGAACCCATATTTTTTACCAACTCCCAAGTATAAGCAGCATGATCTGGATGGTAGTTTGACGTGACACCATTCTTTCCTAACGTCTCTATCAGACCTTCTATACCTATCCAGTTTAGTTTTAATCCTGGGCAGATGGCCAATCGATCATAGGTAACCTGGGTACCGTTATCCAGCACTACATAGTTATTTTCTGGGGAAAATTCGGTAACGGATGACTTAATCCAGCTAACACTTTTTGGGATGACACTTTCCATCGTTCGGCAGGTTTGTTCTGGGGAAAAGACACCCCCGCCTACCATGGTAAAACCAGGTTGATAGTAGTGTTCATTCGCTGGGTCAATTACGGCGATTTTTAAATCTTTTTTTCTCGCTAACAAACTCGAGGCTAACGAAATTCCAGCGGTGCCTGCACCGACAATGACTAATTCATAAGCATGTTTCATTGTTGTAATAGTGGTCGTTACTTCAAAACTTTGTAATACGGTGGAAAATTTTTCCTTGAACTTGCTGAAATCATATCCAGCCTGTTGAGCTGTGGCGATGGTGGTATCAACATTAACGCCCGATTTGATTTGCATTAAACTCCATAGGGTCATTGCCCTGAGACCGGACCGACAGTATCCATGTACAGGCTTTGGTGTTGACATATAGGCGGCTTCAAAAGCCCTGACATCATCTGCATTGATCGTCGCATGGTCTACTGGCAAGTAGTGCAGTTCAATGCCCAATTCATCGGCATGCTTTTCAAGTTCAATTGTTGTATGTTCGCTTTCGATCTCATGATTGGGGCGATTACAGATAATGCTCTTTATACCGTGCTGCGCTAGCTGATCAAGATCATTGATTGAGATTTGCTCAGAAACAGACATCTCTGCATTGATTTGTTTAATATCCATGGTTATGTTCCAAGTATAAAAAGTTGTTAATTTAACGGAAGAACTTAAATATTATTTAAATGCATTGATCGGTAATTTTAAGTAAACCTGTTTGTTATTTTCTGCTGGAGGAAGGTGTCCCGCGCGCATATTTACCTGTAGGGATGGCAGTATTAATCTAGGCATGCCAAGAGTGGCATCGCGAGCTTCACGCATTGCAACAAATTGACTTTCGGTGGTGCCATCATGGACATGAATATTTTCATTACGTTCTTTAGCGACGGTGGTTTCATACTCAACTTCACGCTCATTGGGGCCATAATCATGGCACATAAATAGACGTGTTTCGGGCGGCAAGCTCAATACTCTTTTAATGGATTGATACAGGGTCCGGGCATCTCCGCCGGGGAAATCGGCTCGCGCTGTTCCCCCATCAGGCATAAACAGGGTATCACCGACAAAGGCTGCATCACCAATAACATGAGTCATGCAGGCGGGAGTGTGACCTGGCGTATGCACTGCGTGTGCAGTCATGCTACCAATATTGTAAGTGTCGCCATCATCTAACAAACGGTCAAACTGTGATCCATCGCGTTGAAATTCAGTGCCTTCATTGAATATCTTGCCAAACACTTTTTGTACGACAGTGATTTTTGAGCCAATTCCAAGCTTGCCTCCCAGTTGTTCCTGAATATATGGGGCTGCGGAAAGATGGTCTGCATGGACATGGGTTTCAATAATCCATTCCACGTTCAAACCGTGTTTTTTAACATGGGAAATAATCTCATCTGCGCCGTTGAAGCTAATAGTTCCCGATGGGTAATCTATGTCCATCACTGAGTCAATGACGGCGCAAGCATTCGATGTCGGGTCTTTAACCACGTAAGAAAAGGTATTTGTTTGTTTGTCAAAAAAAGGAAATACTTCTGGCTTTACTGAAAGATCGGCTTTGAAATTCAGTTGTTCTATCATAATAGCTTCTCCCATGAAATTATTCGTAACTTAGGTTAGTTGCCTTGCCACGGAAAATTATGTACACATATATTGTGTAGGCAATAATTGCCGGTAAGGTGATGGCTGTTCCCCAAAAGGTAAACATTAAAGATTTTGTTGATGAAGCGGCTTCCCAAATACCCATTTGACCAATGATAATTTCAGGAAAAATGCTGTAGGCAAGACCTAGGGCTGCTAGTACACAAATAAAGATAAGTGCTGCAAATAGTAGCCACTCATTACCGTTATATAGATTTTGTTTTTCCTTCAGTAACCAAACTATGGCAAAGAAAATAATAGTGGTTATCAAGGGGATTGGCGCAAGCCCAATAGCATTGGGTAGGGAAAACCATTTTGCGGCAATAGTATCGCTAATCAATGGTGTGGCTATAGATACTAGTAGCAGTGCTAAACCCGTCGGTAGAACCGCTTTTTTTGCCCACCCTATAGCTTTGTCAAATAAGTCACCCTCAGTTTTACAGAGTAACCAAGCTGCACCAAGCATGATATATAGTGCTGGCAGCGTCAGCGCTATTAACCATGAAAATAGTGTGCTGACAAAAGAATCACTTAAGCCCGTAATGTAGGCCCCTAACATCCACCCTTGGCATGTCGATGCCAGTAATGAGCCAACAAAAAATAAAATGTTCCACATGTTCTTGTGTTTTTCGCCAGCCTTTACTCTAAAGTCAAAAGCAATGCCGCGTAAAATCAACCCCATTAACATGAGTGTGGCGGGTATGTAGAGTGTGGTAAGAATTATTCCGTAGGCTTGGGGGAAGGCAATTAATAAAATACCCACACCGAGAACAATCCAGGTTTCATTGGCATCCCAAAATGGGCCGATTGACGCAATCATGACATCTTTTTCGTCATCATTGGCAAAGGGTAATAATAAGCCTATGCCCAAGTCGTAACCATCAAGAATGACATAAATTAATAGTGACAAGCCCATAGCACCGGCAAAAAATAGTGGTAACCAAAATTCCATTAGTGCTGGTCTCCGTGAGAGTGAGTAGGTGTGTAATTACCTGAGGCAATTAATGAGGCGGCAGGCTTGGTGGATAGAAAGCGTAATGTGGCAATATAAGAAACTAGGATAAAAAGATATAACACCAGATAGCCGATCAGTGTACTCAATACCATGCCGCTGGTGTGATTTGCGACGACATCGCTGACTTTTAACACACCGGTAACGATCCATGGTTGCCGTCCTACTTCGGTAACGTACCAGCCAGCAAGTACAGCGACCCAGCCAGAAAAAGTCATCATGGACATAGTTTTTAGTAATAATGGTGTTAATGCTTGTTTGCGAATAAATAGTTTCCAGCCCGCCCACCATGACGTGAGTATCATTAAGACACCTACCGCTAACATGATTCTGAAAGACCAAAATACCGGAGCAACAGGAGGGTGCTCACCTTCAAATTCATTCAAACCTTGAATTTCACCATGGATGTCATGGGTGAGAATTAGGCTTGCGGCATAGGGGATTTCTAAAGCGAAGTGATTTCTTTTATTTTCTTCATCGGGAAAGGCGAGTAGTGCAAAAGGGACAGCGGTTTCTGTTTCCCATACCGCTTCCATCGCCGCAACTTTTGCGGGTTGATGCTTTAGGGTGTTTAGCCCGTGTAAATCACCTACAAACACTTGCAGTGGCGATAGTATTATTGCCATTACTAAGCCCGTTTTAAATACATTTAATGTAGCGGGCCCATCAACTTTTTTGACCATGCGCCATGAACTAATGCCCATCACTAGAAAGGCGGCGGTAAGTAAACATGCGATTACCATGTGCGCTAATCGATAGGGAAATGATGGGTTAAAGATAACCTCCATCCAGCTGTCGACAGTAAGAATGCCATTTTCAATGTTATAGCCGGTGGGGGTTTGCATCCAGGAATTCAAACTTAAAATCCAGAAGGCAGAAAGGGTTGTGCCTATAGCCACTAGCACGCAGGCTATCAGGTGTGTTTTATTTGAAACTCTGTTTTTACCAAAGAGCATAATGCCTAGAAAACTGGCCTCAAGAAAAAAAGCAGTCAGTACTTCATAGCCGAGTAGAGGGCCGGCTATATTACCCGCTTTCTCCATGAAGCCTGGCCAGTTGGTGCCAAATTGAAAGCTCATGGTAATGCCAGAAACAACGCCAATCGCAAATGTTAGGGCAAAAATTTTGACCCAAAAATAATAGGCATATTCCCAGTTTTTATCGCCAGTGACAGTAAATCGGATGCGAAAAAAAAGTAATATCCAGCATAAGCCAATCGTTATCGTTGGAAATAAAATATGAAAGCTGATATTCGCCGCAAACTGTATTCTGGCTAATAATGTTGGGTCAAAGTCCATTATTGTCTCATTACATGGTCTGATTATTGTTGGCGTGGGTTGATACAAACTCAGTCAATTGAATCGTTGGCTGAGCTTGCTTCTGGTGATTTTAAAGCGATTTTTTACAGAAGTAGAAGTCAGTACACTCATACTCTCCTGAATCCATTCGCTTGTTGGCTTCGTCCAGAGTACCTGCGGGTGGGACGATGACTTTGTCACCAGGCTGCCAACCTTCTGGTGTTGCAACGCCATTTTTATCACTAGTTTGTAGTGCTGCAAGTAGTCTCAAAAACTCTGGTATGGATCGCCCATTGCTCATGGGGTAGTACACCATTGCCCGCAGTTTACTTTCGGGGTCGATGATAAAGGTGGCTCTTACAGATGATGTGTCGCCGGCACCGGGATGTATCATTCCATAAGCTTTGGCTACTTCCATTTTCAAATCGGCAATGATGGGGAAGGGGACGTCTACACCAAATTTTTCTTTGATATTACGAGACCAGGCGATGTGTGAATGTGTGCTGTCTATTGAAAGGCCGAGCAGTTCACAATCCAGCTTGTTAAATTCCGGAGCTGCTTTGGCAAAGGCAATAAACTCGGTCGTACACACAGGGGTAAAGTCAGCTGGATGAGAAAATAAGACCAGCCACTTACCCTTATAATCACTTAGTGACTTAACACCTGCTGTGGTGGGAGCAGTAAAGTCTGGGGCCGTCTCGTTCAATTTAGGCATTGCTACTACAGTTTCAGTATCCATGTGTTTCTCCTTGGTAGTTAGTTGTGACATCTATTGTTGAGTATTGCATCAATCGTGCCATGATATAATTTTTCATTATAATTATATTAAGCTGTTGATATTATTGAAGTTAATATATTTTATTGTTGATGTTAAATTTTTTAAATTTGACCGCTACTATTATTTTTGTCATTAATGTCAACTGGTTTGACAAAAATGGATAGATCAGTGCAAATTATCGCTAAGGACACTAATATTGATTTGGCTAATATGCTCAATGGCTATGACTGCCCAGCCATCTTAGTTACGCCCGACTATCGAATCCTCGCTACCAATCAACTTTATCTGGAAAGCTTTGGTGAGATAGACCAAGAAAGACCGGCTTACTGCTATAAGGTATCGCACAATTATGATGTGCCCTGTGATCAGGCAGGAGAAAATTGCCCACTGTCTCTCGCCCGTGAATCGGGTCAAAAAGAGCGAGTGCTGCATATCCATCAAACCGCAAGGGGAAAAGAGCATGTCGATGTAGAAATGCTGCCTATTATGGATAGTGAAGGGAATCTCAAATTCTTTGTTGAATTGCTTAAGCCTGTTACCTTGGCCAGCCCGAAAATTAGCGGTAACAAAATGGTGGGGGCTAGTTTTGCTTTTAATAATATGGTTGAAAGTATTACCCGTGTGGGCCCAACAGAAGCATCGGTGCTGTTATTGGGTGAATCGGGTACCGGTAAGGAGCTGGCAGCTCTGGCAATTCACAGTGCTAGCAACCGTAACGACAAACCTATGGTGACGTTAGAGTGTGCAGGCCTGACCGAAACATTATTTGAAAGTGAATTGTTTGGCCACATGAAGGGAGCTTTTACAGGCGCCAGCTACAATAAGCTGGGCCTAATTGAAGCGGCTAATGGTGGCACTTTGTTTTTGGATGAAATTGGCGATGTCCCTTTTCAGTTGCAGGTAAAGCTATTGCGGCTGATTGAAACGGGTACTTATCGACCGGTGGGGAGTCAGGAAACAAAGCGTGCTGATTTCAGGTTAATTTGCGCGACACATAAAGATATTTTCTCTCTAGTGGAGCAAGGCGAATTTAGGCAGGACTTATATTATCGTATCAATGTATTTCCTATCTATCTGCCATCACTCAATCAGCGTAGTGATGATATAGCCTTGCTGGCTAAAACGATTCTGAAGCGTGTCGATAGTAGTGATAAGTACATCATTACTGATTCAGCGATAAGCTTATTAAAACAGCATCACTATGTGGGCAATATTAGGGAGCTAAAAAATATCCTTTCGCGGGCTATTGTTCTGGCCAATACGCCTGTCATTGATCAGCACGTAATAAAAAATTGTCTTGAAATAGATAAGGTTGGTAGCTTTAAGTCAGAGGCTATGGCCGATTTGAAAACGAATGAACTATTGTACTTGCAGCAGCTACTTAAATTTACCGAGGGTGACAAAGAAAAAGCGGCCACTATAGCCAATATTAGTGTGCGATCACTTTACAGAAAGTTGCTGTTGGCTCAAGAACAGTAGTTTTTCTGGTAGTTAAATATATTAGTCTTTAAATAAAAACCACGAAATTTCCGTTTGTAAGAGCGAGCAGTCAATAACGTAGTCAGAACAAACGCCCTTTCACACCCGATCGGTTGCCAATAAAGCATCTTAAAAATTCGCTATCCAGCGTCGCTAGTAATTATAAATAAGCTAATTAGCACAGAGGGAAGTGAATGGCATTTCTATTTTGTGTGTTGGCTTTACCAGCTTTTATGTAAAACCCATCCTAGGTTAAATGACTCTTACCTACGCGTTAGATATTTTATAGACATAATTTGGTTATTAAAAAATATTGTAATTTTATAGTAGGGGAAAGAAATAGGTGAAGTCCGTGGGCCAATTTTTCGACGGAATGCAGTCCTGCTATGAGATCCAAGCTAATAACTTGGAGGAACACTCAGGGCACGTGCTTCTACTTTTTCCAGCTCGGCTTTAGGGTGATGAGAAAGAACTAAATTTTCTATCTCGATGACGCGTTCTTTTGGTACATCAATGAGTATGAGCAATTCACCTCTTTCTATAGCTTGCTGGAAATCCTTGTGTCTTGAGTTGGGTATTTCTAGCGCAAACATACTGCCCATATACGATCCTATGCCGGCACCGGCCGCCATACACGCAAGTAACGCGCCGCCCCCCAAGGCGACACCGCCTGGAACGACAATGGTGACCAAGCCTACTAAAAGTCCAGTTGCGGCGCCTAAGGGAATGCCTCGTTCAAAAGCAGCAAGATAATCACTTTTTTGCAATACTGATGCCTCGGGTAGATCGTCTAGTGCTACACCTTCTGCGGCAACTATATGAATGTGCTTTTCCTCCACATCGGCCTGCTTCAGTTCGGTGACTATGGTGCGGCTTGTCTCTATATCGGGTACAAGAAAATAAATACGCTGCATGACTTCCTTCCTGATTGTTGAAAAATAAATTTTTTTTAACGATGCTTATTAAGTTATCAGCTTTCACGGTTTAAACACGAACTTAATTTATTTTTTAAAATACTTTCATTGACCTAAGCTTACAATGATATGTATCAATATAGTACATCGTATAACCACGTAAATTATTGAGATAGCTCCACCAGATGACATTTCATTTCTTCCCAAGAGAAAATTAACTGATCTGGAGTGAATGGTGTTACAGGTAGTACATATTGGGTGGCTCTCTGCGAGCATACCTGAAAGAAAGTTGAGGCACACGAAATGTTGCTATGGATAATCGGATTTAGTCTTTTGGGCAGCGTGGGTGCTGTTGCTGGTGCTGCTTTGTTTCTATTATTCCCAGCAGGCATGCGTAAGGTTCTTGTTCCCTGTCTCATCAGCTATGCAGCCGGCACGCTGCTTGGCGCGGCATTCCTCGGTATGATTCCCGCCGGCCTGAAACTGGCCCCAGCGTTTGCTGTCACATCGATGGTGCTGGTTGGTATGGTGCTTTTTTTTGTGTTGGAGAAGCTCCTGCTCTGGCGTCATTGCCACGATAACGCGTGCAAAGTGCATGGGCGCGCCGCCCCGCTTATCCTAGTCGGAGACGCTTTTCATAACTTTGTGGACGGCATTATGATTGCCTCCTCGTTCCTCATCTCGATTCCGCTGGGTGTTGCCGCATCGCTGGCTGTGATTGCGCATGAAATTCCACAGGAGGTGGGTGATTTCGCCATCCTGCTCGACAATGGATACGGACGTACTAAGGCGATAGTTCTCAATGGGCTCTCATCCGCCACTACACTGCCAGGCGCAGTGCTGGGCTATTTCTGGCTCGGTGAGACACGTGCCGCAGTACCGTATATCTTGGCGATTTCCGCCGCGAGCTTCATCTACATCGCTGCGGCCGACCTCATCCCAGGGCTACATCGTCAGGTGAATGCCACTGATTCCCTGCGCCAACTTGTGCTGCTGCTGGCAGGTATCGGCACGATCGCTATTTTTCACCATGGAGGATAAAGCATGAATACTTTGATCGAAGCAGAAATCTATGTGCTTAACGAGGCGCTTGACGACGAGTACCATGCCTGGTCGACCTATGATCAAGTGATCGCCGACTTCGGCGAGGTGCGGCCTTTCATCAATATCCGTGAAGCCGAAGCGCGTCATATCGAGGCGCTTTGCGCTCTGTTTGCACATTACGGGTTGGAGGTGCCCGAGAACCCTTGGCCTGGAAAGGTTGAGCGCTATTCCAGTCTTCAAGCCGCCTGCGAAGCCGCTGTCGCTGCGGAGATTGCCAATGGTGAAATGTACGAGCGGCTGATTGGGTCAAGTCAGCGCCCAGACATTGTCATGGTGCTGCGCAATCTCCAGGAGGCGTCGCAGCAGCGGCATTTGCCTGCTTTTCAGCGATGCGCTCAGCGGGACGACGATAGGGGCTCTGGGCGTAATAGGAGCAGAAAGGGAGGGCGTGAACGCCATTGCGGAGGAAGGCAGCGGTAGGCTTCTTGATACGTTGTTATACAAAGTTGAACCAAGCAGTTAACAGAAAAACATGTTAAACGAAGGTTATCATGAGCCTATAGATGGGTTTACAAAAGAAACAAAAGATATGCATAGAGCTATCACCTCACTGATGGAAGAGATTGAAGTCGTAGATTGGTACAGTCAACAAGTAGATGTCTGTAAAGATGAAAACTTAAAAGCAATCCTTGCTCATAATCTATGATGAGGAAAAAGAGCATACTGCAATGGTACTTGAATGGATTGGACGGCAAGACCTTAGTTTTGATAAAGAGAGTGAAAGACTATCTCTTTACAGATAAACCTATTACTCACAAATAAATGCATAAGGGCCGTCAATGTGACCTTCTTGCAGTCGGTGTTAGCTTTTTTATATACATAATTTGGTTTTTTAGAAATGTATAATTTTTTAATCTATGGTGAACTATATGAATTCATTGATTATTAGTATTTTATTAGTAGGTGCTTTACTGATGCATTCAATATCTTTGAATGCTGAGTCAGAATCACCTAATAAGAATTTACAGGAAGCTCGCTTGTTGGTAAAAACTTTCGGTGGTGACTTAAAATCTGTATTAACAACTGCTATGAAGGTCGGTGGACCAATCAAAGCTTTGGAGGTATGTAATCTTCAAGCGGAGCCTATTGCTGAAAAAATTTCTTCATCGTCAGGTTGGCATGTAGGTCGAACCTCGCTAAAAGTTAGAAATATAGATAATGAGCCAGACGAATGGGAGTTAAAAACGCTACTAGAATTTGAAAGTCGAAAAGCTGCAGGGGAAGAGTTAAATAAACTGGAGTATTCTGAGGTGATTAATGACGGGAATAAAACAGTGTTACGTTATATGAAACCAATACCAACTGTTGGGTTATGCGTTACATGTCATGGTAATGTTTTAAATGACGAGCTATCGAAAAAGGTTAAATTATTATATCCATCTGACAAAGCTACTGGATTTAATGTGGGTGATATTCGGGGTGCATTTTCATTACAGAAAGTTATAAAGTAGGGGAAGTAGTGTCAACGCTAGTCTCCGAGCAATAGTCTGTTTTTCATGTAATATTTGTTTTGAACATGTAAGGGAGACCAGTGCAAAAAAACGAACAACCTCGTTCGACAAAAACGCTTACTGGCATCTTACTTTTTCTGACTTTTGTTCATGGTCTATGTCCATTGTTGTATAAACTACAAAAATGAGTTGATTTGGTTAACGTCGCGTTAGGTCGGTATGGGGGATTGTCATCTATGAACTTCATATATCGGGTCGCATTTTCTTGCTACCTTGTTGTTTGCATAACTGCCTGCGCACCTTCTTCTAGCAGCGAACCCATTACTACCGAAGTTATTCCAGAAAAGTTCACTGAGTGCGTAGAACCAAGGCCACAAATTTGCACCCGGGAATACATGCCAGTATGCGCAACTAAGTACACTGCTATAGAGTGTGTTACATCGCCTTGCCCCGCCAAGGAGGTAACGTATGCGACTGGCTGTGCCGCATGTGCTGATTCGAAGGTTCGCTATTACACGACAGGGGAATGTGCGTCATGAGTATAAAGCCTGTTAACACGTTGCGAAAAGGGACAGAAAAACCATTGGTTTTCCTTCCTTTTTCAAGCCGTTATGATGCGTCAAGAATTAGAAACATTTGTGGAGGGTTTGTGCGGTAGATCGTCTTGCAGGCGAATAAGACTCGGCAATGGGAATAATTAGGGTCAGAATAAATACTAACTATTCTTCCGTAAAACACATTAATTATATTAATTCTCTTGAAGTAAAGCTTGCAAAAATTCATATTGTGACTCTATTTTATATTTTAAAATGAACTCTAAAACACTTTTTCACTGAGGTTTAAGATGACTGATTCATCTATTCAAATAGTTTGCTCAAATTGCAGTACGAAAAATCGGCTATCCAAGGTTAAACTCAATGACCATCCTCTCTGCGGGAAGTGTGGGAAACCTGTTCTTTCAATAAGTCCTATTGTGGGTAGCGATAAAAACTTTAGTCGTTATGTTACACACAATGATTTGCCCGTGGTTGTGGACTTCTGGGCTCCATGGTGTGGGCCGTGTAAACAATTTGCGCCCACCTTTGAACAGGTGGCAGGTGAAATGTCTACTCAGGCTTGTTTTGTGAAGTTAGATACTGAAATCAATCAAAACACCGCAGGTGGTCATAATATTCGTTCGATTCCTACTTTAATGATATTTCATCATGGCAAAGAAATTGCGCGTATGTCGGGGGCTTTACCGAAACCACAATTTAAACAATGGCTAGCTCAAAATTTACCTTCTCTTTGAATATCCAATAACTAATAATAAGAAATTAAACAATTTTCTTAAGGTCAATGATGAAAAAGTTACTGCCCATATCATCTTTTCTTCTACTTACACATTAAAAGGGAAGTACCGAACATTTGATAACTGATACCCAGGGTAGCGAATGACACATAATAATCAATTTCGCCTTCGTCTGGACAACCTTATACTTCGCTTCAGCGAGTATTTTTTGTCTTAAAGTGAGTCTAAATTTTCGACATTTTTTAATCAGCTAGATTGATTTCCCTTGTATCATCATAGCCCTAACGTCTGGTTTATTTTGGCGGCTTTAAGGCAGTGCTTAGATATTGTTTTTTAGGTTGTCGATTATGATCAACTACCTAATTCCTGAATGATAATAGTGCATGGAGGCTTGTTAGCTAACAGTTAGGCTTCTTGGTTCGTCACTCGCCATCAGAGATCATGTTCGGTCTTTGCGTGAACGACATGATTCGACTACTATTTGTTCAAAGTGTAACTCTAATCTTGTAGAGCGAACGGCGAGTAAGGGGATTAATACAAGCTCTAAATTTTTAGGATGCGAAAACTACCAGCGATCTAGATTTACCAGAAGCGAATAATTAAGTGCCTGTAGATGCAGTACGCCGCACTGAACTAACCTTTTGCCAGCCCTGAACTAAAGTGTTAAATATATAAATAGGTTAACTAGGACATTTCCATGGCAACCCATCATGCATCACCCTCTGAAATTATTGATTTGGACACTTGGGCGCAAGACTTGCCGCATGAACATGCCAAAGTCATTGTGAAAACACATGAAATGGAACTTGCCCGTCTTGTGTTTCCGGCGGGCGGCGAATTTCCAGATCACAGTGTATCAGGACCAATTGTGGTTCATTGCGTAAAGGGTGAGATAGAGTTTACAGCCATGAGCGAAACGCGAATTCTAAAAGCTGGTCAGTTACTGTATTTGATGCCTGGCGAGCAGCACTCTCTTCGAGCAATAACAAATGCGGTTGTCTTGCTCACTATAATTTTTAAGGTTTAAACAATTAAAGAGTGTAGATGCAGCTGGTGAAGAAAGAGTATCTATGTTTTCAGTTTGTAGCCAGCAAATCTTTAACAGAATGCAATAGAGAGGCAACCATGAAAATCAGCATCTACCGTTACCTACCTGAAGAAGATGAAGCGCCTCGAATGCAAGATTATACGATGGAGCTTGAGCCCGGAAAGGACATGATGTTGCTGGATGTTCTAGAGCGCCTCAAGGAGCAGGACCCAACCCTAACGTATCGGCGAAGTTGTCGCGAAGGAGTTTGTGGTTCCGATGGTATGAATGTCAATGGATCAAACTGCCTAGCTTGTATCACTAGTATTTCAACCCTACTCAATGGTGGCGAACTACCTTCTGGGCAACGTGTTTACCCAAACCGGGGGGATGCAGATATTGTTATTCGTCCCTTACCAGGCCTACCCGTAATACGCGATCTAGTCGTCGATATGACAATGTTCTTAAAACAGTATGAGCGTATCAAACCCTATTTAATTAATGATAAGCCGGCACCAGCTATAGAGCGGCTTCAATCGCCGGAGGATAGGGCAAAGCTGGATGGGCTTTACGAATGCATATTGTGTGGCTGCTGTTCGACACAGTGTCCTTCTTGGTGGTGGAATCCGGAAAAGTTTGTAGGTCCCGCGGGGCTATTGAATGCCTACCGTTTTCTTATTGATTCTCGTGATACTGCAAGAGAAGAACGATTATCAGAACTTCAAGATCCATTCAGTGTATTTCGTTGTAAAACTATTTTGAATTGTATTTCGTTTTGCCCAAAAAAACTTAAACCGCGCGTAGCCATTGGTAAGATAGAAAAAATGTTGCTTAAAACAGGAACGTAATAGATATAGGCTAACAATTAACAAAGAAAGACTGGGGGTGAATCAAAGGACTGAATGAACGATCATTTGCTGCACTACAAGGAGTAGGTAATGGATATGTTACACAGTACAACTGTTCTCATGGGTGCTGCAGTGATTGTCGTTTCAATTTTTAAAAAAATGGGATTTGGATCGATATTAGGATATATCGTTGCTGGATTAATTATTGGACCTTGGGGCCTTGATCTCATTGCAAACGCAGAAAATATCCTACACTTTTCTGAAATTGGTGTGGTTTTTTTGCTATTCATTATCGGTTTAGAAATGAATCCTGCACGTTTGTGGGTATTGAAGCGATTCATATTTGGTTTAGGCGGCACACAGGTTTTAATTACTACGCTCATCCTCACAGTTATGGCCTATTTAGTTCTAGGCTCATGGGTTACGGCTGCCGTGGTGGGCTTTGGTTTATCGCTATCCAGTACCGCATTTGGATTACAGCTCATCGCTGAAAGAAAGGAGCTCTCCTCTCCACATGGCCGAGCAGCACTTCATATATTGTTACTTCAAGATTTAGCAGTCATTCCAGTTTTGGCATTAATTCCTATTATCGCGGCTAATGATATAAGCTCAGGCGCAGACATTATTGAGGATATATTTAGATCGATAGGGGTACTTATAGCTTTTTGGCTCTTTGCACGCTTTCTTTTACGACCGATGCTCCGTTTTGTCGCTGCCACTCGAATACATGAAATATTTGTATCTGCTGCATTGTTGTTAGTTCTTGGCTCTGCTTTGGTGATGCAGGCTGTAGGTATATCTATGGCGCTGGGCGCTTTTCTGGCCGGTGTGCTAGTTGCTGATTCAGAATACCGCCATCAACTGGAATCTGATATAGAACCCTTTAAGGGGTTATTGTTGGGCTTATTTTTTATAGCTGTCGGGATGTCTGCAAATTTAGGGTTGCTTGTCGAGCAGACAGCTAACGTTTTGATTATTGTTATCGGTATCGTTTTGTTCAAGGGTGTTGTTTTGTATGCACTTGGACGTATCACTAAGCTGAATGGTAGGGACTCACTCTTGTTGTCGGCCTGCTTGAGTCAAGGAGGTGAATTTGGCTTCATTTTATTTACCCTGGCGGCGGGCCATAATCTTATGACGGTCGAACTTAAAGACTTGCTGATTGTGGCGGTGACATTATCAATGGCAACAACACCGCTCATTTTATTTTTGGCTGAGCAGTTCATCCATAGGCTATCAAAGAAAGAAGAAGAACCAGAGTATGATGATATAGATTCGACTGATTCAAAAGTAATCGTGGCAGGTTTTGGGCGATTTGGTCAAATTATTTCAAGGATAATGCGAACGCAGGATATTCATTTTACAGCAATAGAAATTGATCCTAATCACGTCGACTTTGTCCGTAGGCTTGGCAATAAAGTTTATTATGGTGATGCATCACAAAAACAGCTTTTAGATACCGCCAGTACAGAAAAGGCCGAAATATTCGTACTTGCAATAGGCCATATTGAAACCTCATTAAAGATTGCCGAACTAGTTAAACGTGAATACCCCAGCATCAAATTATACGCCCGCGCTCGTACACGTATGCATGAAATGCGACTTCGTGCTGTGGGTGCGGATGCCATTATTCGCGATACCTTGCTATCGAGTATTCATCTCGCGGAAAAAATTCTATTATCGTTAGGGCTCTCCTCAGATAAAGCAGCCCATGTAAGAGAGCGATTTTACCAACATGATACTGAAACTTTGAACAAGCAATATGCCTATCGAGGCGATCAAAAAATGTTGATTAAAACATCTTACGAAGCCGCACAAGAACTGGAAGAGTTGTTCGCTGAAGATAAAACTAATTATTCTAAAACTTCTTAGGTGGCAGCCCAGTCGAGATGTAACAGATAATCAAAGTAATATTTATAACAAAAAAATAGGCATTTAAATTAAAGGTCGGTGCATCAATACCGAGTGTGATAGAGGTGCATTTTCTTTGTTTGATTTCGGCTCTGGCTTGATGAGATAGCCTGATAGGCTTTAGGGGACCATATATCACCCCATGATTTTAACTCATTTTTAATGTAACTAATTGATGGTAGAGTAAAAAACAACGGATTATAACTTTAGTTGAAATGAAACATATGGAAATAATGCCTTCTTTACTAATCCAGACAAAATTATTGTCGATGATAACCTTTTGATTCAGCGAGGATAGCGTGTTGATTCATAAATGTATAAAAAGTGATATCCCCGGACCATAGGGTCCGCTTTATCACACTGTTATGCATCGGGAGAGATAGCGTCGTATGAAATATAGGAAGTATGCGTTACCAGCATATACAATCTATATCCTCAGCTACTTAGCTATCGTTGCTGTCTCAATTAGTATTGAAGGCTGGAGTTTTAGCTCAGAAGCAATATTTGAAATTGCTAAATTTATTCTTTTGCCATTGCTGATTTGCTTAGTCATAGGTCTACTGATCTGGCTATTTAAACGGGAAAATTTTTCGCATATTCCATGGCATCTATGGCTTTTATGTCGCCTATAGGCGTATTCATAAATTTACTATCGGCTTATCTACTATGGTGGTCTGCAAGTAATGCATAACAAGTTGCTCAAGTATGTTTCAGCCGCAAGCGTGGCCTCCACGGGACAGCCTACACTGCGTTCCGGCTGTCCCTTAGCAAGGCGTTAGCCCACAAGAGGTGTAAATGTACGGCATACTTTTACTACTACATATTCTTGCCGCAACGATATGGACAGGTGGGCATATTGTTCTTGCTGTCGTTGTACTTCCCAAAGCATTGAAAGAGCAGTCCCCTGAAGTACTTCTCGCTTTCGAGTCTGTTTATGAAAAAATTGGTATGCCTGCACTCATTGTTCAGGTAGCAACTGGCATCATGTTGGCTCATCGCATGGTTCCAGACTTCACTCAATGGTTCAGCGCATCCAATCCGATTTCTCTCACAATAATGGCAAAACTGGGCTTGCTCGCTTTAACCGTTGGCTTTGCGGTTGATGCCAGGTTCCGTGTTGTACCAAACCTTTCTCCCACAACTCTCAAAGTTATGGCTTGGCATATTATTCCAGTTACCGTATTTTCAATTTTGTTTGTTGTTGTAGGTGTGTCGTTTCGCACAGGGTGGCTATATTGAGCGCTAACAAGGCAAAGCTCATGCGTTGGATCTCGCTACATTCGGGCACTGTTGGCGGCGTTGGGCTTCAAAAGTGATACCTTCATATCTGGCGGCTGTGGCAGGAAAGACAGTTAGCTCTGGTTTAGGCCTAGAATGGCCGAGTCTAAAAAGGAAATCTCAAGAATGTTGCGGATAGCCTGGATCAGTTGGATCACAATTACCACGTTGTTATTGGCGGGAAATGCTATGGCCGTTGAGGAAGCGAAATACAATGTACTTCGTGAAGAAGACGGATTCGAGCTTCGGGAGTACGAGACCCATATTCTCGCTGAGACCACAGTAGATGGGGAGTTTGAAAATGCTGGTAACGAAGCATTTGGCCGCCTGTTCAAGTACATTTCTGGCAACAATAAACAGCAACAAAAAGTGGAGATGACGTCGCCTGTTGGACAAGAGCCATCGAGTCAGAAGATTGAGATGACATCGCCAGTAGGCCAGCAGAAGCAGGATGGGAAATGGGTTGTCAGCTTCATGATGCCAGCGTCATTCGAATTGGAAACGACTCCTGAGCCAAAGGATCCAAACGTGTCAATTCGCGAGGTCCCGGCACGTCTCATTGCTGTGGTACGTTATTCGGGTTTTTGGAGCGAAAAGCGTTACCGTCACAACTTGGAAAAATTACAGGATTGGATAGCGAATAAGCACCTGATTTCGGTAGGCGAGCCGATTTGGGCACGGTACAACCCACCATTCATACCTTGGTTCCTTCGTCGCAATGAAGTCTTGGTGCCGGTTGCATTCCCAGAATCTGGCGCTTGAGCTTGGTGCCGTTGAATGGACCATAGGGCCTGTTTAATCACACTGTTATACAATATTTGAGAGTATTAAAATTTGAAGTTATTTAACATCAGGCTTATTTATAACTGATACTTTAGAGAAAGGGGGTGGTATGTATAAAACAATTATTTGTGCAATAGAGATTTGTGATGAAGGAAAAATAGTTTTATCGAAGGCTCAAGAGATTGCAAGCAAGTTTAACAGCAAGTTAGTGGTAATTAATGTCCTACCCTACACTCTACTTCCGAAAGACTATCAAAAAGAACTGAAAGAGAAAGCGGTACCAGGGTTCGATAAAATTATGTCTGAGTTTGATATTCCTAAAAAGAATAGAGTGCTTAAAGTTGGCAAGCCCTACGAGGTAATCTGCAGTTTGGCTGTGAAAAAACAAGCAGACTTAATCATACTTGGCACTCACTCAAAGAAAGGTCTTCGCTCTCTAATTGGATCTACTGCAACTGGCGTTACAAATACCGCTAGCTGTGATGTTTCACTGGTTAGGGTTTAGTTTTGGTAAAGTTGAATGGATTTTCATAAAAAGTGATATGCGGACCATAGGGTCCGCTTTATCACACTGTTAAGCATCACCGAGAATTGATATGGACGTAAAAATCGTACAAGGTGCGGAAAAGGGAGGCTTGTTACAACGGTTGCTTGTACGGATATTCTCCAGAACGAAAAGTTAGAGCACATCAAATTTACCTATAATTACAGGAATCCCTCGAATGCCAAAATTCGTGATACTACTACTCGCTAGTATTTTTCTATCTAAAACAGTGAGTGCCATTGACATGGAGTCACAGTTACTTAAAGAAATTAACATCATCAATCTCCAGTATACAGCCATGCTGGAGCAGGGAAATATGCAGCAGTGGTTGACCACCAATCAAGATCTGATTCACGCAATGCAGCCGGTTGCGGATGCGCACGCAATCTATAGTAACAATCTACTTGATCAAGCCAACGCTACCTATATGTTGGATCGGTATGTGTCGCGCTTTCATGGCGGTATAAAAGTACTGAAAAACCCAGCGAAAATACGTATCAACGCAAACAACCCGATTTTAATAGAGCACATGGTATCCTGCAGGGCACTTCAACCACTCATGCAAAAGCTCACTGCTAACCCTGATCAAATCAGCGGCGTGCAATTTACTCGCATCCAATACCTGTGGAAAAGCTGCTACACAGTTTATGCGACCGATTCCCTACGTTATCGTCAACGCCTCGGTCAAGATCAAACACTCTCAGCGCCTGCCTTACTGTATTTCGATACCTACAATGCTGAAATCATCGCCGCTATGGAGCGCGAATACGAATTTACCCAGTCGTTGCAGAGCTATGTTCACGAGCTGTTAAATAGGGTAGCAATGTCTAATAATTCGCGCTATCCAGCGGTAGATATTTATGCCGCCCGGTATATCCAGGAGTTATCCGCCCAAGAATATGCCCGTGTTACAGGTTCTACGCTGGCCGACGGCCCCGAGCTCTATGCAAAAAAACAAGCTGAGAAACAATCCAGGCTTAAAGCTACGATGGCTCAGGCTAGCAATCAACCGCTGCCCCAAGCGCCTTTTTCATTCAATGTAAATGAAGAGCATGCTATCCGCGCGAACATGACGAAAATGAACTGGAAATGTAACAACACCCTAACGCCGGAAAGTACCGGGGGAGATTTTGTGAGTAAGCTGTATATTTGTGGCATAACCTCAATAGACCCAGCCTTCAAAGCATTCACTAATAGCTACTTCTTGGCTTACCAGAAAAAATGACCCGTCTATTAACTAACAGTTGGGCACCAATTCAGATACATCGCAATCCATCGGGTAATGAGTAAATGTCCTTACTTCGGCTGGCGGTTACCACGCTTGTTGCAATGCTGGCTTTTGCCGGCAATTCGTTGTTATGCCGCTTGGCTTTATCCGGTGGCTCGATTGACGCTGCAACTTTCACGTTCGTGCGGTTGTTGTCGGGCGCAGTCATGCTGGCCGCCTTGGTTTTCTGGCAGCGACGGTCGGCTGTAGTAGGTGGCAGCTGGTGGTCAGCATGTGCCCTTTTTGTATATGCGGCGGGATTTTCCTTCGCATATTTGAGCCTTTCAGCGGCAACCGGGGCATTGCTTCTATTCGGGGCGGTGCAAGCTACCATGATTGGGTACGGGCTCTGGTCGGGTGAAAAACTGAATTGGCGGCAAATCGCGGGGGCGATGCTCGCCGTCGTAGGTCTAGTCGTTTTAATGCTCCCAGGGCTTCAGGCGCCGCCTTTGTTCGGCTCCATTCTCATGCTTGTGGCTGGGCTTGCGTGGGGTGTGTACTCTTTGCGTGGTCGGGGCATGGGAAATCCCATATTTGCAACAGCGGGTAACTTTGTTCGTGCGGTGCCAATGGCCGCCATTTTGAGCGCTCTGTTCATTTGGGAGATTGAGGCTGAATGGTCAGGTGTTGCGTTCGCCATTGCTTCAGGCTCATTGGCGTCGGGTGCCGGATACGCACTTTGGTACGCGGTATTACCCAATTTTAAGGCGGTCACAGCTGCGACAATTCAGTTATCAGTTCCGGTATTAGCTGCTATTGGTGGTGTGTTGTTCTTGGCTGAGCCAATTACGGTGAGACTGGCAGTTGCATCGGTTGCTATATTGGGTGGGGTGGCAATGTTTATTGTGAGCAAGCGCGGTGGTGTTGGTGCCCAACAAATAGCTGCAGGTGACGTTTGAACCGCCGCCTCAAACGCCCCTGAGCTCAGGCGTTACAAGCAATGAGTAATCTGGCTGGTATTAGGAGTGCTGTGACGACAAAGTACTTTCTGATGGGCCAAAATACCTAGTGATTAATAAGTCAGCATTAAGCTTTATTTAAGTGTGCATTAAGTGATAAACAAGTGGAATACAGTGTTTTTTTCAGC
>JASJGJ010000165.1:0-5398 GCA_033791605.1 Porticoccus sp.
TCAAAGCTACTGAACTGATTGTTCAGTTCAAATTCAAAATCACCGACTCTGTAATCGCCATTGGCTTCGACTCTAGGTAGTAATTTGTACTGATCATTCGTGTCTTCAACAATGGTTTGATATTCCCTTCCCATCACACGGAAAAACCAATTGTCTGTGTTATAGCTGACATAGCCTAATTGTGTGAGGTGTGTCTGGCTGCTGACTTCCAGTGTTGTGTTATCCAAATCCCTGAAGTAATCGTCATCACTGACTCGGGTGTAGTCAATGCGCGTAGACCAGCGGCGATCTAAGCCTCCTGTATGGTCAACACTGGCTACCCAGCGATCTTCTCCTTCGTAATCTTTGTCACCGGTAATGACGTCGGGTGTTTCATCGCTGTCGTCACCACCATCGTCGCTGGAGAGAAATGCACCACCAAGAATAGTATTGGATAGAAGCGAAAGGTGGCGGAATTCCACCTCTGCCATTGCACCCCTTTCCTGTACATAGCGCGGAGTAATCGTGGCGTCGTAATTGGGGGCAAGATTCAAGTAGATAGGCTGTGCGTAGTCAACGCCGTTATCTTGGCTAAGATCAAAGCTTGGGAATAACAGGCCACTGGCTCTGCGATCATCAATGGGGAATCGTATCCATGGCAAGTACATCACTGGAATGTCTTTAATTTCCAGCCGCACATGCTTGGCATGGGCAATTCCTGTCCCGGGGTTAACGTCGACTTCAGAGCTAACCAGTTGCCACGCGTTACTGCTGGGTTCACAGGTGGTATAGGTGGCATTGTCGATATAGAAAATGTCGCCACTTGGTCGTGTTAGTTTGTCTGCGGTACCTCGAACACCCGACTCATGAAATAAATAGGTAGCATCGCTGAGTTGGATGTCTCGCGAGTCCATGTTGACATGTGCGGTGGTGCCCGTAAGTAAAAGTCCGGGTTCGCGAAGCTCAACATTGCCTTCCATGTCCACCGTGCGTTCACTTTGGTTAACGGTAGCATTGTCACTGCGGGCCTGGCGGTAACCTTGTGTCAAATGTACGTTACCTTTTAGGTGGGCAATATTTTCCTGCAATACTTCCGTTGACGTGGAGACTACTCTTAGTGAGGCGTCTTCAGGCTTAAGATCTGACTCGGGGTAATCACGCTCTGGTTCGATATAAGCGCCACAGCAGCCAGAACCCATTTTATCGATATCTTCTGGTGCTAATGCTTCTTCCTCCACCCAGTCTAGATTTTTGACCAGTTTGACCTGCGGCTCAGTATCAGCGGAAGGTGGTTCTGTGAAGAGTGTCTGGATCTTCTCTGGTCTTGGGTAGGCTTTACCCGGCATGGCTTGCTCATTACAAACCCAGTCGCCACTTTCACCTGCACGACACTCCCACTGGGAGTGTGTATCTGTTGTTTTAGCAAAAGCTGACGTAGACATTAACAGACCAAAGACGATTAACGTTGTCTTGGAAGGCAAGAAGCGTAGAGCTTGATAGAGTCTAGTGCAGGTATGACTCGTGGTTTTTATCATTCTTATGATCCGTGTTCTCTATGGCCAAGCTATCGTCAATATTAAGACGCTACATTTTACCCATTCTGAGGCATCATGCGAGGGTTTGGGGTAGAATCACGGGCCTTTTTTCCAATTGTTCACAAAATATGAGTGATTTCGTTTGCCTGCAAGAATGGACTGAGAAGTTTTTGCCGACCTCCGTTGTTTCTCAAGAGCGATTGCTGCTCGAGCCGCTTAATGGAGATGCTGGTTTTCGGCAATATTTCAGACTGAATACGGAGCCGTCATTGATTGCCGTTTCGGCGCCACCGAGCCAGGAGAATACTCCAGCGTTTGTCGATGTATCTCTGTGCCTGCAGCAGAACGGTCTTCGTACACCGCTTATTTATGCGGTAGATTATCAGCGGGGGTTTTTATTGCTGGAAGATTTTGGTGACCAATTGCTGTTGCCTCTACTGTCGCCGGACACAGTGGATCAATTTTATGACGCAGTTGAAACCGAACTGTTAAAAATTCAGAAAATTTCCGTCAACTTAGACATATTCCCAAACTATGGTCGCCAGAAGCTGATGGCGGAAATGGACCTTTTTCCCGAGTGGTTTGTTGAGCAATTGCTGGGAATTGAGCTACAGTCAATTGATCGCCAGTTGTTGGATGACACTTTTTCAGTATTGGTGGAAAATGCATTGGCTCAGCCCCAAGTCGTGGTGCATCGTGATTTTCATTCTCGAAATCTGATGAGCTTAGCTGACCAATCTATTGGCGTGATCGATTTTCAGGATGCCGTCACAGGTCCTGTTACCTATGACTTGGTTTCGCTGTTGCGGGACTGCTATGTTCGTTGGCCCGCTGATTATGTTTCTCGGCGGGCATTAGGTTATTACCGGCGAGCTATGGTGGCGGGCATTGTGCCACCAGTGTCGGAGGCGCAAGTTCTTCGATGGTTTGATTTGATGGGTTTGCAGCGACACATAAAAGTGCTGGGTATTTTCGCTAGGCTTTCTTTGCGGGATGGTAAGCAAGATTATCTCAATGACTTACCTCTAGTGATTCGTTATACCTTGGAGCAGTTAAAACCTTATCCGGAACTACAGAAATTTAAATCTTGGTTTGAGCAGAGACTGCTGCCACAGTTATCCCAGCACTCTTGGTATCAGCCCTAGGAGACAATGTTTCACGTTGTGAAACACCATCATCAAAAGAGTCGAATATGAAAGCGATGATTCTTGCCGCAGGTTTTGGAGAAAGGCTGCGTCCTCTCACGGAAAAGACACCCAAGCCACTGCTTAAAGTGGGTGGTAAGCCCTTGATTCAATATCACGTTGAACGGCTGGTGTCGGCGGGGGTTCGTGAGCTAGTGATCAATACCTCGTGGTTGGGTGACCAGATAGAAGCTTTTCTTGGCGATGGCTCTCGGTTTGGTGCCAGTATTTCCTGGTCAAGGGAAAATGAACCCTTGGAAACCGGGGGTGGTATTCGCCGGGCGTTACCGCAGTTAGGTAGTGAGCCATTTTTATTAATTAATGCCGATATCTGGACTGATTTTCCTCTGGAAACACTGGTAGATAAATCGTGGTCAGAAGAGATTGAAGCTCACTTGGTATTGGTGCCAAATCCGATTCATCATAGTGAAGGAGATTTCACCCTGAGTACCCGTCAAGTCATAGGCTATCCGATGTCTGGCGATAGCTCATATACTTTTAGTGGCCTGAGTGTTGTGCGGCCCGAGATCTTTGCGATGTATTCTTCTGCCAGCGAAAAATTCCCTCTACGGGATGTTTTGGTTGGGGGTATTAGCGCGGGTTATGTTCAAGGTGAGGTCTACCGTGGCGTTTGGTGGGATGTGGGGACTCTTGAGCGGCTGGAAGCATTGAATTCTTTAGTGACAGGTCAACCCGGTAAAAAAGCCGAGAGTTAGCTTAGGGTGGGGTGGGTTGATGAAGTTGTGACTTCGTTTTAGTCTCTCTACTTCCGCTCTTTTGTTGTTGCTTCTTAGGAGTGTAAATTGTCGAGAATCTTAGCTTGGCGTATTTTTTTTATGTTGTCTCTTATGATCGTGATGACACTGGCGTTAATGCCCATGGGTGGCTCGGGTGGGTTTTCTGGTCAAGATAAGTTGGGTCATCTGGTTATCTTCGCATCATTGTTTTTGATCGGTATTCGGGCTTTCCCTTTTCTGCCTTACCCATGGTTATCGATATCAGTGGGCTTGTTTTTATATGGTGTATTGATGGAATATCTGCAGGGGAAAACGGGTTATCGAAGTATGGAAGCTTGGGACTTGGTGGCTGATGTATTAGGTTTAATATTGGGTCATTTCTTGTTGGTATTTTATTCCAAGAAAACAACACATTAGTTTTCGTTTGAATATTTTTTTGAGTTAATACGTTGTTTCCTGCAAGGTTTGTCGGAGGTTGTTGGGATGAAGCGTTTGTGTGCCGCAGAGCATCAGCACCAGAGTAGTGAGGTCATCCCAAGGTGAGGCTGTTCTCATTCCCTTGATGGCTCGATCAATTCCCCCTGCCAGTTTTAGCATTTGTCGTAACTGCCCTAGCGGGAGCCGCCGAATAGCATTTTTAATCAAAGGTTTTCTTTTTTCCCATACTCCTAGGTTTTTTAGTGCCCAGTCGAGATGATTGCCTGCGGCAAGCGCATCGCTTGCTTTAATCAAAATCCGTAGCTCTCTGGTGATAGCCCATAGAATAACGGTAGCTTCGGTGCCTTCATCACGTAAGCCACGAAGGATGCGGCAAGCACTTTGGGCTTCGCCTTCCATTACTTTGTCCACTAATGAAAAGACATTAAAACGCGCACTCTCTGCAACAATGGTAGACATGGTGTCTACGTCTACTTCGCCTTCAGGAGCCAGTAGTTTGAGTTTTTCGATTTCTTGAACAGCGGCAAGTAGGTTTCCCTCAACCCGCTCGGCAAGTATGGATACAGCTTGGCGGCTGGCTTTGATACCGGCCTGTTGTAATCGTTGGCTAATCCATTGTGGCAATTGGTTAGTGGAGACTGGCCACAATTGTATAAAAACGCCTTGGCTTTCTATGGCTTTTACCCACTTGCTTCGGGTGGCAGAGCTTTCTAGCTTGGGCGTAGTAATGAGAGTCAGTGTGTCACTGTTGGGATTGGCAACGTATTCCTGTAGTGTTTTTGATCCCTTGTCTCCGGGTTTTCCTGATGGAATACGAATTTCGAGGATTTTCTTATCAGAGAAAAGTGACAGGCTATTTGCTTCGATTAACACCACATTCCAGTCAAACCCGGTTTCTACATGTAGCAGTTCACGTTCGCTATAGCCTTGGGTTTTTGCTTCTGCTCGAATAGCATCGACGGCTTCCTGTGCCAGCAGAGGTTCATCTCCACTGATAAGGTAAACAGGGGCCAATGGCCCCTGAGAAAGATGCGTCGTAAGTTGCTCAGCTTTCAGGCGCATCTTCTGTTTGCGTTGATGAGTGGGTGTGGTTGCTGACGGCGCTGAGACGGCGAATGATTTGGCGAACCAAGTCATCGATCATTTCTCGTTTCAGCAGCTCGGCCTCCTCATTTTTTGATTGCACATCGTTTTCATCAAAGTCGAAGAATCTTTCAGTGCTGAGGGTGGTTTTTGGTAATAGTTGAGTTCCATCGACAGCAATGATTAGAACATCTACAAACTCAGTGAGTTGATACTCGGCTACCCTAGCACCGGAACTAACCGTGGCAGTGCGGCGAGTGCTTCTTTGGTTCATTGCTATGATGCTGAATTGTGCCTTGGCAGAACTATCAGCAATTGTGACATCATTGGCTTTTAGTGATCGGGTCAGGGTGCGATAAAAATCACTTTGCTTGTTTTGTCCGCTGATATAGACGCTGGAGATTTTGTTTTCTATTTGGCCGCCGCCTCGAAGATGCCAACC
>JASJGJ010000166.1:0-4458 GCA_033791605.1 Porticoccus sp.
GTGGCTGATTGGTGTTATATGGGCTGGCGCCGCACACTTTCAATAACTTTCCGCTAGTCACTTGCCAATATTCGCATCCAGGAACGCCAGAACCTTGCTATACACCGTCAGGCGATTTTGTTCATCATAATAACCATGGGCTTCATTGCCTATTTCCAGCCACTGGTATGGAACGTCCGCTTGCTTAAGCGCTTTTTGTAATGACTCTGCCTGTTCAATCGGTGCGCGCTCATCCCTGGTGCCATGAATGAGTAAAACTTCGGCTTTTATTTTATCGGCGTTGTAAGCCGGAGAGCGGCCTTGCAGATCTTCCTGATCTTCGCCCAGGGCCTGTCTTAAATAGGCCAGGCCGCTTTCGCGATCTGCAATGTCGCCCTCTTTGAACATCATTGGCAAATTATAGACACCCGCCGAGCCAATCACGCAGCGATACAGCTCAGGTTCACGTACGGCGCCCATTAGCGCTGCGTAGCCGCCATAACTATGGCCGTAAATACACACCCGGCTACTGTCTGCGACACCCGAAGCAATCAAGGCTTTGGTGGCATCAGTTAAGTCATCCTGCATCATGGTGCCCCATTTACCATGGCCGGACTCTTCAAAATCCAAACCAAACCCACCACTGCCACGGTAATTGACCTGCAGTACCGCATAGCCATGATGAGCCAACAACTGTACTTCCCAGTCAAAGCCCCAATAATCCCGCACGCCGTGTGGCCCACCGTGTGGCAATACCACTAAAGGCACGATTATATCCTTGCCTTTTGGCAGGGTTACATAACCGTAAATCGTTGCTCCATCGCGGGTTTCGAATGTCTTTGAATTGGTATGCGCCATCAATTCGGGATCTAACCATTTACGTTTGCTCGTCAAATACGTGGCTTGAAGACTCTCGGTATCAAATAAATAGTAACTACCTGAGTTGATATCAGAGTAAACATACGCAACGGCCAAAGCCCCGTCTTCGGTTGCGCTGGCGATCACGATGTCCTGACCTTTAAAGGCACCCATTAACATGCGGTGTGCTTTGGCTTTTTTGTCAGTGCTATCAATGTAGCGATATTTCGGTACACCCAGGTCGGTGCCCACCCCAACCACGCGATTACCGGAAAAATCACGCAATAACATGGTGATATCCACGCGCTCATCATGCATGACTTTTTCAAAACCGTTGGTTTCAAAATCAAACAGATATAAAGCCCGGGTGGATTGGCCCGCATTGGCACTGACATACACTTTCTGATTGTCTGCTGTGAAACTCAGCGGCCTAATATAGTCACCTTCAAAATCCTGTAGTGACCATTCCTGCCATTCAGAATCCGCTTCTGGCTTATAAGAAATGACCTGGTGATTGGAGTCATCAATGGCCACCGCAAAACGCACATTGCCCTGATTATCAGTGATCGCTTTTGCATTGGCGTAGGGCAAAGCTTCGACTTTCTTGGTTTTGCCGGTGTATACATTCAGCTTATAGATCAGAGTGTCGGCATCAGGGTTGTTGTGCCAGGTGTTACCCATTAATCTCCAGGGGTAGAACGCTATAAGAATATGTTTATCATCACCTTCCAATAAGTCGATGATTTCCTGATTGCCGTTATTGGCTTTGTTTTTTCTTATTTTGGTATTGAGCGTACTTTCACGGGAGCGATAGCCAAAAATAAGTTTGTGCTTCTTGCCGTCAACGTTTACACCAATCAATTCACCATTGCTAAACCTGCGTTTGTTCCATGCATAACTTTCAGTGACGGTATAGACGAGGCGTTCGTCATTAACCCAGGTCACACTACCCACGGCTCTGGTTCTCCCACTAACTCTGAATGAGCTAATGGGTTCACGTGTGGCAAGGTCTAAAATCGCCAGTACATCTTCGCCTTCTTTACGTAAGACCAAAGATAAATGCTTACCATCCGGAGAGATTTTGGCGTCTCTTGAAGACGGCAATTTCACAAAATCTTCTACGCCTAATTCTGCCGCCACCACTGCGAAGGATAGACACAGTAATAACGTAGCGAACAACCCCTGATTCAGCCCCGTTTTCATTTCTTCTCAGCTCCAATTGACCGAAATTTTCCACACAAAACACATTTGACATCAATGCTAATTTGTCATCCATGATCTGAATCAATGCAGATTACTATTTAAGGGGTCAAAGCCCTTAGCTCGCTAGATTAGGCGCAAAAAGCCATATAGATCTGCTCTCAGTAAACAGTCAGAACAGCCATCACTTCCAGAATTTAATTTGTGGGTGTCTGTGCTTTTGCGGTCAAACTCGTTTTTTGTTTCTGTGATACCAGCTTGTCTTTGCAAATTCCGACTCATACAATTGAAGTCCTTCCGCCGCTAATCAGAAGAATCACATGAGATTGCAAAGAGTATTCCACTATCCTCTGCTTGTTCTATTACTGCTTGTAAATGCCTATATTCAGGGCAATACCTATGCCAGCAATACGCCGCAAGAACCAATGGATTTGATTGTAAGCACCCAATGGTTGAGCGAGCATTTGGGCGATCCCGATCTTGTGGTATTAGACACGACGGTATTGGTCCAACAAGACGAAAATGGAAAATTTAGCAGTACTAGTGCTCGTAGTGACTACGAGTCTGGTCATATTCCGACAGCAGCTTATGCTGATTTGCTTGGCGAACTATCGGATAGAAGCAGCCCAATGGATTTTGTTATGCCATCACCAGAGCAGTTTCGGCTTGCCATTGGCCAACTCGGAGTGGGCAATGAATCACGGGTTGTCCTATACAGCGGCAATTATCCTGCCTGGGCGGCTCGTCTTTGGTGGATGCTACGCTGGGCAGGTTTTGACCAGGTAGCCTTGCTGGATGGTGGATTACAAGCCTGGGTCGCTGAGGGTCGTCCTTTGTCGGTGGAACCGGCCACATACCCTGAAAGAGAATTTACACTGTCGTTACGGCACAATGTCATCGCTGATCAGGAAGAGGTTCTGGCCGCCATCAATAACGATGAGGTTTCTATCATAGATACAATGAACGATGCCCACTACACCGGTCAATTTACAATGTATGACCGGCCTGGTCATATCACCAGCGCTACCAGTATGCCCTCTACAAACCTTCTGGATGAATCGGGTAACTTCAAGTCATTGGATGAACTCGAAATGATGCATGATGGTGATTACAGTCAACGAGCTATCACTTATTGTGGGGGTGGTGTCGCGGCATCATCAGTGGCATTAACCATGTATCGACTCGGTTACACCGATGTTGCTGTTTACATGGGCTCGTTGCAGGAATGGACGAAAAATCCTGATAACCCAATGACCGTTCCCTGAAGCGTCAATGTCGGTTTAAATCACTCCCCAGGATTGGAGTTTTGTTAGCTATCACGCCCACTACCTCTCTTCAGTTTGCTGGCGCGCCGTCGTCGCTCAGTTCGCATTACATGCAGAATAAAAACGCAACTATCATCGTGGCGATAGAAGACTCGACACGGAGGTTCGATAATTTGCCGATAATTGCGACCTTTAAGCTCCGCTGGTTTTGATCCGTTTTTCGGATGATCTGCGAGTTGCTCAACATGCTCAAAAACTCTGCGTACCAACTTTTGTGCCGCAACTGGATCCTCCAATGCTATAAAGTCTGCTATTGCATCAAGATCAGAAAGTGCTGGTTCGGTCCAGACTATTTCAACCATCGAGACATTCTGGACTTTGCTTCTTCGTTAGAAACGGTTCGACCATCTTCAATAGCACGCTCGCCACGAGCGATACCTTCAAGAAGTTTTACTCTTCCTATGAGGCTTTCGAAGCTTTCAACATCAACCAGGTAAGCTGAGGGTAGTCCATGTTGAGTAATTAGAATTGGCTCTTTGTCACGAGAAAGCTCGGAGAGTAATTCGGTCGCTTTTCGTTTTAGGGTAGTTACTAGTTCAGTTCTCATAAAGTGATACTAAAGTAGCACTTTGCTTGATGCAAGCACTAGTGAAGCTAACGTTTGAGTTAAGCGGCGTAAAACTGCGCAGCAGTTTTATATCCGGTGGAGGAGCGCAGGCCCGGAACGAACTTGAACGATTTGTTGTGTCGCACATTCAGAAACACCTATTCCGGAACCGCTGTCATCGTATTTGCATCTCGAATTATCTGCCAGCCACCATCCCGCTTTTCTAAAATCGAAAGAGAATGTCCCGCCATTAGTGTGGCCGGATCCCCGTTTTTAGGAGAACAGACCAGGGTCGATTCAATCCAAAGATAGGCTTGGTCACCAAACACCTTTAGCTCACGAAGCTTGCTATTGAGATCAAAATCAGTCGGAGATTCTTCAGGTGATCCTCCCGCAGCAGCCTGAGCAAACGATTCCTTATTCATCTCGCCAACGCCAGGCACAAAAAACACGGCGTCATCAGCAATGCATTGACGAGCCAATTCCAAATTTCCTTCGGTCGTTGATTTTATCCAATTGTTGAATAAATCTCGTATCTCTTGTTCATCA
>JASJGJ010000167.1:0-6821 GCA_033791605.1 Porticoccus sp.
CCACGTAGCAATGGCTTGCTTCACGGAGTTTTGGGAGATATGGTGCAAGGTAATCGGAATCGAAGGACATGCCAGCTCTACTATCGTTGATTAGCTGACAACACTACTGAGAAGTAGAAATAAAAACAATGAACAAACGCATATTATCAATGAAAGAAAAGATAAGAAAAAATGTCCTGCCATGGTATGGCACCGCATGCTTACACGTTAATGACAAACCACCTTCACTGACTATTGCCCCCAAGTGAACCTGACTCAATATCACGTTTTAATGAGAGTTATTGGTAGTCGTTTATATCTACTACATCAACAAAACCTACCACCGAGAAGCGGAACGGTATGGGAAGGTCGACATAAATCCAGTTTGGTTGATGCCGATAACTATTTACTCCAGCGTTATCGCTACCGTGAATGGCTCAATGTCCATATTGATGACAAAATATTCATGTGATACGAAATTCAGCACAGTATTATCATCCCACTGGATGATGATTATTTTAAAAAGTCCATTGAACGCTAAAGCGGCCATAAATTGGAGCAGACTAAACGAGGTAGACCTAGAAAAAGCGGTTAATATCTAACCATTCCGTTACCTTTTATTCCTTTTTTAGATCAAAAATAGGTGCGTCCCCTTATTCTCCGCTTATTTTCCGACGTCAGTTTTTTTTACAAACACCGTATAAAAAACCTTACAATCAAAAAAGGACAAGCATAAGATATTGAAAAACCTATCATAAATACAAGATGGCCTCATTATTGCATATACAAACTGAAACTAAAGTAAGTAGGATTTATCAAATGAAAATAATATTTACCGTATTGACCCTTCTGATTTCATTCAGCGCCAAGGCTTTAATTATTGGTGGCAGTAGTATCACTGAGGATAATAAAGGCCAATTTATTGAGCTCTCTACGCCTTTCACTGAGAGCAACCCAAACAATACGGTAGGCCAAAACAACTTCAACAATGCAAATCTTTATGCATTCAATGAAGACCAAAACATTATTTTACCGGGCCAAATTACGGTGGACATTTTAGCTGATGGAACACCTGGTTTTTTGAATACTAACACCGTGGTAGCAAGTCATTACGTATTTTTTGACCCCAAAAATGCAAAACGACAAACAGGCTTTGTGGATTTTGATGCACCAATTTTGGCCATTTTAATCCAAACATTTACTTTGTCTGCCACTGACTTTCTTATGAACAATAATGTTAATTACTTGAGCCCAACCCTCCGCGGGCTCGAAAGTGGCGACATAGTTGGCATTGACGACAACCTCGACTACCGTCTGAACATCGACTGGTTTGCAGGAACCCCAGGTGATTATATTCGTGTATTAACCGCACAATCCCCTGATGCTGGCGACCCTCGCCCACCTGAAGGCATTCCAGAACCAACCACACTACTCTTACTATCCTTGGGCTTAATCGCATTAAGGCTTCGCTCCAAAGCATAAGTAACACGATTCGAAAAAGACCCTCATTCTGGGTCTTTTTTTTAAACTGGCCGAAGAGTGATTTTATTTTCAATCATTTGGATTTGAGGCATAACTGGCTACGACGTTGCTCATAAAGCAGCACTAAATATATAGGTATTTGAGCAATTTTAGTCTATTTGGAGTCTATACTTAATAATACTGTATTTTGGCCACAGCCCTTTAATACAAGGACGTTAGAATGCATTTACGAACAATAGGAATAGCACTGGGCTAAGTGCTATTTGGAAGGTACAGTAATAGCATGTTTAAGCTGTATCGTCTGGAGGTGTAGATGCCGGCAAGAGCCATCAATACAACATCAAATTCGTCCGTGAGAACTCAGCTGACACCCAGTGCTCTGCAGGAAGAGAACGTAACTTACCGTGGCAGTGGTGGCATTAGCGAGGGAAACCGAGCACTGGGATTTAAGCCCGCTTTTTATGATATGGAAACGGGTGTCACACACACATCCAAATTTGCCAACGGCACCGAAGCTCCCATGCATGTGCTGGATGGCTTGCCACATGAGCTGGTGGATTCTAGGCTTGAGAGTGGCAACGTAGCCTCTGTAAAACCCGGCGTTATTTCCGGCTTTGTTCAAAGTAATCACTTCTACACACGTGAACAAGCTGCATTAGCCACTGCGCAGTTAATTACCCGAACTCAAATGCTGAGTAACCCTTTGCAACACAATCAGTTGCTCGCTGCTTGGCAACGTTTTGTACTCGGCCAGGATTACCCCACAAATTTAATTCGCCCAGTGGTAGAAGATTCATGGCGCCGCTGTCACCAATTCGATCTTGACCCTGAGTTACGCCACGCACCCATTATTTCTGATAGAGGCCAACTTGAGTATTCTCACTACCTTCATTCTGATTTACTCAATGCGGCAACACCTGTACTAGAACGTGCCAAGGAGCACTTATATCGCTCCGATAGTTTGATACTCTTGGCCGATGCTAGCGGCGTAATACTGGATGTTCGAGCTGATCCTCATGTCATTACCAGTGCTGGTAACATCAATTTAATTGAGGGTGGCATTTGGAGCGAGAAAGTAGCTGGCACCAACGCCATTGGTACCGCACTGGCAACCGCCGAACCCGTGCAACTCTATGGCGCAGAACATTTCTGTGCGGGTATTAAACACTGGACCTGTTCTGCTGATGTGATCCGGGACCCCCACGACGGTATGATTTTAGGTGCAGTAGATCTGTCGGGCTTAACCGACGCCTACCAAAGCAATGCCCTAGACTTTGCCATTATGGCAACTCGGCTAATTGAAGCTAATTTAACCAGTGACTACTTCCGGTCTCGCGAGCAGGTTATAGAAGCGACAAAAAATATGTTTGAAGGTTGGAAAAGTGAGGGGCTATTAGCCTTTGACCGACGTGGGCGATTGGTTAAAGCGAATCAGCTTGCACATCGGGCACTCAGTGACCAAGGCGCTGATTTAGTGATTTCACCACAGTGCCGTGTTCCAGCGCTTGATCTCGATGCACCATCTTCGGTTGCCGCTCTGACGTCGATAACACCTGAGTGGCTGAAAAAACCATTGCGAATTCCGATCAAGCTCAAAGATAATGAAGTGGGCACTTTGATTGTGCTGTCTATTTATGACTAGGAAAACTCAATATTTATAGAGGACTACGACGACGCGATTAACAACAACAGCGCCGCTGTAGAGCGACCACCACTAGGGGTTACCGTAGCTCATCAGCCGCTGATAGCGCTTTTCAAGCAACTCATCAAGCGGCACTTGCTGGAGATCATCTACCTGAATAATGAGCCGTTCTTTCAGTGTCGCCGCCATAGTTTCGATATCGCGGTGGGCGCCACCCATCGGCTCAGGAATAGTTTCATCCACTATACCTAAATCTTGTAAAATGGCCGAGGTTACACCCATTGCTTCAGCGGCGTCCGGAGCTTTATCTGAAGTTTTCCAGATAATGTTGGCGCAGCCTTCAGGGGAAATCACAAAATAAGTGGAATATTGCAACATATTAAGATAATCCCCAACACCAATGGCCAAAGCGCCACCAGAACTGCCCTCACCTATCACCGTACAAATAATGGGTGTTTTTAAGCGTGACATCACTGCCAGGCTTTGAGCAATGGCTTCACTGATCCCTCGCTCTTCAGAATCGATACCTGGATAGGCTCCCGGCGTGTCAATAAGCGTGAGTACCGGCATTTTAAAGCGCTCAGCCATTTCCATCAGACGTATGGCTTTACGATAACCTTCTGGCTTAGGCATACCGAAATTACGGTATACCTTTTCATTAACACCTCGGCCCTTCTCTTCACCAATCACCATCACTGGCTTTCCATCTAAACGAGCAACACCACCGACAATTGCCTTGTCATCGCCAAAATGGCGATCACCATGCAGCTCATCAAAGTCTGTAAAAATTCTATTGATATAGTCTGTCGCATACGGACGTTGGGGATGCCTTGCCACTTTAACAATTTGCCAGGCACTCAGGTTTGAGTAGATTTTTTCGGTCAGTTTATGGCTCTTGTCCCGGAGTTTAGCGACCTCATCAGTGATATTGAGTTCGTTGTCGTTACCCACTAACTGCAGTTCTTCGATTTTCGCTTCGAGTACCGCAATGGGTTGTTCAAAATCCAGGTAATTCAGATTCATAACGCCTAACTGTCCATGATGTTTGTGACCAATTGGATGCCTTTTGTAGCGAGATATGTAGCAACATATTCGGCAACAAAAGAACTCCGATGAAATTTCTCTAATTGTACTGAGAGTACCGAGTAATTGATAGACAACAAACCCTAGACTTATCGGTTAATGATCCACTTTATATATTTCTCTTAAATTTCAGTAAAAAGACAACACAACTGAAACTGTAACCCCATTTAAATTAGAACCTTAGGTGTACCTTGTCATTACCAAACATTTCTCTCAACTTGTGCAACAAGTCATCTTCTGGTGCCATCAGCCAATCTTCACCAAGGGCAATGTCACCCACGGCCTTACCATTGCTATAGTGAAGGCGAACTGGACAAGTGCCCTTTTGATAGGGCGTCATGATTTCTGAGAATTGCTCAATAGCCGAGCCATTCAGTTTTTCATGATGGGTATCAATCGTTATCCCTTTGAGATAATTAACCCGTGCTTCATAGAGACTTTTAACTTGATCGGCACGCATTTTAAGACCACCCGTATAATCATCCTCGGATATCTGCCCCTCGACCACCAGTAGAGCATCTTTCACAATTTTATCGCGATATTCTTTGAAGGCATCAGCAAAGATGGCCACTTCAATACGACCGCTTCGATCATCCAATGACACAATGGCCATATTGTCACCGCGACGGGTTTTTATCACCCGCAAACCCACTACTAAGCCAGCCACAAGCTGTTTGTTTTTGTCTGGTTTTAAATCAACAATGCGACGACCAACAAAATGAGTCAGCTCTTCGGCGTATTCGTCAATAGGGTGGCCCGTAAGGTACAGCCCTAGTGTATCTTTTTCTCCACCGAGCCTTTCTTTGGCAGTGCCACAGCGGATATTTCGGAAACTTTGGTAGCCTATTTCTGGAGCACTCTCCTGAGGCGTGGCACCAAACAGATCCGTCATACCACTTTTGGTATTGTTTGCATGCTGCTCAGCCATTTTCACTGCTTCTTCCATCGCAGCTAACATCACAGCTCGACGGTAACCTATCTCTCCATTGGGACCTATATTATCGAGTGCGCCAGAGCGAATCAGTGCTTCTAGCGCCCGCTTATTAATCTTCCGACCATCAACCCTCGCACAAAAGTCAAATAGATCGGTAAAATCACCGCCCTCTTCCCTGGCGGCAATGATGCCCTCCACGGGCCCCTCCCCCAGTCCTTTAATCGCGCCAAGTCCATAGATCACTTCTCCTTGCTCAGAAACAGTAAAGGAGAACTCCCCCCGGTTCACATCCGGAGGTAATAAAGGCAAATTGAGTGTGCTGCACTCATCGATAAGCGTTACTACTTTGTCGGTGTTCTGCATATCCGCAGACAACACAGCTGCCATAAATTCAGCAGGATAGTGCGCTTTAAGCCAGGCTGTTTGATAGGCAAGAAGTGCGTAGGCAGCAGAGTGAGATTTGTTAAAACCGTATCCGGCAAATTTTTCCACCAGATCAAAAATCTTGATAGCAAGGTTTGGATCTATGCCCTGATTTTTTGCACCGTCTTGAAAAATTTCTCGCTGTTTAGCCATCTCTTCGGGCTTTTTCTTACCCATGGCTCGACGCAACATATCTGCACCACCCAATGTATAGCCAGCCAGTACTTGGGCGATTTGCATCACCTGTTCCTGATAGACAATAACACCATAGGTAGGCTCTAGAACGGGTTTAAGGCTCTGGTGTTGAAATTTGGCATCGGGGTAGGCAACTTCAGCACGTCCATGTTTACGGTTGATAAAGTCATCAACCATGCCGGACTGAAGCGGACCCGGTCTAAAGAGAGCCACCAGAGCGACAATATCTTCAAAACAGTTGGGCTCCACACGCTTGATCAGATCTTTCATGCCGCGAGATTCTAACTGGAACACTGCGGTGGTTTCTGCTCGCTGCATCAGGCCATAGGTGCCTTTATCATCCAGTGGAATATTTTCAATAATCAGTGGTTCTTCATCGATTCGCTGTAACCGTCGATTCACCATTTTTACTGCCCAATCAATAATGGTCAGTGTGCGTAAGCCAAGAAAGTCAAACTTGACTAAGCCCGCCTGCTCCACATCATCTTTATCGAATTGGGTAACCAGCCCTTCGCCAGCCTCATCGCAATACAACGGTGCAAAATCTGTCAATTTTGTCGGTGCAATAACAACACCACCCGCATGTTTACCAACATTACGGGTGACACCTTCAAGTTGAAGCGCCATGCCCCAGATTTCCTGAGCCTCTTCGTCCTGATCCAAAAACTCTTTGAGCACTTCTTCCTGGGCCAACGCTTTCTCGAGTGTCATCCCTATATCAGGGGGTATCATTTTCGAGAGCTTATCAGCGAGCCCATAGGCCTTGCCTTGGACCCTTGCGACATCTCGAACTACCGCTTTGGCCGCCATGGTACCAAAGGTGATAATTTGTGAAACAGCATCACGACCATATCGATCTGCCACATAGGAAATCACCCTATCCCGATTATCCATACAAAAATCGATATCGAAATCAGGCATGGAGACACGCTCAGGATTCAGGAATCGCTCAAATAGCAAATCATATTCCAGTGGATCCAGATCCGTAATACCAAGGGAATAGGCTACGACAGAACCGGCACCAGAACCACGGCCGGGCCCTACCGGAATATCGTTTTCCTTGGCCCAGCGAATAAAGTCCAT
>JASJGJ010000168.1:0-4599 GCA_033791605.1 Porticoccus sp.
CCATATAATAGAGAACGCTCCTCTTTAAATTTATCTCCGGATTATATAAACCTACCCGCACCTGCAACCACAGTAACGAGAAGCCCCAACACCAGGTTAATACCAATGATGACGCGTATCTGAGCCAGCCGCCTGCCCGCTTCTGGCAAATCATTAGTGGCCAATGCCTGTTGCATTCGCCGATAGGGTAAAAAGAATACATGTAAAAAAAGCAGGATCATCAGCGAGCCGATTCCCGTCATCAGGTATATGTAGAGCCCGACATGCCCGAAACCCCCAAACACTGAATACACCATCCACAGACCTGTTACCGATAGGCTAATAACAGCCGCCCATACCCAGGGAAAGAATCTGTCAAAAGTCTGCGACCAGAGCGGCAATCGTTGTGGCGGTTCCAGCAAGCTGGCAGCAACCGGGCGCAGCGCCATATAGGCAAAAAACATACCGCCCACCCAGATAACCGTTGCAAGTAGATGCAGGGGAATAGCAACAAACATTTAGTTTCTCCTTTCAGATTTACTGCATTTAACTGGAGTCTGTGAACAATATGAACTTTGTTGGGTCGCTCGCCTATGATTTTAATTCAAAGGCCACGCCAATGCTGTTAACCTTCTTATAGTATTGCGCCAAATCACTGTTGTAACCCGTTCTTCCCCAGAACATAAACGGTACACCAAAGCTGTTAGTGGTCATTTCCAGAATAAGCGTATTGTATTTCGTGGGTGACTTAGTTCCCGTTTCATAGATCAGAGCCACTTTGTTAAAGACCAAGAATACCGGCTTGGAGTTATTTTCGAGTTTGGTTAATAAGCTGACACCACCGACCTGCTCTCTGGCAGTAATGTTACGGCGCGGCTCCCAATCGTAATATTCCTCGATATCCCCCTGTAGCTGCCCACCGATAAATTTTCTCACGTTTAAGTAGCCAATAACTTTATTGTTACCTTGGCCTTTATCTTCACTCTTTTTCGAAAAAGTACGTTTATAGGTAAAACCATAATAATCCCAACCTCGGCTGATATAGTCATTGGCGTGTTCAGGTTTGTCTAAGTCGGTTGCCAACGTATTGTAGCTTGATAGCGTCGACACCCTCTGGCCATTTGATTCATGGGCATATTCCAGATTCACATAGTCTGCACCTTTGATATCAAATCGAAGAAATAATTTCGGATTAAAGCGTTTGGCGATCACCGGAGACGAATCACGCTGACCAATATACTGACCAAACCGTCCGGTAAAAGAAAAATAAGGGTAGCAGTGATTGATAACGTTATTGTCACATACCTTTTTTAGGAAATCGGGATACCACGGCTTTTTTGTTAACTTGCTAAGAGGCCCATTCGCAAGCGGGTACTCCAGTGACAACTTAAAATCCATAAAAGCTTCTTTGTCATCGCTGTCATAGGTATATCCTATCAAGTTGGGTTCATGGTTCTTCAAACCTACTCGTGTATCTTTCTCCACCTCATCACCCAGAGCGGGATTGAACACAACGCTCATAGATAAAATAAATGCACTGCTTATTGGATTCACTATTTTCATCGTTCATCCTATCCGTGTTATTTAGACTACCTTAGAATATTTCTCGATTAATTGGAGGGAGTTCAGTCTGCCCCCATTTAGGCATGTTTTTCAAGGCAATCCTCTAGGGTTTTAGCAATATCGGTTCTGGAGCATGCAAAGATAACATGTTCTACAGACGTGCCTTTTATTGATGCTATAACTTCATTCATGGCAATTTCACAGGCTCTTTCAATTGGGAACCTATATGCACCACAACTAATTGCGGGAAACGCCAGAGTCTTTACATTATGTTCATTGGCTATTTTTATACTCTCGCGATAACAAGATGCCAATAGCTCTTCTTCATTTTCATGACCGCCAGACCAAACGGGGCCAACGGTATGAATCACATAGGTTGCGGGCAAATAATACCCTTTTGTTATTTTTGCACGCCCTGTCGAACACCCCTTTAAGGTGCGACACTCAGCCAACAGTTCTTCACCGGCCGCCCGATGTATTGCGCCATCGACACCACCGCCTCCACACAAGGTATTGTTCGCTGCATTGACTATGGCATCGACTTTTAATTTTGTTATATCGGCTTGCAGTATCTCAATATTCATAGCGTTATTACAGAGCACTTAAAGACATCGGGCGAAAGGTGTCAACCGATCTTTACGTTTGGAATAGTATCTAACTGCATTTTTACCTAATGTTTTTCCAGCAATGTCATTTTTGCTTTAGTATAAACTTTCGTACTTACCACCCCTTCTTCTCTCAACCGCCTTAACATTCTCATTTCGCCAGCCAATTGATTATTCAGTGACAAAACCAAGCTTTGCTGTGCCGACTCAATGCAGCCCTCCACCTTCCGAACAAAACTACTAAAGTCTTTTTTAGTTGGTTTGTTCATTGCAAGCTCAACAAGTGGAACACTCGCATTGCGTGAATAAAATACTTGCCAACGAGAAGTACTATTCCATGCCATATATAAACTACCACCACTGACGCACAACCCCACAATAATTACAGCGCTCTCATACAGCATCGATTCATCGAGCATCGGCAAGAAGGTTATAAACGCCACCACCAATAAAATGGAAGCAATTCCTGCAACAAACCATTTCCAGCCTAGCAGCATTTCTGATTGACTGGTGTCATCCAGAGCGAGCAGATCAATCGAATATTTTTCATTCGAACGTTTCCCACTTTTTTCGATACACAATGTTCGCCCATCGATAAGCCTCACAAGCACATCAAAACCGTGTGCACATTCTTGAAATATTTCGACGTTATAAGTCACCATGCATGCTCCCTGCCTTGACGGATGTGGAACTAAATAGATCAGTCCCTTTTTACCTATACCATTTTATCGTCTACCCGAAGCCATGTAGGGGATCGTCATCTCGATCGTCAGCAGGGTAATGAAGGTGGGTTGACGCTCATACAGTATTGCCGATTTATTACAGATGTCATTCAAGCCGCTGACGATTTTCGCGAAATCGTTCTTTTTACAAAGCCCTATATTTTTAATAAAAGGAAAACCAAAAAAAACCATAGAAGAAATCAACTACCCCTGTTCAAGCAGATTTCGAAGGTCAATGATCGCCGCATTCGCGCGAGAGATATAATTGGCCATGGTCAATGAATAGTTGCTTAAAAGACCAAAACCGGACCCGTTTAATACCACCGGACTGAGCGTGGATTCCTGGGTGGATTCCAGTTCACGGATAATCTGTCGCAACGAAATGACGGCATTCTTTTTTTCTAAAATTCTCTGAAAATCAATCTCTATAGCTTTCAAAAGATGAGCCAAAGCCCACGAGGCGCCCCTTGCTTCGTAGAAAACATCATCAAGTTCTGACCAGGGTGTTTCCACGACCACGATCGTTGCGGTCTGTGTTGATTGTTGCGCTTGCGGATCATTTGCCAAATCGGTGTTGATCCTTACCTGCCCTACGCTGGCACTCAGTCGTTGTGACAGACTGCCTAATCGTCTGCTGACAATATCCAAGTATTGTTTGAGATTATCAGCCCGTGCAAAAAACTGCGCATTTTGGACGCTGGTATCTGATAGACGGGAAAGATAACGTGAAAGGGCAGCAATCGCATCTTCATACTCGCCCTCTGATGAAGGCAATATCCAGGAACTGTTATCAAAATTAAATAGCGGCTCTGCTATTGAGAGGTCTTTGTCTTCTAATGACTGAGACTGGGACCGTGACCAGTGATTGCGCAGCGCCCCACTCACATCACGCAGCATCACCAGCGCCCCAAATTCCCAATTCGGCTGGTTATCCATAAATAGCCCGGGCGGGGCGACGTCATTGGATAGATAGCCGCCGCGTTTATAAAGTAGCGTTTCACCAATATGAATCATCGTCGCCGTGGTCACCGTACCCACCACAAACTCAGAATTTGAGGACTGAACCATATCGGCTGTGGCTTGGCGAACATCAAATAGATCAGGCTCTGAATTCCATAGAAAGCCCAATACCAGCACGATCACCACATAGGTAACACTTAAAAGGCCCACGCCCCACATCACGCCCTTTTCTTTGATAGTAGAAGGACGATAGAGATCAACTAAGCGATGAAATCCTTCAATGAATTTTTTCTTTACATCAGGCATAACGTTCTCAAAGTTATAAGAATACTGATTAAGGTTTTACGACTTATACTTAGGCCAATACTGGCATCGGTAAGCATTAAAAAAATCACAATGGATTGTTATTATGAACCTATTGTATAAACCTATCGAATCTCTTGAATTCTGCGTAACTCCCGCAGCTCGTCTAATAGTTCCAGCGCTAACGCTGTGCCGGCCAGATTAATGCCTAGGTCACGTTGTAGGCGCAGCACAATACTGATGCGACGACAGCACTCACCGGAAAAACGCCACTGCACTTGCAGCTCACCCTGCGGTTCCAATATTCCTTCTTCAACCAAATCAACAATCCACTCCGCATGCACCGCATATTGCTGGCATAATTCGCCGAGCGATAAAGGCTCTCGTTGTTCCACTATTTCGCCACTTAGGATGGTCACGATAGTATTTTTATCAGTCATGCGCCGTCTCCCATTTTGCACGCGGAT
>JASJGJ010000169.1:0-9641 GCA_033791605.1 Porticoccus sp.
GATAACCATTTTAAGGTCACGACTTAATCGTTACAGCGCGTTAAGTTCACGCTGAAAACTTACTTAAAGTTTACTATTTTAAAATGTGGATTCTCCACCAAGGCCTCCATTTTTGTAATGGAATCCAAGACCACTAAATTATCAGCGTCTCCATCACTAATTGTGATGCATTCTTCTCTATTTTTATTTCGCCCTGTATCAAGTGCTACGCCCTCTAACTCTGAACCAGAACCCAGTGTCAATCTCACACGATAGCGATACATACAAACTATCTCTATACAATCATGTGCTTCACAAGAAATCATAGGGTCTTATCCTTGGGCATCGGTATAACGCCGGCCGGCAGAGTAAATTAACACAACCAAAAACGAGGCACGCCACCTGTCACCGGTGTGAGGCATTGTTATTGCCCGCTCTATCGGCCTAGCTAGGTGTCGTAAACTTGAGCCCTACAATACCAACGATGATCAGCAGAACGAACAAGAGTCGAGCAACACTAACGGTTTCACCAAACAAGGCGATGCCTAGAATCACAGTACCCACAGTCCCGATTCCTACCCAAACACCGTATGCGGTCCCAACGGGAAGTGTTCGTAACGCAATTCCCAGCAATGTAAAGCTAATAACCATTGCAGAGAGAGTCCAAACCATCGGCACAAATTTCGAGAAGCCTTCAGTGTACTTCAAGCCAATTGCCCAACCGACCTCAAAAAGTCCAGCAACTGTCAGTATTAACCAAGCCATGAACGTACTCCCTTATCAAACAGGGCCGTCCCTAAGTGAGATTGGAGCGGTGGGGTCGTCCCCACTTCCTGTGATGTGATTCGGTATATTACTGTGTATCCCTACCTGACAACCCAAGCAACATGCGGAATCTGAGATATAAATCCTGAACAGCATACATAACCCCCGTCACTCTATCCTTACCCCCTAAGGGTCACAATTTCTCCTTCAACAGCTCGCTGTCATTAATGATCTTGTCCATAGTCAACTCGGTTAACTCAATTATCTCGTCAATTTTACTCATTAGCTCAAGCGGGTAAACGACGTTTTGTATTCGAAATGGCACCTTTTTCTCTCCAAACTCATGCACAGAAATTTTGGCATCTAAAATCCTTCTGTCAGAGTGGGCATACATCTCGTGTCGACAGTCCAACAGCTCGGCATGCAACTCGCCAAACCCTTCAGGAACATAATGTGTATCTAGTAGTTTACGACGGGGCGTACCTTTCTTACCTTCAGCGGCCGTATAAGTCCGACAATATGCAACCACAGCATACTTAAAAGCAGCGTCTCGCACTAAATTTAAACCACTATCTAAATCTTTAACTGCACGCAGCACATTACGCGCATCATCCAAATCATCGAAGCAATTTTGGAGGTGCAGAAAAACTTCAGCGTTACTCATGGGTAATCCTTAACGGCTTATTCAAAAAACTATGGCCTTATATCACGTTGGCCACACCCTCTAACCATAAATTAACATCCTGCAGAATCAACGAGCTAAGTTACATTTGACGTGAACAGCAACCGCAGCCCATAACTGCACGTTTACAGACAAACTATCACTTTAACCCAACACCTAATCATCACGATCTAATTGCACTTATTTCCTTAAACTGCGATTGTTATGCCCTTATTCTTCAGCTAATAGACTGCCCAATAACAATAACTATGCAGCGATCTCTCCCACACAACGGTATTCACCTTTTTCGCCAGCTGGCCTTAATAGCCGGGCCATTGTTGGCGATATTGGTTTACTCGCTCATACCTGAACGTGCAGAGGGACTCAACGGTGAGGAGATTATACTGGGCACGGCGGGTCGAGCGACCGCAGGCTTGGCTGTTTGGATGGCACTGTGGTGGCTGACAGAAGCGACCTCCATTTATGCCACGGCATTACTACCGCTAGCGCTGATGCCGCTAACAGGCGCCAGCAGCATTAAGGAAACAGCTGGAGCTTACGCCCACCCCCTGATTTTTCTGTTTCTTGGTGGTTTTATTCTCGCCCTAGCACTGGAGAAATGGCACCTACATCGTCGATTCGCGATTCGAGTGTTGAAACTCATTGGCACCAAACCTGCCACGTTGGTGGGTGGCTTTATGTTTGTTTCCGCCACACTGAGTATGTGGATTACCAATACGGCAACGACGCTGGTTATGCTACCCATTTTATTGAGCGTTATCAGCCTGCTGGATAAAGACTCGCCGCACCGAAAAAACTTTAGCCTTTGTCTGTTACTGGGTGTTGCTTATGCGGCATCCATCGGCGGCATTGGCACCATTGTCGGCACGGTACCCAATATGTTTACGGTGTCCTTTATTCAGAACGAACTGGGCATAGATATTGGTTTTGCCCAGTGGATGACTATAGGTTTGCCTATTGTAGTGTTATTTGTACCTCTGTCTTGGTGGCTGCTAACCCGATGGATCTACCCTCCGGGCAATGAGCCTATTGACCCTTCCTTTCTCAACGAGAAACCCGAACCCTGGACCCTCGGCGCGAAATTAACCCTGACGATTTTTTTGCTCACCGCTGCCGGCTGGATGTTAAGACCTCTGTTGATGAAATGGCCTCCCCTTGCAGCCCTCAGCGATACAGGTATTGCCATTATCGCGGCACTGCTGTTATTCAGCATTCCTGTTAATTTGAAGCAGCGAGAATTTCTAATGGACTGGGATACTGCCATTAAAGTGCCATGGGGCGTTCTGCTGTTATTTGGTGGCGGACTAGCGCTTGCGGGTGCTGTTCGCGCCAATGGCGTAGGTGAATTACTGGTCAGTCAATTAAATAGCTTGCAGGGAGTACCGCCACTGGTGATGACATTGCTGGTGGTCAGTTTGATTATTTTTCTTACTGAACTGACCAGTAATACCGCCACAACTACAGCACTGATACCTATTTTTGCGGTGATGGCAGAAGGTTTGGGCATCAACCCACTAGCGATTATTCTGCCAGCAACTATTGCCGCAAGCTGCGCCTTTATGTTGCCGGTAGCCACGCCACCCAATGCCATTGTGTTTAGCTCGAACCTGATTCATATTCCAGAAATGGCCAAGGCCGGATTTTGGCTCAACCTGACTGGAATCTTACTGATCAGCCTGATGACACAGGTGACCTTAACTTATATTTTGTAAAGATATACCCTGCAAAGACCCTGACCTATTTAGGCGTAACATTATCAGCAACAAAGTGAGCACTATGAAAAAAGAGAAGAATCAATGCACATTTGGGTAGATGCCGACGCTTGCCCCAACCCCATTAAAGACATCCTGTACCGGGCAGCTAAACGCTGTAACGTCCCGCTGACACTGGTTGCCAATCACTACCTCAGCATCCCCGCATCACCTTTGATTAAGTTTCAACAGGTAGAAAGCGGCTTTGACGTGGCAGATAACTACATTGCCCAAAGGGTTAACCCCGGCGATATTGTAGTGACTCAGGATATTCCCCTTGCCGCTGAGGTTATCGAAAAAGAAACTGAAGTGATCAGCCCCAGAGGTGAGCATTACACCAAGGCAAATATTCGCCAACGGTTGGCTATGCGAAACCTGATGGAAGAATTGCGCAGTATTGGTGAAGTTCGCGGTGGCCCCGGCACTATGACCAATGTCGAGCGCCAACAATTTGCCAACGTGCTCGACCGATTATTGGTCAAAAAAAGCTAGTATCGTCAACGCCCTTACAACCAAAAAATCTTTCTATTTCAGGGTGATAGGCGTATACTTTGGCCCCTATTTTGATCCGGTTCCATTTGTTCCGGATACTGACCACAGGTTTTTTTATGTCATCCCCCGATTTTGAATCACTGGGCATAGCTAGTCCGGTGCTTAAAGCCGTCCAACAACTGGGTTATGAACAACCCTCGCCCATCCAAGCACAAAGTATTCCAATACTCCTGAACGGTGAAAACCTGCTGGGCATTGCTCAAACAGGTACCGGTAAAACCGCTGCTTTTGCCCTACCACTATTAAGCCGTATTGATAGCAACCAAAAAAAACCCCAAGTTTTAGTGCTTACACCGACTCGAGAGCTGGCCATTCAAGTGGCCGAGGCATTCCAAAGTTATTCGCGTTTTTTGAAAGGGTTTCACGTACTGCCACTTTATGGCGGCCAAGATATGCGCGGACAATTGCGTGGCTTAGAGCGAGGAGCACAGGTTATTGTAGGAACACCTGGACGTATCCTCGACCACATTAAACGCCGAAGCCTCAAACTCAACGAACTTAATGCCCTAGTATTGGACGAAGCCGACGAAATGCTACGCATGGGCTTTATCGACGATGTTGAAACAATTTTGGCAGAGACCCCTAAAACCTGTCAGCGAGCACTCTTCTCCGCCACCATGCCACCGACTATCCGTAGAGTGGTCAAAAAATACCTTGGGGATGCCAAAGAAGTCAGCATTGCGGCAAAAACCAAAACCGTTGAGCGTATAACCCAGCGTTATCTCATGGTGAAAGGCCACCAAAAAATGGAGGCGCTTACTCGAATTTTGGAAGTAGAAGAATTCGACGGCATGCTCATCTTTGTGCGCACTAAATCTGCCACAGCAGAAGTGGCTGAAAAACTTGAAGCGCGAGGCTTCTCTGCAGCAGCACTGAATGGTGACCTTAACCAGACATTACGTGAACGCACAGTCAATCGCCTGAAGAAAGGCCAAATCGACATTGTTGTCGCCACTGATGTAGCCGCACGCGGCTTGGATGTAGAGCGCATCAGTCACGTCGTGAATTACGACATACCCTATGATAACGAAGCCTACGTTCACCGCATTGGGAGAACGGGGCGTGCAGGCCGCGAAGGCCAAGCTATTCTATTTGTTGCTCCAAAGGAACGGCGCCTACTCCGCTCCATCGAACAATCAACTCGCCAATCTCTTACCCTGATGCAACTTCCCTCGGGAACACAAGTGAGTGATCAACGGGTTCAACAATTCCAGAACCGTGTATTACAAAGTCTCGAAATTAAAGACCTTGAAAAATTTCGAGGACTTTTGGAAAAAATGTCAGTGGACAATGATATTCCTATGGCTGACATTGCTGCAGGTCTGGCATCACAACTCCAACTGGAACGTCCGTTGTTCCCCAACCTAGCACCCCTAGATACTAGCGACAGCAGTAGCAGAGACCGCAACGAAAGATCCGACCGAGGCAGAGAAAGAGGCCGAGGAGAAAGGTCTGAAAGAGGACGTGGAGATCGCGCAGAAAGAGGCGCAAAGAGAGATAGACCTCAGCAAGACCGCAAACAGCACGATGATGTCGATATGGTGACCTACCGTATTGAAGTAGGAAAAAATCATGGCGTTATGCCCAAGGATATCGTTGGTGCTATTGCCAACGAAGCTGGAATTGACAGCCAAAATATTGGCCGCATCAAGCTTGAAGATGACTTCAGTACCGTCGATCTTCCGGACGGAATGCCTAAGGATATTTTCCAGCATTTGAAAAACAAGGTGCGGGTTTGCCAACAACCGATGAAACTCAGCCTTGTTGGTGAAAGCAAGCCACAGGGCCGCCCCTCTGAGCCAAGAGCAAGAAGCAAAAAGCCATCTGCTTCACCGCGCAGGGAAACACCAAAAAAGTAGACAGACGATAAGCAGTTTAAGTTTAAAGCTGGGGTTTAAACGGAAGAACCTTCGAAGGGATACATCATCACATTTGTGATTTTCCAGCTTTGATCTTGCTGCTGGCTCAGAATATAGATAAATTGCCACAACTTACGAGCATCATCAGACACAATAATTTCCTGGTAAACCTCGCCATTTGAGACGGTATTTTTACCAAACACATATGAAGAATGATGGTAAAGCGGCCTATAACCGTTTTCCACCATACTGATAAAAATTTTAGCGGATGGGAACGCTGCCTTTACATTAGGCGCGGCAAAAGAATAGGCAGACTGATAATCACCTGACTTGAGCGCAGCTATCTGACCATTGATAACCAACTGAACCGCTTTCACATTAGCAGAAGATACGCCATCAGCCATTGCAGAGGCACTAGAAAGTAACAGTGAGAACATTGCCGCAAAGACGAAAAAGGTATAATTGTTACTCTTACGCTTCATAGCCACACCCTACTTTATTTCTTAACAAAGATCATTCAGATGCTTATAGTTAAAAAGAGTAAATAGCCCGCTTCTATATACACCCACGCTTACTTGGGCACTTCACAATACAAATAAGTTCCTCAACTCACCTGTACACAAATATTTCATCATACAAAACAAAGATCACTCAAGCCCTTCCTATAGTGCCAACCTTCGAGTATCGCTCAGAATCTGGACCAAATAAGTAAAGAATCTCCCACAATCGGCACCATTAACCACCCGGTGGTCATAAGAAATACTTAATGGCAGCATCATTCTAGGGGTAAATGCCGAACCATCCCAAACTGGCTTTATCTGGGACTTGGAAACACCAAGAATGCCAGCCTCCGGCGTATTAACGATAGGTGTGAAACCGTTGCCGCCAATGGCACCCAAGCTAGAAATAGTGAAGCAGCCTCCCTGCATATCTGCAGTGGAAAGCTTCCCCTCTCGAGCCTTTGCAGCCATCTCATTGACTTCAACCGCCAGTTGCCACAAACCTTTAGTATCCACATCTCGTATCACTGGAACCATCAAACCACGCGGGGTATCCACAGCCATACCAATGTGTACATAGCTTTTTTGTACAAAATTTTCACCATCGCCAGTAATGGAACGGTTGAATTCAGGATTGGCCGCTAACGCGTGGGCGCAGGCCTTCAAAAGAAAAGGGATCGGTGTTAAACGTGTACCGCGCTTTTCTGCTTCGGCTTTTAGTGACGACCTAAATTCTTCCAAATCGGTAATATCGGCCTCATCAAACTGGGTTACATGGGGAACATTTAGCCAACTTCTACTCATATTGGCTGCAGTTAGTTTCTGTATTTTTTGTAGTGGGATCACCTCGACTTCACCAAACTGACTGAAATCCACGTCTGGAACTGCTGGAATCCCTGCACCCGTTACAGCCCCACTTGAACCCGATGCAGCAATAGCCACAGCATTTTTTACATAGCTATTTAAGTCTTCTTTTAATATGCGCCCACGAGGGCCTGTTCCTTTAACCTTATGTAAGTCTACGCCCAGCTCCCTTGCCAACGCTCGAGATGCCGGCCCCGCATAGACATCAGCACTAACGGAGAAATCAACACTAGGCAAACCCTCAGTCTCGGGGGAAGCCTTAGGGTTATTATCCTCTTCAGGTTCAGGTTTAATTTCAGCCACCGATTCAGATTCGGCTTTTAGCATTGACGCCGCTTGATGACCAGATGATTCACTTTGTGGTTTGGGGCTACTGGAAGCCGTAGTTGCCAATACAGCAATTTCATCGCCACTATTAACCTTATCACTCACCTTGACCAGTAACCGTAGTACCTCACCACCAAAGCTTACAGGAATTTCCATGGTGGCTTTATCCGTCTCCACCACCACAAGACTATCGCCCTCGGATACCACATCACCAGGCGACACCACCAATTCAATAATTTCAACGGCCTCTTCTGTTCCAGTATCGGGCACACAAACCACGCGCTCAACAGTACCTTCAGCCGGTTCATCGACAGGAACAGGGACATTAGCATCCGGGGTTTTGCTGGAAGACGTTTCGCTGCTCTGCAACTCGATGTCATCAGGCTCAGTCTTTACGTCAGCACTAAACTCTTCCGTCGAAACAGCATCATCTACTTCCAATTCAATAATAGCGGCCCCCTCACTCACCGTATCGCCTTCTTTAACAATCACAGATTTGACTGTTCCTGACTTCGGGCTGGGTACATCCATTGTCGCCTTATCTGACTCCAATACTATTAACGATTGCTCCAGCTCCACCGTATCTCCGGGGGCAACACAAAGCTCAATCACTTCAACCGTCTCGGCACCACCGAGATCAGGTACATGAATAATTTCAGTGGCCACTATAAATTCTCTTTCCTAATACTCTTAATTTAATATCAAAGACTTAACAATAAAGTGTTTAGCCTTACGTAGTTAACAATAGAGCGGGTTAACTTTTTCAGGGTCTAAATCAAAATCAACAAGCGCCTGCGTTACAACAGAAACGTCTATTTTGCCTTCATCGGCCAGAGATTTTAATGCTGAAAGTGCGACAAAATATCGATTCACTTCGAAAAAGTGACGTAGTTGCTCACGACTATCACTGCGACCAAAACCATCTGTCCCTAGCGCCCTATAGCTGGCAGGAATGTAGGCCCTCAATTGTTCTGTATAGGTTTTAACATAATCAGTTGCCACCACCACTGGACCCTGACGCCCAGTCAGCTGTTCCGTAATATAGGGTACTTTTTCGTCTTGGTCTGGGTGCAATAAATTCCACCGGTCTGCTGCCTGACCATCACGAGCCAGCTGATTAACACTGGTTAAACTCCAAATATCAGCGGATATATTATATTTTTCCTTTAGGATCACAGCCGCTTCACGCACCTCGTTGAGAATGCTTCCCGCGCCCATGAGCTGCACCTTCAGCTCAGATTCATCGCCCTCTTCAAACAAATACATACCCTTAATGATGCCTTCCTCAACATTATCTGGCATGGCGGGCTGCAGGTAGTTTTCATTCATTGTCGTGAGGTAATAAAAGCAATTTTCCTGCTCCTCAAACATCACCCTCAAACCGTCCTGAACAATGGTCACCACTTCATAACCATAGGCGGGATCATAGGTTCGGCAGTTTGGAATGGTATTAGCCAACAAATGGCTGTGACCATCCTGATGCTGCAACCCTTCGCCATTAAGCGTGGTGCGACCAGCGGTTGCACCAATGAGAAAACCCCTTGCTTGCATATCACCAGCGGCCCAAGCTAAATCACCAATCCGCTGAAAACCGAACATAGAGTAATAAATATACACAGGAACCATGGGGAAATGGTTGGTGCTGTAAGATGTAGCCAGTGCCATCCAGGCGGACATAGCTCCAGCCTCACTGATACCCTCTTCAAGAATCTGCCCTTTTTTATCTTCCTTGTAGTACATGATCTGCTCATGATCCTGCGGCACATACTTCTGTCCAGCGGAAGAATAAATTCCCAATTGACGGAACATTCCCTCCATACCAAAGGTTCGCGCCTCATCCGGCACAATGGGCACCACATAATTGCCCAGGGTATCTTCCTTCATCAGCTGGGCCAGCATCCGCACCATGGCCATGGTGGTAGACGCCGCCCGCTCACCGGATCCATCCAGCGCACTCTGGAACAGGCTCAATGCCGGCGCGGTTAACACCGGGCATTCGATTTTGCGCTCGGGCAAATAGCCACCGAGCTGCTGACGGTGCGACTGCAGGTAGCGCATCTCATCACTATCCTCAGGGGGGCGATAGAACTCCGCCCGCGCGATCGCATCGTTGTCCAGCGGGATTCCGTAGGCGCGGGCACAGGCCAATCTTTCTTCGGCATTAAGATCCTTTTTCTGGTGGGCATTATTACGGCCTTGGGCAGCAGGGCCCATACCGTCGCCTTTCACCGTTTTCACAAGAATAACCGTGGGCTGGTCGGTGGTTTCACTGGCCTTTTTAAAGGCCGCAAACACCTTCTTGGGATCCTGGCCTCCACGCTTGATCAGCTGGAGCTCCTCGTCGGTGAGGGAGTTCATCATC
>JASJGJ010000170.1:0-7265 GCA_033791605.1 Porticoccus sp.
TTGCTGTTGCTGTTGCTGTTGCTGTTTTTGCTTACCCAACCAGACATTCAGACCCTGAGCATTCAACTCAAAGTCCATCTCCAATACTTTTTCCATGGCTTTTATATCCAAAGTGGGTTGCTCGGTGGCTATACGTGCCAACGTCATGTCTTTCACGGCTTGGTATATTTTCTTTTCCCGATCAAGCTCTTCACGCAATGACAGTGCTATTTTTCGATAATCTTCTATTTGTACTCGTAGTAAATCGGCCTGTTGTTTGGGCTGCTCCAACACGCTGTAGTGGGTTAAATAAAACCTCTCCGGGTCATAGCTCATCATTAGATCTATGGATGCCAGCAACCTGTCAGGGTTAAATTGAACCGGGGAGGTGGTCGGTATAATAAAGCGGTCTGATTTCTCCACATCTGAATTTTTACCCCCGAAAACATTACCCTCTAAAGCCTTACCCCCTAAAATTTTACCCATAGACTGATAGGAAATACCAAAAGTATCTCCGGAAAACCAACCTTTAGTCTCAGCATCCCATATACAAAAATGATGTTCTGCATGTCCCGGGGTATGGCGAAACTCTAAGACTCGCCCATTCAAATTAAGCTTTTCACCATCTTCAGCCGCATGTACACGCCCTTCTGAAACCGGAACAATTTCACCATAAAATTGTGTAAATTTTTCCTCTCCATACACAGCCTTTGAGCCTGCGATCAATTGAGTGGGATTAATCATATGCCGCGCGCCCCGAGGATGTATAACTAACTGCGCCTCTGGATATCGCTGCATAAGTACACCTGCACCGCCGGCATGATCCAGATGGACATGGGTTGGAATAATGTAGCGCACAGATTCATCAGAAAGCCCTAAGGATAGCAGTGCCTCATTAATAGCATCTGCGGTATAGGCTGTACCCGTTTCGATAATGGCAACATCACAGCCTTCAACCATTAAGTAACAACACGCTACGCCTTGACTAACATAGCGTGCATCGATGCAATAAATGCCACTACCAAGATTTTCAAAATAACCTTCTTTCATTTATTTAATCCCCTCACAACATAACTACTGATTTTGCTACAATAAAGCACTTTTAAACAGCTGCACGGTAAGATTGATGACGCCACGACAACTTTCCCCCCTTGATAGCTTATTGGTTCAAGTAGACCGAGCATTGCGTACCATCGCGATCGATAAACCACCCCATGATCGCTCATCCCCAGCAAAAGACGCATCCGAAACAACCTTAACTGAACAGGAAAAACGCCACGCCGCAGGATTGATGCGAGTTAACCACACGGGAGAAGTTTGCGCGCAGGCGCTTTATCAAGGACAGGCACTGACAGCAAAACTGACGACTGTTCGAAGTGACATGGAGCATGCCGCAGATGAAGAAATTGATCACCTAGCCTGGTGCCAAGAAAGGGTCACTCAACTAGGTAGCCATACCAGCCTACTCAACCCGCTCTGGTATGGTTTATCCTTTGGTATTGGTGCAACAACAGGGCTGATCAGTGACAAACTCAGCTTGGGGTTTGTAGCCGCAACAGAAGATCAAGTCTGCCAACATCTAGAAATCCACCTAAAAAATCTACCCGCTAACGATGGCAAGAGTCGCGCTATTGTGGAGCAAATGCTTGAAGATGAAGCGAAACATGCGAGTGCTGCTCTAGATGCCGGAGGCTTGAAATTCCCCTCAACCATAAAGGCTCTGATGACGATCGTGTCCAAGGCTATGACCAACACAAGCTATCGCATTTAATCAATGTACTTTCTGGGTCAAGATGAGCGCGCCCCTCTCTTAGCCTTTTCTCGAATATCCTGAACAATACCAACAATTTGTTCCTTTACCCATTGATGTGCAGCCGACTTCATCGTTCTGGCATGCTGTACCAGCACCACAGGAACAGTGCTATCAAACTCCAGCTCCTCAGGATAAGGCTTCCGAACAATTCCGTAAGTTTCTCCCTCTATCTTCAGATCATGCATGGTAGCCATCATAAGGCAATCCGTTTGCCATAAGGCATCCATCGCGGTCATCAATTGCGCTGTCACCAAGGCTTTTTTTCGCTTCAACCCATGCTTTCTTAACTGTCGATCAAAACGTGTTTCTTCTGAAGTAGAGGAGCCAGAGCGAAGTAACGAATACTGAATAAACGGATATTCCAACATATCCTTTAGTGTTAGCTTCTCTTTATCAGCCAATGGGTGCACTGCCCGCATCCATACTGCAGGCGTAAAATAGCCTAAGGGGGTGACGTGATACTCATCACTGTATGGCCGATCAATGACAATAGCAAAATCGAGTTCACCATCCTCCAATTGACGTACTTTTGTATCAGACTCACCTTTCACTCTAAGTGACATAAAAGGAGCATCATCGATCAACCGCTGTGTTAAAGCGGGTATTACCTGAACAGCAATGAATTCTGCCGTCATAATGCAAATCTCACCGTCAAAAGTGAGCGGATTAAACTGACTCTGAGTCACTAAATCGGCGACTGATGACAAGACTAATGGTAGTTGTTTTTCTAGTTCAACGGCCCTGGGAGTTGGCACCAATCCGCGGCCACTTCGAATAAACAAGGGGTCATCAAACAACTCTCGAAGCCGCTGCAGTGTTTTACTCATTGCCGGTTGAGTAATAAATAATCGCTCAGCTGCTCGAGTAACACTCTGTTCTTCGATAAGAATCTGAAGAGCCACCAACAAATTCAGATCAACCCGCGATAATAGCTTGGCATCCACGACACATATCCTGAAGTTATGATTAATATTATATTAATACATTTGAATCATATAAGGTTGATCTCTATATTACAAAGCCTAAACGTGGATCTGGAAAGGCACGCATAGCTCCCCCCTCAGGAATATGCCCTAGCTTAACCAGCGAAGCTAAAGTTTGTACCTCTATACTCCCTCAGTATCCTTTAAGGCAGCCTTAGCTGCCTTTTTTTTTGACCGGATTTTATCCACATTTTTAAAATATACTCATAACTTCAAGGCATGCAAAAAATAATTTTAATACATTTAAATTATGAATTGGGGACGGCTACAGTCAATCACATGAACTGAAAAAACCACCGAAAAGGACAGACGCCAAACTTAGCACTCCCGATTAAACGTATGACCCTCCCATAACGACCCTTTAGGACAGCCATAGCTGTCCTTTTTTTTACGTGCGCGACGCGCGGGAAGCAGCAAGAGAAAAGGAACCGTATTAACGTATTCGATACGACAAAATAAAAAGCTAAACACTGAGGCAGCTTAGAAAGAAACCGCTGATACGCTATTTTTACTGACTGGCAAAGAACTTTAATCCCAAGAAAGCGAGAGGTCGTGTTGCTTTTACCAGAATCTTTACGATTCAGCAGGTGCTATCTATTAAGCTAACGGAGGACACATCTCAAAACTATGAGTAATATCTACACCACCTTTAGCGAGCATAATAGAGGCAGAACAATATTTTTCCGCAGACAGTTTGACCGCATTGCTAACCATACTTTCTTTTAAGTTGTTACCCGTCACAACAAAATGCAGATGTATTTTGGTAAATACCGCAGGAACAGCGTCCACTCGCTCTGCATCAATTTCTGCTACACAACCAGTAACGTCCTGACGACTTTTCTTGAGGATATGAACGACATCGAAGGATGAACATCCCCCCATGCCTATCAACATCATTTCCATCGGGCGAGCACCCTGATTTTTACCGCCGTGATCAGGTGGGCCATCCATGACAACCGTATGGCCTGTTTCTGACTCAGCAATAAACTTGGCGTCCCCGCCCCAGATAATTTTTGCTTTCATGACACCGTCGACCTTAAAAGTGTCGAGAGACTAACATAATTACTGTGCTTTTAACCTTAGAATTACGTATCCAGTTGTCACTTTTTCTCCCAAGGAATCCAACGCATGATAAATTCTAACTTGGCCAATGATGATTTTATCCCCATAATGGGCTCTGTCTATGCGCGAGATCACAAAAGGGAGGAACTCGAGTTGGCACCTGCACCAATAACACCTCACATTCCAAATGTAGAAGAGTTCTTAGTTCACTGTCACCGAAGGAAATATCCTAGCAAAAGTACCATCATTTATGCTGGTGATGAAGGTGATACTCTCTCCTACATTATTAGAGGTTCCGTTACGGTACTTCTAGAAGATGATGATGGTCGTGAAATGATCGTCGCCTATCTCAATGAAGGCGATTTTTTTGGAGAGATGGGGCTGTTTGGCCAAACTGACAGAAGCGCTTGGATTCGAGCTAAAACCGAATGCGAAGTTGGTGAAATTAGTTACTCAAAATTTCAAGAACTCTCTAAAGATCACCCAGAATTTCTATTTGCCATTGGCATACAAATCGCCAAACGTCTGCGTGACACTACACGCAAGGTGGGAGATTTAGCATTCCTTGATGTTACTGGTCGCGTTGCCCGTACACTACTGGACCTCTGCAAAGAACCCGATGCCATGACCCACCCTGACGGGATGCAGATAAAAATCACTCGTCAGGAAATTGGCCGAATTGTTGGTTGTTCACGGGAAATGGTTGGCCGGGTTCTAAAAACCCTAGAACAACAGGAACTGGTGTCCGTGAAGGGTAAAACCATGGTGGTATTTGGGACTAGGTAGTCCGTACAAATACTTAGCATTGTTTCAACTTGTACAAAAAAGGCCTCAAAATGAGGCCTTTTTTATTTCTTCGAGTAATCATTTTGATTACCCGAGTCAGTTAAACATCTCAAGAAGCTTCATCCCCGGCTCCTCTGCCCGCATAAAGGTCTCTCCCACAAGGAAGGTATTCACATTGTGGCCCCTCATGGCAGCAACATCATCAATTGTTAGAATACCGCTTTCAGTGACCACTATTCGCCCTTCTGGAATCTTTCCCAACAAACCAAAAGTTGTGTCCAAGGTCGTCTCGAAAGTGTGAAGGTCTCGGTTATTGATACCAATCATGGGATTATCAATTAACAGTGCCCGATCTAGCTCCGCTTCATTGTGTACTTCAACCAACACATCAAGACCAAGTCCACGAGCAATGCCATGAAGCTCCTCCATCTGAGACTGACTCAACGCGGCAACAATCAACAAAATACAATCAGCTCCCAGGACATAGGATTCGTAAACCTGATAGGGATCAAACACAAAATCCTTACGTAATACTGGCAGCCGTGTCACCTCTCGTGCCATTTTCAGGTATTCATCTGAGCCCTGAAAAAAATCTCTTTCGGTCAAAACAGACAAGCAAGCTGCCCCACCTTTTTCGTAGCTTCGAGCAATTTCCACTGGGTCAAAATCTTGCCGAATCACACCCTTGCTTGGCGAGGCCTTTTTAACCTCAGCAATGACAGCTGCTAGCCCCTGATCAATTTTTGCCACAAGGGCATCAGTAAAACCACGAAGATCACGGTCTCTTAATTCTTCCCGACACTGCCGCTGCAACTCTTCCAGCGAAATATTGGCTCGCCGCTCTGCCACATCCTCAGCTTTCCGAGCGAGAATTTTCTTTAATACTGTTGGGGTATCTATTGCTATATTCATAAGTATGTTTCTGGTCTTTTAAGCTTCTATATCTTTCAAACAATGGGTGAAGGCAGCGAGGTCGGTAATTTTAGCTTTGGCCAAACCTCCACCAATAGCATCCTGAGCCATACTAACCCCTTCGAACAAATTATCCGCAACGCCCGCCGCATAAAGCGCTGCGCCGGCATTGAGAGCCACCATGTCAGAAGCAGCGCCCGCCCCTTTTGAGCCAGCATTTTTGGATAACGCCGCGTTGATCATGTCCAAACTTTCTTTTGCATCGGCAACTTTCAAATCATTGAGATCGCCTCGAGCGAGACCAAAGTCTTCCGGTGCCACAGAGTATTCTCTAATCGTGCCATCTTTTAGCTCAGCGACCCAGGTTTCAGCAGCAACACTAATTTCATCCAAGCCATCAGCAGAATGCACCACCAAAATATGCTCTCCACCTAACTGCTTCATCACCTCAGCTACCGGACGAAGCCACTGGCGGTCAAATACACCCAGAAGCATATTTGGCACGCTTGCCGGATTTGTTAACGGTCCGAGAAGATTAAAAACTGTACGCACACCCAACTCTTTCCGTGGGCCAATGGCATACTTCATCGCGCTGTGATGATTGACCGCAAACATAAAGCCAACACCCACTTCTTCAACGCACAGCACCACCTGTTCAGGTGTTAAATCCAACCGGACACCGGCACATTCCAGCAAGTCTGCACTGCCACTTTTACTGCTCACAGAACGGTTGCCGTGTTTGGCAACTCTGGCACCTGCTGCCGCAGCCACAAAGGTGCTTGCAGTTGAAACATTAAAAATACCGGAGCTATCTCCTCCAGTACCTACAATATCCACAAGATGTTTACCTGTGATGGCAACGGGTGAAGCCAGTTCACGCATCACCTGAGCGGCACCAGTGAGCTCAGCTACCGTTTCGCCTTTCATGCGTAGAGCCACCAAAAAAGCTCCTATCTGAGCATCAGTCGCTTTACCGGTCATGATTTGCATCATAACGTCACGCATCTCATTAAGATCGAGGTGCTGATTCTCTAAAAACCGGGCAACAGCCTGTTGTATATCCATGGTCAGCCTTTAGCTTTTCAAAAAGTTTTCGAGCAGATCGTGCCCGTTCTCGGTGAGAATAGATTCCGGGTGAAACTGAACCCCCTCTACCGACAATTCACGATGACGAAAACCCATCACTTCATCAATTTCACCGGCTTCAGTTTGAGTCCATGCCGTCAATACCAAGCAATCCGGCAGGCTTTCACGTTCAACAACCAGCGAATGATAACGCGTAGCTTCAAAGGGGTTGGGTAAATCGCGAAATACGCCGGTATTGTTGTGATAAATGGGTGAGGTTTTCCCGTGCATTACTTCTCTGGCCCGCACCACCTTGCCACCAAAGGCCTGCCCAATACTCTGATGCCCTAGGCAAATACCCAGAATAGGAATTTTTCCGGCAAAACGTTCAATGGTTGCAACTGAAATACCGGCTTCATTCGGAGTACAGGGCCCCGGTGAGATAACAATTTTCTCGGGGGCAAGTGCTGCCACTTCATCCAAGGTAATTTCGTCATTGCGAACAACCTGAACATCTGCCTTTAATTCTCCAAGGTACTGCACCACGTTGTAGGTAAAGGAGTCGTAATTATCAATCATTAATATCATGGTTAGGACTCCTCAGACCACTAGGTCAGCAGCACGAAAAATCGCGCGGGCTTTATTCATGGTTTCTTTCCATTCTA
>JASJGJ010000171.1:0-4742 GCA_033791605.1 Porticoccus sp.
CTGGAGATGACGCAGCGATACCCGACCACTATCAGCTTTGCCAAATAGATCGGCATGAAAAGAAATCCACTTACTTCGACCCATACTGCTTTTTGCCTCAATTAAGCGATTATGATCTACACCTTTTTTCAGAGGGAAAACACTGGCATATCTATCAGATATTAGGCGGCCATCCGCACACGGTAGATGGTATTGAGGGCGTTTTGTTTGCCACCTGGGCTCCCAATGCCGAAAGGGTCAGTGTTATTGGTGATTTCAATAACTGGGATGGTCGACAATATCCCATGCGCAATCGTTTGGGGTATGGCGTTTGGGAGCTGTTTATCCCTGGCCTTACTGCTGGCTCGCTTTACAAATTAGAAATTCGAAATCGAGACACCGGGGAGATTCTCACAAAAATTGATCCTTATGCCCAGCAGTTCGAAAAGCGCCCAAACACCGCATCCATCATCCGCGCTGACAAAGCCTACTCATGGGAAGACGATAACTGGATGCAGACAAGGACCCAGTTTGATTGGCTGCATGAGCCAATGTCTATTTATGAACTGCATCTAGGTTCCTGGCAACGTGATAAATCCGGGGATTTTTTAAACTACCGCGATCTTGCGCACCGCCTAGTGGATTACATCCAGCAGACCGGCTTTACCCATATCGAATTGCTACCCATTACCGAACACCCACTCGATGCCTCCTGGGGATACCAGGCCACGGGTTACTTCGCTGCCACCAGCCGCTTTGGGTCTGCTGATGATTTTCGCTATTTCGTCAATACCTGCCACCAAAATGGAATAGGCATCATTCTTGACTGGGTGCCTGCCCATTTTCCCAAAGACGCCTTCGGCTTGGCCAAATTTGATGGCAGCGCACTCTACGAACATGAAGATCCACGTAAAGGCGAACACCGTGACTGGGGCACACTGATTTACAATTACGGTCGTAATGAGGTGAAAAACTTTTTATTAGCCAGCGCTCTCTTCTGGTTGGAAGAGTTTCATCTAGACGGACTGCGGGTCGATGCCGTCGCCTCCATGCTTTACCTGGATTATTCCCGTGAAGACGATGACTGGGTTCCAAATATCCACGGTGGCAATGAAAACATTGAAGCCATTGAGTTCTTCCGAGATTTAAATACCGTCACCCATGCCAACCATCCTGGGACGGTCATTATCGCAGAGGAATCCACTTCCTGGCCGCAAGTCACAAAACCAACAGATAGCGGTGGCCTTGGATTTTCCATGAAGTGGAACATGGGTTGGATGCACGACACCCTGGACTATCTAGCGAAAGACCCTGTACATCGCCAACATCATCATAACCAGCTAACCTTCGGTCTGTTATATCTATTCAGCGAAAATTTTGTATTACCCTTTTCACATGATGAAGTCGTCCATGGCAAACGCTCAATGCTGTATAAAATGCCGGGCGATGAATGGCAGCAGTTTGCAAATCTACGTTTACTCTATACCTACATGTTCACCTACCCTGGTAAAAAGCTACTGTTCATGGGCTGTGAATTTGGCCAGGGTGACGAATGGGATCATGACAAAGCACTGGACTGGTATGTTTTACAATACCCGAATCATCAAGGCATCAAATCACTTGTGAGTGACCTCAACAGGCTATACAAAACGCATTCCGCACTCCATCGTTTTGATTTTGGTCCACAGGGTTTTGAATGGTTAGACTGTGACAATACTGATCAATCCACACTCGCCTATCTTAGAAAGAGCGAGAATGAAACCATTATTGTCGCCTTCAATTTCACACCTGTTATTCGAAAAGACTATCGAATTGGCGTGCCGCTGAGTGGCCATTTTGAAGAAATGTTTAATTCGGATTCCAGTTATTACGAAGGGAGCAACCAAGGCAATAGCGACCCTATCTATTCCGATGATATTCAGCTGATGGGCAGACCTCATTCTATCTCATTAACGCTACCCCCATTAGCAGGGGTTGTGATCAGGCACGTTAAATGAACAAGGTTTTATTCGTCAGCAGCGAAGCCTATCCACTGATAAAAACCGGTGGGCTTGCCGATGTGGCCGGAAGTCTGCCACGCGCACTGATTAAACAAGGTCTGGATGTCCGGTTATTATTGCCCGCGTATCCGGCCGTACTTGAAAAAGTTTCCAATCCCAAACTGATTAACGAACAAGTACATTATGGCCAAACCGTTCAACTGCTCGAAACCCGTCTTCCGGGCACACGCGTCACGGTATGGTTAGTCAATTGCCCCGCTGCTTTTGATCGGCCAGGCACTCCCTATCTGGATGAAAATGGAAAAGAGTGGTCTGACAACGACTTTCGATTCGCCCTTTTTTCACAAGTGGCCGCCAATATTGCCATGGGCCACAGCCAGCTATCATGGAAGCCAGATGTCGTGCATTGTAATGATTGGCAATCCGCATTAGTGCCGGCTCTGCTCAGCATCCACAAAAAACGACCTGCCACCATATTCACTATTCATAACTTGTCTTATCAGGGTGTATTTAACAAGCAGACATTTTCCGATCTGCACTTGCCCCAACAATTGTGGACGCTGCACAGTCTGGAATTTCACGACCGTGTTTCATTTATTAAGGGTGGCCTTGTGCATGCGGACAGAATTACCACCGTCAGCCCCAGCTATGCAGAAGAAATACAGACGCCAGAATTTGGTTATGGTTTGAATGAGTTACTGCTTCACAGAAGAAATAAGCTCTCGGGAATCATCAATGGAATAGATACAGATGTGTGGAACCCGGGCACCGATGCGTGTCTCACACAAAAATTCAACAAGCGTTCTTTGGGTAAAAAGGCCGACAATAAAATCAGCTTCCAAACGGAGATGGGGTTACCAAAGGAACAAAATATTCCCCTGCTTGGTATGGTTGGGAGGCTGGTTGAGCAAAAGGGTATCGATACTATCCTCGACGCATTGCTCGCATTGCTACAGTTACCCGTCCAGATCGTCATACTTGGCACGGGTGAACAACAATTCGAGACTCGCCTGACCCAATTAGCAAAAAGGTTTCCCGACAAGCTAAGAGTCATCATCGGTTATGACGAGTGTCTGTCTCATAGAGTTGAGGCCGCTTCCGACATCTACCTCATGCCTTCAAAATTTGAACCCTGCGGTTTGAACCAACTTTATAGCCTTCGCTATGGCACCTTACCCATTGTAAGAAATGTTGGCGGCTTGGCCGACACGGTTATCAACACAACGGAGGAAAGTATAGAAAATCGTACGGCTACGGGTTTTTATGTGGCCGATAATAATCCGGCATCGTTGATTTCAGCGGTGAAATTTGCGATTAAGCTTTATGAAGATCCCAGCACCTGGAATCAACTGCAATTAAATGCCATGAGCCAAGATTTTTCCTGGGAAAAAAGCGCTGAAAAATATAAAGACCTCTACAATGTAGTCATTAAAGAAAATCAACAATGACGCAACGTTAACAACCTGGTGTCACCGAACTCCGCCACCCTATCGAGAGAGAACGTGGGTAGCAGAACACCCTTGAAGCCCCTCTTCAGTCGTGGGTACATGTACCGCTCAGATGTCATGTACCCTTTCTTGCGCTCACCTACCTCGGTTTCATATCTTATCCAGCAGATTGCCAACGGTTACATCAGCCGTTAACATGCTCTCAACCTGCTCGCCACGTTCTATTTGATCTTCGGTTGAGTTGGCCCAAGATTGTGCGCTGGCCTTGGTGCGAAAAGTTTGAGAAATAGGGGGACGCCCCTTCTTCCTGACCCGCACTCTCCAGCATCCAGAAACTTCTTGTATTATGACTGCCATGCGTCCGATATCCGTCCAGCTCGTGAACGGTGTCCATCGTAACGCCATGATTAATAATGAATGGATTTAGAGGGAAAACAGTAGAGGAAAATGATACAAGCTGTTGATAAAAATGGATTTGGGGCCGTAGCTCAGCTGGGAGAGCGCGTCGTTCGCAATGACGAGGTCGGGAGTTCGATCCTCCTCGGCTCCACCAACTCCCCTCTCAATCCCAAAAAAATCATTATCACACTGCCCCGGTAGCTCAGCTGGATAGAGCAATCCCCTCCTAAGGGATAGGTCGGACGTTCGAATCGTCTCCGGGGCGCCATTCATTTAATAAACTGAACATTCAGCAACTAAACATTCTATAGCTAAACATAGCTGCTGGATCTAACTTTGGTTAGCTTGCAGGCGATCTCGTACCGGTGGTCATCACGCAATCCGCATCGCACCACCACCGCTTCAGCGACTATTTTTGGTACACGCATCATTTTTTCTGGAACCAGCTCAACGTTTATTTTGGTGTCCTGCAACAGCGTGTTGTCACACACCATGCGCAAGCCCGTTGCGGAATAGTCGCACAGCTCAGCATTGTCCCAATTATTATCGAGTCGATGCGCATAACGCACCGGGCAGCTGGCGATGATACGAGGAAATCTTCTTCGCTCGGCGCCCGCTAGCGCGTACTCCTGTGTCTGCTGCAGTCTCGACATAACACCCCCTACAAATGTTAATCACTGAAGTTTTCGATTGAGCACAACTTCCGTGAAACGCCCGACCCCCTACAGGCCCTGTTTCGTCCCATATCAAGAAATCTTTAATCTTTATTCTTATTCCTGATTTAGAGATTAAGGCGATGGCGTAAACACTTTTGGGTGATTAATCTAACGATTTACCTTGGTGATTTTGCAGGAAACTTCAAAACGCTGCTCGTCTGTGGTGACAGAACGCACCACAAAACCCGAAGCAGAGAGCG
>JASJGJ010000172.1:0-58469 GCA_033791605.1 Porticoccus sp.
GAGCTGTTGCAAGAAAAAAGTTAATCATTAACGTTGAGATGTTAAGGTTAAGCTCACAGTATCATCGCCAATGAACTTATTGCCCTTGTGTAATTTTGGCCCAATTTGATTGTTATCTGAGGTATTGTCGGGATTGTTGTCAATATAAATGCTCGCTTTCTCACCTGTTATATTTAAAAACCATCGGGACATCAACCTGTTAGAGAAAGAGAGAAGGGGGGGTAATAGGACTCCCCCCCCTCACTTTGTTTTGAAAGGATTCAAATACTTTGATAAAAGCAATTAAAAATCAATTGGTTAAAAAATATTTTCGAATTATAAATTTGGTAAAACGTGCATGTGCGATATACAAATGTTAGGTTTCTTGAGAGATGAATAGTCCAGCAAATAATCAGAGTAGTTTAAGCGATCCTGAGAGAACTGGTCATAGATCCGAAATCTATAATCAGCTATTTCGTGGTTTGCTATTAGTTAATTCTGGCGGAATAATCGCTTTGTTTGCTTATTTGCAGGCGATTCCAAATAAGATTGCACTATCAAAGGTGATTTTGGTGGGTGTATTCTTGCTTTCTTTAAGCATGTTGTTTTCATTGCTATTTATGCAATATCGTTACCTCCTATCAGAGCAAGACCAATTTAAAAAATCTAGCGTGCTAGCAACTAAAAAACGTGAAGTGCTATATCTAAACTTTTCTATTGGCTTGTTGTTTGCGGCATTACTGGAAATAATTGTTGGATCACTATGCCTGCTTTAGCAAAAACAAAACCTAACAAATACTTCGTGGCACCACTGTGTGGCTGGGACCTCTGTTTCGGTGCTTCGTGCCTGCACTACGGCCCCATAAGCGGGCATTAAAAACAGTCGATAGCATAGGAATTTTATGGCTAAGCTCAGGCAGTGGATAAATCGGCTGCTAGGGGATGTGGGGGCTGTCTTCTATCTATCAATACTGTTCATTGGTGGCTTTCTGATTGCGACGGTAGTTGATCCTCAGACAGTGCAGAAGTTGGCGCAAAAAATTCTGGATGCGACAGAGAACAATTTTGGCTGGTTGTACCTGATGGCGACCAGTGGTTTTGTGATCTTTACGCTGGGGTTGGCTTTTTCCCGTTTCGGTAGTATTCGCCTCGGCCCTGACAATGAGCCACCCGAGTTCAATTTTAGCAGCTGGCTTGCGATGATTTTTTCTGGTGGCATGGGTGTGGGTTTAGTGTTCTGGGGTGTGGCAGAGCCGATGATGCATTTGAGTTCGCCGCCCTTGGGGATTGGTACACCGGGCTCAGTTGAGGCCGCACAGCTGGGTATGCGTTATTCCTTTTTTCATTGGGGCCTACATCAATGGGCCAATTTCACCGTGGTGGGTCTGGCTATTGCCTATGTTCGTTTCCGTCACAACAGTCACGGGTTAATTAGCGAAACGTTCCGCCCGTTGATGGGAGATCGTGTTGATCGCGGTTGGGGCAAAGCGATTGACACCCTGGCGGTGCTTTCCACCATTTTTGGTGTGGCGACAACACTTGGGATGGGGGCGCTACAGATCAATAGCGGGCTGACCAGGCTCTTCGAGGTGTCCTATGGAGTAACGCCGCAGATGATGATCATAGCTGGGCTCGGCTCGCTCTTCATACTGTCAGCCATGACGCCATTGAATCGGGGAATTCGTTATCTGAGTAATGCCAATATGATTTTGGCTGCGGGATTGCTGTTGTTTGTGCTAATCCTCGGTCCTACCGCGTTTATTTTCAGCGAACTAACACAAACCATCGGCGAATATTTGGGTAACATCGTACAGATGAGTTTGGTGACTACCCCGTATTCCAGTGAGCATTGGGTACAGCAATGGACCATTTTCTATTGGGCTTGGGGCCTTAGCTGGGCTCCCTTCGTCGGCAGTTTTATTGCCCGTATCTCCCGGGGGCGCACGATCCGGGAATTTGTGCTGGGAGTTATGATCGTACCAGTGCTCCTAAGTATGCTCTGGTTCTCCACCTTCGGTGGTTCAGCCATCTACTTTGAGTTGTTCGAACATGCCGGCATCGCTGCCGCGGTGGCGCAGGAGGTGCCAGCAGGACTTTATGTAATGCTAGATCAGTTACCGGGCGGATATTATGCGGCAATTGCTGCAGTGCTGTTAGTGTCCATGTTTGTGGTGACTTCTGCGGACTCTGCCACTTTTGTGCTGGGCATGTTCACGTCCAAGGGCGTTCTTAATCCCACTCGCTTTGTGCGTATTCTCTGGGGTGTCCTACAGTTATTGATGGCGGCAGTACTGCTGCTTAGCGGTGGTCTGCTTGGCTTGCGTACCGTTTCCATCGTTACAGCTTTTCCTTTTATGTTGCTGATGGTATTAATGGCTTATTCGCTTTACCGGGATTTGGTTCTGGAATCGCTGCGCCTAGCAGAGAAAGATAAACTATTACATGAGAGGATTGAGTTGTTGCTGCTGCGAGAGTCGGAACGGGAGGCAGTGCGTCAGGCAGAGGACGAGGCTCACCCCACAGCGCTGGATGAACCGGAGCCGGACCTCAAACATGTAGACATTAAGGAGGGTGGCGGATCGGTTTAGTATAGAGTTATGGGAATACCGCCTATATTCCTGCCGGAACGGTGAATTGTCGAGACGCAAACTCAATGTGCCACTATGGCACTGATGATGTTGAATTTACAGTATTAGACTGCCAGAAGGTCGTAAGAAAGATGGAAATAGCACAGCTAGCAACTTGTTCAAGTCGAAAGCCTGCGTCGCGGGTGCTTCTTTGTCGTCGGCTCAACCAAATCGTTAGGCCAAATATTGGGAGTTTATATATTGGTGGGAAGAAATGACTGAATCTTTAAACATTGTCTCAAGTAAATCAGGTTTACCACCCGGCTCACTTATTCATGTAGGTGATGTTTTGGAAACTGTAACCAGAATGTCAGTGATTGACTACAGCACAGAAAACTTTGAAGAGAAGAAGATTCAATCTATAGATGAGGTTCTAAAATACAAGGACAGTAATACCGTCACCTGGGTCATTATCGAGGGGTTAACAAATGTTGGTGTTGTAGAGCGCATTGGAGAAATGTTCGACATACATCAACTTGTTCTCGAAGATATTTTGAATACTCACCAGAGACCAAAATTCGAGGAGTATGATGATCACCTTTATATTGTACTCAAATGTTTATTGCCTGAAGATGATCAGTTCGCAGTTACCTATGAACAAGTCAGCCTTTTAGTTCTCAAGAATTTTGTTTTTGCGTTCAAAGAAAAGGAGGATGATCTTTTTCATTCTGTTCAGCAACGAATTAGATCAAGCAAAGGTCGAATAAGACAGCTGGGCTCAGATTATCTAACTTACACTATCTTGGATATCATTGTTGACCAGAATTTTGTTCTCATAGATTCACTGGATGACGCCATCACTTCGCTCGAAGATGTTTTATTAGCTTCCGAACCAACGTCAAACACACTTAATACAATTCAAATCCTTAAAAGGGAAGTCATAAGTATTAGAAAACATGTCTCTCCGGTTAGAGAGTTGATCACAGGAATGCTGCGTAGCGAATCTGAGTTGATTGACGAAAAAACTCATATATACCTAAGAGACGTATCTGATCATGCCGTACGTGTAATAGAGTCAATAGAATCATACAGAGAGATATTAACAGGACTATTAGATATCTACATATCTAGCGTAAGTAATAAAATGAATGAAACCATGAAGGTGTTGACTGTATTCGCTTCAATTTTTATTCCTTTGACTTTTCTTGCAGGGATATACGGAATGAATTTTGAATATATGCCTGAGTTGAAATGGAAATGGGCATATCCAACCCTCTGGGCTGCATTTATTACGATTCCCGTTGTGCTACTTATCTATTTTAAAAGAAAGAAATGGCTATAGGGCTAATTCAAACATTAGGACAAACAAGGCGCTTCACTTGCACCCTCGAGCTTTAACATCAGACAGAACACCAAATCCTTAGTCTGTACGGAAAAGCCGGACGGTTATAACATTGTATTTTTACCCGAAAGCTAAGCAATTTATTGCAGAATTATCGAAGTACAACACGCATAATTCTTCAATCTAAAATTCATATTCGATTAAAAAACGTAATGTATTATTGGCACTTTCTTCTGACATGCCGAATATCATACCGGCTTCCCAGTGCAATCTTTTACGTGTGCCAGTGACGATGTTTCCCATAATGACAGGGCCGATTGCCTGGGTATCTTCTCCAGCATAAAGTTCCAAAGCCGGTTCAAACCAGCGGGACAGACGGTAACGCATTTGAAGGGCGGCAGAGGTTTCGATTTCATCTTCAATGTCAGACCCCCATTCATGGGTAATTAGAAAATTTCCTGTGCCGCTCCATCGGCCCCATTCTTTCTCTACTAGAACGCCGGTGGAGAACTCCCAGATGCTCTCATGCATTTCTTTTTCCAACTCGAAGAGTAGGCCCCAGTCAGCCCAATATTCCCCTTGTTCGGTGGCTTGCCATTTTACTTCAAGCTCATAGGCTTTCAGTTTAAAACTGGTGTCGTCGGAGTTTTCACCGGTCAGGTAGATTTCACCAAACCAGCGGTCACCAAAGGCTCTGCCATAGGAAAAACGGTGTAGCTGAAGGTGATCGTTAGCTTCGGGTTGGTCATCCTGATATATGGTCCGCCATTCCAGTTCCTGCTCTAAAGCATCCACATAGGGGTGGTAGACTTTATCAACAGAATTTCCATCAGCCAGAGATGCTGAGGAGAGCACATAGACAATTGGTATTAGCCATAGGGTGGCTCGATTTTGGCGTGACGCTGTGGAGGGCTCGATAATTGTCTTCATCTTAAGAATGGGTATTTATTTTGAAAGTTTTTGGATTTTTATGTTGAGTTAAAAGTGTTGTTCTCAACAAGTTGCATAGAAAAATAAGTAGCATGCCGCAGATATAACTTATGCCTTGAAACAAAGAAGGTGTGGCTTCGTAACCAACCAGTGCATAGAGTAGATGACCAAGGATTGAATTTTCTGGAAGTAACTCGGAGCTGTCCCAGAGTATTGTTGAGTAGGGGAGCCAGTCAGCTTGTGTCAGTAATAGGGTGGCCTGTGACGCCATGTTGCCCGCCACTAGAGCGAGTAATACTAATCCTCCCGGTGCTATCCACTTGGCAGGTAGTCCAAGCAACCCATAGTAGATTAACACTCCAGCACTGAGGCCAATACCGACACCTATTCCTGCACCTGTCAGTGTGGGTTGAATGTGTGAGGGATGGCCTATGACCCCACCAATATAAATAAAGACTTCTGAGCCTTCTCGTGTGAGTGCCAGAGAGACAATCAGTAGTATCCAAACAATAGACCACCCATTTTTTTGATGATGCCGGGTTGATTCTTTATTGAGAGTGTCGGGACTTTCTCCGGGAAGAAAACTGTTTTTGGGAAGAAAGGCAGTAAAAATACCCAAGAAAAATAGTATGCTGAACTGTATGAGAGCATTCACTACTTCTTGGCCCACATAGTCGAACCACTCGGAAATGTCTGCCATATTAATGGCAAAAAAGAGAGCGCCAATGGCTCCCAGACTAATAGCAACAAATAGCCAATGCGGTTTGATACCGTAGCGTTTGGAAAAAACCAGTAAGACGCTGATGAGAAGAGCTGCTTCTAAAATTTCCTGAAGAATAAGAATCACAGAATTTAGAAACATGAGGGTTTTTCTCCAGTGTTCATGGATTAACCACCACGACTTTCCCTTGGGCTGTCTTGGGATAAAATTCTCCAAAAAAGGGATATTCTCCCGGTGGTAAAGGCCCGACAAAAACAACGGCTTTACGATTTCCAGAGATAACTTTTTCCCGATTAAGTTCGTAGCTTTCAAATTCCTCTGCTGTCGGATCAAGATTGTTGATGAGCAATTTGACCTTGGTATTTGCCGGAATTTCGATGACTGCTGGAAAAAACAAATGATCCTGAATTTTTATTTCTACCACCGGGGTAGCGGCAACAACTTGACTACCCCATAGTACTAGGCTCAGTGCGGCGGTTTTCAATTTCCATAGTTTATTTTTCATGGGGTGTATCTGTTTTATTGAACAGAACGGTAAATGTTGTTCCGCCGTTATCAAACCCAGAAGGTGAAATACTGATGCTGGCATTGTGCAGCTCAACAATATGATTCACGATCGTTAATCCAAGCCCACATCCTGGTGTTGCTGCCACTGTAGCTTGATGATTTAGTCTCTGAAAACGTTCGTAAACTTTGTTGTAATCTTCGGGAGCAATTCCCAAACCAGAATCTTCAACTTTTAGGCAGACTCGAGTATCTAGGTTTTCTACAGATACTCGTATAAGGCCACCTTCAGGTGTGTATTTATTGGCGTTGCTCAGTAAATTCTGGAGCAGAGTCTGAAGGCTAAAGAGGTCACCCTCAATGATTGTTGTTGAACCCTCAAGCTCCAGAGTTTGGTGTTTTTTCTCAAAGCTGGAATGTTGGTCTGCGATAACATCCTGTGCCAGCTGGTAAAGATTGACGGGGGTGAAATGACTGGAGAACTCTCCGGGGCTCGATCTATACAGAGACAATAGCTGTTCGACCAAATGCTGCATACGATCGACACCGGATTGAAGCTGAGTAAATGCTTCATTATCATCCGTTAAATCTTCCCTGAGATTATGTAATTGAATTTTTAAGGCACTGATCGGTGTACGCAATTCGTGAGCCGCATCTGCCGTAAAGCGTTTTTCACGTTCTAGCGCAAAACCTAATCTGGACATCAGTGCATTGATAGATTGAATGACCTGTTCCAGTTCATTTTTCAATGCGGGAATTTCAATAGGAGAAAGATCATTTACCTGTTTGTTTTTTAATTGATTGGATAAATCTTGTAGGGGCTTAAGTCCTCGGCTGATAATGAGCCAAATAAATAATCCGATGAGAGGGATACCTATAACAATGGGTAATACGGCTTTAATAATGACATTTTCCGCCAGAGCAAATCGAATATCTTTTCGTTCAGCGGCGATGATCCAGTTACTGTTTGCCGGATCGAAATAGACAAAGGTTCGCCATCTATAACCATCGAAATTGGCGTATCCAAAGCCAGGATAAAGCTCTGTAATATTTTTCCCTTTCGCATTCGTCGATGCACCAAGGAGTTGATTTTTATGCCAAACCTGATAAGCCAGGTCGGTCAGGTGATTGAGGCTTGAGGTGGTTTTATCTGCATGGAGGTTGGAAATGAGCTTGGCGGTATCAAGTAATTGGTTATCAAAAAGATTTTCAGCCTCCTTTAAACTGGAATTATAACCTTGAAGTGCGGCTACAAAATTAAACAGTGTTAGCGTCGCCAGTATGGAGGCGATGAGAAAAACGCGAATTGAACTCATGTTTGACTGACCTTATACCCAACGCCTCTTACCGTTTTTATAAAGTCAGATCCAAGTTTTTTTCGCAGGTGATGAATGTGTACTTCAAGGGCATTACTACAGACTTCTTCCCCCCAACTGTATAGTCGGGTTTCCAGTGTAGCCCGGGTGAGTACTTTGCCCGTATTTTCCATCAGGTTCTTTAACAGCATGTATTCTTTTCGAGACAACTCCAGTTGATTGTTCTGAAAAGTAACGGCTTGTGTGGTGGTGTCGAGTGTGACATCGCCAAGAGTAATCAAGGTTGATTTAACTGTGCTAAGTCGGCGCTCAAGGACCCTTAGTCGAGCGAGCAACTCCGTCATTTCAAAAGGCTTGGCAAGATAGTCATCGGCACCGCAGTCCAATCCTGCCACTTTGTCATCTATGCTGTCTCTCGCTGTTAATAGAATGACGGGAAGGGAGTCCCACTGATGACGTATTTGTTGGAGTACCTTAAGGCCATCCATATCGGGGAGGCCAAGATCGAGGATGACAATATCAGGTACTTCAGTGGCAACGACGTGGAGGCAATCCTTTCCATTTTCGACATGGTTAACGGCATAGCCCTGTTTTCGCAGAGCTGTTAGGAGCCCACGTGCAAGGGGCCTATCATCTTCTACTATCAGTATCTGCATTTTTCCCTAATATTTGAGCTTAACGTTTATTGGATCAGAGTTTGACTGATCAATGGGAAAGTTTTTTGTTCACAATAGCCAGCGCCTTTGCGATCTCTTTTTGTCTGCCTGCATCGGCCAAAGGACGGTTTGGACGAGGTTGTGCATTTTTTGCTTTGAGCAGGTAGGTTTTGGCCTCTTGGTAACGCTTTTCCTGCATAAGATAGTCGCCGAAAAAGTAGTTACTATCAATACCATTGGGGTTAATAGTAAGGGCCTTAAGTAATAGTTCTTCGGCTTTCTTCCCATTTCCGAATCCAATGGGCCAGCCGGGAACGTTAAAATACAGTGTTCCTAGGCTTGTATAGGCAGATCCATCAAGTGCTTCAGGATCTATCTTTAGGGCATGTTCCAGATCAGCTTTGGACGCTTTGGCCAGAGATAATGCACCTAAACCGCCTTTGGCTCCGGCATAGGTAGATTTAATAATCCCACTCCAAATCCAGCCAGCAGCAGAATCAGGGTTGGCAGAAACAACTTTTTCTGCATCTGATATGAGGGTTTCAAATGCAGTGAGTTGTGCTTTTCCATGTAATTGGTAATTTACCTCCGCCCAGCGATGTTGCAGTTTTAGGACTTCGGTATTGGCATCGGCCCAAGCAGACCCGGAGGCGAAGGTACATAAACATAGGGTCATTGTTATGTTCTTAACTAAATTTTTCATAAAAAGTCATCTCTCTTTTGTATGAATAGAATGTTGGTGGATAGAATATTCACAGCTCTGAAAATTTCCGAATAATAGGAATTTTTTTGACCAGTGCGTTATGGACGAGCCCCGGGAATAGGGCATTTAAGCGGACGAACAGTTTTTCTGGCCATCCTAGATAACGTTGATTTTTATTTGATGCCAAAAGGGACATTAGTTCACTTGCTACCCATTCCGGGGAATCCACTTTATTACCTAAGGCCTTGTTTAGCGAAGTTATCGCATGAGAGTTAAGGCTGGTGGCTGTTGCTCGGGGGGCTAGGTAAAACACTTTAATGTTTGTGTCGGCTAACTCTCTGCCCAGTGCTTCAGTAAAGCCTCTTATGCCGAACTTGCTGGCACAATAGGTGGTAAATCCTGGATGGCCAATACTGCCAAAGGTTGACCCCACATTTACAATGGCGGCTTCTGTTTTCTGCTTGAGAAGTGGTATCAATTTATTGCAGAGAAGCATGGGAGCAAGCAAATTGGTGGACAGTGTTTGTTCGATAGATTTTTCTGACTGCTGATCAAAGAATTCAAAGTTCAGAATACCGGCTAAATTGATGATTAGATCAATACCTCCGCACCGGTTACATTGTTCAATAATGTGTTCGCGGCCTTCAGCTTTATTGATATCAACGACGATAACTTGATGTTCTCCTGTCAGCTGTTGTGCGAGGGGTTTTAATACTTTCTCATTACGGCCAACTAACAGCAGTTTGGCACCTTTTAACGACAGCGCCTGCGCTATCGCGGCACCGATACCGCCGGATGCACCTGTCAGTAAAATTGTGCTGTTGTGGAGATTCATTGTCTGTTCCTTGGGGGTTTCCTAGATTTTCCAGATGTTCATCCAGTCTTAATGAGTGCGGGGTATACCGTGGTTTTTATTCAGTGACATAAAAATTTCCCCGTAGAGTCGATAAAATCTTTTTGCTGCATGAATGATCAGCGTTTGTTCATTTTTATCTTCGATTCTGTTCATTAGATTTTCGAAAAATTTCAGGTGATCTTGATCCAGAGCTCCGTGTGAATAAAGATAAGAAAAAGCATTTTTTGGTAGTGATAATGTAGCGCGTATTTTGTCGGCAGCTTTTTCCGCCATACTGACACTGGTTCCCTCCAGTACTTGAACCATCCCAAAAAATCCCAGTGGGTTGATGCGGTTCACTATATCGTAGGCATAGGCGACCATCAGTTCTGTACTGTAGTGTGGCGTACTGTTGCGAACCGCTTCTTTATCAAAGCCACAAGCGGCAATATCATTGAGAATCCACTCCTGATGTCCTAGCTCTTCTTCAATGTATTCTGCTACGGCTTCACGCAACCATTCTTTTTGTTCGGGTAATAGTGCGCCGACTGTCATTAATAATGGAACCGTATGCTTGACGTGGTGATAAGCCTGTTTAAGGAAGGCGACGTACTCATCTAGCGTGATATTGCCCGTAAGACTTTTCGCTATCATAGGTGCGCTGATCAGTATTTGCCGTTCGGCACTGGTTTCTTGGGTCAATGTGTCAAAAAAGGACATAAATGTACCTGAAGTGTTTTGTATTATGAATTCAGCTGTAAGGATTCAGTATCGTAAAGTTTTTGAATCGTAGCGGAGTAATGGTTGAGGATGGCTTGCCTTTTGGGCCGGCCATTGTCCGTCATTAATTCTTTTTGTGAAGCGAGTGGTTGAGGTAACCGGTACCAGTCATGCATGCGAGCATAATCTGGAAGATTCTGGTTGATCCTATCAATAGCACTTTGAACTTGTTCATCATTCGTGACGACAGAGCGGGTTGATAACAAGGCAATGCAAAAAGGTCGGTTATCTCCAAAAACGACGAACTCTAGAAAAATTGGGTTGGTTAGGAATTCTGCTTCCACCCATTCAGGGCTGATATTTCTGCCAAAGCTAGAAATGAGAAGATTTTTACTGCGTCCCTGAATATGTAGAAAACCGGCTTCATCAAGTGATCCTAGATCACCGGTATGTATCGAGGGCTGATTCCAGCTAGCGGGATCGTTGACGTAGCCCAGCATTGTATTGCCAGAGATAACAATCTCACCCTTAATAATCTTGATATCAAGATGGGGTAGGGGCTTTCCGCTACTTCCAGGCAGGTTGTTGGCGGGTGTATTTAAACTGACTACCGAGGCGCATTCTGAAAGCCCATAACCTTCGTACGCCGGTATGTTGAGGCTCCAGGCTTTGTTTAACAGTTCAGGGGAGACTTTACCTCCACCCACGGCGACAAAACGAAGTGTTCTTGTTGGAACCCAACCAGAACTAGCGGCAGTGACAAGTAGTAGCAATAATTGAGGTGTCAGTATCAGGCTGTTGGGCTGGTATACGCCGATAAGTGCTAACATTTTCTCTGCAATAATGGATGAGCTGCCAGTAAATCCAACGGCTTCCAACGAGGGGATAATAACTTCACCACCAGACAGTATCGGTGCATACACCCCGGCAACATTTTCCAGCAGGGTGCTTAGGGGCAGTAGGCATAGATGACGTGTCTTCGGTATGGCTACGGTATCAGCGAGAGCCTGGGCTTGCATGAGCAGTTGATCGTTACTAAGGCAAACACCTTTGGGTGTGCCTGTAGACCCTGAGGTATAAGTAATTTTCCCCGTATTTTTTGGTAACTGAACCGTATCACAAGACTTATTAATGATAATTAACATAAGGCCATCGAGAATGGTTAGGTACTGGTGATCCGTATTGCTTTCAAGTATTCCAGGTAGAGCAGGATTGTTAGTGATGATGGCATCAACCGGTGAATCATGTAAGGCATGTTTGAGTTGCGCAATGGAAAAAAAGGTTGGAAGTGGAAGCAGACAAATTCCCGAGTTTTGACAACTAAGGTCTGTTATCAGCCAGCTTAGTCCATTATCAGTATGCAGTGCTAAGTGCTGTATGCCATGCTCGTTGAGAAGGGCCGATAGCTGGTCACATTGTAATAATACATCACTGCAACTCAGAGACTTTTCAGTATCACGGGCTACAATTTGGTCACTTTTGTAGAGGTGTTTAAGCTGCGAAATAATACTGGGCATCGTTGCCATGGCCATTGCTGCTCGTGTTGCGAATGACACCGGCGAGAGTATCAATACGATTTTTGTAGAGGGAGAGCATTCCTTTTAGTACCTGACGATTGTTGATGGTCTCCATGGCTTCATCTAGTCGACCCGCGACCACTATGGGTTTTGTCTCGTAGTAACTGCCCCAGTTTTTAACTGAAGAATGATTAAGACATAACGGTGATGCTTCTTTTATAGGGTGTAAATTAAAGCCCAGTTTACTAATCATTTTTTGTACTTGTGGGGTCGCGGTGAATGTCAGCCATTCAATATTTGCTTGGTGTAGGGTTGCAGCAAGAAGAATAAACAGCAATTGACTGGAACCCGGCTGGGTAGCCGCTAAATTTCCAATTTCAGCAATCTTGGCGCGATGTGCATTTTGAGAAGAAAAACGGTTTATTTCATCCTCAATAGGACTGTCTAAATACTGTTCAATAAATAAAGATTGATCACCGGCAGGGCAAATGCCGGTTACGGCACTTAATTTGTTGTTGCAGCGAAGGCTAAGAAACAATGGCAAAAAATCTTTAATACTTGCGCCATGGGCTGACTGGAATTGTTTGGCAATATAGCGTTCAATTTCCGTGCGTGCCTGGCTATTAATGTCGTTGAGATCAAGTTCCGGGCCAGGGTTAAGCAGATAGTTAAGGCGTTTATAACCACGTTTATTGCTATCACCTGATGTCATATCAATGGAGAGTGTGGACGGCATTGTTTTAACTCTTGTCTGATGTTTACAGACAGAATACTGAGGAATACTTAAGAGACTCTTAAGGATAGGAACAGTAAGGGAAATAGCCGGGAAAGATTAAGGTAAGGTATTTGTGCCTAAACACTTGATGGGGGGAGATTATTGATTGCTGTGTTTGATCGCGATACGGGTGGCCAAGGGCCCGAAGACCTCAAATAGTGCTGTGGCTGCGATAGTGATGGCCATAATGGTGTCAGCATAATGAGGTAACAGTTGGCTAACAATTAACGCCATGCCAACAGCAACACCTGCCTGGGGAAGCATGGCTGTACCAATCCAGCGAGCATCGTTTCCAGACATACCTACTAATCGTCCCGAGAGCCAGCCTCCAGCAATTTTTCCTATAATTCGAAGACCAATGTAGACAATGCCAATAATACCAACATTCAGAAAGTTGGAAAAATTAAGGGAAGCTCCCGCCAGAATAAAAAACAGTACAAGAAAAGGACTTTGTATGTTCTTAATGGCGTGAAATGGCCGTGTATGGTGTGTCGCAAAATTGGCGACAGTAGCTCCCATCGCCATGGCCGCGAGAAGGTAGGAAACTTCTAACCATAACGCCAGCCCTCCACATAGCATGATGAGACCAAGTGCTTCGATGAGCGTGGGCTCTCCTGCATGAATTCGCCCAGTCAGATAAGCCATTGGTAGTCCTAATGAAACACCGAGAAAGAGTGCTCCGGTGATTTCCCAAAGACCTGTCGTGATCATTGAGAGCCCCGTTGTTGCTGTCGCGCCCACGGCAAAACTGAGACAGAGACTAAAAATTAATAATCCCCATGCGTCATCCAAGGCCACAACACCCAGCAGGGTTTTACTAAAAGTACTGTTATCTTTTAGCTCATCAATAACAACAACCGTCGCTACGGCATCGGTGGCGGTTGCTATGGCTGCTAGTAGTAAAGCGACCTCAAAAGGTAATGGTGTGAGTATCACCAGCCCGGTTAAAACCACCATGAGTGTTATCAATGCTGCGCCCAAAGAGAGACCAATAATTTGTTTCCCATGAAGTCTGAATGTACTGCGTGTGAGGGTGCTGCCGAGCAGAAAGCCAATCATGATAAGTGCGAGCACCGAGGTGTGTTCAAACCAAAGTTGTCGTGTTTCCAGAAACAGGTCGAGGCCATTGGGACCGATAAGTATCCCCATGATGATTAGCAGGGTGACTTTGGGCAGTGCAGTAATGCTTCCAATCCAGAATGTCAGCAGCCCAAATAATAATAGTGCTCCCAAGGTGATCAGTATTTCTGGCATAGATGGCTATCGCTTCTGAGGATTGTTTTTATCAATGTATTTAGCCCGCAAAATTTGTCCTAATGGCTAATTTAGACATACTCTTTTAAATGGCTAGCCATCAGTATATTCCTTTTGTTGGATATGGTCGGATCATTCATGGATCATTCATGGATCATTCTATTAAGTGGTTGAATTGCAGGATCAATGATAAGTTTAGCCATAAGAGTGCAGCAATAAAGGTTTTTTATATGGGCTCTGTCATTATGGGGGGTGACCTCCATGGGTTGGTATCTGAATTTGGCCACGATTAATATCGAAAAATAGCCCGCGACAATAAATAGTAGGCTTGGTAAAACAGGAGTTGTTTATGTCCTTTGGTTTGTCTCCACTTGAGTTCCGCGAGGGAGTTCGCTCAGGTAAGCATAAGGGCAACACCTCCGGTTATTGTCCGGGGTATGTTCAGGGAAATGTGGTGATTCTCCCCAGCGACTGGGCCGCAGAGTTTTTACAGTTTTGTCAGTTTAATCAAAAGCCCTGCCCATTAGTGGGCATGTCGGAAATAGGTGTTCCATTACTGCCAACTCTGGGGAAAGGGTTGGATATTCGTACAGATTTACCGCTTTATCGTATTTTTAAAGACGGATGCGTTGTCGAAGAGTTGACGGATATTACTGATTGCTGGCGTGATGATTTTGTGACCTTTGTGCTAGGTTGTTCTTTTTCCTTTGAGGAGGCTTTAATTGCAGACGGACTAGAGGTTCGTAATGTTATAGAAGGGGTCAATGTTCCGATGTATCGGACCAATATACCCTGTCGATCTGCTGGGCGTTTTAGTGGGAATATGGTGGTAAGCATGCGCCCCTTTTTGGCCGCAGATGCTATTCGCGCGGTACAAATTTCAACACGCTTTCCTTCTGTGCATGGAGCTCCTGTACATTTGGGTGATCCAGCTCGGATAGGTATTCAGGCTATTAGTAATCCCGATTTTGGTGATGCTGTCACGATAAAGGAGGGGGAAATTCCCGTTTTTTGGGCCTGTGGTGTGACGCCTCAGGTGGCTCTAGAGCAAGCTAAACCTCCAGTTTGTATTACCCACAGTCCGGGTTGCATGCTGGTGACAGATTTGCGCAATAGTCAATTAGCGGTGCTTTAGCCAACTTATTATGGTGCAACACCTTGTTTTGAAAGAGAGAATATATGCCATTACTGCTTAATTGTGATCTGGGCGAAAGCTTTGGAGCTTGGACTATGGGAATGGATGAGGCGGTGATGCCGCATATCGACCAGGCCAACATTGCTTGTGGTTTTCATGCGGGTGATCACCTCGTAATGCAAAGAACGCTTCGGCTGGCAAGTCAGTACGGAGTGATGGTCGGTGCCCACCCGGGTTACCCTGACCTTGCCGGATTTGGTCGTAGATCCATCAGTCATCCACATGAAGATATCGTAGCTCTGATGCATTATCAGATGTCAGCATTGGATGGTATGGCAAAAACTCTTGGGTTAGAGGTGCAGTATGTGAAACCTCATGGTGCCCTTTATAACGATATGATGTCGAATACAGTGGTTCGCCGTGCGGTGATGGATGCTGTCGCGACGTATTATCGACCGCTAAAACTCATGATGTTGGCGACTGCTCGGCCAGATGAGTACAGGGTTGAAGCGCAGAAGCTTGGTATTGAATTGTGGTTTGAAGCGTTTGCTGATCGTTGTTATGACGATGATGGTATGTTGTTGTCTCGGGCTAAATCTGACGCAGTCCACAACCGAACCAAAATGCTGCAGCAAGCTACAGAGTTAAAAAATAAAGGCACGGTAACCACCATTGGTGGGCATCAACTGAAACTTAATGCCGACACATTATGCGTTCACGGAGATAACCCTGAAGGGGTTGAGGCAATAAAGGATATGAGACAGCTTCTTAACAAATGATGGTTGATGAATGAATATTTCGATTGCCGGTGAAAACTCCCTCATTATCTATTTTGGTGAGACGGTAAATCCAACCGTTGCAGCAAAGGTACAGCATGCAGCTCGCGAACTAAAAAATGCATTGGGTGATATGATCGTTGATCTCGTACCGTCTTATGCCTCACTCTTGGTTATCTACGATATATTTCGAACAGATTTACACACGATTAGACCTCAAATTCGAACACTGTTGTCAGGAATAGATCAGGTAGAGGCTACGGAGGGGAAGTTAATTGAGCTTCCTGTGTATTACAGCCCTGAATCCGGACCAGACTTGGAGTCCCTTGCACATCAAACAGGTCTGAGGGTGGATGATATTATTTCTATTCATCAAGCGACAGAATACCGAGTTTATGCCATAGGTTTTGCTCCGGGGTTTGCGTATCTTGGTCAAGTGGATGAGCGGATAGCGGCTCCCCGATTGGCTACGCCCCGGCAACAAGTACCCAAAGGCGCTGTTGGTATTGCTGACCGCCAGACAGCAGTATACCCATCAATATCGCCCGGTGGTTGGAACCTCATAGGGCTATGCCCACAACCGATGTTTGATCCCGAGGCAAAGCCTTGTATGCCGGTAGAAGTGGGATATCGTGTATGTTTTAAAGGAATTGATCGAGAGGATTTTTTGTCCTTGGGTGGTGTACTCTGATGGGCACGGGTTTCCTGATTCAACAGCCGGGACCTCGCACCCTGATACAGGATGCTGGCCGTTTTGGTTTTCACCATTTGGGTATGACGACGGGAGGCCCTGCTGATCCTAGGGCATTTCGGTGGGCCAACCGTTTATGCGGTAACCCTCAGAATACGACAGCCCTGGAAGTGAGTGTGGGTGGCTTGATTCTTGAGTCAAAATCGACCACACGATTGGCTGTGTGTGGGGCAAATATGTCCATAAAGATTAATGGCCGGATACGACCTATGTGGCGCAGCCATAGGGTGAAGTTCGGGGACATTGTTGAGCTGGGTAATGCTACCAATGGCGTATGTTCTTATCTGGCCATAGCGGGAGGCTTTGACATAAAAGCCATGTTTGGCAGTACGGCTACCGTTGTGCGTGAAGGGGTTGGTGGATTGAATGGCGCTAAGCTGGCGTCGGGAGATTTTCTTCCCTGTACCGATAATGTGGAAGAACCCTGTTTGCTACTGCCAAAAGGTTACCGGCCAGTCTATGCTCAACATGCCATGTTGCGGGTGATTCCGGGTTATCAGCAAGATGATTTCAGCCGTCATCAACAACGTCGTTTCTTTAGTCACGAGTATAAAGTGTCTACTCGTTCAGACAGGATGGGTTGCTGTTTAGAAGGTCCAAAAATTAGAGCAAATAGTAACGGTGTTTTATCGGAAGGTATCTGTCTAGGGGCCATTCAAGTGCCTCCAGATGGCCAGCCGATAATACTTATGAATGATCGACAAACTATTGGCGGCTATCCAAAGCTGGGGTCTGTGCTTTCTATGGACCTTGCACAACTGGCCCAGTTAAAGCCCGGTGGATCTGTGTACTTCAGTCCTATTACCGTGGAAGAAGCACATAACATACATCATCTGGCGGTGAGTTATTTTGAACAAATAGAACTGGTGGAATGCTAGGCAGTTGTGTGGCTATAAATATAATTTGAGTTCTCAGGGAGACACGGCATGAATGCAGAAAGGGATCTTGCTCTCAGTCAGCTGATAGAAAATTTATTGGTCGCACGCAACCCGAGAGGGATGAAAACAATACAGTCAGCGTTGACCCCCGGTTATTGCTTGCGGGCCGCAAAGTTGATGGAGAAATGTAGAGACTCCGTATTGATCGCCACTGGATTTCCGGTGAATGATACCTTTGAAACAGATGGCCCACTGGGTGCTATTGCACTGTATCAAGCCCTATCTACGCAAGGGGCGTCCCCAGTACTTGTTTGCAGCAATCCCTTGGCTGCAGCAATTCAAAATGATTATCAGGTTCATTGTCTTCCTGTAGGAAGTCAAGAGGAAAGGGAGCCTATGGAACAGGCACAGCAAGTGCTTGATACCTACCAGCCGGAATTAATAATTACCATTGAGCTTCCCGGTCGTGCTGCAGATGGACAGTATTACAACATGCGAAGTGGGGACATCAGTGATCAGGTCATGTTTTTTGATGACATGGTGGTGGCAGCGGACTGTCCTACCATTGGTATTGGTGATGGTGGAAATGAAGTGGGAATGGGTCAAATCGTTGAGGCATTATCCTGCCTGGACATTACTCCCTGTGTCACCAACTGCGATGAATTGGTGATTGCTGATGTTTCCAACTGGGCGGCGCATGGGTTGGTGGCGATGCTTTCAATATTGACAGGAAAAAGCCTTTTAGACGATTGGGATAATCGACGTTGTTTGGAATATTTTGTAGAGCGAGGCAGTGTCGATGGAGTAACTGGAGAGCACACTCTGACAGAGGATGGTTTGTCCTGCGAGGTGACGGACAGGGTGATTGCTGAATTACAACAGATTGTCGCGTCCTCATGTAGGGTGCCAGCGCCATAATATAGAGTCATCTTTGAGGGTGGTGTTCTAAGGAACAACAGGGCGTAATGCAGCTGGGGTACCAGTAGGTAAAAATGGAAAAGCAACTTATAAAGTCATTATGGAATTACCTTTGCCTGTTCATTGTCTCACTGATAAGATTTCTTGCTTTTTCCGTACAAAATTTGTGTTATTTGATAGATGTGTGGCGGTGAGTAGTTCAGTAGTAAAAAGACACTTAATTATTTATAAGTAATGAGCAAAAGGTTGCCAGGTTATTAGATGAGTATCGTTTTCCTGAATGATGTTTACCTGCCAATGGCAGAAGCAAAGATATCGCCTATGGATAGGGGATTTCTTTTTGGTGACGGAATCTATGAGGTGGTGCCATCCCACGGAGGCAAGATGATTGGTTTCCTGCTTCATATTGATCGAATGAATAATGGTATGGCCGCCATTGGGCTTGAGCTGAACTGGTCCCAGACGCGCTGGAAGGAAGTTTGTGACAACCTTATTAAAAAAAATGGTGCCGGTGATCTTGCACTGTATCTGCACGCCAGTCGTGGAGCAGATACCAAACGTTTTCATGCTTATCCGGAAAATGTTGAACCCACCGTCTTTGCGTTTGCTTTTGAAATTCCTCCCGCACCCGTGGCAGACAAATTGAAAGTGGTGGGTTATAAGGTAGCGACTAGCCGTGATTTACGTTGGAACCGTTGCCAAATCAAGTCCACGGCATTACTGGGTAATGTCATGCATTTTCAATATGGTTACCAACAAGGTGCCAATGAAACATTGCTCTACAATGAACGTAATGAGCTGACAGAAGCGAGTGCCTGTAATGCCTATATCGTCAAAAATGGCACAGTGATTACCCCTCCGCTGGATGACCAAATTTTGCCAGGAATTACACGGCATATTCTGCTGGATTTACTGCGGAAAGAAGGCTCGATTCCCGTCGAAGAGCGCGTAGTGACCATGGATGAAGTCTTCGATGCTGATGAGGTTTGGGTAACCAGTTCGTCGAAGGAGGTGGTTCCTGTCATAGATGTTGATGGAAAATCCGTAGGAAATGGTGAAATTGGCGATGTTTGGCTAGCAGCTCAAATGATTTATTCAGCAGGTAAATTAAATTATTAGCGGTGAGTTATTTTATACTGCTTAACTGTGTTGATGGCCTTGTTGAGGCCCCCTTAATTTTGGCTTATCTGCTCTCATAGCCAAATGGTCTCTAAGTATAAAGGAACACCATTTACATCATGTCTCGACCTGCAAAAGCATTGATAGATCTAGAAGCATTACGCCACAATTGTCGGCTGGCTAAGGAGTTGTCTCCCCAGTCTCAAACTATGGCGGTGATTAAGGCTGATGCTTATGGTCATGGCGCTGTACCTGTTGCGTACGCGCTTCGGGATTTGGTTCCTGCCTTTGGTGTGACCTGTATAGAGGAGGCGCTAGAGCTTCGAGAGTCTGGTATTAAAAATCCGGTCCATTTGTTGGAAGGGGTTTTTTCTGCGTCAGAAATCAGCATTGCAGCCTACCAAAATTTTAGCCTTTCCGTGGTAAGTCAGGAACAAAAAAACGCTCTTTTAAAGGCTTCTCCGGCGAAACCCGTCCGGGTGTGGGTTTTTGTGGATACGGGTATGCACCGTTTGGGTGTTCAGCCCAATGAGCTAGTCCGAAGTTACAATGAACTGGCAAGTTGTGGTCATGTGGCCGAAGATATTGTTGTTGCCACCCACTTTGCTTGTGCGGATGAACGGGATAATGGTTTTACCGCTGAGCAGCTCAAGCGATTTAATCAAGGACTGGACAATGGAATCCCTTCAACCACCTCTTTTAGCTTTGCTAATTCCGCCGCTATATTAGGGTGGCCTGAGACCAGAGCAACCTGGAATCGGCCAGGCATTATGCTATACGGCAGCTCACCCTTTGCTGTACCTCATCCTGATGCGGATCAACTGCGGCCAGTCATGACATTTAAGTCGGGTGTGATCGCTTTGCGTGATATCCCACAGGGTGAAACAGTAGGATATGGTGCTACTTGGAAAGCGGAACGCCGCTCCCGCATAGCCACAGTCGCTATCGGTTATGGTGATGGTTACCCATTACATGCTCCCAGTGGCACTCCGGTCTTAATCAATGGGCAGCGCTGCCCATTGGTAGGCCGGGTTTCCATGGATATGATTACGGTGGATGTGACAGATTTACCGAGTGCGGCGCTGGGGGATGAAGTGATTCTATGGGGTGAGGGCTTATCTGTTAACGAAGTGGCCGCCTGTGCCGGTACCATTAGCTATGAATTGCTGACACGGATGCCCAAGAGGACCCCAAGGGAATATATTAATACAAAGTAATCATCATCATTCTTGAATGGTGTTCTGACTTTTTGGTATTTCTTTCGAAGGTTTTTTCAACATTTTGTCAAAGCCCTCAATTCAATCCATAAACTGAGCTAATGGGTTGGAACTGGCACTTGTCGAGTTAGTCTCCACCGGTTTGTGTTTAAAGATGGATCTCTAGGCATATTGATTAAAGATAGCTGTCAGTAGGCTACTCAAAAGAACCAGCGTGGCAGACAACAGTATTCGTCTCGGATTTGGCCCAACTTTCTTAATCCAAACTACAGTGACAATAGCTCCCAGTATAAAGACTGTCGTAGTCAGAAGGTCTTGTGACCCTAAACAGGCCATTGCCAGAAAGAATAATGACGTCACAAACAGCATTACTGATACGCGATAGGTCGCTGATGCGCCATGACGAACGGCGAACGAGTTTTTTCCTGCCTGACGATCAGTTTCGATTTGTGGTGGTTGATGTGAAAACAGTAGGGCCGTAGAAAATGCAGCAAAGGCAACCATACTGAAGAGACTGATTTCATTAAATGGCTGTGCCGCTATAAACCATAATCCGCCAAATACGCCGGGGCCATAACAAAGCGCCGTGGCCCATTCACCTAGTGCCGTATAAGAAAGTGGTCGACTTCCGACGTTATACAAAACACCTAACACCACCAAAGGTAGAGCAAAACCCAGTATCCACAATTTCTGGTGTAGGGCTAAGATCAGCAGGCCCAGAATCCCTCCAGTAAGTAAACTGATCATTCCATGGTAAAAAACAGTGAGCGCATTGCCATTATGTATATGCACCCAGGAATTGTGTTTTTCTGTATCCGCACCTAGCTGCCAGTCCTTTGCGTCATTGAGGAGATTGATTCCATGTTGTAGTAACACTACGGCAAAGGTAGCAGGCCATAACGCGGCATGGCTAATGGGGGTGGTTGCTAGTAACACGACGGCTACGCCAGGTAAGATGGAGACCAAGTAGATGGCAGGGTTAAGTGCCTGCCACCACCTGATTGTTGGCGTGTCCGAGTGAACAACGCTCAACTCAGGCCACGACCTGAGCTTGCGAGGAACGGAAGTCACTCAAAGCGGCTTGGAACCACTGTGCGTGTTGGCTCTCTGAATCGATGACCTTTTGGTAGACCTCAGCAGTTTTGTTGTCTTGCTGCTCCAAAGCCTGATCACGGAAGTGAGGGTAAATATCCTGATACTCTCTTTCTTCTACTCGAATCGCGACCATCAGCGCTTTTTCGACAACACTATTGGGGTTCAATGCAATGAGCTCATCACAATTGGCACGAATGGTTTTCAGGGCATCAATGGCACGTTGAGTATCTTCACTTCGCAGGGGAACACCGATATCGCTATATAGTGCCCTCAACCACACTGCATGCAGTTTTTCTTCACCAGCTACTCTTCGAAAAAGTGTAGCCAGCTTGGGATAGCCTGCTTTGTTCGCCCATCGGGCAAATTCCGGGTACATGATGCTGTTTTCGTACTCTTCAACATCCACGAACGATTCAGCAGTTTTGGCTATATCATCCGATTTACACGCCGCTGCAAAGCAGTCAAAAATCATTTCTTCGGTAATTTCTGTCTTTTCCATTACTTAGGCTCCAATAACATTTGGTTGTTAACGATACTTAGCTAGTGGGAGAGATTACATTATCCCGCAAACGTCGTTTGCAAAACCCTTTTTATGAATAGATATAAAAATTTTTTAGGTTGATGACTTTCTAGAGATTCATGACGCTCTATGAGAATCGTACTAGACAGATAAAAACCATTCATAAGGGCCTGCTATATGGTAGATGTGCCTACAGACTATAGGTTGGTCAAAGGATATGGTTAGGTGTTTTTGTCGAGAGTTTCAAACAACTTCATACCAATAATCATTGCGACAATGAAGATGGCGATGTTGGGGTTAAATGTCGTAATACTGACAATAGCTGGCCCCGGACATAAGCCACTCAGGCCCCATCCCACACCAAATAGTATGGCGCCAATAACGAGTCGGACATCAATGGTTCGGTTGGTCGGTACTGAAAATGATAACTCGAAGAGTGGTTTTTGGCGGGATAAAACAAATTTGTAACCAATCGTTGCCACTAACAAAGCCCCAGCCATAACAAACATTAGGGTTGGGTCCCAGTTTCCCAATATGTCCAAAAACCCCTGAACCCGCCTAGGATTAACCATTTCAGAGAGAATAAGTCCTAGGCCGAATATTGCTCCGGCAACAAAGGCCGATATTGTACTTTTCATGTTACGTTTCCTACTAAAATTGACGTAATACAGCAACAGCCAGCATTCCCGAGCTGATGAATAAAGTTGTTGCCACCAGAGATCTGGGAGAAAAGCGAGCAATACCACATACGCCATGTCCGCTTGTGCAGCCGCTTCCGAGTCGACTACCAAAACCCACCAGTAGGCCTGCCACCACAAGCCAAAATGTGTTGTTTTGAATATCCAGTTGAATTGGGTGATAAAACCAGTTCACACAAAGGCCACTGCATAACAGCCCGCCGATAAAAGCCCACTGCCATGAATGCGTTGAACTAGGTTTTAGCGTGCTGGCAAAAATACTGCTGATACCAGCGATTCTTCCAATGGTTATCATCATTAATACCGCGGCGAAACCAATTAATGCACCACCGAGCAGTGCGGAGGGCCAGGAAAAGTCGGCGATGCTCATACGCTTCTCCCATCGCGGTCCATTACTTTCGGATCGGGCAAGTTCAGGTTGTCTATGACGCTGATGTATTCATCTCGCCTTTTTTCTGAACGGCGCGGGTTGTAGATTTTCTCTTCTGTAATACTGCTCACTGTCAATTCCTTGTAATCATGGCCGGGGAAGCCCAAAGCTTCAGGACTGACAAAGTGGTCAGTACTCATTAGCTGAAGTTTATGCGATTAAGTTCGATTCTGCGGTATTACTTGCGATATCTTTGATATAGATCGAACACTTAATTACTTGAGCACCGCATTTTTCTTGAAATTTATTAACCTCCATATCGTCATCTTTTAAATAATTTTGTAGTTCTCGCTGTTCAACGGGTTCTACCGGCAGACAAAAGTGATCAACATGGTTGCTACAAGACATGTGGTGCAGGACCGCTTCGTTGCCCAAGTTCGCAATCTAATAGATCCCTATAAATGTCGATAAGATTCTAGTATCGATCAGCCCGTTAACGATATGTTCCAGTTTCTAGAGTTTTCATGCAGCTTTTTTACATATATAGCTTGAGTTGCTGAGTGTTAATGAGATGGATGAATTGGGAAGAGGTATATTTTGCCCCAGAGATGCTGGGGCAAGTAGTAGGTTCGTTAGTTTATCAGTCCAAATTGTTTGTCGAGTATCTCAATAATTTCTGCTTTGGGGTTTTCCGATAAATACAGTGTTTCGCCAGTAATTTTCTCAGCAATGGAGACATAGGTTGCTGAGACTTGCATCAGTACGGCCTCTGGCAGGGCATTATCTCTGGCCAGAGCTTGTCGTTCGACCATACGGTCTTTATTTAGCAGAATGTCGGGGTCGGGGAAATGGTTAAGCAGCAGTTGACGAAAATGTTCTTTGGAATTTTCCACGACCTTTCCATCGCGATAGCTCGGGCCGTCCCAGATACGGGAAGAATCGGGGGTTCCCACTTCATCCATATAAATCAGTTTTTCGTTACCGGATTTGTCGGTGACATAACCAAATTCGAATTTGGTGTCCACGAAAATTTGATCCAGCTTAGCCAGCTCGTTGCTGATGACATCAAAGCCTTCTCTTAGCAGTTTTTCGTAGAGATCAATGTCCGTTTTATGGCTAAAGTTAAAGGCTTCCACATTGTTTTCAATGTCAGCTCGGGTGATATTGACATCATCGGCTTCCGGTATACTGGGAAGTCCTTTGAGTATGCCCTTGGTCGAGGGGGTAATCAGCAGTTCGGGCAGTTTTTGATCTTTGTTCAAATCATCAGGCAGTTGAATACCACAGAATTTTCGCTCACCCTTGGCGTAAGATCGCCACATGGAGCCGGTAATATACTGACGGCAAATAGCTTCAATCATCACCGGTTTGGCTTTTTGAACGATCCATACGAAGGGGTGGGGGATTTCCAGAATATGACTGTCGGCCAACCCCTGCTCTCGAAACAGTCTGAACCAGTGGTTTGAAATGGCATTCAGTGCTGCACCTTTACCCGGAACACCGTTCATGTTGCCTTCACCATGCCAAATGCAATCAAAGGCAGAAATGCGGTCGCTGATAACCATAATAGCCAGTGGTGCATCGCAGGCTACATCGTAGCCGCGTTCTTGGATTAGACGTTGGCTGTCCTCGGGGGTGAGCCAATAGACAGAGCGAACTTTGCCACTATGTACCGGACCCCCGGTTCGTATGGGTAGATCGTTGTTCACTGCCAATACTTTATCTGCAAGGCTCATATCAAACTATCCTTTTTCGATTTGTTGGGCAGTACTGCCCTCGGTAACACTTTGTGTCTACGGGACTGTTTTGTATGACAGTTCGTGTGTTCTAATTTTTTAAGGAGAGGAATGTTATCAGATTACTTATGTGTGTCCATCATAGACGATGGAGATAAGGGGTGTGCATGCTTAAAAATCTGGCAGCTTCATCAAAAACGGCTAAGTCTTGCCCATAAGCAAGATGGCATTCATACAAAAAGTATTGTTAAATTTTTTACATTCTTTAGTGAGTTGGGCCTGTGTTATGGCGTATTCGGCGTAAAGGTTTCTTTTTGTTGTTTCAGTTATAGTAACCTGATTAGGTGTTCTTTGTGACCCTGTTGAGTACTATATGAGGGGCCGCAAGATGAAAAATTACAATAAATAATAGGGACTGTTGCGTCAGGAGATATAAAAAATAATCAAATATAACAGACGCTGTTATTGTGCTTGTCAGATTTGGCTATAGGCCGCTTAAGAGGTGATTATGGGTAACAAGCAAGGTAGAAGCTCTGTTTTTAAGTGTCTTAGTCTCTCTTTGTTTGAGGTTGTTTGGCTCTTTCTCTCTCTCTTTGTACTGTGTTTACTTTCCTTTTATATTGCTGGTGTGATGACGTCACCGTTAGCAGAGCTGCCTATATCGAAATTTATTCCACAAAATGCTGACAACTTAAACATTGCACTATATGGCTTGTATTTAATTGCTGGATTGGCTGGAATACTGTTAGTTGTTGTTCTTTTGTTAGCGTTGCGCCGCAGGGGGCTATCTATAGATGATCGTGTTAACAGTATAGATAGGTCAACAGAACTTGAATTACAGCGTAGTGCTGAATATCTTCAAAATATACTCGATTCCTCTCCTTACTATATTTGCATTAAAGATACGGATCTTAATTATACCTTTGCCAATAAAAAATGGTTGGAGGTTAACGGTCTAACCTTGGCCGATGTCATCGGCAAAAATGATTTGGATGTTTTTGGAGTAAGCGATAGTGCTCAGCTCAAGCTGATAGATGAAAGAAAAGCCCTTGATGGTCAACAATCTGTACAGAAAGAGACGGAGATAAAAACTAGAGATGAATATATCACGGTTCTTTCTGACATTATTCCACTGATAGATTCGAGTGGTCATGTTGTGTCTATTTGTAACTGGGCCACTGATATTACTGGTTTAAAGCGTATTCATGAGGCGTTAGATCAGGCGCGCCAAGAAGCTGACTCGATGAACAAGGCCAAGTCATCTTTTCTTGCGACCATGAGTCATGAAATTCGTACCCCGATGAATGGAGTGGTGGGGTCGTTGGACTTGCTGCGATTATCAACACTTGATGATTCTCAAAAACAATTGCTCGATACGGTTAATGAATCGGCATTTTCATTGTTAACTATCATTAATGATATTTTGGATTTTTCAAAAATTGAATCCGGTAAATTAGACTTTGAAAGTGTTCCTGTTACGTTAGAAAAATTACTAGCGAGTGTGGCTGCTTCTTTGATTCCCAATGCACAAGCAAAAGGCATTGATCTACTTATCTCCTCTGACCTTGATCTTCCTGATGTCTATGCAGATTTAGTAAGACTGCGCCAGATTGTGAGTAACTTGGCAAGCAACGCGATTAAATTTACGGGCGGATCGAATAATGAGAAAGGTCGAGTAACCATTCGTTGTTATAAGTCTCTAGAAAGCAGTGCCAAGAAGGCAGTGATTAATATTTCAGTGGAAGATAACGGTATAGGTATTTCAGAAGAGGCCCAGGGTCAGCTATTTCAGCCCTTTGTTCAGGCAGAGGGTTCTACAACCCGACGGTTTGGTGGCAGTGGCCTTGGTTTAAGTATTACCTCACGTCTTGTGGAAATGATGGGTGGAGTGATAACGATTCAAAGCACCCTTGGTTTAGGAACCACATTTTTTGTATCAATTCCATTTGATCCAGTGCCAGATAATAAAGAGGTAAGCGAAATATTCGATATTGCCGAATTACCTATCTTGTTTGTTAGGGGTGAAGAGGCCGTCAATGAAGTGTTTCTTCATCATTTGAATAATGCGGGTGTGCAGTGTTATCAATCCTCAAGAAATATTGATACGTGGATGAATTTACCTATAAAAACGACCGATAAACTGATCATTATTATTGTCGATTGTTGGGCAAATGACCTCGGTGTTCCTGCACTTCAAAAGCAACTGATGGACAAATATTCTGCTGTTGATAAATTGGGCTTTCTTATATTGAGCCAAGGGTATCATCTGGAGCCTCAGTACTTATCAGACAATACGATTAAACTTGATTACAACGGGCTGGGTAGAAAAGCATTTGTTCAGACCATTAACACTCTGACACGAGATCCTTCGATCGATTTATCAACAACAGCTATGAGTGCTACGTTGGTAGCTCATAGTGTCAGCCCAAATACCTCTAAACCACTACTCTTTGCTGAAGATAATGTTGTTAATCAGAGGGTGATACAGCAACAGCTTAGTGTTCTTGGTTATTCCGTAGAGATAGCCGGTGATGGTGAAGAAGCCTTGTCGTTGTGGGAGAAAAATAGAACTAAATATCAATTGTTATTAACGGATTGTCATATGCCAAAACTGGATGGTTATGGCTTGTCTAAAGCAATTCGTTCTCAAGAGAAGGATGGAGACCATATACCTATTATCGCGATTACAGCTGATGCGATCCAAGGGGCAGATAATCAGTGTTTTCAAGCAGGCATGGATGATTATTTATCGAAGCCGCTATTAATAGCAGAGCTGTCAGCAAAGTTGGAAAAATGGTTGGCTGTTTCTGTTAGTTCTAGCTTTTCACCTGTTGATCCAACGGGTGAAAATGTTAATGAGAGCCGTGACGAACCAAGGGATAGAGAAACTGAAAAAGCAGCAGGCACAATAGACAACGCTATAGATGCTGAGATTTTACCCATTTTTTTGGGAAGCTCAAATAGAGAGATGCTGAAGACATTTTATTATGAATACTATAAGTCAGCGTTATCTATTATGGATGAAATTCATTTTTCAGTAAGAGAGAATAATTTTTCTGAATTGGCTGCCTTAGGGCATAAACTAAAGTCTTCCTCGTATACTGTAGGTGCCACCAAAGTGGGAGACACTTGCCTAGCTATAGAAGTTGGAGTGCAAGAGGTCGAGAATAGTGCTGACCTTGCGAAAAAAGTAGGCCAGTTACAAATATATTTTGATGAGGTCGAACTTTGGATTGAAGAACACTATCCCTCAAGGCGGTCAGCCAATAGCTGATGAAGATAAAGCAGAATAAAAAATACAAATTGTCGCAATAATGACTTACACAATAAAAAGTCATAGGCATAACTAGGAGATGGCTGTTATGGATTACCCGCTAATTGAATCGCTGGAAGAGTTAAAAATATTATTAGTTGATGATGATTCTTTTATGCGACGTCTTCTGGAAAGTGTATTGACCGAATTGGGGTTTGTTCATATAGACAAAGCGGCTAATGGTGAGGAGGCGCTCGATATTCTTCGTCAGAATCATATAGATTTACTGGTAACAGATATTCAAATGCCCGTTATGAATGGTTTGGAGCTGCTTAGGCAGGTTCGCAGTGGGCTAGCAGGCGAATCACATACCCTACGTACTATTATTATCACATCTTTTTCTAATCTTGATACCTTGGGTACGGCCATTGCTCTCGATGTAAACGGTTTTTTAGAAAAGCCTTTTAAGCCTGTTACGGTGATAAAAAAGATTTTGCTCGCACTCTCCGAAGAGGAACAAAGTGATCGGCCTTGTCGGGATTATCAAGATATTGAGACTAATTTAAGTAGTTTGGCAGAATCATCCCATGTGGTGCTTAACGAGAAGGCTAATGGTGAGGGTGACGTGCTGGAACACTCGGTGTCTGTGAGGCCAACATCTACTCATATGCTTCAACCTGGGATGAAGTTGGCAGAGAATGTTTGTACTACCCAAGGTACATTGCTGTTACCAGAAGGGCTGGTGTTAACCTGGCAAACAATTCACCGCATTCATGAGTTAAGTGATGTGATAGAACGTCAGGAATTTGATGTACATCCTGTTTGGTAGGTATGTTTGTCTGAATAGTAATTTGAAGTATTTCTTCAAATTACTATTCATCCTAGTGTCGTCGCGGTTGAAAAACCTTTCTGTATTATCCACTTCTTGGTCAAGAACAACCTTCAAGGTATCATTGCGGCCTGGTTCAAACTGACAACTAGCCCTATTACCCACTAGTAGTAGGCACCCTGTGGAGATTGGGAATGATTATCAAACCTAGAGTTCGTGGCTTTATGTGTATTACCACTCACCCAGTGGGTTGTGAAGCTAATGTGAAAGAACAAATTGATTATATTAAGGGGAAGCAACCGATTGATGGACCTAAGCGGGTTTTAGTGATCGGTTCTTCCACGGGTTACGGTTTGGCAGCACGTATTACCGCAGCGTTTGGCGCGGGTGCTTCTACTCTGGGGGTCTTTTTTGAAAAAGAGGGCACAGAAAAGAAAGCGGGTACTGCGGGTTGGTATAACTCTGCTGCATTCCATAAATTTGCCGAGGCAGAAAGCCTTTATGCCAAGAGTATTAATGGCGATGCCTTCTCTGACGAAATTAAGCAAAAGACCATTGATACTATCAAAGCAGACCTTGGGCAGGTGGATTTGGTGATCTATAGTTTGGCTTCACCTCGTCGACAACATCCAAAAACAGGTGAGGTGTTTAACTCGACTCTAAAGCCTATAGGTAAAGACGTCACATTGAAGGGCATTAATACCGACAAAGAAGAAATCCAGGCATTCAGCATGGAAGCTGCCAGTGAAGAAGACATTGCCAACACTGTGACCGTGATGGGTGGCGAAGATTGGCAGATGTGGATGGAGGCTTTGAGTGAAGCCGATGTTTTGGCTGAAGGCGCCAAGACTGCAGCATTTACCTATGTGGGCGAAAAAGTGACTTGGGACTTGTATTGGGATGGCACTATTGGCCAAGCCAAAAAAGATTTGGACAAGAAAGTCATCGGAATTCGTGAAAAGCTGGCAACCACAGGTGGTGATGCTCGAGTGGCGGTCTTGAAGGCTGTGGTCACTCAAGCTAGCTCTGCGATTCCAATTATGCCGTTGTATCTTTCTTTGTTGTTTAAGGCGATGAAAGAAGATGGCAGTCATGAGGGCTGTATTGAACAGCTCTACCGTCTCTATACAGAATGTATCTACACGGATACACCTCGATTGGACGAGGAGGGTCGCTTAAGGGTGGATGAGTTAGAACTTCGTCCGGAAATACAGGATAAAGTGGCAGATGCCTGGGCTCAAATTACCACAGAAAATCTGAGTGAGCTGACTGATTTTGTAGGATACAAACAGGAATTTCTCAAGTTGTTCGGCTTTGGTATTGACGGTGTAGATTATGAAGCGGATGTAAATCCTGTGGTTGAAATCAAAAGTTTGGTGTGATTCTCCTAAATAGTAAAAAAGCCCTTGGTTTTTGGCCCGGGGCTTTTTTGCATTTTGGTTAAAGGGTTACCTCTACAATTAACTTGGGTCAACATGATAAGCCTTCGTTGTAACATGCTGTGATGAAACAACTTTCTCCTCTGGTTCGATGTCTTACCGCACCTAATAGTAACCCCATGACTGGCCCAGGTACCAATAGTTATTTGGTGGGGTTGGAGCAATTGGCGTTAATTGATCCAGGCCCAATCATTGACTCACACCTTAAACAATTGTTGGAGTATGTAGGTGATTCGTTGGCTTGGATATTGGTGACTCATACACATCCAGATCATTCGCCAGCAGCCAAAGTTTTGGCAGACAAAACAGGAGCGGAGTTAATCGGCTGTGCAATGCCTGATGATGGCCATCAGGATAGAACTTTTCGACCAGCTAAAAACTTACAGCATGGCGACATTCTACAGACGGATGAATTCAGCCTTGAGGCTATTCACACGCCAGGTCATGTGGCTAATCAGTTTTGTTTCTTGTTGAAGGAAGAGGGTATGTTGTTTTCTGGAGACCATATTATGCAGGGGTCTTCGGTGGTAATTATCCCCCCCAGCGGTGACATGTCAGAATATATCGATTCAACAAGAAAGCTCCTTTCTTATCCTATAGGGTCTATTGCGCCAGGACATGGTAATTTGCTGACCTGTCCTTCAACGATTTTGGATGCCGTTATCCACCATCGATTAGCGCGTGAAGATAAGGTGGTTCGGGCGTTGTTGCGAATGGGTGAAAGCAGTCTTGACGCTCTATTGCCCGAGGTCTACCGAGAGGTTGATGAAAGTTTACTGGGGATGGCCAAAATGTCTTTGTGGGCACACCTTTTAAAACTCGAAAAAGACAAGCGTGTTCTTAAATGTATTAAGGAGCATTGGGCATATGGTGGGGAGAGGTGGGTTCTCATTGAAAAATAAGCTCAATAACTCAGATTATTATATTTACTTTCACTGAGGACGCTTTCTTTAGTTGATATTTTGTCCCGCTATCCCTATAAATATGGCATGGATACAAATGCTAACACTCTACACACATTGTTTGATCAACTTGGCCTGCCGTCCTCTGAGTCTGCGGTAGAAAATTTTATTGCTCAACATAAGCCCTTGAACCCAGATGTTTACTTGGCTAAAGCAAGTTTTTGGTCTGTGAGTCAGCAGGCTTTTCTTGAAGAGTCACTGGAAGAGGATTCTGTCTGGGCAGAAGTCGTCGACCAGCTGGATGCTTTGTTAAGAGACTAATTGGGTTTGGCTCGTTAATTTTACTAAGCGCTAATTTCTCCCACCGTTTTGTTATCACAAGCTGATAGCCGTCCCTTTTATTCAATATCCCCTTTATAATGCGGCCTTCTTAAATATATCTATTATAATCAGCAAGGTTGTTGGGCGACCCATGAATAATAATCAACAGTTCCAGTGGAGATATCTACACCCCCGTTTCTGGCTGACATGGCTGGGTATTGGGTGTTGGAGGCTGGTTGTTATGTTGCCCTACCCAGTGATGATATGGTTGGGTCGACTATTGGGTGCCATCTTGTACTTTATGGGTGGTTATCGTTACCAAGTGGCGGAGATAAATTTAGCCCTTTGTTTTCCTGAGATGTCGGAAGTGCAGCGTCGACAATTGTTGCGTGATAATTTTGCCAGTTATGGCATTGGCTTTTTTGAAGTGGGCATGGCGTGGTGGTGGTCTACTGAACGATTAAATAAGTATATACAGCTTGAAGGCATGGAGCATATTGAAGCGCTGAATGGGCGGGGTGCTTTATTAATGGCCATTCATTACACCACGCTGGAGGTAGGTGCTTCTGCACTATCGGCAAGGCATTCCATTGACGGTATGTACCGCCCACACAAAAGTGCTGTCTATGATTATGTACAAAGCAAAGGGCGGCGTGTAAGGGATCCAGCGGGTGTTGTTTATCCGCGTGAAGATGTGCGAGGCATGTTCAAGGCACTACGTCAGGGTCGGATTATTTGGTATGCGCCGGATCAGGACTATGGTCGCAAGCAAAGTGTGTTTGCCGATTTTTTTGGCGTACCAGCGGCGTCAGTCACGGCAACGGCCCGGTTTGCTAAAGTGGGCAATGCGGCCATTTTGCCTTTTTCTCATATTCGGTTGCCGAACAACCAGGGTTATCGTGTCACCGTTCACGCTCCGCTTGAAAATTTCCCTTCCGGTGATGAGGTTGCTGATGCGGAAACGATCAATCGTAGAATTGAAGCATTTATTCTTGAGCAGCCCGACCAGTATTTATGGGCTCATCGGCGTTTTAAAACGCGTCCAGAGGGTGAACAGCGTCCTTATCCCAAGAAGAAATGATAGAAAGCAGGTGACCAATAAAGGGGCGGTCAAAACTACCAGCAAATGCTTGTGCCGCCAGACTGGGGTCAGTACCATAACGTCCTGATAAATTTAGGTACGTGTTTTAGTCAAACCGATACAAACATTGAGGCATTAAATGATCACCGGCAGTATTGTTGCTTTAGTAACCCCCATGATTCCTGACAGTCTTGAAGTAGACTGGGACGGCCTTAAACGATTGGTCGAATGGCATATAGAGCAAGGTACCAATGCTATTGTGGCGGTGGGGACTACGGGTGAATCGCCCACTCTGGATGTGCAAGAACATATGGCGACCATTGCTGCCATTGTTGAAGACTCAGCTGGGCGTGTGCCGGTGATTGCGGGTACGGGTGCAAACTGTACTCGAGAAGCCATTGAGTGGACGCGTCGGGCGCAACAGGCTGGTGCGGATGCTTGTTTGCTGGTGGCACCGTATTACAACAAACCTACTCAAGAGGGTCTCTACCTTCACCATAAAACCATTGCTGAGGCCGTGGATATCCCACAGATCTTGTATAACGTGCCAGGCAGAACCGCCTGTGACATGCTTACTGATACCGTGGTTCGTCTCGCAGAAGTTCCAAACATCGTTGGTATTAAAGATGCCACGGGTGATTTGGAACGAGCTCGTGAGCTCATAGACGCATGTCCTGCTGGGTTTGCTATTTACTCGGGGGATGATGGCACGGCGTTAGAGTTAATTTTAATGGGTGGCCATGGTGATATTTCGGTGACGGCGAATGTTGCTCCTCAATTAATGGCTGAGATGTGTCGCTTGGGTTTGGCTGGTGCGGCAGACGAGGCTCGCGAGATAAATGCACGGCTTAGCCCTGTTCATGAAATTATGTTCGTTGAATCTAATCCCATCCCGGTAAAATGGGCTGTGGCGAAAATGGGATTGATGCAACATGCGATCCGTCTGCCTCTCACTCAGTTATCGCCCAATTTTCATGCCCCAGTCACCAAAGCATTGAAGTCGGCTGGGCTTTTAAATTAATAAGAAAGCAAATAGCACGATAAAAAAACTCGGAGTACGACGAATGATGTCGAAGATAAAGCTGATGGTGGCGATTGCAACAATGATGTCTGTTGTTGGTTGTGGTAATTCACAGATTCGTAACCGAGGTAATGATTACCTGTACTCTGAGGCGTTGCCTCCCATGGTGGTTCCTGAGGGGAAGGATAATTCTGCTGTGGGTGAATTGTATGTGATCCCGGATATCCCCATTTCTGGTACGACAGTGACGTCTTTTAATGTTCCCCGACCTCAACCACTTTCGGAAAGTCTGTTCGAGCAAACGGTGAATATTCAGTCTTTCTCTGGGGACCGTTGGATTGCGATTAACAAGCCTCCCGCAGAAGTGTGGCCGCGGCTACGTAATGTTTTGACGAGAAGCGGGGTGCCCACTGTGAGAGCAGATGCCCCAAGTGGTTTGTTAGAAACCGGCTGGCTGCAGTTTAAGGATGACGTAAACAATAGCCACAGATTTCGTTTTACTATTACTCCCGGGTTAGGAATAAAAAGTACAGAAGTCAGATTGGTTCAAATGCAGATGACCGCTGGCAAAGAAAATTCTGCTGGTGATTGGCCAGAAACCTCTATGAGTGACCCAAGGGAGAAAGAGTTTACTGATATCGTGGCTAATGCTTTAGCTACGGATATCAACAGTGGCAGTGTTTCTTTGTTGGCTCAGAATATTGGTGGTGACTCAAAGGTTGAAGTGGTGATACCTGCGGAGGCAATACCCTACATTGCTATGAGCTTGAGCCACGATCGTGCTTGGGCTTCCGTATTGCATTCCCTATCTTTGGGTGGGTTTTCGGTGGTTGACAAAAACCATTCTGCGGGAACAATCTGGGTCGAATTTAATGATACGCCTATCGTTGCTGATGATGACACCTTGTTTGGTTTGCTTTCATCCTTTCTGGGAAGCAAAGATTCAAAAGAATTAAAAGCTATTGAGTATCAGGTATCAGTGATTCAGGGAAAGGACGATGTTGAGGTTCGCATAACGGATCGACAAAATAATGTTCTTGAAAAGCTATTGACCATTAAATTGTTAAAAATCATACGCGGTAATCTTTCCTGATTTATGCGTTTTACCTCTTTAGGCAGTGGTAGTAAAGGTAATGCCACTGTCGTTCACTGTGGCGACACGCGAGTTCTCATTGATTGTGGCTTTTCTGCTAAAGAAGCAGAGAAGCGACTTTTACGTGTGGGGCTCGAGGGCAGAGATCTAGCAGCGATTGTTGTCACTCACGAGCATGCCGATCATATTCGCGGTGTCCTGCCTCTTGCAAAAAAGCACAATTTGCCTGTCATGATGACAGTAGGAACAAGCAAGGTCTTGAACGATCACTCTCAGGTTGATCTAACGCTCGTTGACTCAGATTCAGTGTTTGCTATTGGTGAGTTAGAGTTAAAGGCTGTAGCTGTTGCACATGATGCCCGAGAGCCTGTCCAATATGTTGTTCGTGGGGAAGGTTTAACATTGGGGGTTCTTACCGATCTTGGGAGTATTACTCCTCATGTTTTAGAGAACTATCGTCAATGTGATGGCCTATTGGTTGAATCCAACCATGATGTAGATATGTTGGCTGACGGTTCTTACCCTCCTTCTTTAAAGCATCGCGTAGGTGGTGCTTGGGGGCATTTGAATAATCAACAAACCCTTCATTTGTTACAAAATATTGATCTTGAACAACTACAGCACTTGGTCATTGGTCATATCAGTCAACAAAATAATAGTCTAGATCTGGTAAAAGATGTCATCTCGGCAATAGAGGGTCAGTTGCCAGTGATCCATTATGCCTGTCAGGAAGAAGGCTTCTCGTGGATAGAGCTTCTCCATGATGAAATACGCTGAGCCAAACTTATCTCCATAAACGATTGAGAATTAGGCTCGTTTTTTTTATTCCTATATGGGGAACAAAGACGACGTATTAACCAATATAAGTTTTCTGTCACGTTAGGTTTTCCACAATTACATCGATAAGTTTATGGAAATATTTGAAATAGCTCCTAAGTCATTGATTTATGATTTTGTATTTGTTAACTATATGATTATAAACAGTTTTTTGTGTTGATCAAAAAATAGTCAATTTGTCTATACTGCCCAACCGAGTGGACTGTATCGAGTTTTATGAAAGTAATGCACAAAGTTATCCACAGAATTTGTGGGTAACTTTATGGCCCCAGAGAAAATAATTTGTCAACCAAATATGCTGTGTTTCGTTTATCTTAAACAATGGATGGGTAGTTTGATAGATCCGCTCATTTGAGTACGTAATTGCTCTCCATCGCTACATAGGAGGTGATGGTTGGCCTCAAGAGTAACGACCTGTAATTGAGAAAGGAAAAGTAATGGTTTGATTTCAACAAGGACATTTTCGTTGAGATTGACGTGAGTAAGTCCGGTGAAGGTTTCTAGTCCGGAGAGTTTGGATATACCCGCATTGGAACAGTTGAGGTGGGTTAGCTGGTTAGCTCGGATGGCTTTTTGGTCGAAGATGGCTTGATCAACACAAGATTTAAGAGCGGTGTCAGTTATGTTGAAATTTGAAAATAACTTTTCTGAACTAAAGACAGGTTGTTCATTTAGTGTATAGGTGTAGCCTTCGCAGCCAATGATAACAATGCTAACAAGGGGTAAAAGTAACTTGTATAGAAAGTTTTTCATAAGACGGCAGACCTTTAATGCTTAAAGTGTGAAAAAAACGGTTTTAAAAGCTTGTTGCTTTTACCAGAATAACAACAAGACCGTGTTTGTTTGTGGGGCTACTTATTTCTAACTTTGCTTGTTGGCATGATTCACTAGTCATTTTGACTAACAGCGTGGATCATAGAAGAACCCCTAATATTATTATAGTGTTCATTTAAGAGGATAGACGATGAAGAAGCTCCTACTAATAGTAACCGTGGTCGTTGGGTTGGCTGCATGTACTTCAATAGATCCCTACACCGGACAACAGAAAACCAGCAATACAACAAAAGGGGCTGGGATAGGTGCTGTGACGGGCGCGCTTATAGGTGTAGCAACAGCCAGCGATGAGGACCGAGGAAAAGGCGCTCTAACTGGAGCTGTTGCAGGTGCCGCTGTAGGCGGAAGTGTTGGTTATTATATGGACCGCCAAGAAGCAGCGTTGAGAGCCAAACTTGAAGGAACCGGTGTCAGGGTAGTTCGTGAGGGAAACAACATCCGTCTGGTTATGCCAAGCAGTATTACCTTTGGTGTTGACCGACACGAAGTGCGTCCTGAGTTCTACAGTACGCTTGAATCTGTTGCTGTTGTGTTAAAAGAATTTAAGAAAACCAATATTAGAATTGCCGGCCATACGGATTCTACCGGTAGTGCTGAATACAACCAAACATTGAGTGAAAGGCGTGCCAGTAGTGTTGGTCAATTGTTGATTAGCCAAGGCATTATGAGTGGCCGGGTATGGACCACGGGCTATGGGGAGCGTTATGCCATTGCCAGTAACGATACAGATTATGGCCGTCAAGCCAATCGTAGGGTGGAGCTAGAGCTTGTCCCGACTCAGTAATAAACTCTCTAAAACAACATGTATTGCGCCTCGGCCCGGTTATGAATGTCGGGCCGAGCTGCTTTCACTTGAGTTGAAATTACCTGTTTTTGCATTTGACCAAACAAAAGATATTAATGAGGGCTTGGCTCTGGTTGTTGATGATCTCGGTTTGTCGCTCCTGCAGCTAGGGAGAAAAGCTCCAGGTCCGGTGCGTTGTGATTTTTTGGGTGGAGCAACGCAGCATCGTCGTTTGTACGGTGGCGGAAAGGGACAGGATATTGCCAAAGCTGTAGGGCTTCATCACAAAGGGTTTAAACCCCAGGTTTTAGACCTGACTGCTGGACTGGGGCGCGATGGTTTTGTTTTGGCATCGTTGGGTGCGTCGGTGGTAATGTTAGAACGTAACCCCATTGTTTTTGCCTTGCTTGAAGATGGCCTTTCCAGAGCGAGAGAAGGTGTCTTGAACCAATCATCCATGGATGAGGTGGCGGATCTCGCAGGGGTGTTGAGCCGGATATCTTCCGTAGGCCTAGATGCATGTACTTACCTAAGTCAGCTGGAAGAGCAGTCCAACTCGGATGAAAGATATCCAGATGTCATTTATGTAGACCCGATGTTTCCTGCACGTGAAAAATCGAGCAAAGTAAAAAAGGAAATGCAGTTGTTTCATCAGCTAGTGGGCGCGGATGATGATGGTTCAGACCTCCTTCCTTTGGCACTGAAAAAAGTAACATATCGGGTGGTGGTTAAACGGCCGGTTCATGCTCCTTTTTTGGCAGAGCAAAAACCGGGGTATTCTTTAAAGGGGAAATCGACCCGATTTGATATTTACCCGATTAAAAAGTTACCCGGTTAATGATTTGAGCCCTAAGGACGTTACTTCAACTGTTTATCAGGTATGAGTTATTACCAGTTATAACCGACAGAAATCACCCATTCGTGATCCGCATGCTTTTGTTCACTGGCGGGTTCACTCACATAGTCCATGTCATAACGTACCTCACTAAAAATTCCACCAAGTAACGGTATCTTGATACCAGTACTAGTTTCTAATTGGGTATTATCCATTTCATCTATCAACCATAACAGTTCATGACGATGAAAGAGCGTTAGTTCACTGGATGGAAGGGGCCAGTCAAGTTTTAGGGCCCAACGACCGGCGACATCCTTATTGTTTGAGCCGCTACTTGAGTCATTACCTGGGCGTTGCGTCGATAGAAAAGTCGCACCTAACTGAGCATTAATTAGTAGCTGATTGTTCAGAGTTAATTTATGACCTAAGCCCATGCCTGCCTGGAGTTGTTCCTCGATGGCACTGAAACGATTTTTTTCGTACTTTACTCGACCATAGCTGAACCAGTGTTTATCGAAATCATAGTTGAGCTGGTAACGGGCGTCGTATTGTTCATCTACGGTATCACCTTCTGCACTATCTGATTCTGCAATGAAGTCTACTTCATGGCGGAATGCCTGTTGGTGCCATTGAGCTGATACAGCTACATCGAGTTCTTCACTGTCCGTATTCCCCGATTTTTGGTTGAAGCCAAACTTTATCTCACCTTTAAATGGCGGTGGTTCAGGTGCCAGCTTAATGGTGACCATTTTATCCAGTGATAGGTGATTCAATTTTCCGGAATCACATAGGGCAGAAACACTATCTTCTACATTGAGGGAGCAATGATTGATGGCTTCTTGGTTATGTTGTCCGCCATTAGCCGTGGTCGTATTGAATGCTGTGTGGGGCAAAGTGTCAGATGAAAAAGGCAGGAGTGTTGAAGAGTTGAGTTGAGTAATTTTTTCTTTAGGGATAGTGATTACCCCAAAGACATCAGACAACCAAGTAATACTGTTTTTATGCATAGCCTGTAATTCACCATGAATCATATCACCGTTTTTTAGCGTCACTTGGCCTGCAGATATGGCCAGTGAATTAAGGGCGGTTATAAGGACAATAAACAGTTTCAAATACGTCATGGTAGGGTACCAATTTTGAGAAGCGGGTACCCTACAAAATGTTCTTGCAAAAATCTATATCGGTTTGACTGAATTGACTTGATTAGGTAAACAGCTTTTCCATTATCTTTTGATAGATTTCGCTTAAGCCGTCGATATCTGTGATACTCGCACATTCATCAATCTTATGAATGGTTGCGTTGACCGGGCCGAGTTCTATCACCTGGCACCCATGGGGGGCAATAAATCGTCCGTCAGATGTGCCACCTGCAGTCGAGAGCTGAGTCTTGGTTCCGGTCACTTCCCGGATACTTTCTATCGTGGCTTCAACAAGAGCACCTTCTGCTGTCAGGAAGGGTACGCCGCTAAGATTCCAAGTTAATTGATAGTTTAATTTGTGCTTGTTTAGAATGGCTTCTGTTCGAGTTTTAAGTTCCTGATCCGTCACCTCCGTAGAAAAACGGAAGTTAAATAGAACTCTGGCCTCACCAGGAATAACATTGGTGGCACCAGTGCCGCTTTGAATATTGGAGATCTGAAAGCTGGTGGCAGGAAAAAATTCATTGCCCTGATCCCAGTGTTCTGTCGATAGCTCAGTGAGTGCCGGGGCTATGTTATGAATGGGGTTGTCTGCCAGCTGGGGATAGGCAACATGGCCCTGAATACCTTTGACAATTAGTTCTCCGCCGAGGGACCCTCTGCGACCATTTTTGATCACATCTCCCACAGTTTTGGTGCTGGAAGGTTCTCCGACTAAACACCATTCAGGTATTTCGTTTCGTTCAAGTAGCCAATCTACTACTTTGACTGTGCCGTTGATGGCGATGCCTTCTTCGTCACTGGTGATGAGGAAAGCGATTCGTCCAGAGTGGTCTGGGTGGTCTGATATAAAGTTCTCTACAGCCGTAATCATTGCTGCCAGAGAACCTTTCATGTCAGCAGCACCGCGACCGTAAATTAAGTCTCCTTCGATCGTGGGTTCAAAGGGTGGGTGTTGCCAGTTGTGAGTATCGCCAGTAGGGACTACATCGGTGTGGCCTGCCAAACAAAGCGTAGGCCCCGTTTCTCCATGAACGGCCCAAAAGTTTTCCACATCACCATACGGAAGGTGGGTAATCTGAAAGCCGATGGCTTTAAGGCGGTCTATCATCAATTGCTGACAACCGGCATCCTCAGGGGTTACTGATTCACGTCTAATGAGTTCACAGGTTAATTCCAGAGTTGGTGACAGTGTCGATGGAAGTGATGAAGAAAGAGGGGACATTAACTTACGCCTTAAAAACTTACGCCTAAGTGATTTAGTAATTAGTCACTTATACCAATAATAGGTCGTAAGTTTAGCGAGGTATGGTTTGGTTAGCTACAGCCGAGAACGATTAGTGGATTGATCATGTTAGTGTGTTTTCATTGGTATGGTCGAACTGCTTCCCCATAGATATTCAGCATATTGTTTATCGTTCAAAACTATTTGAGGTGGATGGAAATAAAAAAGCCCCAACGATTGTCAGGGCTTTTTTGAAGATAGAGCATTAGAGCGAGTGTTTAGTTCGAAGCATGTAATGCTTCGTTTAATTCTACGGCAGATTTGTTGGTGAGACATTCCACCGCACCAGTTGTGGAATTGCGTCTAAACAGCAAATCATCTTTGCTGGCTAGGTCGCGCGCTTTGGCTTGTCCTGCGACTTTGCCATGATCATCCAGCAGGGTGACTTTTGTACCTGCTGTGATATAGAGGCCAGCTTCAACGGTACAGCGATCTCCCAGAGGAATCCCTAGTCCGGCATTGGCTCCAAGCAAGCATTGGTTGCCTACGGTAATAATGATATTGCCGCCGCCAGAGAGTGTTCCCATGGTGGAGCTGCCACCACCCAAGTCAGATCCGGATTTTACGAAGACACCCTGTGAAATACGCCCCTCAATCATACTGGTACCTTCTGTGCCAGCATTAAAGTTGACAAATCCTTCGTGCATGATGGTTGTACCTTCGCCAATGTAGGCCCCAAGTCGTACTCTTGCGGTATCGGCAATACGTACTCCAGCAGGTACCACGTAATCCACCATTTTGGGAAATTTATCTATACTGTCTACTGACAAATTACGCTTGTTCAATCGAGCACGTAATTGACGTTCAGCAAGCTCATTAATATCAATGGCTCCTTCACTGGTCCAGGCAACATTTGGTAGTACTCCAAACAAACCGGTGAGGTTTATATGGTTGGGTTTAACCATTCGGTGAGATAACAAGTGAAGTTTTAAATAGCCTTCAGGAACGGTGGCAGGAGCATCATCAGTTTCCAAAAGAGTGATGACAGCAGGTTTGTCGCTATGTTTGAATTGATCGGCGATGGCGGCAAGATTTTTTTCGCCGACGTCAGTGAACGCTTCTGCCAGTTTTGTTAATGCCACGGTATCCAGTGTTATAGCTTGATTGCCACCGTTATAGTCTAGTGTTGATGCCAAAACACTGGTGACTGTTTCATTGGGATTCAGTTGCGGTTGTGGATAGAAAACTTCCAGCCATTCGCTGTTGTTATTCTGGGTGCCGATGCCCAGTCCAAAACTAAAGAGTGCGGTCATTTTCTGGTTTATCTCCAAATAATAGTAGTGTGAGTGATACCGCTAACTCGAATCGGTAAGTTACGGAACTAATATCGTATTACGACTTGAAAAAAGCGTCGTAGTCGTCAGCCTTAAAGCCAACGGTGATCGTTCCATCGACATCTAGTACGGGTCGCTTAATCATTGCCGGCTGTTCTAACAACAATTGTGAGACATTATGCTCATTAACCTGTTGTTGGGTTTTTAACTCTAACTTTCTCCATGTGGTTCCCCGTTTATTGAGAACCGTTTCCCAGCCCGCCGCTTGAAGCCACTTTCCCAACGTATCCTGATTTAACCCATCGGTCCGAACATCATGAAATTGGTATTGAACATTATGTTCATCCAGCCACTGGCGTGCTTTTTTTACCGTGTCGCAGTTTTTTATACCGTATAACGTGATCTTCTTCATATTTTTGTCATGATTTTGGGTTAAGAGTAGGGGGGCGTTTCTAGGTATAGCATTGCCATTATAGAACGACTGTTAGGGGTTACTCTGAGTTGACCGCATAGTAATAAACTAGGCATAAACAAGCTAGGTAAGTACCAGTAAGTCAGACGGTAACCACAAATCAAACAACAACAGACAGCATAGCCAGCATAGCAAAATTGTGCCGAGCAATCACGAGAGACAGCCATGAAAACCCTAATCTTGATACGCCATGGAAAATCAAGTTGGAAAGATTCTAGTCTTCAGGATCTCGATCGCCCATTAAATAGACGGGGTCAGAGTAATTCAGAAACAATGGGAGAGCGGCTTTTATTAAAAAAGGTTGTACCCACCGACATTTATAGCAGTCCTGCTGCACGTGCCACGGAGACGGCTATGTTAGTTACTGAGGCGTTAGGGTTATCCCGGGCGACAATAAAAATTACGCCGTCACTTTATACCTTCAACTATGAAGAATTATTGGGTTGGATAAAATTATTAGACCGTCATGAGGATGCGATCGGATTAGTTTGTCATAACCCAGCAATCACGGATTTGGTGAACTTTCTCACATTGTCTAACATCGAGAAAATATTCACATGCGGTGTGGTTGTACTTAAGTTAAATATTTCCTGCTGGAATCAGTTGGGAGCGGGAATGGCTGATATTGCCTATTATGATTATCCGAAAAATAATAGATAGATAAGGTGATGTTACGGTGAATTGATAAGCGAATACGTGACTCAGGCTTTTTGAGTTTTTAGAGGTTTTTTACGATGAGGGTAACAAGAGGTACAAATCTCACAAACTCTGCCATCACAACCGCGGGCTGAGCAATATTCACGACCGTAATAGATGAATTGCAGGTGTAGGGCGTTCCATGATTCTTTTGGAAAAAGTCGTTTTAAGTCTTTTTCAGTTTGAACGACATTTTTACCGTTTGTTAATCCCCAGCGCTGTGCTAGACGGTGGATATGGGTGTCGACGGGAAACGCGGGCTGCCCAAAACCTTGAGACATCACAACACTGGCTGTTTTGTGTCCCACACCGGGCAGCTTTTCCAAGGCTTCGATATCTTCAGGCACTTCCCCTTGATATTCATCGACTAAGATATGTGAAAGCTTGGCAATGGCTTTTGATTTTTGTGGTGCTAATCCACAGGGGCGAATAATGTCATAGATAGTTTCCACAGGTACATTGCACATGTCCTTCGGATTGTCAGCCTGATCAAATAGTGCCGGAGTCACCTGATTAACTCGTTCATCTGTGCATTGTGCCGAAAGGAGTACGGCGACAAGCAAGGTATAGTTGTCCTTGTGGGCTAGGGGAATAGGTGGAGACGGATAGAGCTCATTTAGCTTGTTTAAGATGAAGGCTATCCGTTGCTTTTTTAACATGGTGAGGCTTGGTCCCTAGCGAGGCTTTATTCGGATGACAGAACAAACTGTTTGATTCTTTCCGCGGCCTCTCTACATTCATCGAGCGGTGCTACCAGAGCCATTCTCACATAGTTGTGACCTGGGTTAATACCATTAGCCGAGCGTCCTAGGTAGCTACCGGGCAACACAGTTACATTTTGCTGGGCAAACAGTTCTCGAGCAAAAATTTCTTCGTTACCTTTGTTGGCGGGCAGGATATTAGCCCACAAGTAAAAACCAGCATCAGGCATTGTCAGAGGTAAAACTTCGCCCAGGATTTGTTGGAAAATTTTAAACTTCTGGCGGTATTTGTCTCGATTGTCTTTTACATGTTCCTCATCGTTCCAGGCAGCGATACTCGCTAGTTGAGTGGTGACTGGCATCGCTGATCCATGGTAAGTGCGATAACGTAAAAATGACTTTAGTATTTCTGCATCGCCAGCAACAAATCCAGATCTGAGACCCGGAAGGTTTGATCGTTTGGAAAGACTGTGGAATACCACGCAGCGTTGGTAGTTACGGCGTTGCATTTTCTCACAGGCTTCCAGTAACCCGGGTGGAGGGTTATCTTCGTTGCCGTATATTTCCGAGTAACACTCATCGCTGGCAATGACAAAATCGTATTGATCGGCCAGTTTGATTAACTTTTGTAAGGTTGCGATATCAAGAACTGCTCCCGTTGGGTTGCCGGGAGTACAGATATAGATGAGCTGGCACTGTTCCCAAACTTCGGAGGGGACAGAGTCGAAATTGGGCAAAAAATGGGTGTCCGCTAGGCAGTTGAGAAAATAAGGTTTTGCACCGGATAGTAGGGCAGCACCTTCGTAAATTTGGTAAAAGGGGTTTGGGCTTAGAACAAAGGCATCGTTTGGTGAGTTAACAGTTGGCCGATCAACAACGGCCTGAGCAAAAGCAAACAGTGCTTCACGGGTGCCATTAACCGGCAGCACTTGGGTTTCTGGGTCTAGTGTTTGTAGCTGAAAACGTGTTGTCAGCCAGTTGGATACAGCTTGCCTGAATTCTGGCGTACCTTTTGTTAGTGGGTACGCTGAGAGCATAGCCAATGAGGCTGTGAGTGCTTCCGTTACAAAATGAGGAGATGAATGCTTTGGTTCCCCAATTGATAGGGGAATGTGTGTCAATTCTGTTGGGGGATTAATCCCCAACTTGAGTGCTGTGAGTTTCTCAAAGGGGTAGGGGTGTAATTTGTCGAGGTCAGTATTCATTAGTCTGCGTCGTTAGTTGTCGCTTTATTATTGTATGAAGCTGTCTGTGATAGTCAGATTTACTGCCACAACTTCATTTTTTGAAGAGGTTCGCCTTCAATATCTTCTTTGTTGCGGGCATCGAGCTCACTACAAATAGCATCACTCAATTGTTTACAAAAATCTGGGTCACTCAGTGGTTGGTAGTCCATGTTCACAAGATGAAAAATATCTTCAACACGCTCACCGAGAGTAGAAATTTTTGCACTAAGGAGGCGCAGTTTAAATTGGACGAAAATCCGTCCTAAATGCGCTAGCAGGGCGGGACGGTCGGGTGTAATAACCTCGAGGATAGTGACACTTTTATCAATATCATTACTGATACTGGCAATTGTTTTCATGGTGAAGTGTTTAAGGTGCCGGGGTGTTCTCCGCTGTGCCTTAAGGGTAAATTCTGTGGGGTTCTTCAGAGCATCAGACAGCGTATCCTGAATACGAGAGAGCATTTTGGTGTCATGACCAAAGGGTTCGTCATTTTCATTGACAACATAAAAGGTATCAAAAGTGTTCTCTTGGGTGTCCCTGTGAAGGCTTGCATCGAGAATGGTCAGTTGTAGGTGGCAAAGTGTCGCTGCGGTAATCGGGAACACATTATTTAGCCCCTTGGTATGGATAAAGATCTGGGTTGCAACGGGAACTTCTACCCCTGCATCTTTAATCAGTATAACCGGCTCGATTGAATTGCCCTGCGAGGCGATAGCGTTGGTATATCTGGTAATATCGTCGGCATTTTCACGAAGAAAGAATTCATCATCTAGATTGCCCCATATCTGTTGGGCTTGTTGGCTGCTGATATTGTTTTCTGCAAGTTTTTCTATCGCGGCGTTTTTAGTGTTTCTTACCCAGCCATCACGACTGGCAGGATTTTCAAGCCCGCGTCGTAAGGCTATTCTGGTTTCAGTATAAAGCTGGCGCATGAGTGATGCTTTCCAGCTATTCCAAAGTGTTGGGTTAGTGGCAGTAATATCTGCAATGGTAAGAACAAGCAGGTAGTCGAGTTGCATTTGGTTGCCGATTAATTTGGCAAATTTGTAGATAACGTCTGGATCTGAAATGTCAGTTCGTTGAGAGGTGCTAGACATTAATAGGTGGTTTTCTACCAGCCACGAAACAAGTTGTACTTCTTCTTCAGGTAAGCCGTGACGTATACAAAAATCAGCAGCATCCACTGCGCCTAAAACAGAGTGATCACCACCCCTACCTTTGCCGACGTCATGATAGAGCCCGGCGATAAAGGCTAGTTCAGGTTTGGGCAGGCTTTTGTACACATGGGAGAAAACAGGGAATTCCTTGGCAACCTCCGGCCGATCAAACAAGCGCATGTTTTTAATTAACTGAAGAGTATGAGCATCCACGGGGTAGCGATGAAAAAGATCATGTTGTGTCTGCCCAATAATTTTGCCAAATTCAGGAAGATATCGACCTAGTATTCCATAGCGAGTCATTCGTTGCAGCTGCGTGCTCATTTTGTAAGGACAGCGTAACAAACGTAAAAAAAGCGCCTTATTCTGTGGATCATTGCGGAACGCGTCATCAATTAATTTTCGGTGTTGACGAATTTGTCGAATGGTGGCAGCTCGGATTCCTTGAAGGTTCTCGTTTTCACCGAGTAAACAGAAAATTTCTAGCAGGGCAGAGGGGTGCTTTGCAAAAATGTATTCTCCCGCTGTTTCAATATGTGCATCTCTTACTTGAAAGCGCTCATTGAGCTCAAAGGTTTTCTTGGCTTTATCTTTACAAAGAATAACCTCATCAAGATATTGAAGCATGACATCGTTTAATTCACGCATAGACAATACCACTTGGTAGTAATGCTGCATGAATTGTTCGACGCCTAATCGCTCGCCACTATCATGATAGCCAAACATGGTGGCTATTTTGCGTTGGTAATCAAATTGCAATCGATCCTCAGGGCGTTCAGCGATGAGGTGTAAGCAGTAGCGCACTTTCCAGAGAAAGGCTTCGCCCCGTTTAAGTTGGAGGTATTCTTCGGGTGTGAGGAAATCATTGCCGACTAATTCTTCTAGTGACTCTACATTGAAATGTCGTTTGGCAACCCAATTGATCATCTGAATGTCACGCAGCCCACCTGGTGCTTCTTTGACGTTAGGTTCGAGGTTGTATTCTGTATTGCCGTGTTTTTCGTGACGGTCTATTTGTTCATCCCACTTCGCGCGGAAAAAGTCTTTGGATGACCATATCTTACGGGGCCCCGTTTTTTTCAACATGGAGAGTCGAAGTTTATCGTCTCCCCATATGGTTCGAGTTTCCATGAGGTTGGTGGCGACTGTAATATCATTTCTCGCCTCATCTACACACTGTGATAGAGAGCGTACGCTGTGCCCAATGGTAAGCTGAATGTCCCACAGGAAGGTGAGAAAGCCTTCTATACGCTGTTGATAACGGCGGGGGCTTCCACGGCGAATTAATAACATCAGGTCAATGTCTGACTGGGGGTGGAGTTCGCCTCTTCCGTAACCTCCGACAGCTAAAAGCGCTATACCTTTATCCCATTCAAATTGATTCCATGCATGTCGAAGCATTAAATCCATAAAAAATGCACGCTCAACAAGCAAGTTCCATGTTTGTTCTCCTTCGTGGAATCGTGAGTTTAAATGGGTATTTGCTGCCTCGATGGCATTTTTAAAAACCTTGATTGGGTTGTTTGTGGTGAGGTCTTGAAGAAATCGTCGTTCGTCAAAGAAAAGCAGTGGTTTCGCTGTGCTTAGATTTAACTCGGTCATTAAAAGTCTTCTTCCTTGCGAGCGGTAAGCACTTCAACACCGGTGGAGGTGACGGCTAGGGTGTGCTCCCATTGCGCTGATAATCTGCCGTCGCGAGTTTCTACGGTCCAACCATCTTTTTTTAATTTAGTGTGGTGTTTACCCGCGTTGAGCATAGGTTCAATCGTAAATGTCATGCCTTGCTTCAATACCAATCCCGTATCCGGACGGCCGAAGTGAAGAACTTGGGGTTCCTGATGAAATTCTGTACCGATACCATGGCCGCAGTAATCCCTGACCACGCTGTAGTAATTGTTTTCGGCATGCTGCTGAATAACGTGGCCAATATCGCCAAGGCGGGCACCAGGTTTGACGAGCTTAATCGCTTTATACAAACTTTCTTGAGTGACCTGGATGAGGCGTTTGGCGTGGTCTGCGACCTGGCCCACGCAAAACATTTTGCTGGTGTCGCCAAAATAGCCATCTTTGATGACGGTAATATCCAAATTGACAATATCACCATTTTTTAAGACTTTTTTCTCAGAGGGTATACCGTGACAAACAACCTGATTGATCGAAGAGCAGATAGACTTGGGGAAGCCTCGATAATTGAGCGGTGCAGGAATAGCCTGCTGTACATTAACGATATAATCATGACAGATTTGGTCCAGCTTCGCCGTTGTTACGCCCGCAACAACAAGGGGTTCTATCATTTCAAGAACTTCTGCTGCAAGCCTGCCCGCTATGCGCATTTTTTCTAATTGGGCGGCAGTTTTGATATTGACAGCCATAGATTTATTCCAAGGATATTCGTAAAGCCGAGTATTGTAACGGATTGTTGTTATAGATTGTAACGAGTTGCTGTTGATCTGTAGTGGTTTGGGTTTTTCTCTCTTCTATAGGGGTATGATTTATGGTATAAAGCGCACCGCTTTGGAGTCATGTGCTCGGAGCTATTTGAAAACTAACGACACACACATATCGACACACTTGTCTGGGTGCCTACTTTGGTGGGTTGACTGGTGGGATATGTGGAGGTTTAACCCTAACTTAAGGAATTATTATGACAGCCGTAAGCATGCGTGACATGTTGCAGGCTGGTGTTCACTTTGGCCACCAGACCCGCTTTTGGAATCCTAAAATGGATAAATTCATTTTTGGGGCCCGTAACAAAATTCATATTTTGAATCTGGAATACACTGTTCCAGCGTTCAATGAAGCTTTAGAAATCGTTCGTCAGGTTGGCGCCAACGGTAATAAGGTGCTGATGGTTGGTACCAAACGTGCCGCACAGAAAGTTATCATTGAACAAGCTCAGCGTTCTGGCATGCCTTATGTGAGCCACCGCTGGTTGGGTGGTATGCTGACCAACTATAAAACGATTCGAGCATCTATTCGTCGCTATCGTGAGCTTGAAACACAAAGTCAAGATGGGACCTTTGAGAAGTTGACCAAGAAAGAGGCCTTAATGAGGACTCGGTTGATGACGAAGCTTGAGAGTTCTATCGGTGGTATCAAGGATATGGGTGGTCTTCCTGATATGTTGTTTGTGGTCGATGTGGATCACGAACGTATTGCTATTCAGGAGGCGAATAAACTGGGTATTCCCGTTATTGGTGTTGTTGATACTAACAGTAATCCTGATGGTGTTGATTACGTCATCCCTGGTAATGACGATGCAATCCGTGCCATTAAGTTGTATGCCACAGCGATTGCAGATGCGATTCTTGAGGGAAGATCTGATTCCAGTACCGATACAAGCAAAGACGAATTTGTTGAAGTGACAGAGGCTAATGATAAGCCTGAAGCAGAAGCGGCAGCTGAATAATAGGTAGCTCAGCTTTGTCGTAAGTAAAGAAGGGGGCATAGCCCCCTTTTTTTCCAACCTACCCAATATAGAAAGATTAAGAGGAATAGACAAATGGCAGCATTTTCTGCGTCTATGGTTAAAGATCTGCGTGAGCGCACAGGCCTCGGCATGATGGAGTGTAAGAAAGCACTGGTTGAAGCCGGTGGTGATATTGAAAAAGCGATTGATGATCTGCGTAAGTCTAGTGGTATGAAAGCCGCTAAAAAAGCAGGTCGCATTGCAGCCGAAGGGGTTGTTGCCGCGAAAGTTGCTGATGATAATAGCTACGGAGTGATGATCGAAATCAACAGTGAAACAGACTTTGTGGCACGTGATGAAGGTTTTTTAGCCTTTGTTGGCCAAGTGCTTGATAAAGCTTTTGCTGAAAAGCAAACTGATACCGCTGCATTGGCAGCGAGTATGGAAGATGCCCGTCAGGCTTTGGTTCAGAAAATTGGTGAGAATGTCAATATTCGTCGGGTTGAAGTGGTTGAGGCGCCGATGGTTGGTACTTATGTCCACAGTAATAATCGTATCAGTGTTTTGGTTGCTCTGTCGGGTGGTGAGAGTGGTGTTGCTAAAGATGTAGCTATGCATGTGGCAGCCGTTAATCCACAAGTGGTGAAGCCAGAAGATATGCCTGAAGAGGTCGTCGCAAAAGAGAAAGAAATTTTTGTTGCTCAGGCACGCGAGAGTGGTAAACCTGAAGAAATTATTGAGAAGATGATTTCTGGCCGTATCAATAAGTTTCTTTCTGAGTCTAGTTTGGTTAATCAGCCCTTTATTAAAGACCCGGATATTAAAGTGGGCAAGTTGGCAAAGGATGCGGGAGCAGAGATTCAGTCGTTCACTCGGTTTGAGGTTGGCGAAGGGATAGAGAAAGAGGAAGTTGATTTTGCCGCAGAAGTGGCAGCCCAAGTTGGCGCAGCTAGCTGATAAATAACGGGGACTTAGGTCCCCATTATTTTATGTCTAGGGTAAATTTTGTATTGAAAGATTAAATGAATGCGAGTCGTGTTAAGTACAACAGCATAAAGAAAAATGATAGACCAAGAAAATATACAGCCTTGGAGAAAAAATATGCCGGCCTCTCGAGATAAAAAATACAAGCGCATACTACTCAAGTTGAGTGGTGAAGAATTGATGGGAGATGAAGCCTTTGGTATTGACCCTAAAGTACTTGATCGCATGGCACTTGAGATAGGCCAGTTGGTTGGTATTGGCGTTCAGGTTGGGCTTGTTATTGGTGGAGGCAACTTGTTCCGCGGGGCGGCACTTAACGCTGCCGGGATGGAGCGTGTGACCGGTGACCATATGGGTATGCTGGCAACGATGATGAATGGTTTGGCCATGAGAGATGCCCTTGATCGAAATAATATTTCTGCTCAGGTTATGTCTGCCATCCCTATGAGCGGTGTAATGGAACCTTACGATCGTCGTAGAGCAACACGTTATCTTGATGGTGGTGACGTTGTTATATTTTCCGCGGGAACGGGAAACCCCTTTTTTACTACTGATTCTGCAGCCTGTTTAAGAGGGATCGAAATTGATGCGGAAATAGTGTTAAAAGCGACCAAGGTGGATGGTGTTTATTCTGCTGATCCAATGAAAGATCCCAATGCTACAATGTATTCTCACCTGACCTATGATGAAGCGTTGGAAAAAAGGCTTGGGGTGATGGATTTAACGGCAATTTGCCTCTGTCGTGAACAGGATATGCCGCTTCGAGTATTCCGTATGTCCAAGCCTGGGGCTCTTCTCAATATTGTTGTGGGTGGGGAAGAAGGAACACTGATTGAGGAAAACCGAAATGATAAATGATTTGAAGCAAGATGCCGGTGAACGCATGGAAAAGAGTGTCGGTGCTCTGTCTAATGCCTTTAATAAAATTCGTACTGGCAGGGCCCACCCCAGTTTGTTGGATGGTATAACGGTTTCTTACTATGGGGTTGATACTCCATTGGGGCAGGTGGGTAACGTCACTGTGCTGGATGCTCGGACATTGTCTGTCTCTGTTTGGGAAAAAAACCTAGTGCCAGAGGTTGAGAAAGCCATTCTTAAGTCAGATTTGGGGCTTAACCCCTCGACGACCGGAGAGCTTGTTCGTATTCCTATGCCTCAACTGACAGAGGAAACGCGCAAAGGGTTTATTAAGAAAGCTCGGTCGGAAGCAGAAAATGCTCGGATCTCTATACGTAACATCCGTCGTGATATTCTTTCCGATGTCAAAGAATTACTGAAAGATAAAGAAATAACAGAAGATGATGAACGTCGTGCACAGGATGATGTTCAAAAAATTACTGATAAATATATCAAACAGGTTGATGAGGCGTTGTCCGCCAAAGAAGTCGACTTGATGGAAATTTAGTCCATTTTTTAGAGATTTTATTTCCTTGACGACGACACCGACAGACACTTCTTCCGTTACACATCCATTGCGTCATGTGGCGATTATTATGGATGGCAATAATCGCTGGGCGAAACAGCGCGGACTTTCAGGTACAGCTGGGCACGAAATGGGGGTTGAGCGTGTTAGGGATGTTCTGGATGCCAGTGAAAAGTATGACATAGATGTTCTGACGCTGTTTGCTTTTAGCAGTGAAAACTGGAATCGCCCTGAGCTTGAGGTGCGTGCCTTAATGTCCTTGTTGGCCTCCTATCTAAAAAAAGAAGTCAAACAATTAAAAGAGCGAAAGGTTTGTCTAAAAGTCATTGGTCGCAGAGATCATTTTAGTGTTCGTCTCAATAAACTGATCGATGATAGTGAGGCTGCAACAGCCAAAGGTAATCGAACTCTGGTTTTGGCTATTGATTATGGTGGCCGATGGGAAATAGCTGAGGCAGCACGGGAGCTTGCTCGCGAGGTTCAGCGGGGTCGATTGCGTCCAGAAGATATCTCAGAAGAAAGTATGCAACAGCATATGTGCATGCCTGACCTTCCTTCGCCTGATCTTTGTATTCGTACCGCAGGTGAACAGCGAATCAGTAATTTCCTGTTATGGCACATGGCGTATACTGAATTTTATTTTGCAGATTGCTACTGGCCTGACTTTGATGGCGCAGCATTTGACATGGCCATTCGCGACTATCAACAACGTCAGCGTCGTTTTGGTAAGCGTGAGGAGCTGTCATCGGGTAAGGAGAAGCAGTTTGCTTAAGCAACGGGTAATAACAGCCGTAGTGATGGCTGTTGTCTTTCTTTCTGCCTTGGTGTTTTTGACCCCTTTTACTTTTTCTCTTTTTCTGGCTGTTATTGTGATCTATGCCGGTTGGGAGTGGTCTGAGCTATCTGGCTTTTCCAGTGCTTCGATGAAATTGGGTTACACCTTGAGTGTTGCAGTGCTTTTGGGGCTGACAGGTTATGTTTTAGATTTGTCTGCAACAGCTCCGTTACATGCAGGTGTTGGGAAATCACTTATGGCTTGGTTGGCACCCTGGTGGGCGATAGCCTTACTCTGGGTGCAAGGTTATCCGAGTAGCGCTGTACTCTGGGGAAGTCGTGGGTTACGCGGGCTTATGGGTTTCCTCGTGTTGGTGCCGGCTTGGGGGGCCGCAGTTATATTGATGTATTCAGATCATGGTGAGTGGTTGATCTGCATCGTCGTTTTGATTGTGGCATTTGCAGATATCGGCGCTTATTTTTCGGGGCGTAGGTTTGGCAAGCACAAGCTGGCTTTGAACGTTAGTCCTAAAAAAACTTGGGAAGGTTTGCTAGGAGGCGTTGTTGCGAATTGTCTTTTTGTTCTCGCTCTAGGTGCTTTTTTGAAACTGGACTCGGTTAATCAATGGTTGATGTTGTTCGTGCTGGTGATGATTACTGTGTTGGCTTCCGTGCTGGGTGATTTACTCGAGAGTATGGTAAAGCGCCATCGTGGAATTAAGGATAGTGGCAATATCTTGCCTGGTCATGGCGGTGTTCTCGATCGCTTGGATAGTCTTACGGCAGCGTTGCCAGTTTTTACTTTAGTTTTTATCTACAGCGATTTTCAGTTATAAAATGCAGCCGTTATAAAATGAAGCAGCTATTCTAAATGATACAGACATTAACAATACTGGGTGCGACAGGCTCTATTGGTCTCAGTACTCTGAATGTGGCGGCTCGCCACCCAGATCGTTATAAAATTTTTGCACTTAGTTGCCATTCTCGGGTGGTGGACCTTGCCGACCAATGTGAGCTATTTAAGCCGCGGTATGCCGTCGTTGCGGATGGATCTAAAGCGGACCAATTAAAGCAATTGTTAGAAAAAAAATCACCGAAGACAAAGGTTTTGTCGGGTGTAGAAGGGTTGTGTCAAATAGCAACTGATTCTGCGGTAGATACTGTTATGGCTGCTATCGTAGGGTCTGCAGGATTGTTGCCAACACTTGAGGCGGCAAAGGCGGGAAAGAAAATCTTGCTGGCTAACAAAGAGTCCTTGGTGATGGCCGGCCCCTTGTTTATGAAAGCCGTAAAACTGGGTGGGGCGACGTTATTACCCATTGATAGCGAGCATAATGCGATCTTTCAATGCTTACCTTCAGGCTATGGCTCGGAGCAACGTGGTGGTGTACGAAAAATACTCTTAACGGCTTCTGGCGGTCCTTTTAGAACTGTACCACTTGAAAGTCTATCTTCTATGACACCAGAGCAGGCGTGTGCTCATCCTAATTGGGATATGGGGCGAAAGATATCAGTTGATTCTGCCACCATGATGAATAAAGGGCTTGAGTTGATAGAAGCCTGTTGGTTGTTTGGTGTTTCTTGTGATGAAATCGAAGTGGTTATTCATCCTCAAAGTATTGTTCATTCGATGGTGGAGTATATCGATGGCTCAGTGTTGGCCCAACTGGGTAATCCTGATATGCGAACCCCCATAGCGCATGCCATGGCTTGGCCAGAAAGAATTGAATCTGGCGTGGGTAGTCTTGATATTATCAGCACGGCACAATTAGATTTTGAGGCACCTGACTTAGAGCGCTTCCCTTGTTTGTCACTGGCAATGGAAGCGGCTCATAGGGGTGGAGGTGCGCCTGCCGTGCTTAATGCAGCAAATGAAGTGGCTGTGGACGCTTTCCTGAACAATAAGATCACATTTACTCAGATAGCAGATATTGTGTCTGAAGTGCTCAATCAAATGGATATCCCTGAACCTGATTCTATGGAAGCTGTCCAATTGTGCGATCAACAGGCACGACAGTATGCTATGAGGCTTGTTTCATAGCACTATGTCGCATGCCTAAGGATTTGAAGACGCCATGGGTAAGAAACTACTTCGTGATAAAGCGAGTTAATTAGGAATACTGATGGAATTGTTGCAAACGATTTTTTACACATTGCTGGCTTTGGCCGTACTTGTGACTGTCCACGAGTTTGGTCACTTTTGGGTGGCCCGACGGTGCAATATCAAAGTTCTTCGCTTTTCAATAGGATTTGGCACACCTCTTATACGTTGGCACGATAAGCAGGGTACTGAGTTTGTCATTTCAGCGTTACCATTGGGCGGTTATGTGAAAATGGTTGATGAGCGCGAGGGCAATGTTTCCGACGAAGATTTACCCTTTGCCTTTACTCAAAAATCTGTTTGGCAACGAATGGCTGTGGTCGTAGCGGGCCCCTTGGCTAATTTCCTGTTGGCCATTGTGATGTATTGGTTTGTTTTTTTTCAGGGTGTCACGGGTATTGTTCCAGTGGTTGAGTCTTTTAAACCCGACTCTATCGCTGAAAAGGCCGGTCTTCAGCCCGGGCATCAGATCATCGCCGTGGATGGAGAGTCAACCCCTACTTGGCAAGCCCTTAATGAGCAGCTGGTAGGACGTATTGGTGAATCAGGGGTTATTAATTTTACCGTTAAGGTTCCAGGTGATCCTGCTCATTATGAGTATCAAGGGCAGCTGGATAATTGGTTGGCTGACGCGGATCAGCCAGACCCAATCGGTAGCGTGGGTCTGGTACTGTATATACCAAAAATTCTACCAGTGGCGAATGAGGTGGTTTCTGGCGATCCGGCAGACAAGGCTGGATTGATTGCTGGTGATTTGGTGTTATCGGCAGATAACCTTTCCATGAAAGATTGGTCCACCTGGGTTGAATATGTTCGTACTCGTCCTGGCCAAACAATAGCTATTGAGGTGGAAAGAGAAGGGCGGGTGTTTAATACGACCATTATTCCTAAACAGACTGTTTCAGAGGAAGGGGATGTTATTGGCCAGGTTGGGATGACAGTCTTGGTGCCAGAGTGGCCTGAAGATATGATTCTCAGAGTCGAATATGGCCCAGTGGACGCTGCTGTCCGAGCGTTGCAGCAGACTTGGAAGACTTCAGTTTTGATTTTGGATTCAGTGAAAAAGATGCTGACTGGATTGATTTCGGCAAAACACTTGAGTGGACCCATTACCATTGCTAAAGTGGCGGGCTCATCGGCCCAGTATGGATTGACTGCGTACCTTGGGTTTGTGGCATTTCTCAGTGTCAGCTTGGGTATTTTAAATCTGTTGCCGGTTCCCGTGTTGGATGGAGGCCACTTGATGTATTACCTCGTTGAGGCTGTAAAGGGTTCTCCTGTGTCTGAGAAGATTCAGATGGTTGGGTTCAAAATAGGGATATTTCTCGTCATTGGGTTGATGGTGTTGGCCCTCTACAATGATGTGATGCGGTTGTGATTCGGTAGGATTGGATTGCCATGAGCATGGTGGCTATGGCAGTAGTGACAATAAATAAATTAAACTAAGAGAAAACTAATCTCCGATGAAACACTTTTACCTATTGCTGTGCCTAGTGCTGCTTTCTGTCACTGTTCGAGCAGAAATCTTTCAGGTGGAAGATATTAGAATTGACGGTTTGCAACGGGTATCTTCAGGTACCGTGTTTGCGTCGATGCCTCTTAGTGTTGGCGACTTGATTGACGGTGATACCGTTCGTCGTACTACTCGTGCTTTATTCCGTACGGGCTATTTTGATGATATTCAAATTTCACGAGACGGTGGTGTACTGATTATTACGGTCAAAGAAAGACCCGCTGTGGCGGAATTGACCATTGAAGGTAACACAGCTATTCCCACCGAGGACCTTTTAAAATCCTTGCGAGATAATGGCTTGGCCGAAGGGCAAATTTTCCGTCAATCTATACTTGAGGGTATGAGTCGTGAGCTTGAGCGCCAGTATGTAGGGCAGGGCCGCTATGGTGCAGAAATATCAACAGAAGTTAAAGAGCTTCCTAGAAATAGAGTGTTAGTGAACATCCATGTCAATGAAGGTGATGTTGCGGCGATATCACATATAAATATCGTTGGTAATCAGGATTTTGATAATGATGATCTGACCAGTGAATTTGAACTAAAGACAACGGGTTTGTTGTCCTTTTTTACCAATGATGACAAATATTCCCGAGAGAAATTATCGGGGGATCTAGAAAGACTGGAATCCTGGTATCTCAATCGAGGTTATTTGAATTTTTCCGTTGATTCGACTCAGGTAGCTATTAGTCCAGATCGTGAGTCAGTGTTTGTCACTATTAATATCACGGAAGGCGGCGTCTATACTGTTAGCGGCATTGAGTTGGCAGGTGACCCGGTTATCTCTGAAAGTGAAGTTCGCAGCCTTGTCGTGCAGAAAGAGGGCGAAACCTTTTCTCAGGTGTTAATGACTCATTCTTCGGAATTGATTGCTCAGCGATTGGGTAATGATGGGTATACCTTTGCAGACGTAAAAGGTATTCCCGAAGTTAATGAAGAAGATAAAACGACCAAACTGACATTTTTTATTGATCCGGGCAAGCGCGCCTACGTTCGGCGTATTGAGTTCCGTGGCAATACCAAAACCATGGATGAGGTCTTGCGTCGGGAGATGCGGCAGATGGAGGGTGCCTCGGCATCAACAGCAAAGATCGAATACTCAAAGAGTCGACTGGAGCGTACAGGATTCTTTAAGGAAGTGGAGCTGGAAACCCGTCCAGTTCCAGGGGTGGATGACCAAATTGATGTGTTTTACACAGTGGAAGAGCAGCCTTCGGGTAGTGTGGGAGCAAGTTTTGGCTTTGCACAAACCTATGGTGTCGTTTTAGGTGCTAACATATCTGAAAGTAATTTTCTGGGTACCGGTAATAGGTTGTCGTTAGGGCTTAATCAAAGTGGTTTTCAAACCAATTTGTCGTTGAACTATACCAATCCTTATTTTACTAAAGATGGGGTCAGCGCAGGATTTGGTGTGTTTGCACGTAAGCAGGATTTTGATGAAGCCAATGTGTCCAATTACACCACAGAAAGTTTTGGCGCCTCGACGACATTTGGTTATCCTGTTTCTGAAACAGAACATATTGGTTATGGGCTGGGTTTTGAGAATTTAAAAATTGATGCCGGAACTTTTCGAACCACATTGATTGATCAGTTTCTTGATGAAAATGGCAGTGACTTCAATATTCTTACTGCTAATTTGAGTTGGATGCAGTCCACCCTTAATAGGGGCCGGCTAGCAACGAGAGGGTCGTCCCAGCGTTTTGCGGTAGAGGCAACAATCCCTGTAGGTGACCTGCATTATTATAAGCTTAGTTATGATGCCCAACGTTTTCAGCCGCTGACTAAAAGTTTGACTATGCGCTTCCACACAAAACTGGGTTATGGCGATAGTTATGGGTCGACTTCTCGGCTACCATTCTTCAAGAACTTTTATTCTGGTGGTTTTGGTTCTGTGCGTGGGTTTAAGAAAAACACGCTGGGTCCTCGGGATGTTCCAGTAGATACATCAATATATGGTGATGATTCAGATCCCTTCGGTGGCAATGTTGTTGTAGAGGCTACAGCAGAAATGATGTTTCCTTTGCCCTTTATCAAGGATCAACGCAGTATCCAGG
>JASJGJ010000173.1:0-30328 GCA_033791605.1 Porticoccus sp.
AAATGCTAACGCATTGATTTTTTTAGGTTATCGATTATGATCAATTGCCTAATGGTTGAATAAAAACATTGCACGGAGGCTTGTTTTGTCAGTAATCGCATTCCTTAATAAACTGTCTAATCCTTTGATTATAAAGTTAAATTCATCAAATTTTAGTATCAGTTTTTCTCTGATACAGAGCCTTCTAGTTATAATGCCTTCGGGCATATTAATTAGCAGTTAAGTGTCTATGGAAATTGAAGCAATATCAGAAGTCGAGATACTTGATAGCGAGGAAATGTATATAGTCCTCGCTAGCGGTGGCAAGCCTATGTACCAGCACATATATCGTGAGGCAGCCGAAGTGTACTGGGACAATGATATAAAAGGCTTTAAAGCTCCGCCTCCAAGAAAATGGAGTCACTCTGACTGGTTTCATCATATTGTAAGTGTTGCTGCTTCGGGTTTAGGTATTTCATTAGAGCTATCTAGCAGCACAAAATGGGTAAATGTATCAACACAAACAAAGGCTGAAGTCTGTGCCAAGCAAAACACTTAACAAGTCAAAGCAGCAACGCCACTTTGTGGCTGGACGCGCTAACGCGCGCCGCTGTTTGAGGCGTTAGGAAAATAGTGAGAATCATAAATGACATACAAAATTCAATGTAAATGTAATGATGTTCAAATTTCTTTACATAACAAACCAATCCTACATGCTTATTGTCATTGTAACGATTGCCGTGATTTATTAGATATACCTTATCATTCAGTTGTTGTTTGGTCAGAAGAAAATATTTCAATAGACCAAGGTTTGGGCTCAATTGCGATCTATCAACATCCATCTCTAAAAATGCAAAAGCACTTTTGCGCTAAATGCGGCGACGTTCTCTTTAATACAAACGGCGTTATGGGCTGGCGAGTAGTTTCTCAGCTTCTAATTGCTCGATGTAACAACAACACATTACCCACCGAATTAGCCTCAAATAGACATTTTTTCTATGAGCAGCGCATTGTTAATGTCAATGACGATTTGCCCAAATATTTGCGAGGCTCAAAAGGAGCACTATTTGAGTAATGTTATAAAATTACCTAACAAGGTAAATTATTTCGCACACACGTTTGCTGGACTTTCTACGCAACCAATACCGGACATTAAAACTATGAAGATTGAACCGTTGATCATCGTTTCTAATGTCGAGAAATCCAGTAAGTTCTATCAGAATGTACTTGGTTTAAAGAGTGCGCATGGCGGTGATGAGTACGAAATGCTTACCCGTGAAGGGAACCTTGTGTTGCCATTGCATTAGCCAGATGTGCATGAGCATCCGACCATTTTGGTGATGCGGCGTACAATACATCGTGCGACACAGAGCTTAGCGTTACACAGCAAGAGTATGTATGGATATCAAACAGTATATTGATTACTTCGATGAACTTTCTCATTTAAAAAGGGATCAACAATTTACGCTGCTTGAGCAGGTACGAAATGATATTCATGCAGGTTCAAAATTTCCAATACTTGGTCTTATCCCATATTTTGTTCGTTTAATCGCTATAGTTCTATTTGCGGGTGGAAGTTTTCTTTTTTTTGGTTATTCAACTTGGATTCTTATACTGTCTGTTTTTCTCAGTTTGCTGTGTTCAAGACTCGTAATAACAGAAATCAATGACTCGCTCATGTTGAAAGCTCTAAAAAGAAATTTGAGTAAAAACCCTGTATAAAAATCCAATAAATACGGACAAAAAGTTTTTTTCGGCCTATTAGTGCATTAAGAAAACTTCATCTTAAAACGATCAATTAGGGCGCCCTAAATAACCTTGCCGCAATTCAAAATACCTTTTGGGTCAAACAACTGCTTTAATTGTTTCATGATTTCAATTTCGGTATCGGTTCGACAGAGAGAGAGATAGGGCTTTTTCTCCAAACCGATACCATGTTCTCCTGAAATAGACCCCTGCCTTTTTGTTAAGGGCGCATAGACAGCTTGTTCTATCGCGTGCTTTCTTGCTTCAGTATTACTTTCCTCTGTATTCCCTAACTCTACTTGTCCTAGTTCAACCGCAACGTGTAAATTACCGTCACCTAAGTGCCCCAGTGTGGCCACAAACAGTTGGTCGTCAATGGCCGTAATATTATTGTGCATTTCCTTTAAATAACCTTCCATTTCGCTGATAGGCAGGCTGACATCAAATAAGATCAATGGCTGGTAGGCAAACAAAGCTGGAATGTTATCTCTTATTGCCCACATGGTTTGTTGCTGTTGAATGGATTCCGCTAAAACCGCATCGGTGATCAGCCCTTGTGACATGGCGCTTTCCAATGCTTGGAGAAATTGTTCGTTATCGGCTTCTGTATTTGCACCACAGCCTTCGATCAAAATATAAAAGGGGTGTTGGTCGTTTAAGGGCGGGGTTCCAATATTTTCACCCTGGCAGGCAATGCGATAGTAACTTTGCCATAGGGTTTCAAAGGCGCTGAGTGTGCCGCCCAACGCTTGCTCCATATGGTTGAGTAAGCGGGGCATGTTGGAAAATAGGTCTGTAGTCACCAGCGCGGTGGTTTTACTTGGCATTTGTGGCCTTAGCCTCAGCACTGCTCGGGTAATGATTCCCAGTGTTCCTTCACTGCCAATAAATAAATGCTTAAGGTCGTAGCCTGCATTATTTTTCAGCATTTGATTCATACAGCTGAGAATGTGGCCATCGGCCAATACCACTTCTAGTCCCAACACTTGTTCTCGTGCCATGCCGTAGCGAATGACTTGGTTGCCGCCTGCATTGGTAGCAATATTACCGCCAATGGTTGCTGTGCCTCGTGCGCCAAGATCCAGAGCAAAAAAAAGGTCTTTAGCGACAGCCGTTTCTTGCACAGTTTGTAGGGGAACGCCCGCCTGAACTGTCATGGTTCGGTTGGCAATATCTACGGATTCAATGGCCGTCATTCTTTCCAGTGAAATGACCAGCTCATTTTTTGAACTGACACAAGCTCGTGTCATATTGGTACAGCCACCATGGGTGACAACTTTTTGTCCCGCCTGATGGCAGAGTGTGAGGGCGTCGCTGAGTTGTTGGGTATTTTCGGGCCGAATAACGGCGGTGGATTGGCATTCCTGAGCCCCCCATCCATCGGTTGGTCGGAGCGCTATACCATTATAGGTAGGTTGCTCAATGAGACCTGCTGGGCCAAGTAGGGATCGGAGTTTTTTTAGAAGTGCCGACATTGATTCTTCCCGTGCAGATAAACTTTAACAGTAGCTTTCATGGTGGCAGCTGACAATTGTTAATTTTTTATCAATGGGTGCGGTAGTAGTCAGGCTGATTTTAGGAAGAATATTGCGTTTCAAAGCGCTCAATAAAGGTACTTAACATGTCTTCTGGTAAGTCGTTTATTCCTGCTGCGGCTTCACGGCCACCCCCAGTTGGGAACTGACGGCAAAGGTCAGCTGCTCCGGTTTTGTTGCTGAGTGGAGCTCGTATGCTCACCAAATAGTTGCCATTATCTTTTTCGGTGAGAACCGCATGGGCGCGGTTTTGATAGTCATTGGTTAGGTCATTACTGAATACCCCGCTTACCCGCCTAGCCCATGGTTGGTTAGGAAGAATGAAGATAGCCGTTTGTTCGGTAGCTTTTTCGGGGTGGATGTTCTTGGCTGAGGACATATCGGAATGGTAGCCAGTTTCCAGCTTTTCAAATGGTTGTTGGCTGTCGCGGATAAAATCCAGTGGGTTTTTGTAGGGACTTACCAGGTTATATAGTTCTTCTGGTTTAAAGTGCAGATCTTCAAGGTCGGAGCCGTATCCATTGTAGTTAATATAGATGCCGAGATTTTGTAGGGAGGTTAATTCTGCTTCTGTAAGATTCAGGTTTTTGGCCATGCCATAAGCGCTTTTATTGAGGTTGTCACCAAATGCACCAACCACAGCCCATGCCGCATAGGCGCCCTTGAGGTACGTATTGACCAGAAGGCTAGTGCAGACTTCTGATGCTTCGTTGATGATGGCAGTCAGTTGCGTCGATTGAGGGATATCACCAGAAAAATGATGGTCTACATAAAACACCTTAGCATCGGCATTAAGTAATCGAAGCAAGTCATCGTGATTTTTGTCCATAGAGACATCAAGGACGGTAATCCTATCACCACTGCCTGCGGCGACTTTTTTTAACAGGTTGATGTCCCGCTTAACACCAGTGACGAGTGTGGCTGGTCTAGGCTCGGCAAGTCTGAGTTGTGTCAAAGCACAAATGCCATCGGCATCACCATTGAATACATCGAAGTCAGCCATTAGGGTACCTATTGATATGAAAGAAACAGGGGCATAAATGTATGCCCCTGTCTTTAGCGGTGTTAGCCGTTCTCAGACTGATAGTACTCCATCAGGATTTGTGCCACTTCAGGACGAGAAAATTCAGGTGGTGGTGCAATACCTTCACCCAGTATTTTCCGAACCTTGGTGCCAGATAGAATCACAAAGTCATCTTTTTCGTGGTCTTCGGCTTCATTCATCATCACGACGCGATTCAGTTTTTTGGAATAAGCAGTGTGATCCGCGCGGAAAATTTCGATATCCAATGAGCCTGCTGGTACTTTTTCATCAAAAATTGTCTGGGCATCAAAAGCACCATAATAATCACCAACACCAGCATGATCACGACCAACAATTAAGTGAGTAGCCCCCATGTTTTGGCGGAAAACGGCATGGAGTACCGCTTCTCTTGGGCCAGCGTAGAGCATGTCAAAACCGTAGCCGGTCACCATGACGGAATTTTTGGGGAAGTAGAGTTCTACCATTTTACGGATACAGGCGTCGCGCACGGGTGCAGGAATATCCCCTTTTTTCAGTTTACCCAACAGCATATGTACGACAACGCCGTCAGCACCTAAACGTTCCATGGCCATGCGGCACAATTCTTCGTGCGCGCGGTGCATTGGGTTTCGGGTTTGGAAGGCAACCACTTTTCCCCAACCACGCTCGCTGATTTTATTACGAATTTCCACTGCAGTGTGGAACGTGTCGGGGAAGTCGCTTTGGAAATAGCTAAAACTAAGAACTTGGATTTTTCCTGAGATTAGGTTGTTACCTAGGCTGGTAAACGTAGCGACACCAGGATGTTCTGGATCTAGAGTGCCAAAGATTTCTTTGGCCATCATTTGAATCTGTTCATTGGAGACGGTTTCAATGTTGTCCACATCCATAATGGCCATCACCGGGTTGCCCTCGGTATTGGGATCTCTTAGTGCAATACGGCTAGCTCCCTCAATTTCGCTTATATCCTGAGCTAGATTGATAATAGGCGTTGGCCAGAACAGGCCCCCAGTTGTGTGAAGGTTTTCGGCCACGCTTAAGGCATCGGCCAAGTTCATGTAGCCTTCCAGAGGATTGAAGTATCCTGCACCCAGCATCACAGCATTAGCGGCGGCAGCAGAATTGAGCACCAGAGAGGGCAATGATTCCGCCTCTTGCATGAGCTGATGGTGTTTTTCTGTGTCGTATACAAATAGTGGGTTCAATGTATCTGAGCCATGGGGCTTGATCACTACGCCTTCTCCTGTGGTTGGGTTTTAGTGCGATGTTTAAATCATTTGAATTTTGTGCAGTGAGATTAGAGGCCCGCCAACAATCCCTTCTCTTTAAGGTAATTGATGATTATGGAGACCTCTTCTTCTAACGTCATTTGGTCGGTGCGCAAATGAATTTCGGGATTCTCCGGGGCTTCGTAAGGATCGTCAATACCCGTAAAATTTTTTATTTCTCCAGCACGTGCTTTTTTATACAAGCCTTTGGGGTCACGTTTTTCAGCTTCAGTGAGGGGGCAATCAACATAGACCTCAATGAAATCATACCCTGATTCATTGTGAAGCTCTCGCACCTTGTTACGGTCTGCACGGTAAGGACTGATAAAACTGGACAGTGCAAAGACCGCTGAATCTACGAATAGCTTGGAGATTTCACCAATACGGCGGATATTTTCTGTGCGATCTTCCGCGCTGAAGCCAAGATTTTTGTTGATGCCCAAGCGAATATTGTCACCATCCAGACGATAGGACAGCTTTCCATGTTGATTTAGTGCACTTTCCAGCGCTACAGCTACCGTACTTTTGCCGCTGCCCGACAGTCCGGTGAACCACAGTGTGGCACCTTTTTGTCCCATAAGGTTGCAGCGAGCTTCACGAGAGACTTCGCCGTCGTGCCAATGAACATTAGTTGCTTTTTGTTCCATGATATTTAGTCCCTATTTTTACTAACTTGTAGCGGTGGTATTAGTGAGTTGATCAACATAGGTGTGGCAGCCTCGTAAGGTCAGTTCCGTACACTGCTCGATGACTTGTTTTAAATTTAGGTCTTGTTCTCGACTGAGCATAGCTCCCCAGTAGTTGCATAACCCAATTAATGATAGCGCTGTAAAATGGCAGTCCAAGTTAGCCTTTAACTTACCGCTTTTGACACCACCTATGAAAAGTTCTTCAAGTTGTTTCCTGTATGCCGATCCAAGGGTTTTCAGTTTTTCACGTTTTTGTTTTGGCAAATATAGGCGCTGTTCATTATGGACTTTTAGTGCTTCATTTTTTGCTCTATAGCTGGCCAAGTGAACAGTAATGATGGCAGACAGTTTTTCTTCAAAGGGCATGGGCTGTCGGAATATGTCGTCCATGCCACCAAGATAATTTCTTAGGGCGGCATGGCAGACTTCTTCTAATGCTGTTTCTTTGGATTTGAAGTAGTAATAAAGGCTACCCTGACAAATACCTAAATGCGTGGCAATGTCTTTGGTGCTTGCGCCATGATAACCTTTTGTCGCAAAAACTGAAGCTGCTGCCTCAATAGCCTTTTCTCGCTGGCGCTGGTACCTCACAGTGCTTTGAGTTGAAGAGCTGTGAATGTTTGGGGTAACGGATTGATTCATGCTGTGTATGCTAATTCGTGATGAAGAGATAATCTATAGAGTTATAGAAATAGTGGGAAGTAGAGCTGCTTTTTGTGACAGGGTTTTTAAGCTAGCGTCGTGTTGAGGCTTGGTCCAAACGCTCAATCGTGCTTGTCGAAGTTGAGATGTTTTTATCAGCCCTCAGGTTTGCCAGCCATAAAAAAGCCTGCAAGTAGCAGGCTTTTTGTAACTGGCGCACCCGAGAGGATTCGAACCTCTGACCTCTGCCTCCGGAGGGCAGCACTCTATCCAGCTGAGCTACGGGTGCTTGAACGGCCGCAATAGTATAGCTTCCGAGTGTATTAGTCTATTTCCTCTGTGGATGGATGAGCGAGAAATAGCACTGCTTTTGGGTAGGCAGCATAAGGTATACTTGGCCCATGCGATTGTGGATGAACAAATGAATAGTATGTTGGTAAAAATTGGATTTAAAAGCTTAGCCATTACAGGCTTATTGTTGATTGTCGGTTGTCAGGTGCAGCCTCAAGTGCAGCCGCAAGCAGAGTCACAAGCAGAGTCACAAGCAGAGCTTCAACTACAACAAGAGCCGGTGCCACCGTCTCTTGTTTGCCCCCCATCACCCGAGTGTCCAGTTTGTTGGCCCACGGCAGTGTGCCCAGCACCCAAGGTGGTTGAAAAAATTGTTACTGTAGCTCAGACAGGGGGTGAACTGAATCTTCCCATTATTGGTGAGGTGGAAAAAGTGGAAGTCAATCCTCCTGGTATCCAATATGACGCGCGTATTGATACCGGGGCTGAATCGTCATCCATTCATGCCGAAAATATTCAGTTAGTTGAACGAGATGGGAACAAGTATATTCTCTTTTCTTTGGTAACACCGGATACGAACACATTGGTAGAGCTGGAGAGAAAACTTCAGCGTACAGTGTTAATTAAGCAAAAATACGGTGAGCCTGAGCGGCGCTTTGTGGTCAAGCTATGGCTGACATTGGGTGATATTAAAGAGCTCGTAGATGTAACACTTTCTGATCGCGCCGATTTTACTTATGGATTACTTGTGGGGCGAAACTTATTAACTGATACAGCAATTGTTGATGTTAGTCGTCAGCATACTATTAAGCAGCACAACACTAACCAACACACAAAAGAATAGATGAAAATTTCCTCGAGATTACAGATAGGTTTGGTGGCAGGGGTATTAATCCTTATTGGGTTAGGCCTTACGCTCTATAAAAAAATAGAACTGGGTTTTCCCCTATTGCCGGGTCAAAGGCAAGCTGTCTGGACATTGGAGTCAAAAATAAGTTTTAAGCCTGCAAAGGGGGCTGTGGCGATATCCTTGGCAATGCCCGAAGCTCAGGCGGGATGGGTTGTGTTGGATGATCATTTCGCTTCTTCAGGGTTTGATTTTTCAATTCAAGAGACCGAGGGCTCAAGGCATGCTCAGTGGTCTCGCCCGTCACTAGATCGCACCACAACACTGTATTACAAACTGGAAGCCTATCGGCCGGATAACTATGGCTTGAGTGATGCCCCAGTGCCAAAGATTATTATCCCAGAGTTAACGGTTGATCGGTTGTCCGCTATGGAGCGGGTCGTGGAGTCATTACATGAACGTTCTTCCACACCAGAAAGCTTTACGGCTGCATTGTTACAGCAGCTGGTTCAAGGTCAGATGGGTCAAGATGCCGCCTTTCTATTTGGGAGCCGTGAAGAGACTAAATTGTCGGTGGTTATGGATGTGCTTGCTTTTGCGGGTATACCCTCCCAGCCGGTAAAAGGTGTTTTTCTGGAAGATGGTCGTCGTCGCCAGCAAATGGATACGCTGTTGGAAATACATGATGGCAAGCGCTGGCACATTTTTGATCCAAAAACAGCACAGCCAGGGTTGCCTGAAAATTTCTTTGTTTGGCAGCGTGGAGCAAAATCTGTACTTGACGTTGTGGGTGGGAAAAGCTCGCAGCTGGAATTTGCCATTGTTGAAAACACTTTGCCCATTAAAACCGTGCTGTTCATGGAGCAGCAGGTAAAAGATAGGTTGTTACTTGATTTCTCCATTTATTCTTTGCCGGTAGAGCAGCAGGGTGTCTTCAAGGGCTTGCTGTTGATCCCCGTGGGAGCCTTGGTGGTGGTCTTGCTTAGAGTATTGGTGGGCATCAGAACATCGGGTACGTTCATGCCTATATTGATCGCGCTGGCATTTATTCAAACAACATTGTTGACGGGGCTGATTATTTTTCTGATCGTCGTTGGCGCCGGATTGTGGATACGATATTACCTAACTTATCTCAATTTATTATTGGTGGCACGAATAACAGCCGTGGTGATTGTGGTGATTTTGTTGATGGCGGCACTGAGCATTGTCAGCTACAAGTTTGGCTTTGATCAGCTGCTCACCGTGACTTTTTTGCCTACGATTATCCTTGCTTGGACCATAGAGAGAATGTCCATTCTTTGGGAAGAAGAGGGGGGGCAGGAGGTTCTCATACAAGGGGGAGGCAGTTTGTTCGCCGCTATTCTGGCTTACCTTTTGATGTCCGTAGATTTTATTGAACATCTTACCTTCAACTTCCCGGAACTGATGATTAGTTTGTTGGGTGTTGTACTGTTACTGGGGAAATATAACGGTTATCGATTAGTGGAGTTATACCGTTTTCGTGATTTTGGTAGATCTGACCAATGAGGTGGATAACACCACGAAAACTGCGGGAGCAGGGTGTGCTTGGCATGAACAGCCGCAATATTGATTATATTGGCCGTAGCAATGATCGTAGTCGTTTTCCTTTAGTAGACAATAAACTGAAAACTAAGAAAATTGCTGAACAACATGGTTTATCTGTGCCCGCTTTGTTTGGTGTGGTGAGTATTCAGCGAGAAGTTCAGACCTTAGGCAAGCTTATAGCCGGCATTGAAAAGTTTGTGATCAAGCCGGCTCAGGGTAGCGGGGGAAAAGGTATTTTGGTGATTACCGAGCGCCGAGGAGACGACTTTATAAAGTCCACAGGAGCTACGCTGAATTATCAGGATCTCAAACGACATACCTCCAACATTCTTAGTGGTCTGTACAGTCTGGGAGGACGTCCAGATGTAGCTATGATCGAGGACATGATTGACTTCGATCCAGTTCTAAGTAATTTCAGCCACGAGGGCGTGCCAGATATCCGGGTCATTGTTTATCGCGGATTTCCCGTGATGGCGATGATGCGATGTTCCACTCATAGCTCGGATGGCAAAGCGAATTTGCATCAAGGCGCCGTTGGAGTAGGTATTGATATTGTCACTGGGCACAGCCTTTATGCCATTCAGAAAAACCAAAAGGTGGAGGTTCACCCAGACACGGGTTTTCGGTTTGATGAACTGGAGATACCTTATTGGGAAAGTATTCTTAAGCTTGCTGCTGGTTGTTTTGAAATGACTGGGCTTGGCTATTTTGGTGCAGATATTGTCTTGGATAGAAAAAATGGACCTATGATTCTGGAACTAAACGCGCGTCCTGGCTTGGCTATTCAAATGGCTAACCAAGCTGGCTTGAAAAAACGTTTAAAAATGGTCGATGAGATACGTCCGGTTGAGTGTCCTGTGGAGGAGCGCATCCGGTTGGCAAAGCAGATGTTTGGTGTGGTTCTGGTCTAAATTAGATTAAAACGACACCCATGCCTTAAAAGTTTCATAGAAACAGCGTTCACGGTAGGCGCTTATGTCGTTATAATGCGGACCTGAAATGCGGCGCTGAATCCTTTCGAGACCTTATCGATTTTTGCCGCTACTACGAATAATTTGGAGACGAGAATGAGCCAATTGAAAAAAACAGGTTTTGCTGTTGCCGCTCTGGTAGTAGTTTTGGGGCTTGCGGGCTGTAGTTCTGATACCGAGGAGCTTAAGCTTACGGCACAACAAGAGGCAGAAGTATCCGAGCGTCTCGCTCCTCCGGGTGAGGTGGTGCTGGAAAAAGATGTGAGTTCTGCGCCTGTTGCTAGTGCTTCTACAGGGCCTCGTTCTGGTAAAGACATTTATAATAAGACTTGTGTTGGTTGTCATTCAATGGGTGGCGCTGCACCCAAAGTTGGTGCTGCTGCTGACTGGGCTCCTCGTGTAGCTCAAGGTCTCGATACACTTTATGCCCATGCTATTAATGGTCTTCGTGGTATGCCAGCTAAAGGGTTGTGCATGGATTGCTCAGAGGATGAGATTAAAGCCACAGTTGATTATATGTTGGAACAAAACTAACTTTTTGTTTCATCGATAATTGATCAGAAAAAAACCGCGCTATAGGCGCGGTTTTTTTTGGTCTTGATTGTTAGTATAGGTAAGTTGATTTTTGGTATAGAGGGATTAATGTCCCGATAAAAATATGGGTAGCATTAGATGACATCCTGTCACGGTTTAATTTTAGCCGGTGGATTATCGACCCGGATGGGTACTGATAAAGCTCAACTTCGCCGAAACCAGCAGACTATGCTGGAATATACCCGATCACTTCTCCAGTCACTTGATTTGGCAGCATTTATCAGTGGCGGCGAATCAGGGTTGCCGGATAGAGTTCCCCAAGCAGGGCCACTGGGGGGCATTTATACGGTCATTCAGCAATGTCAGTTAGATGCCCCACTGTTTGATGCGCTATTAATCGTGCCGGTTGATATGCCGTTATTAACAGCAGAGCTATTGCAAAATTTGATATGTGTCGGGGAGGAATCCGGTACTGCTGTCTGTTACAAGGATTGTTATCTGCCGTTATATTTGCCCATTAGTGATGGGCTAATAGATTATCTTGCACAGGTGTTCACAGAGGGGTCAAATAGACCTCGTTCCATCAAAAAAATGTTGTCTGCTGTGGGTTTCGTGCAATTACCCATTATTGATACCCAAATGTTATCCAATACCAATACACCCCAAGAGTGGGATGCTATCCAATCCTTGATAGAAGGTGTTTGTGGGGGTGATAGGAGTCGTGATGCTGAGTAATCAGGAAAAGAAGCGCTATAGCCGTCATTTATTATTAGGTGATATTGGTGAGGCTGGGCAATTAAAGCTGTCCCGCTCAAAGGTGCTAATTATTGGCTTGGGGGGGCTAGGTTCGCCCGTTGCCCTTTACTTGGCCGCTTCGGGTATTGGTCGGATGCTATTAGCCGATGGTGATACCCTTGATATCACCAATTTACAGCGGCAAGTCATGTTTGATAGTCATGGCGCTGGCGAATCAAAAGCTGTTTTGGCAGAAGCTCGGTTGTTGGCGTTGAACCCTGAGATTGAGGTAGATGTCATCGATCAGGCACTAACAGCAGAAGACTTGGCTGAATACGTGCCAGAGGTAGACCTGGTACTGGATTGCAGTGATAACCTAGAGACGCGTAAAGCGGTTAATCGTGTTTGTGTTGAACATAGTATTCCGTTGGTATCTGCTGCAGCCATTCGCTGGGAAGGACACTTGATGATGTTTGACTTTCGTCAGCGAGAAACGCCCTGTTACGAATGTTTGTATCCGCCCGGAGCCCCTGAGCCAATATTAAATTGCAGTACCAGCGGTGTGGTGGGGCCATTACTAGGTATTTTGGGTTCCATGCAGGCATTGGAAGCTATCAAGCTATTGTTAGGAATGGGTGTAGATTTAAACGGTAGGTTGCTAATTTTTGATGGAAAATATCATCAATGGCAAAACTTTCGTATTTCGAAAAAACCAGATTGTCCAGTTTGCGGTGTTTGCTGACTGCGATCAATGAGGGCTGTATTACTTAACTGGTCGATGTAAAACTGCAAGTATTGGCCAGAATTACCAAAATATTATTGAACACTTGTGACCTTCTAACTAAATCTGAAGTGGACGATGTTATTAAGGCGGGTTATTCAGCGTACCAAACGCTGGAAATTATTTTAGCAATTTCAGTAAAAACTTTTAGTAACTATTTAAACCATTTCTGTCATCCAGTGCTTGATGATGTTTTTTGTGTTACGAGTCTAGTCTGAATAAAACCAGCAAAAAAATGCCCGGTGAAAGTGCTCACCGGGTTAGGTAAACAGCACCTGTATAGGCGCCCGACTCTAGTGGAGATAAAGTAATCACTATAAAAATTAGAAATTGATCGTTAATTGAAGCCAAGCTTTTTCAGTATCAGTGCCAAAATTTTCAGCATTGTAGTTGGCATATTTAAATAGCAGGTGAATATTTTTATGAAGCTGCTTTGCAATGACCAAATCAATTTCATCACCGTAATTTGTGTTGCCTTCTTCGGCTTCAAAATCATGGTAAATCACACCTACCTTGGCGCCGAGTACGTTGGTAAAAACAGAGGCGTAAACATCTTCGATACCATCTCCTGGGGTAGACAGGAACTTGTCTGCAAAACCTTGGAACTTATGTAGGGTTGCTAATGGGGTCGAGAATGCCCCTTTGTTGTCATCTGAACCTAGCACTTCAATGCCTAGTGTTGCCGTAACGCCTTTCGCTTGAACGCCGCCTTCTAAAGTGTAGTAATCAGCGTCATAGCTATTGGGATTATCTTCGTAATCCGACTGGCGGGCGTACTCAGCAGTATAGAGGAGCTTGGTTTTATCGCCTTGCGAGCCACTAAAACGAGCACCAAAAGTTTTAGTCGACATTGCTGGTGCATCATCTAGATCTAACAGATAGGCGTAAGCTGAAAGTGTACCAAAACCTAAACCTTTGTAGTTCAGGTTAAGAATGTTGGCGCTGCTATCCCAATCCACGTCCGCAGCGGGTGTTCCCGTCCGGCCATCGTTTGGTCCAAAAATACGATTAACGTTATCGACAAAGGCATAAAAAAACGTGGTGTCTTTCAATGAGCTGTTTACAACCGTAACGCTGTCGTAAGTCTGTTCATTTTGTCGCCATCCAACGCCACCAACGAAACGCTGGTTGTCTAGGTTGATCCGTTGACGGCCCGCTTTAATGGACGTGTTGTCAATTCCTGTATAGGCAATCCAGACCTGATTGACTTCCGTGCCTTCAGGGTCTGCTACAACTGCATGGTCAGTGTTATTACCATTGAGGTCATCATAATTCTCGCCACCAACAACGCTCACATCGTCTACTTCTAGGCCAACTTGAAAATCACTAAAAGTTTTTGTGGTATAGGTTAAGCGAGAACGGAGTGTTGAAGCGTGTGCCTCTTCAGGTCGTGCATCATCATCGACATTTTCAAAGCGATAACGAAAGTTTATATCAAGCTTTCCTCCTTTTATGGCGTCTTCCAGCGTAAGCTGTTCATTAGCAAGCGTATGACCAGTAAAACCAACAATAATGACAGACATTGCAGCAGTTAATAATTTGCACTTAGGTTTTTTTACAACAGCATTTTTCATGAGAGTATTCCCCAATACTAAGTAAATCGTTAGAGCCGCTACTAAAGTAGTATGGCTGGTACTAGTTTGGTGGTAAATTTATGTTTTATAACAGTTTTTAATGATTTTTCGCCAAGTTATCAGCTCTTAGGGGAGCGTCTCTTGACCTTGATCAAAGAACCTTCATGCTCGACATTTAAACTGGCACTGTGTTGATATGTGTTTATAAAATCACAAGCTGCGAGTTATTTCGGCTATTATTAGTACGCAAGCAATGGGCTATTAAATGTCACAAACTAAGTTATCACCGCTCACAGATAAATTTGGGCGCACAGTTGATTATCTACGGTTATCGGTGACAGACCGTTGTGACTTCCGTTGTATCTATTGCATGTCTGAAGATATGACATTTTTACCCCGTCAGCAGTTACTTACCCTTGAAGAAATGGCATATCTCAGCCGGGCTTTTGTCGAGCTGGGGGTGAATAAAATTCGTCTCACTGGTGGTGAACCATTGATTCGTAAAAATATTCAAGCACTGATCAGCGACTTGGGTAATCTTGATGGCTTGGATGAACTGCTACTCACCACGAACGGCTCACAGCTAGAGAAAATGTCGACTCAGTTAGCTGATGCCGGTGTCTCCCGTATCAATATCAGTATCGATTCCTTATGCCCAGAACGATTTGAAGCGATCACCCGTACGGGAAAGCTAGAACGGGTATTAAGGGGTATAGAGGCAGCACAAGCGGCCGGTATCGAGCGAATTAAGCTCAATAGTGTGATTGTTCGTGGAAAAAATGACGACGAAATTATTCCACTCGTAGAATTTGCTTTGGGAAAAGGGCTGGATATCAGTTTTATCGAAGAAATGCCTATGGGTGATATTGGCAGTCGTGACAGGCAAAGCACCATGGTCTCCAGTGAAGAGATTAAAGAGATCATCAGCACCGTCTATTCCATGCTCCCTAGTGCTGAAACCAGCGCTGGCCCTTCTCGTTACTATCGCATAATGAATGAGAGGGTAACGGATAGTCATATTCGTATTGGTTTTATCTCGCCCAATAGCCACAATTTTTGTGAAAGCTGTAATCGGGTACGTGTCACTAGTGAGGGGCGTCTATTGCTCTGCTTGGGTAATGAGCACTCTGTTGATCTCAAGGCGGTGATTCGCGGTTATCCTGGCGATATGGATAAGCTTAAAGCCACGATTATTGAGGCGATGGATATCAAGCCAGAGCGTCATTATTTTTATGATGATGATAAGCCGCAGGTTGTGCGGCTAATGAATGTAACTGGGGGTTGATGTTAGTGTTGAGCCGTTGGCTTGTGTACTAAGCCTGCCCTAGTAACCTTTTCTTGTTGTTTCCCCGTATCTTTAATAACCTACGTTTAGTCATCGAGATTTTACAAAAAGGTAATTGCCCATGAGCGTGTCCAGTTTTAAGTCTGCCCATCAGCTGATCACTGGTAACGGCGCTGCTCAAGAATTGTCCGGTCAATTGAGAAAACTGGGCGTAGAGAATCCTTTTATTGTGACGGATAAGGGTGTTAGTAACTCCGGCACATTAACCATTATTACGGACCAATTGTCTGAAAATAGTTATGCAATTTACGACAATATCCCACCCGAGCCAGAAGTGTCTGTTGTTCAAACCTGTGTCGATGCATTTCAGCAGGGAAATCACGATGGCTTAGTGGCCGTGGGTGGTGGAAGTGCTATGGATACTGCCAAATGTGTAGCCGTTATGGCTGAACATTCGGGTGATTTGGAAAGCTTGTTCGGCGAGAACATAATAAGCCAGCGTAGCATGCCATTAATTGCGATACCGACCACAGCAGGGACAGGCTCGGAAGTAACCAATATTGCTATTTTGGCTGATCCAAAGGCGCAGGTTAAACGCGGTATTGTGAGTGATTTTCTGTTGCCAGATGTTGCTATTGTCAGCCCGGAAATGACGCTAAGCTGTCCTCGTAATGTGACGGCGGCTAGCGGTGTGGATGCATTAGTACACGCCATTGAGGCGTACTTATCAAATTTTTCTAGCCCTATCACTGATGCTTTGGCGATTAAGGCGATGACCTTAATTATTCATGCGCTGCCCAAAGCCTTTTCTGAGCCGGGAAATTTAGAGGCTAGAGAAAATATGGCTACGGGAAGCTTGTTGGCAGGTCTGGCATTTGGCAATGCAGGGGTAGGTGCCGTTCACGCTCTGGCATATCCTCTGGGGGGGCGTTATCACATTTCCCATGGTGTCAGTAATGCGTTGCTATTGCCCTATGTGATGGAATACAACAAACCGGTTTGTCTAAAGCGCTTTTATGATATAGCCCAAGCTTTTGGTGAGCCTGTACATACCATGACTCAACTACAGGCTGCTGATCGGGTTATGGGTCGTTTGCGTGAGCTGTGTCATAACGTAGAGATACCTAAAAACCTCAGTGAATTGAATATCCCCAAGGGTGACATTAGCCAAATGGCAGAGGAAGCCTTTAATGTGAAGCGGCTATTGCGTAATAATCCGAGAACTTTGACCATCGATGATATTACTGCGATTTACCATGCAGCCTTTTAGTTTTCAGTCAGTGGATGCCTAATAAATAAAGATAATAATAAAAAATAGAGAGTGATTATGAGTGCTTGGAAAAATCGTCCCTATGGAGATGAAACTCCCTATTATGCACTCGGCCCCTTTAAAGTCAGACTCCCTTTTCTTCATTACCGTTTTGAGCTACCGGATTATCTTCAAGGGCTATTGATGTGTGCTGTTGACCTAGCCGCGATTCCTTTAATGGTTGAACTGCTGGGTATGCCATTTGAAGCAGCTATCGCCATTGTGATGATTAACGGCTTTTTATACTTGTTGCATCATATTTTGGGTGATCCCGTTATTCCTGGTTGGATAACCCCAGCGATTCCCCTCGTGATGGTCTATGTGCAAACTTTTGATATGGGGGTGGATAGGGTCCACGCTCTTATTTCTTTTCAAATGATGTTGGGTTTTCTGTCTTTGGTGTTGGGTCGCACACACCTCGCTTCTAAAGTCGTTCATATGATTCCTGCAGCCATTAAATCCGGGGTTATTATGGGTGCGGGTATTGCCGCCATTGCCATTGTTTTTAAAGAGGGCGGTCGTTTTGACCAGTATCCCATCACCATTAGTGTCGCTGTGGGTATTGCCTTTTATTTGATTTTTTCTCGTCATTTTTCTCAATTACGTCAGAGCGGAAAGTTATGGGCAACCATTGGTAAGTTGGGTATTTTCCCTATCATTGTTTTGGCGATAATTGTCGCACCTATAGTCCATGAAGCCCCATGGCCAAATATTAGCTGGGGTTTTACCAAACCTGATTTTGTACTGATGTTTAGTGAATACACCATTTTTGGTGTCGGCATTCCACCCTTTATGATGTTTCTGACGGCGCTGCCTACGGTACTGGCCGCCTATATCGTATTGTTTGGTGATGTACTGCAAAGTAAGGCAATCTTGGCTGAAGCGGATGTCATTCGTGCTGACGAAAAAATAGATTACGACCCTAATCGTGCGCATTTAATTTTTGGTGGACGTAATTTTTTAATGAGTATTTTTGGCCCAGACGTGGTGATGTGTGGGCCATTATGGGCGGCCATGCATGTGGTAGTTGTGGAGCGCTACAAACAGGGAAAAGACGCTATGAACTCTATATTTGGGGGTGCAGGGTCTTTTCGTTGGGGCACCAATACCGGTTTGCTACTCTTACCTATCGTCACTTTGGTGAAACCCATTTTGGGGATTGCCCTAGCACTGACACTTCTAATTCAGGGTTTTGTCAGCGTTCGAATAGGTATTATGGAAGCTCGCAGTCAGCGAGATTTAGGTATTGCTGGCGTGATCGCGGCTGTATTGGTGATTAAAGGTGCTGCTTGGGCCTTTGCCGTCGGGGTAATACTCACAGCACTTATTTATGGTAAAAACTTTTTTTTGGGCGAAATAGACCAAACATTTATTAAAGACATAAAGAAAGATGACATGGCTGAGGATAAGTAGCATGGCTGAGATGAGCACTAATATCAGTCACGCGTTGTAGCATCCCAAGGAATTAATATGGAATATCAAGCATTTAGTTTTTTCAAAAATCAATGTTTTGTCGGTGGGCAATGGCTTGAGAATGATGAGTCAGTAGACGTAATAAACCCCGCTAGCGGTGAGGTGTTAATCCAAGTACCACTGTTTGCAGAAAAAGAGACACAACAAGCCATTGATGCTGCGGCAAAGGCTTTGCCTGATTGGCGTGCTTTGGCTGCACACGAACGGGCCAATTATCTGAAAGCCTGGCACCAGTTGTTGATCAAGAATCGTGAACAGTTGGCTTATCTTATGTCCCTCGAGCAAGGCAAGCCCCTTGCGGAAGCATTAGGTGAAATCAATTACGCGGCCAGTTATGTTGAGTGGTTTGCAGAAGAAGCTCGGCGTATTTATGGCCAGACCATACCGGGGCATGATCGAAATAAGCGCATTGTCGTATCCCGAGAACCTGTAGGTGTGTGTGCTGCCATCACGCCCTGGAACTTCCCTGCCGCCATGATCACCCGGAAAGTAGCACCAGCATTGGCTGCGGGTTGCACCATTATCGTCAAGCCCGCTTTAGAAACACCATTAACCGCACTTGCCATGGCTGCGCTCGCCCAACAGGCGGGTATTCCCGGTGGCGTATTCAATGTGATTACAGGCGACGCTCAGAAGATAGGTGAAACGCTGACGGCAAGTCCTGTTGTTCGCAAACTGAGTTTTACGGGTTCGACACCTATAGGCTCTAAACTGATGGCTGACTGCGCTCCGACGCTTAAAAAAATCTCCCTTGAGTTAGGGGGGAATGCCCCTTTTATTGTGTTTGATGATGCCGATATTAATCTCGCCATTGATGAGCTGATAAAAAGTAAATTTCGTAATGCAGGGCAAACCTGTATCTGTGCCAACCGTATTTATGTTCAGCAAGGTATTTACCAAAACTTCTCACAATTATTAGCTACACGTGTGGCCGAGTTAAAAGTGGGAGTAGGAACAGAACCCAATATTGATATTGGCCCGTTGATCAGCGAAAGTGCAGTACAAAAAGTAGAGCAGCAGCTCGCTGACGGTATAGAAAAAGGCGGCGAAGTTATCCTTGGGGGCAACCGTCATGCCCTCGGTGGTACATGGTTTGAGCCAACGGTGTTAATTAATGCCAACGAAGAGATGTTGTGTGCCAAACAAGAAACCTTTGGGCCCATGGCACCATTGTTTGGTTTCGAGACTGAAGAACAGGTGATTAGACAGGCAAACAATACTGAATTTGGATTGGCGGCTTATTTGTTTGCCAATGATATCAATGTAGTAACCCGTGTTTCGGAAGCGCTGGAATACGGTATGGTTGGTATTAATACGGGCGTTATCTCAACCGCAGTAGCTCCCTTTGGTGGTGTTAAATCCAGCGGAGTTGGTCGTGAAGGCTCACATTTTGGTATTGAAGAATATACTGAATTGAAATACCGATGTTATAGCATTAGTGATCAATAACGATAAAAAAGGAGTTGGTGATGTTTAATTTTTCCTTGGTAAATAAAAACAAAATTCCCCTCAGTATTATGCTAGTCATGAGCCTAACTTTACTCAGTGGACTGACTGTGGCTGACGACCTATCTGGCATGGACACGTTACAGAAAGATGCACCAAAAAACTGGGGAAAATGGGGCGATGATGATCAAGTCGGGGCATTAAACTATTTGGATAATGCTCAGGTGCTGCGTGGTATTGCCACCATAAAAACAGGTGAACGGTTCACTCTGCAATTACCCATGACTCATGGTGTTGGCCCCGTATTCCCCGGACGTGTCCCGGTGCAACATTTTATGTCTCAGGACCAAAGTGTTTATTCATCAGGAAAGATAGACCGGCTTTCCGGCGGCATGAAGTATTCCGACGATGCGGTGTTTATGTACCTACAGGGAACGACCCATGTGGATGCGCTGGGCCATGCTTGGTATAACAATGAAGTCTACAATGGAAAATCCGCAGACACGACCATACATGGTCATAATTTTGTGGACATAGGCCAGATTGGTGAGAAGGCGATAGTGGGCCGAGGTGTGTTATTGGATGTGGGGAAATTGCTGGGAGATAAAAATGGTCGCTTGGCACCAAATACTTGTATTCACTTGCCTGAACTGAAAAAAGTGGCTAAAGCGCAGAACGTCACCATTGAAAAGCGAGATATTCTTATAATTCGCACGGGCTCCATGGGCCGTTTTTACGACGAAAAAGACCATGATAACTGGAATGCCTTAACTGAACCGGGTTTGTGTTACAGCAAAGACCTGGTTAATTGGCTAAATGATATGGAAATTCCTGTGATTGCTTCAGATAATCTGGCGATAGAGAAAGCATCTCAGACCATTGATGGAGAAACATTCGTTATTCCATTACATGGCGCATTAATTCGTGATTTGGGCATCGTGTTAAGCGAAATTTATTGGTTAGATGATTTGGCTGCTTCTAGTGCCAAAGATGGTCGTTACAGTTTTTTCTTCAGTGCAGCGCCGTTAAAAATGAAAGGTGGCACAGGCTCGCCAGTGAATCCCATAGTGATTAAATAAAGTTATTGTTTTTTATATCAGCCCAGTATGATTTCTGGGCTGGTGAGTCTAAGCCCTGTAAAAAAGTAAGAAGACGGATAAGCCTTCATTGTCTTGTCCCATCTTACTTCTACACACTATAAAATGGTATTTTTGTACTTTAATCCTCAGGATTGACTGCTTGGAATGTTAAAACTGAATATAAATAATTTTGGAAACGATTTTCCAAAAAAACATTTTCTGGTTGAACACCTTCTGGCAAATCACCCTCTCTTGTCACTTGACGAAATTTTGCCAACACTCGTCAATCATCCCCCGTATCTGGTTGAATGCAGGCGTGGAGATCTGGAGTCTGGCGACGGACTGTCACATGAACATATTTATGGGCTGACAAAGGTACAAATTGAAAATCAATTAACTCAGAAAAATTCATGGCTACAAATTCGTCACATACAGTTGATTCCTCAATATCGCAATATGGTCTGCCAATGTATAGATGAAATTATGTCTATAGTGCAACCAAAAAAGCTCGGCATCCAGCAACCTGTAGGTTATATCCTAATGTCTTCGCCTGGGGCGGTTACCCCGTTTCACTTCGATAATGAGCATAATTTTTTGTTGCAGATTAGTGGTACAAAAACAGTGTATACCTGGAGTGCAGAGGATGAGCAGGCTGTCACCTCTGGGGATAAAGAGCGCTACTACAGGCACGGGTATCACGATGTTGAATTTGACCAAAAATTACAGGACTCGACAACAAAGTATGAACTCACGCCAGGGGTGGGATTGCATATTCCGGTCCATAGCCCGCACTGGGTAGTCACTGGGCGTGAAATGGCCGTTTCGTTGGCGATTACTTTTTTAACCGACAAATTACAAAAAGAAGCTCATATCCATTGGTTGAATTCCCTGTTGGCATCAAAGGGAATTCAAACAAGAGCTTACGGAAAGGCTCCACTAGCTGATATGTGTAAATACTATGCTGCACTCTTGTGGCGAAAGCGTACAGGCCACAGGCTCAGACCGTATAGATAGGATTATCTAGGAGGTATGCTAATTTAACTTTTGCTCGGCATAGGCTACTTTGAATGCAGCTTCTTGAAATACTTTTAACCCGGTATCTGAAAATTGAATAGGAATTGGATTTTTTGATATTGCAGATTTAATTTCTGTTGATGATAGAAGGGTTACATCTATCTCCGCAATGAGTTGAATGGCAGACTCCAATTTAAAACTAATGGCGCCACCAGCAAACTTCCCCTTGGTCATACGCTCTTTTATGGCGACCCTGTCGACACAGTAGTCGCTCATCAACTTGGCAAATGAAAATTGAAATTTTTGTAGATCTTCGCGGATGTGATCTTTTGGTAATGTGAGTTTTCGTACTCTGCAATCGGGTAAATTAAATTGTTTCTTTTCTAATTGAAGTAAACATATAACGGCATCGTTGGCCGATAGTTCAACACCACAAATTATCATTTGTATTCCATAGTAATCAGGTTATATTTTATGAATTGACTGTTAGCTAGTTTGGCTCTGTATTTTTTCTATTTTTGTCATTTTTTCAATGTTATCTGGAATGAACCAAGTTGATCAACAATATATGTCAAAAGTGTATATATAAATATAGCAATTCCGAGCATTTCGAGGGATTCTTCACACGTTTGAAATAAAGCATAGGTGGCATTATTGTTGCCATATAACTCAAAGTGCCTGCCACCAAATAATTCAAACCCTATAGCTCCCAATATAAATGTCGCACCAGAAACTAAAAAAAGAATCATCGTCATGTTGGGGAGTTGTCGTAAGAAGTTTATATACGTAGTAATCAGCACTAATAACGCTAATCCATAAGGAATAACCCAGGCGAAATAAAGTAGCCCAGAGGTATTTAATGATTCTCTGACTGGTTCAATTAATTTTTCATGAAGCATTGCCGTTTCATCGATGCATAAAAATAAGAAAATTATAGCTAAAGCTTGCCAATAATAATAAGAGTCACCATTTCTTTTATGAAATAGAGTGATAGCCATTAGTAGTAGGCTAGAAGTCAATAGGGCAAGAGACGAATACAGTGTAGGGATATTTTTTTCAGCACCAAAATTAAACAAGGGTACTAATCCATGAGCAAAATCATAACCGAAATAGAATCTTGATATGATGGTTAGAAAATTTAGGAGTAAGAGAAAAAAAATAAAGCACAGTAGTTTAATAAAGATCTCTTTTGGGTGTATTTCAATATTCATGAGGCTATTCCTGCTATGGCTCGTAACATTTTAGCAGGTGGACATGATTTAGGCTCGATTGCTGGGTGCTAGATTTGAGGAGTGCTGCCTTTGTTTATCTAGCAGACACTCTATTGTATTAATGGGCTCTGAGATTTTTGATCGTTCTTTTCTCGAACTCCTTTAATCTTTATTGTCTTGCCATTAACAACGCTTACCTATCTTCATTAATGAACTACGTAAAAAATTCCGCCGAGGCAAAAGGTCTGGCCCGTCATAAACGCTTTTTACATCAGATACAGAATAAACTGCAGTTGGATCAAGCGTTTTAATTAACTGAATAAGCGCAGGGACGTTATGCCGTTGTTCAACAATAAGTAGTAGTTCAACTGGGTGGGCTTCCCCCATATCACCATCAAATGAAACTACCTTAAATTTCATTTCACGTAATTCATCTGCTAGGACATCACGGTTGAAGGATATGCAACGGACAAGTTCATTACCAATAGCAAAGCGGCTTTCAATCGAAATACCAACATAATTACCCACGGCAAAACCACTGGCATAGGCCATGGCAAGATACCAGTGATCAAGGTGTGTCAAAACTTGTGCTGCTGCAACTAGCCATATAATGATTTCAAAAAAACCAATAAATGAGGCCAACAGTTTGTTGCCACGAAATATAACAATGGTTCGAAATGTTCCAAGTGAAACATCAGCAACTCTGGCAAAAAATATTAACGGTACTAATAAATAAGGGTGTTCAACCAATAAATTCATCATGACTACTCATTGTTAATTGCGATTGAAGCATAAGGCCTTAAGAAGGAGCCACCGAACCGGTGGTCCCGCTTGTTTGGATCGTGATGGGAAGAGAGTGCGATGAAGCGGTTACAAATTAGTTATCATAAAAACCTTAATTCGTTCTTAAGGGCGCTAAGAGTAACCACTTTTTTTATGGACTGAACTTCACTTCCATCAAGGTTGATAGTCTTCCCCGTTTCCTTTAAAACGAGCTTCTCGATTTTTTCGTCGGTTATGTCACCTTCGATAGCTACAAAATTTACTTCGCTTGAATTGATAGATGCAGAGCTGTTCGGTAAATAGATAGTCCCGTTATTAAAATCAACAGCAAAGGCTATAACGCCAGGAACAAGAAAAAATAACAAGCCAATAGCATCTAATAGCACAATGCTAGGATCAAGTTGACCAGCGCCCTGACCTTTTCTTTCTGGGTGTATTATGGTCCCACACGCAGCTAATTGAAGGATAAACCCGCCTATTAGTGATAAGGAAATAAATTTCTTAATTGTTGTATTCATCACTCTTCTCTCAGGTTATTAAAAATAGCGGCCATATTTAGTCGTGTGATAAATAAGATATAACGTGGCACGGGTTAAGGTAGCACAGGCGGGGCAACAATCGTGGATAGATTGCACGGCATAGGCAAAATATCTACTTCCCCATAATACTCACCTTAGAGGCGGGAGATAAAATCGAAGCGTTTTTGACTGTTCTAGGCCTGCAGCGGTGCAACAGTGCTTGCTAGACGAATCGCAGTCGGAACGAGCGCTTGATTATGGCTGGAATTCACTAATTTTTGGTAAAACGAACCAACTTGATTGCCTAAGACTATTCGCTTGAAGTTACCAGATGTACGGCTCTTTCATCACTACATTCATAGGAACCCATTTCGAATTCTCGACAAATCCAAGGGCGGTTTTCATAAATCGAACACAGGTAGCTCTCACGGTCTAAAGCTGAACACCAGCCATCATCTAAACGCAGCATCGTTTCTCCGCCCCATTCATCGCGAGCAATATGCTCGTCGGGAACGCCTGTGTCGGTAATAATCATGACCTCTAAACGGCAGCAGCAAGCCTGGCAATTTGAGCAGGTGATTTCGGTTTTTGGTGCATTTTTAATAGTCGTGGCCATGCATATCATCAATGAGAATAATTGGGCATTTTACCCTAAGTTGACCATGTTCGGAGTTTGCTTGGGTCGTATCCGAGATGCTGACCTTGATTGAACAAGAGTCTGAGCAGTGTAGGAGGTTCATTGGGGCACCTTGTTATGCGTTCTGGCTCTGACCCCTTTAATGCTTTAATGCTTTAATGGCTAAAACTTCTTGGGGGCAAACCCCGTCACTTTCTTTATAGTTAATTCACGGCCAATTGCAGTTAGAGGATGCACCACGATCAAGCCTCGCACTGATTTTTTCAGCTTGCCCATATCGGCCTGCTCTTCTTTAGTTAATACACGGTTAAAGGCCAAGGCTTTAATACTATTGCCTTTACTACTTACCTCTCGATCATTTTTATTTTTTGCGCTAGCTATCGCTTTCGTTAATGACTCTATTTCAGCTTCAGATTGAAGCACAATTACTTTGTCGTCACGCGTTTTAGCGGCAGCTAACTTACGGCTAGATTTATCTAATTTACTATTGAGGTGTTGTAGTTCTTGCTTGATATTCATAGTGGTGTCTTATGTCTCTTAGTCGCAGCGCCCATATTGCTGCCAGTAAGCGCTTCAGCGCATCTCTCTGTATGAAGGCATGATAACACCTGGTCAGCCAAAAATGGTTTATCACTATAGATCTACTTGTTTGTATCTAAAGATTAAGAAAGGGGTTGGTGTGGCGCTTTTAAAGGCTTTTATTGTAATACGATTGTTGTGGTTCTGAACTGTTAGGTTCTGGTCGTAATTGGTGTTGAATACCTAGTAAAAATTTCGGAGAATTTGATCTTTACATTCCCGATAACTCTTATTGCCGGGCTTACGAAATAACGCACTTAATTCATGCTTACTTAAATCAAAGTCTACCAGTTGAAGGATGTCTAGAATATCTTTCCATGGTTACACTGAACTTTTACTTTAGTTTTTTAATCCATAGTCATTAATCCATTTAATAACCTGAGGAGGTAAACTTGCCAATGGATCATACGTATTAAATGGGCGATAGGTTTTCCCGATAATATCAGTAGGCATGGCCGATATTGCTTGATCTTTGAGAAGTAGGACAGGCCTTCCTTTAGATAGCATGAAGCCAACTTCTAAAGCTACGTTGGGATTGAATTCACGGTAATTTATTTCGTCAAATACTGCTATTGCAGATGAGCATGAATACATATAAGTCATGACGTTATCCCACAGATCGCTGGTATATTCGCGGTCGTCTGCCCGTAATAGGTTTAGGCCATTATCTTCACAAAGATCCTTAAGGGTTGATACGATTTCAGGAAATGGTTTTTCATCTCGAAATCTCATTATCAAAAAAACATTTTTTTCATAGTCTGGATAATCAAGTAACAAATTGTTTATAAATGACTCTAGGTATTTGTGATGTTCAGGTACAGCGCTGGTCGTTACTTCTACAGCAGTTAAAACTTTTTCAGCTATGTTGTTGGCGTTGCCTTGCCCTACGGTAGATATGGATAAAGACACTTGCCGGGTAAGGCTGTCGATTGACAAATCTATGAAGTATTCAGGTATTAATTCTATTTTTAGATTGTCAGTGATTTTTTTATGGTATAGGCGAATATAGAAATTCCCGTCAGTTAAGGGGATTTTTTCTTTAAGGCTTTTTAATTCATTGATAGGATGATTCTCTCTGATCTGATGATCTTTGTTACCAGTGACCCATGTTATTGAGTCAATAGCTTTAGGGAATAGATTATTTTTAGGTGAACAAATTTCTTCAAGTCTGCTCCAAAGTGAATTTACATCTAGACTGCGTAGCTGCCCTTTTAAATTCCAATTATTAGGTATCACTTATTTCTCCTCAAAATACTGACAGATACAGCCTTTCAACGGTATGTGATTGTGTGTAGGTGTTTAATCAAGAAAATCAAATATTGATGGCAGTTCTATATCCGGCCAATCCAGCCATGATATGTTGATATCGAACCAGGAATCAGAGGCGCCGTCTGTCAATGCTGAGGTCATTTCAGATTTCATAGCAGCGTAATCACAGGATTCACCGATAGAATCGTGGTAACTTTTAAAATCTGATGGGGAGGTATAGAGACACATGGCACAGCAGTGCCAATCGATATCGTATTTACTATTGGTCGATGCGCCTTTTACCTGTGCCGGACTATAGTATTTTTTCTTCCCATAGCGTCGAACAAGATTTTCGCCAACGTCCTTTCCATAGCGTTTTTTATCTGTAAGCGATAATGCACAAGCTGCCATAGTTCCTCCCTGTATGACTGTACTTTTAGACTATAGGGGAAATCATACTACTGAACAGCATTCAGCGTCATCTTAAGGACCTAACCCATAAAAAGTAACGTAAACTATATAAACCAATAGATGTTTCGTGTCCTATATCCGAGTTAAGCCATGTCTCTACCCAAAAAAGTAAAAATCGTCGAAGTTGGCCCTAGAGATGGCCTACAAAATGAGCCGCAGCCCATCAGTACTGAGGTAAAGATCGAACTGATTCATCGGTTGGTGGATGCGGGCCTTAATTATATTGAGGCGGGTAGTTTTGTGAACCCTAAATGGGTGCCGCAGATGGCCGGCAGTGATGAGGTATTTCAAGGGCTATTTTCTAGGGAGGGTGGGCCCAAAGCCGGTGTGACTTATGCGGCACTGACCCCTAACCTTGAGGGCTTTAAGCGGGCGGTGGCTGTTCACGTCAATGAGGTGGCGATTTTTGCGGCGGCGTCTGAAGCGTTTAGCCAGAAGAATATTAATTGTTCTATTGATGAAAGCCTGAATCGTTTCACACCCATTATGGATGCGGCCAAAGCTATTGGACTGCCGGTGCGTGGTTATATTTCCTGCGTGGCGGGTTGCCCCTATGAGGGCGAAGTCGATCCTAAGATGGTGGCCGAGGTGGCATTGAGGCTTCTCGATATAGGCTGTTATGAGGTGTCTCTCGGTGATACCACGGGTGTTGGGACGCCGGGCAGTATTACCCGGGTGATTGAAACTGTCGCTGAAAAGGTTCCTTTTCAGCACCTTGCGGTGCATTTGCACGATACCTATGGGCAGGCGCTGGCAAATATTTATGCTGCGTTAGAAATGGGCATTGATGTGGTGGACAGTTCAGTGGCTGGTTTAGGTGGCTGTCCTTACGTTAAAGACAATGGCGCTAAAGGCGCTTCGGGTAATGTCGCCACGGAAGATCTGGTGTATATGCTCAATGGTTTGGGTATTGAACATGGGGTAGATTTGGATAAATTGATGGAAGCGGGTCGATTTATTACGGAGAAATTAGGTCGAGAGAATGGGTCTAAAGTCGCAAGAGCCTTAATGTTAAAATCTTAGTTTTTCAGACGTTCATTCTAAATATTGTTAGATCTTTTCAGTTTTTTTAGGGGTGTTTTTCAAGCATAGTTCTTAATGCAGCGGTTAATGTAGATATTCCCGGTTTTTTATCCAGAATCTCCTGAGGGCTTAAACCGGATAACTCGTGAGGAAACACCAGCCATTTGTCGGTTTTATGCAGGTAGTAATCGGGCGCTCTGTCTGTTCGGTTATTAGCCGGTTTGAAGTAGGGTGTGGCGATACGAATTTCTGGTAAATTTTCAGCGCAGGCTTGTTCAATATCCTCCACAATTTGTTTCATACTGAGGCCAGTGTCGTAGACGTCATCCACAATAAGAATGGAGTCCGCTTTGCGGAGGTTGTTTATGATATGGCCCAGTCCATGTACTTTTACGACATCGGCAGTTTCGCCCAGCGCGGTATAAAACGAAGTGCGAATGGCAATATGGTCTGTCTCGATACCAAAATAATTCAACAATTCTTGTACGGCAATACCCACAGGGGTACCACCTCGCCAGACACCAATAATAAAGTGAGGGACAAAACCACTTTCGATAATTTGTAATCCCAGAGAAAAGGAATCATCCAATAGTTGCTGGGCATCGATAAATTGTTTTTCCACTGGGGACGGTTCCTTTATGTCAGTTCCATTCGATTGATGATCGGTGTGTCGAAATAGGGATTATCCATGTTCTCTGGTCAGGTACCATAGTGGTAGCCATAATTAGTTGATGCTGATAGGCAATCTTCATTATTTGGGATCAGGTTTTTATCTATGTCTTTTGACCCTAAAAATTTACTAGTCGATTTATTCCATACGGCGGTGGCTGCGGCTGATCCCGAAAAAGTATTGCCGGGTTATTTGGGTAAGCTGTTAACAGAACTGGCAACTAAAAAAGATCAGGGTGACGTTGTTATTATCGGTGCAGGAAAAGCTGCGGCATCAATGGCGGCGGCTTTGGAGAAACACTGGGTTTGCAGTGAGGGTGATTTATCGTCACTAAGAGGTCTGGTGGTGACGGCCTACGGCCATGCCGTTCCCTGCAAACAGATTGAAGTGATTGAAGCTGCTCATCCGGTGCCAGATCACAGGAGTGAAATAGCGGCGCAGCGTATTCTAAAGACGGTGTCTAGCCTGAATAAAAATGATTTGGTCATTTGTCTGCTTTCGGGGGGCGGTTCTTCGTTGCTGGCATTACCTGCATTAGGTATCACTCTGGCTGATAAGCAACAGATTAATCAGGCACTCTTGGAAAGTGGGGCCGCTATTGGTGAGATTAACTGTGTACGAAAGCACCTCTCGGCTATTAAGGGCGGTCGGTTAGCGGCAGCTTGTTTACCTGCAAAACTGGTGACGTTTGCTATTTCCGATGTGCCGGGAGATGACCCAGCCGTGATAGCCTCTGGCCCCACGGTGGCAGATCCAACGACACGTCTACAATCCTTAAAAATATTGAAAAAATATCAGATTAAAATCAGTGGTGGGGTTAAACAATGGTTAGATAATCCTGATGGTGAAACACCCAAAATGGTTTGTGAGTCTTCAGAGTTTCTGATTATTGCCACAGCCCAACACTCACTGTTAGCGGCGGCAAGGCAAGCAGAGGAGCAGGGGTTAACGGCCTTGGTGTTGGGTGACGACCTCACTGGAAAATCGCGGGTATTGGCACGATCTCATGCCGAATTAATAAGTCATGTTCTTGAGCGGGGGCAGCCTGTGAATGCACCTTGTGTGCTGTTGTCTGGTGGTGAAACCACAGTAAAGGTCAGAGGCCGGGGCCGTGGTGGCCGTAATACCGAATACTTGTTAAGTCTGGCAGCCCAATTACAGGGTCGGGCTAATGTTTATGCGTTGGCTGCAGATACCGATGGTATTGATGGTCCGGGTGATAATGCAGGGGCGGTGCTATTACCCGATAGTTGGCCGCGTGCTAAAGCGTTGGGCCTGAATGTTGTAACCATGCTGGAAAATAATGACAGCTATCGGTTTTTTGAGATGTTGGACGATCTCGTGATAACTGGGCCAACACACACTAATGTGAACGATTTTAGGGCTATTTTAGTTTTACC
>JASJGJ010000174.1:0-50087 GCA_033791605.1 Porticoccus sp.
CAAGTAAGAGGCGCCCTTGATCTTTTAATGCTTGGAGACGTGCTAAATGTGCTGGTCTAGCGGCTAATCTTTTTTCTAGGCTGTTTTCTATATCTTGACTGCTGATTGAATACCACATCAGTTTAGTCCTTCTTTTTTTCATGGTGATGAATAACGTCTTCCAATTTCAGGCCCGTTAATTTGGTAATGCCACGAAACAAATAAAAGAGTGCCCCCATCAAAAATAGGGTAGCCGGCACTGCTATTACAGGAAAACTAAGCGCTGTCATTTTGCCTAATTGCTCGTTGAATTCAACTGTTCCTGGTTGGCTTGTGATGAGCGTGATGGCCAAAATGTAGTTGAGTATAGAGGAAAGAAAAAAGGAGCCCGCAACTAACCAAGAGGCATTGGCTAGGCAGCTTTCAAATCGTTTGCCATTACCATTTTCTTCTAATGCATTGGCTATTCGGACAGTTTGCAAAATTTTATCGTTGTATAAAAATGTTTTAACGAGAGGGTAAGGTGTTTTCAGAGAGATGATAGTAGCAAGGCCAAAAATGGCAGGAACAGTCGCCTCTTTTATGGCGATATAAGCTGAATCAAGCTCAAGTAGACTGATGCTTCCAGTGAGTAAAATACTAATGACCCCTAAGGCAGAAAAGAAATTGATTTTTTTGAGTGTTATAAGGTCTTTTAGCCCATAGATCACTGGAAATGACAGGGCTACCACAATGGCTAAGGTTGTGCCTAAGTATTCATCACTACTCAGTTTAGTGAGTACAAGTGTGGGGATAATGATGTTGAACGCAAGGTTAAGCAAAAGGTTCTCGCTTTGCCCGTTATTGCTAGATGGTGGTTTTTTGTGTGAGGATAAATTCATTGTGGGTTGGGTCAATAGGCTCTTTATTTCAGAGTGTGCATTGTAAGGGATCATTGGTGACTAATCGAGTGATGAAGAGGCTGAAGTAACGAGCCATTTCTTGTTTGGGAATAGATCGCAAATATCAACCCAAAAAGTTGAAATTCCTGTGAAAATAAGGCAATAATGATGAAAGTGCTGCAATAGATTTAACAAGTCCGCATAACTAATTGATATTTAATGGTAAAATATTATGGGTGTTGCTGAGGTCGATCCAGAAAGAGGTTGTTCGGAAGAGGTGAATGTGGAGCTGGGCGATTTGCTGGTTTCTTATTTGGAGCAACTTGGTGTGGAGTATGTGTTTGGTATTCCTGGCGGGGCAATTGAGCCGTTATATAACGCCTTAGCTCGGAGTGAGCGACGCGGTGGCCCTCGAGCAATTGTCGCTAGACATGAGACGGGCGCTGCATTCATGGCTGAAGGTTATGCCATTAAAACAGGAAAATTGGGTGTATGTTGTGGAACAACAGGGCCTGGTTCAACAAATTTGATTACGGGTGTGGCTTCAGCCTATGAAAATAACGTTCCTATGCTGGTTATTACAGCTCAAACAGCGCTAAGCGACTTTGGCCGAGGCGCTGTTCAGGAGTCGTCTTGTACTGGTATTAACACCGTAGGATTATTTGAGTATTGCACTCGCTATAACACTCTAGTTTCTCACCCTAAGCAGCTGGAACATAAATTGTCATCTGCCATTATGACGGCGATGCATTCTCCAACCGGACCTGTCCATTTAAGTATTCCTATGGATGTCATGAAAGGTCAGGCGTTGTCGTCAGAGCCAAGTTTTGATTTGTGTAGCCTTCTCGAAAAGCCTTCTCTGATTGATGATGTAGCCGTTGAACAATTTTATAGTGAACTACTTGCGGCTGAAAATCCTATTTTTGTTGTAGGTGATGAGGCGGGAGAGGCGATAGGTAGCATCTTAAGTGTTGCTGTAAAACTACAAGCCAAAATTCTTGTTACTCCGCATGGGAAAGGGCTTGTCAGTCCATATCATCCTTTGTTTCGTGGTGTGATTGGTTTTGCTGGCCATAAAAGTGCTAGAGAAGCATTATCTGATCCAACGGTTGATCTAGTGGTGGCTATGGGGACAAGCTTGGGTGAGTCAGCAAGTGATGGTTGGAATTCAGAGTATCTACTAACAAAAAGAATGATCCATGTTGAGGCCACCGAAGAGAACCTGCTTCGTACGCCCATGGCCAAGTTGCATGTGAGAGGAAGGCTGTCGACTGTCTTTGAGCAGTTAAATTCACGCTTGTCTGAAGAGCAAGAGTCGAAAGGGGTGGTTGCAGCATTGCCCTATGCTGTGGGTAGTTCAAAATTAAAATCAAGGCGACATTTTAGCTTGGATGATCCTGACGCATATAGTTTTGATCAAACACCCATTAAGCCACAAAGGTTGATGTGCTTGTTGCCGGAACTTCTCCCTCCGAATACTTGCTATCTAGCAGATTCAGGTGCTAGTTTCACCTGGGCCGCTCACTATTTACATCCGTACGATAGGAGAATCGAAGGGAAACGTAATGCTCGGGGGGGGGTGTATCGTTCAGCCCTTGAATTTGGTTCAATGGGTTGGGCAATAGGAAGTTCTGTTGGCGTTGCTTTGGCGGACAGGACAAGCCCTGTTGTGTGTATTACTGGTGATGGAAGTATGTTGATGAGTGGCCAGGAAATCACTGTTGCGATACAAGAAAAGCTCCCTGTTATTTATGTGGTTTTAAATGATAGTTGCTATGGGATGGTTCGTCATGGTCAATCTCTCACAGGAGCCGAACCTGTGGGGTGTGAGCTTCCCAAAGTTGATTTTGCTGCTTTTGCTCAGGCTATGGGAGCCGATGGGTACGTGATAAATTCACCAGATGACTTGAGGCAAGTTGACTTTGAGTATATCTGCAAGCGTGACGGTCCATCATTACTTGATGTAAGGATCGATCGAAATGAAGTCCCGCCTATGGGGACGCGAGTGCAGTCACTGACTAAAGAATATGGCCAATAAAACTAAGAAAGAAACCATAACAACCAAAATCTGGAATGAAATCCCAGAGGATGACAACCCTTTCGCCGCTAAAGTCTGTTATTGCTCAGGTTTTGATGTTTACGGCGACCTTTTGAGTAAAGCCAGTTATATTGAATATTTGTATTTGCTCTTCAAGTTAGAACCTCCATCACACAATCATGTATTACTTCTGGAAGGGCTAGCTATAGCGCTGGCCAACCCCGGTATACGTGATCATAGTGTGCGAGGGGCCATGAATGCAGGTGTAGGTGGATCCACGCATGCTTCGGCATTGATTGCCGCTCTTGCTGTAGGCGCGGGCAATCTTGGTGGAGGTCGTGAAATTTATAATATGGTCAAGTACTGGGAGCAATGTGGTACCGATATAGATGCTTGGGAGCAAATAATAAAGGATCCTCCTGTTGAAGAGCGAGCAGATGTTTGGTTGCCCATGGAACATACTCCTGGTTTTGATCCAAATGGTGCCAGTTGTCCATTGCCGGTTAGGCAGGTCTTGGAGCATATGGTAAAGATTGGTGAGAATAAAAAGCTTGAATGGCTACAAAACAATAGAGAGCGCTTGGAAAAGTTTTCAGGATGTCCTCTTGCTATGTCAGGTGTTGCTGCAACAGTTTTGTATGAACTGGAGCTAAGCCCAGACCAATCTGAAATGTTATATTTATTGTTGAGGTTGCCGGGTGCGGCGGTTCATGGTTTAGAACAAGAGAAGCTTGGGTGGAGACGTTATCCATTTTTTGGTGATGGATTAAAGCTAACGAATGACCCCGGCCCCGTAATGATGAAAACTACTAGGGCGTCAGAATGACAGGCCCTGAACTTTTAAAATTCTACGAGGATAATTGGGAAACAACATTTGGAGCATGCTTTCCTGGTGAGCAAAGAATTGTAGTAAGAGGGGTTGATTTATTTGATTCTTTTAAGCAGTCAGGATGGATGGAGTATTTGCTTTTTGTTGTCACTGGAAAAAGGGATAAAAAGTTAGCGAATTTATTAGAATCTATTTGGGTTTATTGTACTAGTTTTCCCGATCCTAGGTTGTGGAATAACAGGGTTGCATCTTTAGCTGCAACAACAAGGAGTACTGCTGCACTTGGTGTGTCAGCTGGAGTTGCGGTTTCAGAAGCAACTTTGTATGGGTTAAAGCCTATAAAAGGAGTCAGTGATTTTTTATTGAGAGTTCAAGAGAAGTTAGATCAAGGTATAGGCTTAGATTTGATCATTGAGAAAGAGATGAGTTTGAATAGATCAATTTATGGTTATGGGCGACCTATAACAGAAAATGATGAGCGTATTCCACCAGTCTTAAAAATGATAAAAAATAACGGATATTTTGGAGGAAATTATTTATCTCTTGCATTTGAAATTGAAAAAAAATTACAAAAAAAATACAAAGTACAAATGAATATAGCTGCAGTTTATGGGGCATTGCTTTGTGATCAAAAATTCACTCCTATGGAGGCATACTATATGGCAACATTATCTTTTTCAGCTGGTATGTTTGGAGCATATATTGATGCACTAGATAAACCTTCAGGTGCATTTTTCCCTATTCATACGTGTCGAATAAATTACAAAGGCGTAGCAAAATCTAGAGTTTGGGAGTAATAAAAAATGGCAAATAAAAAATATCTAATAGCCTTGCCAATGTTTTTAGTTTCCATGTGCTCATTAGCTAGTGGAGACGGTACTGAAGAAGATTTTATGGCATTCTATGGAGGCGAAGAGTTTATTAGTATTGCAACAGGTGTTGAGCAGCCTTTGCATAAAGCTCCTGCAGTTGTATCTGTGTTGACAAAAAAAGATATTGAACGAATAGGCGCTACAGATATTGATGAGATCTTAGAGACAGTTCCTGGCCTTCATGTTGCCAGAGATGCTAAGGGTTATAACCCTATGTACGTTTTCAGGGGTATCAATGCCACAGAAAACCCGCAGGTCTTGATGTTAATTAATGGCATACCTATAACCAATTTATTTCAAGGCGATAGGAACTTGGTTTGGGGAGGGATGCCAGTTCAAGCCATAGAAAAAATTGAGGTTATTAGGGGGCCTGGTTCATCACTTTATGGTGCGGATGCCTTTGCTGGTGTGATTAATATTGTGACTAAAGGGGCTGATGGCGAAGAGAGTTTTGAGGCAGGTGTGCGCTATGGTACATATAATACGAAAGATTATTGGTTTACTGGTGGAGGTTCAATCGGGGATTTCAAATACTTTGGTGCATTAGAAAGTCATAAAACAGATGGTTCTGATGAAAAAATTACATCTGATCAGCAGTCAGTGTTGGATTCTATTTTTGGAACAAACGCCTCTCTGGCTCCTGAGTCGGTGAATTTGGAGAGAAAAAATCTGGATGCACGGTTAGAGCTTGCCTACAAAAATTTGAAACTACGAGCAGGAGCACAAATTAGAGATGATATGGGTGATGGTGGTGGTGTAGCTCAGGTTCTGGCGGAAGATAATACCTTTGCTAGTGATAGGCTAAATGTAGACGTTACCTATGAAAATAAAGAATTTACAAAAAACTTAGCAGTCAAAATTCAAACAAGTTATTTGCAAACAAGTCAAGAGGTAAATGGTGACTTGGTGTTGTTTCCTATGGGCGCAATCGTGCCAAATTTAGGCGGTTTTGCCCCCTTTCCGGATGGCGTGATAGGAACTCCAGAAGTGAAGGAGAGGCACACCCGATTTAATTTTTCGAGTTTTTATACTGGGATTGATCGACATGAAATAGGTGCTGGAGTAGGTTATTATCACGGAGACCTTTATGAAGTAAAAGAATCCAGAAATTATGGCGAGCATCCAGTCACTGGAAATCCTATAGCTCCCGGTGATCCTATTGTTGATGTGACAGATACACCCTTGGTTTTTTTGACAGAAGGTGGGCGCGAAAACACTTATGTTTTTCTTCAGGACGTTTGGCGGTTTTTAAATGATTGGGAATTAACTGCAGGGGTGCGTTATGACCATTATTCTGATTTTGGTGACACAGTAAATCCTCGTTTGGCTTTGGTTTGGTCTACCACTAGAAATCTAACCACTAAATTACTTTATGGCGAAGCTTTTAGAGCGCCATCCTTTGCTCAGCAAAGAGCAATAAATAATCCTTTAGTGCAAGGTAATTCTGAATTAGACCCTGAAGAGTTAAAAAGTTATGAATTGGCTTTTGATTACCGCCCTAGCCATGACCTAGTTTTAAACCTGAATATGTTTTACTACAAGTGGAACGATATTATTCAGTTTGTGCCAGTTGGAGCTAACGCTGCTGAAGCTCAAAATAACGGTGAACAAACAGGTCATGGTGTGGAGTTTGAGGTGACATGGCAGGCTTTGCGTGATTTGGAGTTGAGCAGTAATTTTTCCTGGCAAAAGTCTGAAGATAAAAACTTGAATGCAGATGCAGCCTACTCTCCTGAAAAGCAGTTGTATCTTGCGGCAAACTGGGATCCTACAGAGTTGTGGAATATCCATGTTAAGGCGAACTGGATTTTGGATCGAAATCGGGCGGCAGGTGCGGATGATTTTCGTTCAGATGTTGATAATTATGCACTTGTCGATCTAACTATAAGGCGTAAATCGTTATGGGATCATGTGGATCTTGCCCTAATAGTCAAAAACCTCTTTGATGAGGATGCAAGAGAGCCAAGTCTTGCTGGGGGGGTTGGTTTTCCTGTTCCTATTGAAAATGATTTGCCTCTGGCAGGCCAACAGATTCTAGCTGAAATACGTTATCAATATTAAGTTCTTAAGTACTCAATGAAGCTGTAATGGAATGCAGGGATGATGCAATTTCTATCTTTAGTAAAAAATAAATTGCCAGTTAATGGATTGGCGATCATATCAGCCTTGGTGGCAGCATCTTTGTGTAGCCCGAGTATTGCTGTTCAGTCTGCTGAGCTACTGGTGTTATACCCGAACGTTCGAGCACCATTTTCTAAGGTTTTTGAGGATATATCATCTGGGGCGAAAGAAGGGTTTGAAGGGGATGCCAGTTCTGAACCTATAGGCGATGGTGCTTCTGTCAGTAAACTACTTCTAAGAAAACAGCCCGATGTGGTGTTGGCGTTAGGAAAGGGTAGTTTAATAGGCTTGGAAGGTGTTGGTAGTAATGTGCCTATAGTTCTTGGGGCTGTTAGTGGCCAGCAGAATGAGCATCCAGGTATTTCCATGGTGCCTGACCCAAAAGTGATTCTCGATAAGTTGTTGCTACTCTCTCCATCTGTTGGTCGTATACATGTTGTAAAAAAAGCAAAGGGTTTCGATTTACAACTTGATGGTGCGGCGAAGTATCTTGCCTCCGTTAATAAAGAGCTTATTGTTTATCAAAGTATGGATATACGTGAGGCGGCAAAAATCTATGCTCGATTAATTGATGAGGCCAGTACGGGTGATGCCATTTGGATCTTACAGGATGGGTCCTATGTCAATAGTGCTATTTTTTCACTATTACTGGATGCTGCCTGGAGTAAAAATTTGGTCGTTTTTTCATCAAATCCTTTACACGTTAAGCATGGCGCACTGTTTGCGGTTTATCCAGATAATAAAAATATGGGCGCTAGCCTGGGCAGATTGGCTAATAAAGTTCTTGAAGGTGAAGTGAAGCTAGGTATGCAAACACTTCAGGATATTTTTCTTGCAGTAAATGAGCGAACAAGTAATCACCTTGGTATTTCTCTTTCAAAAGAAGTAAAAGATAATGTCGATTTACTACTGCCGGTAAGGTGAGCATAGATGCCGGAGCGTATGGAGAAGACAACTTTAAAAAAAGTATATAACAAAACTCATAGGATGAAGTTTAGGCATCAGTTAAGTCTGATTTTTGTGCTGGGTATTTTTGTTATGGCGCTTATTACGTCCATCGCTGTCAGTAATATCTCCAGTCAAATAGTCCGTGATAGAGAAATACAGCAGGGGCTTCAGGTTACACGTTCTCTGGCTAAACAGAGTGAGTTGGCTTTGCTCTATCAGAGTAAAGAGAGTGCTAAAGATCTCGTCGTTCGCGCATTAAATTTCCCAGGTGTAAAAACAGTGCTGATTGCCACGGAGACCGGGGCTGTACTTTATACCGGAGGAGAGGTGGCGAGTGGTATGCCTTTGTATCAGACCCCGTCAGAACAAATGGTCTATGAGGATAAAGATTATTGGGTGTTTTCTTCACCTGTGTACGCTGGTGCTTCTCAGGAAAATGTTTGGGGCGATCTTTCTGAGATAGATGCTGAACAACCGGAGCTTCTTGGGTACATCACGGTAAGGATGGGCAAGGATACCGTGATTCTGATGGAAAAAAGTATCCTGAACGGTAATTTAGTCATCTCTATGATAGTTGCCGTAATATTGCTTTTGTTATTGCTGGCAATATCACGTCGGCTCACTAATCCGCTTGAACGGCTTTCTGCCACCATGAAGCAAGCAGAGGAAGGTGATTCTATTATTCGTGCTGATGTTGGTGGCCCAGTAGATATTACTGATATGCAGCATGCCTTTAATTCCATGATGGAGGTGTTGGAGAATAGGCAGCGAGAATTAATGCATGCTATGTCTGCGGCCCTTGAATCAGCTCGAGTAAAAGGTGAGTTTGCGGCCAATGTAACCCATGAGCTTCGAACGCCGATGAATGCTGTTTTAGGTATGTTGGATTTGCTGATGAATATGGGTCTTACGCCTAAACAGCTGGAATATGTAGAAACAGCAAAATCATCAGGTGAGAGCTTATTAGAATTAATTGATGACATCCTTAATTTTTCTGAAATTGATGCGAGTAATACATCGATTGTTAAGGAGGATTGTTATGTTCAAGAATTACTCGATGATGTGATTAACCTTCTTTCAAATCAGGCTTTAAAAAAGAAACTAGATTTTGGTTATCTGCTCAGTGATGACGTTCCTCGTGTTATTGAATCCGATCCCTCGCGTTTACGTCAGGTCTTAATTAATCTTGTGGGAAACGCCATTAAGTTTACTGACATGGGTGAAGTCTCTATTCGCATCGGTATTATGGAAGTTGATAACCCCTCAGACGAAGTTGTAGTTCGTTTTGAGGTGCGTGATTGCGGCATTGGTATCCCAGAAGATGACCAGCAACGTATTTTTGAGGCATTCACACAGGCAGATTCTTCCAGTACAAAAGAATATGAAGGAACAGGGCTGGGGCTGGCCATTAGTAAACAAATTGTTACTTTGATGGGGGGCGAAATATCTGTCTCGAGTGAGGTTGGTGCGGGCAGTTCTTTTTATTTTACGGTGCCGACACCAAAACGGAATATCTCGATTCCTAATGACAGTATGGATTCATCTTTGCTGGGAGTGAGTGCGGTATTAGTCGATGACAGTGAAATTGTGAGGCAATTTGGGGTCCAGCAACTGGAGCACTTGGGAGCTACCTGTTCGGTATTTGATGCGGGCATTAATGCATTGGGACATATTAGAGCTATGTCATCCGCAGATCATCACTTGAATATTTTAATCATAGATGACGAAATGCCAGGCTTGAAGGGCACAGATTTCCTTAAGATTACACGTGAAGAATCTGCACTTGAAAATACGTTGATTCTATTATTGAGCAACCCTTGGGTTGCAGAAAGTTATAATTCTGAACCGAATGTGATTCGTCTTAATAAACCTCTTCGATGTAAAGAGCTGAGGTCTGTTTTAGGTAAACATTTATTGAATTTAAGTGAGGAAGATAAACCAAAGCCTCCCTCTAAAACCATTGAGCAGCTTTATAGTCGACCCCGTAAAATTTTGGTGGTGGATGATAACCGCCCCAACCAGCAAGTCGCTATTGGAATGTTGGAGAGAATGGGTTGTTCTTGCGAGCTGGCTTCTACAGGTAAAGAGGCCGTTGACGCTGTTATTCGTAATCGGTTCGATGCAGTACTTATGGATTGTTACATGCCGGTAGTCAATGGCTACGATGCAACTAGTCAGATAAGAATGTATGAATCAGGAGGCGATGCAGAGAGTACAGAAAGTAATGTACCGATTATAGCCATGACGGCGAACAACACTCAGGTAGAAGTAGATCGTTGTATGAGTGCCGGTATGGATGATTTTTTGTCAAAGCCCCTGCGTATTGATGAATTGACAAAAGCTTTACTTAAGTGGGTACCAAGAGACCTGCCTTCTCAGGAGTATGATTTCGATCTCAGTGCTGAGGAAAATGATACCCAAATGTCTGTCGTTGATATAACAGGCGCTAACTATGACCCTCTTGTTATGCAGGAGCTAAAAAATAATGTTGGTGAAGTGGTCATCCCAATGATTGAAGCATTTGTTGAGGATACGCCGGTTTATTTGGAGTCATTAAAAAACGCGATTGCTGACGGTGATGCAAAGCAAACACGGGAATTGGCTCATACGGTAAAAGGTAGCGCATCAAATTTTGGTGCAAGACAGGTGGTAGAGTTTTCAAGGTTGATTGAAGATAAGGGTGCACAAGAGGATCTCACGGGTGCCTATAAACTACATGAACAACTTTTATCGGCTTATACGCGACTTAGGAAGAGCTTGGAAGAATATGTTATTAGCCAAGATACCAGTGCTAATGCGGATAAAAAGGAGCGACAGGGCGGCCATCGTCTTTTGATCGTTGATGATGATCGCTCTATGCGGCTTGCATTAAAAAATGTCTTTAAATCTGAAGAGTATGAGATTGAGGAGGCTGGTAATGGTATGCAGGCTGTTTCTATGTGTCAGCGGAATATGCCTGACTTAGTGCTAATGGATGCCATGATGCCTGAGGTCGATGGCTTTACAGCTTGTGAACGCATTCGTTCGCTTCCTGGAGGAAAAGATACGCCTGTATTAATGATTACGGCACTGGAAAATGAAGACTCAATCGTTAAGGCTTTTGCTTCGGGTGCAACTGACTTCATTCCAAAACCCATTCATTTTGCCGTTTTAAAACAACGTGTATCTCGACTTATTCAAGCTAATAAAGTTGAACAGCATGTTAAAAAATTGGCATATCATGATCCTCTGACTGGGCTACCTAATCGAACAAACTTAATGCAGAAGATGAGGGTGATGATTAATCGCGCTCAAATTGAAGACAAAAAAATCGCCATCTTATTTTTGGACTTGGATCGCTTTAAGCTAATTAATGATACCTTGGGCCATGATGCGGGTGATCTTCTACTTAAGGCTGTTTCCGAAAGAATAGGGCGGTGTGTTAGAAATCAGGACTTTGTTGCCCGATTAGGTGGCGATGAGTTTACAATTATTTTGGAGGGTGTGGCTGGTAAAGAAGTAGTGTCAAAAATTGCTGCTAAAATCTGCGATACCCTAAGTCAGCCCTTTGCTTTCCTTCAGCAAAAAATGTTTGTGACTACCAGTATTGGTGTTTCCATGTTTCCTGATGATGGAACAGACATTAGTACCCTGATGAAGCATGCCGATTCTGCGATGTTTCGAGCTAAAGAAAATCGTAATGATTACTGTTTCTATGTTCAGGGTATGGAGGATGAAATTGCTCGTCGCATGGAATTGGAAAGGGAGCTTCGTCAAGCCGTTGGGGCAAATGAATTAGTATTATTTTATCAGCCACAAATTGACCTAAGTAATGGGAAAGTTATGGGCGCAGAGGCTTTGATTCGATGGAATCACCCAGTACATGGCTTAGTACCTCCTGACACCTTTATTCCGTTAGCTGAGGAGTCGGGGCTGATTAACCAGATTAGTGATTGGGTGCTTGAGGATGCATGCCGTCAGTTGAAAGTTTGGAATGATGCTGGGCACAAGTTAAAAGTGGCTGTAAATATGTCGACTAAAGATATTCAGTCGGAAGGCTTTAATGAAAAATTGCAGGGTATGATTGATAAGTACGATATACCACCTAACACGCTTGAGCTGGAAATCACAGAAAGCACTCTGATGGAAAATCCTGAAGAGCTTGAAGGAAAGCTCAATGCTATGAGAAGTATGGGGCTTACTTTGGCCATTGATGATTTTGGCAGTGGATTTTCATCATTAAACTATCTTAAACGTTTACCTGTCGATATTCTGAAAATTGACAGAATGTTTATTCGAGATTTGGATACTGATGAGAATGATCTGGCGATTGTGACTGGTGTCGTTGCTTTGGCTACGAGTATGGGGCTTGAAACAGTTGCGGAGGGCGTAGAAACTCTAGAGCAATATCGCCTCCTTCAAAAGCTGGGTTGTGATACCTGTCAGGGTTACTACTTTAGTAAGCCCTTGCCTGTGCCAGACTTTGAATCGAAGTTTCTAACACAGGAAGCATTCGCCTAAATTTTTCTCCTGCCCCTTGGTTCATCTGTGTGATAATCCTGCTTTCGGATCAGTGAACTATTATTATGAGTCAATTTTTTTCTATACACCCTGATAACCCCCAGCAGAGATTGGTGCGCCAAGCTGCCGAGATTGTGCGTAAGGGAGGGGTCATTGTTTATCCAACAGATTCTGCTTATGCGCTGGGTTGTCATGTGGGTGACAAAAAGGCATTGGATAAAATTCGTCAAATCAGACAGTTGGATAAAAATCACAACTTTACACTGATGTGTCGTGATCTCTCAGAGCTATCAGTGTATGCGAAAGTTGATAATCAATTGTATCGTTCGCTCAAGGCTCATACACCTGGGCCGTATACATTTATTCTGGAAGCAACGTCTGAAGTGCCTCGTAGATTAATGCACCCAAAACGGAAAACTATTGGTCTGAGGGTGCCGGAAAACCCCATCGCTTTGGCACTGTTGGAAGACTTGGGTGAACCTATTATGAGCGTCACTCTTATCATGCCAGGAGATGAGTATCCCTTGACGGATCCTTATGATATTCGTGACATGCTCGAACACCACGTAGATTTGATTGTGGAGGGTGGCTACTGCGGGCTGGAGCCTACCACAGTCGTTGACCTCAGTGGTGAGTCCCCAGTGATTGTTCGTCAGGGCATGGGGCAGTTTGAAGATTTTTTAGCCTAAGCTACTCCGTTTTGCTATCTCGCTAGCTGAAAGGGTGAATCCCAGTATAATGTCTCACTTAGTTCTATTACCGTTAACTGATAACCTATGTCTATAGAAGGCGTGTCCGATTTATCTGAAAATGCTCTTGGCACAACAGCCAGTGGCAACCCCCAGCCGATGCAAGAAGAGATGCCTTTTGCTGTCGTTATGGGGAAGCAGATTACAGCACTTCCCAAGGACTTATATATTCCTCCAGAAGCTTTGGAAGTCTTTTTAGAGGCATTTGAAGGGCCTCTGGATCTGTTGCTGTATATGATTAAGCGACAAAATTTAAATATTCTAGAAATTAATGTGGCTGAGATTACCCGTCAATACATGGGTTATATCGATATGATGAAAGCCATGCAGTTTGAGCTGGCTGCGGAGTATCTGTTGATGGCTGCGATGCTGGCAGAAATTAAATCCAGAATGTTATTGCCCAGGCAGGCGGTAGAAGAAGATGAAGAAGACCCGCGGGCAGAATTGATTCGCCGGTTACAGGAATATGAGCGTTTCAAAAAAGCTGCTGAAGATATAGATGAGCTGCCTCGCCTTGGTCGCGATGTTTTTGTGGCAACGGCCAAGGAGCCAGATCGTCACAAAGAGCGTCCGCAGCCAGATGTTTCTCTACAAGAAGTACTGGTGGCGCTATCTGATGTGTTGCACCGTGCAGATATGTTTGAAAGCCATAAGGTGGAGATGGAGCGTCTTTCGACCCGAGAGAGAATGTCGCAAATTTTAAATGTACTCTCAGGTAAGCAGTTTGTGCCCTTTGTCAGCTTATTTAAGTTGAGTGAGGGTAGAATTGGTGTCGTTGTTACATTTTTGGCCATTATGGAGCTAATTAAAGAATCTCTGGTAGAAATTGTTCAGAGTGAAGCCTATGGCCCCATCCATGTTAAGGCGCAATCTTAGAGTGCTGGTTTAGGTTAAAAGAATGGAAAGTAATCAACTCAAAATGATTATAGAAGGTGCTCTCCTCGCTGCAGGTCGCTCTCTGGATATAAATCAGCTAGAAAGGCTGTTTGATGAGGACTTGTTTGGGAAAAATGGGGTGGTCAATGGTGGTCTTAAAAAAGATCAGTCTGGAAAAGAGGCGGGTGAAAGTGAGACGTCTCATGGAGAGCCGCGTCCCCCTCGCGACCAGATTCAAGCTGCTCTTGAAGATATTGCGTCGGATTGTAAAGGGCGAGCTTTTGAGCTGAAGAAGACGGGCAGTGGGTATCGTTTTCAGGTGCGAAATGAATTCTCAGAATGGATTAACCGGCTTTGGGAAGAAAAGCCTAAAAAGTATTCTAGAGCGCTGTTGGAAACATTGGCGCTAATTGCTTATCGGCAACCGATAACACGTGGTGACATAGAAGAAATTCGCGGGGTCTCTGTTAGTTCAGAGACCGTCAAAACCCTACTTGAGCGTGATTGGGTCAGAGTGGTGGGACACAGAGATGTGCCTGGGCGGCCGGCGCTGTATGCTACAACAAAACAATTTTTGGATTATTTTAGTCTCAAGAACTTGGAAGACCTTCCCGCGCTCAATGATATTAAAGACATTGAAGAAATTAATCCCGAGCTTGCTCTCGAGGTGGCTCAACAAATGGTAGCTACTGCCGGGGTAGCTGCTGATGAAGAAATTTCATCAGCAGAAATACATTTGAATGATGACTCAGGTGATTTAGTCGAACTGCCGGTGGTAGTTCCCGGGCTTTTTCAGACAGAAAATTCTGCGAAAGAGCACTTCGAGGAAGAACACTCTCGGCTAGAAGAGTCACCGTTAGCATCGTCCCAATCAGATGATGCTCAGCAAGAACCTTCTCAGCCACAAGATGGTACACATAATCAAATGATCCAAGATCATCCAGAGACCTAAAAAACTGATGTCAGAGAAATTACAAAAAATATTAGCAGCGGCAGGTTATGGCTCGCGTAGGGAGCTGGAGCGATGGATAAGTGATGGTCGTGTCAGTATCAATGGCAAGGTAGCAAAACTTGGGGATAGGGCTTCATCTGAAGATACGCTTTTGGTTGATGGTAAGCGTGTTCGTCTGCCTGCCCAGCAGCGCCTCAGAGTTATCTTGTACAACAAGCCGGAAGGGGAGGTTTGTACTCGGTCTGACCCGGAGGGTCGTAAAACCGTTTTTGACAGCCTGCCAAACTTCAAAGGTGAGCGTTGGATTACTGTGGGTCGGTTGGATATTGGCACAACAGGATTGTTACTGTTTACCAATAATGGCGATTTGGCCAATAAATTAATGCATCCCTCTTCTGAAATTGATCGTGAGTATTTGGTGCGTATACATGGCGCCGTTGATGACGATATGTTGCAGCGGCTGCGTGAAGGTGTATTGCTTGATGATGGGATGGCTAAATTCAGTGATATTGTCCCAGGAGAGCGAGTGGGCACTAACGGATGGTACACCGTCGCATTGATGGAAGGGCGAAACCGTGAAGTTAGGCGTTTATGGGAATCGCAGAATGTTGAGGTAAACCGTCTAAAGCGAGTACGTTTTGGACCGATTTTTTTACCTTCTTATACTCGCTGTGGCCAGTGGATCGAGTTGGATGAAAAGCCGCTAAATGATTTGTTGGCGGCAGTAAAAATGTCTGTGCCCCGAAGTAAAAAAATGTTGCCACCAAATGACCAGCAGCGAAGAGATCGCCAGTTAAAACGGCTGCGTTCCGGTGGTTCAAAAGAGAGAAAATAACGTTCCTTGTGTCCCAGCTCCCGGTGATTTTAGGAGCGAGTACATCTGGGCGGGTTTTACTGCGCATCCAGAGATTTTCCGGTCACGCCTTGGCTGTCATCACCTATTAGGTAAAGGTAGAGGGGCATAATGTCCTCAGGGGTTTTTATTGTTACGGGATTCTCGGCAGGAAAAGCTGCTGCACGCATACGTGTTCGTGTGGCGCCAGGGTTAAGGCAGTTAACACGAATATTACTTGTCCCTTCCAGTTCGTTGGCTAATACCTGTGCAAGACCTTCAGTAGCAAATTTTGATACAGCATATGCGCCCCAATAGGGTTTGCCGACCCGACCGACACCTGAAGTGGTAAAAACTAGGGAAGCACTCTCTGATTTTTCTAGTAGTGGCAGTAAAGCCTTGGTCATCATAAATTCAGCCGTCACATTCACTTGCATGACTTTTTGCCAAGAGCTGAGTTGGTAGTTGGCTATGGGTGTTCTTTGGCCCAGCTCTCCAGCATTATGAAGCAGCCCGTCAATATGACCGAAAGTCTCTTCAAGTCGGTCGTGCATGTCCTGATAATCTTTTTCTGCTGCCCCCTCTAAACAAATGGGATAGATGGCGGGTTGAGAGCCTCCCGCAGCTTCAATGGCATCATAAACCTGTTCTAGTTTGGATACTGTGCGGCCAATCAACACCACTGTTGCGCCATAGGATGCAAAAGTTTTTGCAGCAACGGCACCAATGCCATCACTAGCCCCGGTGATGGCAATAATTTTTCCTTTTAAAAGGTCTTCAGGGGCACTGTAGTGCTTTGGGTCCATGGCAATTTATTCTCTTTGTGCGTTGTGTTTTCTTTAGCTGTTGTCTCAGGGGCGAAGTATTAAGTTCTGCAGCTCTGTGGCGCAGTTAACTATGTGATGTGCCCCCCATGTTAAGGGGTCTTCATCTTTACCAATATAGCCATAACCAGCGGCAATAGTGGTTGTGCCTGCACTGAGGCCTGCTTCGATATCCCGTAGGTGGTCGCCTATATACACTGTGTTTTTTGGTTCGACCCCTAGTTGGTTGCACGCTAAAATAATTGATTCTGGGTCAGGTTTGGTTTTGCTGACATGATCTGGGCATATGATGGTTTTAGGAGTGGTAGAGAACGGCAGTTGATCCAGTATAGCCAACGTGTAAAGTTCTGGTTTGTTGGTCACGATACCCCAAGGTATGTCATGACGTTTTAAGGTCAACAGTAGTTCGCTGATACCAAGAAATGGATGTGTTTTGTCGGCCAGGCAGTCCCGATAAAACGAAAGTAGCTCCTGGCGGGTTGACTCGAAATCCTGATGGGTTTCGCTTATGTCAAAGACGTTGCGAATAATGCCGGCTGATCCATGTGAAACAAGTTGACGAATACTGTCTTCAGCAAGTAAGGGTAGTGCTCTTTTAGCGAGGAGCTGATTGGTGGCAGTTAAAAAGTCAGGGGCGGTATCAAGCAGTGTGCCGTCGAGGTCAAATAATACGGCTTGGAAAAGTGCTTTACTATCGGGAGTTGTTGCGGATGACATCATTGTTCTCAGGTAAATTTACGTGCTCTTAAGCCGGTTTTCGGGCATAGGCTAGGTAATTAACATCTACATCATTGTTGTTGAGGCGGTAGTGTTTGGTTATTGGGTTGTAGGTCATTCCTGTCATTGCTTGTAGTTCAAGGTCGCACTCCCTGATCCAATGACAAAGTTCAGACGGTCGAATGAACTTACTATAATCATGGGTGCCTTTTGGTAAAAGCTTTAGCAAGTATTCGGCACCAAGAACGGCAAAGAGATAGGCTTTTGGGTTTCGGTTAATGGTTGAAAAATAGAGGTGACCTCCAGGTTTAACCAATTTGGCGCATGCGCGAATGACCGAGCTTGGGTCAGGCACATGTTCTAGCATTTCAAGACAGGTGACGATGTCATATTCTTCCGGATGTTGGCCCGCCATGTCTTCAGCAGTGCAGAGCTGATAATTCACGGAGATGCCTGTTTCCAAACTATGGAGCTGGGCTACAGCGAGAGGGGCTTGTCCCATATCAATGCCTGTAACATCTGCTCCTCGCTGAGCCATCGACTCAGCGAGTATGCCTCCGCCACAACCGACATCTAACAGTTTTTTCTCTACGACAGGCGAACGCTCATCTATCCAATTCGCTCGCAGAGGATTGATGTCATGCAAAGGCTTGAATTCACTTTCCTTGTCCCACCAACGACTGGCTAGTGCTTCAAATTTGGCAATCTCAGCGCGATCAATGTTTTGTGATGGTAAGTTAAGTTCTGGCATCCATAAGTTCCGTATTGATTGCTGCGCCATTTAGTTTAGCTACGATTGGAGATCTTTCGTTGCCACTGTTTGGCCTTTGCCTGTATTTCGTGTTCATTTAAAGTTTGTAATTGTCGCTCTATCATTAGTGCTGTCCCATTGACCCAAAGGTGGCTAACGCGACTGCTGGCATTGGTGTAGACCAGTTGCGATGTGAGATTATACAGGGGTTCAGATTCTATTGTCCCCCATTCTACCGCCACAAGGTCGGCGGCTTTACCTATTTCGATACTGCCTATTTTATCGTCCCAGCCCATGGCTTTGGCTCCGTTGATAGTCGCCATCTCTAGCGCTGTATGGGCATTAACAGCACCGGCATCACCGGATACCGCTTTGGCGACGAGTGCTGCTGTAGACATTTCGCTGAACATATCTAGGGAGTTGTTGCTGGCAGCGCCATCTGTACCTAGGGCCACATTAACTTCTGCAAAGAGTAATTTATCCACTGGGCAAAAGCCGCTGGCCAATTTTAAGTTGGATTTTGGGCAATGTATGACATGGGCGTTGTGTTCAATGAGCGTGTGGATATCTTGGTCATTAATTTGAGTCATGTGGACGCATTGGGTTCGTGGAGACAGTAACCCAATATCAACTAGCCTCTGGATGGGGCGTTTGTCGTGCTCATTGAGGCTGTCAGATATTTCTTTTGCCGTTTCATGCAGATGAATTTGTATGCAGGTATCAAGTTCTTCGGAGTAAGTGGCTATTTTCTCCATAGGTTCTTTGGATAAGGTGTAAGGAGCATGAGGTCCAAAGGCAATGCGGATCAAGTCGCGATCTTTGTGGTCATCATGTAGTTGAAGCCCTTTGTGTATGTAGTCATCAGGTCCCCGGCCCCAAGGTGAAGGAAAGTCAAACACGGGGAAGGCAATTTGACTGCGAATACCCACTTGATTGACCGTTTCCGCTACGTTGTCTGGAAAGAAATACATATCGGAGAAGCAGGTTGTGCCGCTACGTATCATTTCGGCAATGGCTAGCTCGGTGCCATCTCTCACAAACTCCGGGTTAACCCATTGGGCTTCAGCGGGCCAGATGTGTTTTTCTAGCCATGTGTGTAGAGGGAGGTCGTCGGCGAATCCCCGAAACAAGGTCATTGCTGCGTGGCCGTGCGTATTCACCAGACCTGGTAGCAACACGTGTTGGTCGAGCTCTATATGCTCTCTCCCAGTGTATTTTTTTCTTGCTTCAGTGCTAGGTAGTAGGGCTACGATAGTACCTTGATTTACTGCGACAGTGCAGTCTTCAAAAATTTTCCCCTTGGGGATTATTGGGATAATCCAGCGGGCTGAAATGAGCAGGTCAACTGATATAGCTGCCATTGCAAGGGTATTCCTTAGGCGACAAATAAGACGGGCAGTATACCCTCACAAAAAAGATCATTAAACAAAGACATGCGGGGACTAAGATTGTACATTTTGTGGTATCATCCCGCGCTTATTTGGGCGGCTTGACCGTCGGTGAGCAGAAGAGGAATCAGCAGTAGCATGGGTGAATTAGCTAAAGAAATCCTGCCTGTAAATATCGAAGACGAATTGCGACAGTCTTATCTCGATTACGCCATGAGTGTGATCGTTGGTAGAGCGCTTCCTGATGTGAGAGATGGCCTAAAGCCTGTGCATCGTCGAGTATTGTTTGCCATGAGCGTCCTCAATAACGATTGGAATAAGTCTTATAAGAAATCTGCGCGGGTTGTTGGGGATGTGATTGGTAAGTACCACCCCCACGGTGATTCTGCTGTGTATGACACGATTGTACGAATGGCGCAGCCTTTTTCTCTTCGTTACATGTTGGTGGATGGCCAGGGTAACTTTGGTTCTGTGGATGGTGATTCCGCAGCTGCGATGCGTTACACCGAAATCCGTATGGCCAAAATTGCTCACTCACTGTTAGCGGATCTGGATAAAGAAACCGTTGATTACGTGGAAAATTACGACGGTAATGAACTGATTCCTGTGGTGATGCCTACTAGGGTGCCAAACCTTTTGGTGAATGGCTCATCCGGTATTGCTGTGGGTATGGCAACCAATATCCCCCCGCACAATCTAAAAGAAGTCGTCAACGGTTGTTTGGCGCTGATTGATAATGCTGATATCACCATTGATGAGCTGATGGAGTTCATTCCCGGTCCGGATTTTCCTACTGCCGCCATTATTAACGGCAGAGCAGGCATTATTCAGGCTTACCGTACTGGGCGTGGCCGCATCTATGTGCGAGCCAGGGCGACGGTGGAAGTCAATGAAAAAACCAACCGTGAGACCATCATTATCACGGAGCTTCCATACCAATTGAACAAGGCCCGGTTGATTGAACGCATTGCCGAGCTGGTAAAAGAAAAGAAAATCGAAGGTATCTCAGAACTTCGTGATGAGTCGGATAAAGATGGCTTGCGGGTGGTGATTGAGCTGAAAAGAGGTGAGGTGGGAGAAGTTATCCTTAACAACCTCTATGCCCAAACACAATTGCAAAATGTATTTGGCATCAATGTCGTTGCATTGGTGGATGGGCAGCCACGAACTCTTAATTTGAAGGAGATGCTGGAGGCATTTGTCCGTCACCGCCGTGAGGTGGTGACGCGTCGTACAGTTTATTTGCTCCGAAAGGCTCGTGAGCGCGGTCATATTCTGGAAGGTCTGGCCGTTGCTATTGCCAATATTGATCAGATTATTGAATTAATTAAAGCTTCTCCGTCGCCGGCCGAAGCAAAAGAGCGCCTGATTGCAAGAGGCTGGGATGCCAGAACGGCTGCTCAACTGCTGGAGCGTGCGGGGAGTGATGCCAGTCGTCCCGAAGACCTAGAGCCAGGTTATGGCTTGCGTGAAGGACAATATTATTTGTCCCCGGCACAAGCTCAGGCAATTCTAGAGTTACGGCTACACCGTCTTACCGGTATGGAGCACGACAAGTTACTTGCTGAGTACCAGGAAAAGCTGGAAGAAATTATTGAATATCTAAGAATTCTCGGAGATTCGGACGTTTTGATGCAGCTGATTCGTGAAGAGCTTCAAGCTGTAAGTGAAGAGTTTGGCGATGATCGCCGTAGTGAAATTGTGGAGTCACAACATGATCTCACGATTGAAGATTTGATTACTGAAGAAGATCGTGTGGTGACAATATCCCATGGCGGTTATGCAAAAACACAGCCGTTAAGTGATTATCAAGCTCAGCGTCGTGGTGGTATGGGTAAATCGGCTACTGCGGTGAAGGATGAGGATTTTGTCGAGCACCTACTTATTGCGAGTACTCACAGCACAATTCTCTGTTTTACCAACTTAGGCAAGGTTTACTGGTTGAAGGTCTATCAAATTCCTGTGGCTGGTCGTAACTCGCGTGGGCGACCCATGGTAAATTTGTTGCCTCTCAGCGAAGATGAACGTATTAGCAGTATTTTGCCTGTAGATGAATACAGTGAAGACCGATTTGTCATTATGGCGACCGCCAATGGAACGGTGAAGAAAACGTCGTTGGAGCAATACTCTCGCCCCCGCAGTGTTGGGTTGCGTGCTGTTGACTTAGTGGAAGGTGATTATCTTGTGGGTAGTGCCATTACCGATGGCAATAGCGACGTTATGCTGTTTAGTAGTGAAGGTAAGGCCGTGCGGTTTGCTGAATCGGATGTGCGGGCCATGGGTCGGGTATCTAAAGGTGTTCGCGGTATGCGGCTGCCAGAAGGACATAAAGTATTATCTATGTTAATCCCTGAAGAGAATGGTTGTGTGCTGACGGTTTCTGATAATGGGTATGGTAAACGTACAGCCTTAACTGAATTCCCGACGAAAGGTCGTGGTGGTAAGGGCATGATTGCTATTCAGGCAAGTGAGCGGAACGGTCCTTTAGTGGGGGCAGTACAGTTGTTTGAGGGTGATGAAATTATGCTGATTTCTGATCAAGGGACCATGGTGCGAACACGCAGTGAAGAGATTTCAATGTTGGGTCGCAATACCCAGGGTGTTCGAGTGATTCGCTTGAAAGAGGGCGAAACCATGGTCGGTCTGGCGCGTATTGAAGAACAAGACCCTGTAGATGTTGTTGCTGATGACGAGTCAGAAGCATAGCTGTCAGAACTGCATGGGCCGGTAAATAGGCAGAAAACATGGCAAATGATAAGAAGCTTAGCCAGCTGCGTGAAAAAATTGATGCCATAGATAATCAACTGTTAGCGTTGATCAGTGAGCGTGCAGGGTGTGCGCAACAAGTGGCAGAGGTTAAGCAAGAGGCGGGGGATACTACCTACTTCCGTCCTGAGCGTGAAGCTCAGGTGCTGCGTAATATCATGAAAAAAAACCAAGGACCGTTGGGTAATGAAGATGTAGCTCGGTTGTTTCGTGAAATTATGTCGGCTTGTTTGGCTTTAGAGCAGCCCATTAAAGTGGCATTTTTAGGTCCTGAAGGTACGTTTACTCAGGAGGCTGCACTGAAGCATTTTGGTCATTCAGCGATCACTGTTCCCATGAATGCGATAGATGAAGTTTTCCGTGAGGTGGATGCGGGAGCGGCTAATTACGGTGTGGTCCCCGTGGAAAACTCCACTGAAGGTGTTATCAACCATACCCTGGATACTTTCCTAGACTCATCGCTAAAAATTTGTGGTGAGGTGGAGCTGCGTATCCATCACCACCTATTGGTGGGGCCGAGTACTCATGCAGAAAATATTACACGGGTGTATTCACATGCTCAGTCATTAGCACAATGTCGCAAATGGTTGGATGCTCATTACCCGAAAGCTGAAAGAGTTGCTGTGAGTAGCAATGCTGAGGCCGCTAAACGTATTAAAGGTGAATGGAATTCTGCTGCTATTGCTGGCGATATGGCTGCTGAGTTGTATGGTCTAGAGAAGCTCTCCGAAAAGATTGAGGATAGGCCTGATAACTCCACACGGTTTCTTATTATCGGCAGAGAGAGAATTGCACAGAGTGGCGAAGACAAAACATCGATCATCGTTGCAGCGCGAAATGAGCCCGGTGCTTTGCACAGTCTATTAGAACCTTTTTATCGGGAAGGTATTGACCTCACTCGTGTAGAAACACGCCCCTCTCGTACGGGTAAGTGGACTTATGTGTTTTTTGTCGACTTTAAAGGCCACAAAGATGACCCTAAAGTGGCTGCAGTTCTGGCTGAGGTTAGTCAGGTTGTTGCTGACTTGCGTGTGCTCGGTTCCTACCCCAAAGCTGTGTTATAGCTTAAATATCTGGTAAGTATTATGACTGTGGATTTAAAAAGCCTGGCTTTGCCCGGCGTGCAGCACTTGAAGCCTTACCAGGGCGGCAAGCCTATTGAAGAAGTTGAGCGTGAACTTGGCATCTCTGGTGTCATTAAGCTTGCCAGCAATGAAAACCCCTTAGGGCTTAGCTCTATTGCTCGTGCGGCAATAGAGGCCGCCTTGGTTGATGGCGCGCGTTATCCTGATGGTAATGGCTATTATTTAAAGTGCAAATTGGCAAAAAAGCTTTCAGTGAATCCTGATCAATTGACCTTGGGTAATGGGTCAAATGATGTGTTGGACTTGGTGGCTAGGGGTTTTTTGGGGGCAGTGCATAATGCTATTTTCTCTCAGCATGCCTTTGTGATTTACCAGTTGGCGGTTACCGCTCAAAGTGCTAGGTCAGTTGTTGTGCCTGCTCGTAACTGGGGTCATGACTTACAGGCCATGGCTGATGCGGTGGATGACAGTACCCGCTTAATATTTGTTGCAAACCCTAACAATCCTACGGGTACTTGGGTGGGGCTTGATGAAATTAAAGTATTAATGGCAAGGGTGCCTAGCCAGGTACTGGTTGTTATTGATGAAGCCTATTTTGAATATGCGGATTTGCCTGAATATGGCTCTGCGTTGAAGCTGCTAGACCTGTATCCAAACCTGATCATTACTCGAACTTTTTCCAAAGCCTATGGTTTGGCTTCTTTGCGTGTTGGCTATGCCATATCACACCCGGATGTGGCGGATATTTTGAATCGCATTCGTCAGCCTTTTAATATCAATAGTCTGGCATTGGCGGCAGCGGTTGCTGTTTTGGATGATCAGGATTATCTCGATCGTAGTATTGAGATTAACCGCCGGGGATACGAACAGTTAACCAACAGGCTGAGTCAGATGGGCCTTAATTTTATTCCCTCAGCAGGCAATTTTGTTGCGGTGGAAATTCCCGGTGATGTACAGGGCGTGTATCAACACTTGTTAGAAAGGGGCGTGATTGTACGTCCTGTCGGGCTCTATGAGATGCCTGATCATTTGCGCGTGTCCATTGGTTTGCCCGAGGAAAATCAACGTTTTCTTGATGAGCTAGATACATTACTCAGTGCGGGAGAAAATCGCCGATGACACAAAAAATAAATCGGTTGGTGGTCATTGGTCTTGGTCTTATCGGTAGTAGTTTGGCAAAAGCTGCTCGAGATCGAGGGCTTTGCCATGAGGTGATTGGAAGTTCACGTAGCCCAGAAACACTAATTGAAGCAATAAAGGCAGGCGTTGTAGATCGGGTGGTTAGTCGGATCGAGGATATTGCCTCAGAGTTGGGCGAGGGTGATGTCGTTGTTATCGGGGTGCCGACCCTCACAGTACCGTCTATTGTGCGCCAACTACAACCATTGCTCGCTGAAACTGTCACCATTACCGATGTGGCTAGTGTAAAAGGTAGCGTGGTAAAAGCTGTTAATGAAGCTTATGGTGCGACACCTTCACAGTTTGTACCTGGGCATCCTATTGCTGGATCAGAAAAAAGTGGTGTGGGTGCGGTCAATCCTGCGTTGTTTGACGATCACAGGGTGATTTTGACGCCGTTACCGGAAACGGGCATTGATCATGTGTTACGCGTGAAAGCGTTGTGGTGTGGTGTCGGGGCTGTTGTGAGTGAAATGTCAGTGGTGGAGCATGATGAAGTGTTGGCTGCCACCAGCCACTTGCCCCATATGTTGGCTTACGCTTTAGTCGATACTCTCTCGAATATGAGAGAAAATCAGGAAATTTTTCGTTATGCTGCCGGCGGTTTTCGGGACTTTACCCGTATTGCTGCCAGTGACCCAGTTATGTGGCACGACATTGTGATGGCGAATGATAAGGCTGTTTTGTCTGTTTTAGGGGATCTTACGGATCATATGGAGCGGATAAAGCAGGCTATAACCTCCGGAAACAGCGAGTATCTACTGGGCGTTTTTACCCGGGCCAGAGAAGCTCGTAACCATTTTACAAAAATGCTTGAAAATAAGGCTTATTTGGAGCCCATGACAGAAATAATAGATTACAGGGTGGCCCCAGGCGGTTCCGTCTCTGGAGAGATTCGTATTCCTGGCGATAAATCAATTTCCCATCGCGCCATTATGCTGGGTTCACTTGCTCAAGGGATCACAGAAGTTACAGGTTTCCTTGAGGGTGAGGATAGTTTGGCGACGTTGCAGGCATTCCGTGATATGGGTGTGGTAATAGAAGGCCCCAGTGATGGTCGCGTGATCATACATGGTGTGGGATTGAAGGGGTTAAAGGCTCCAGCTGGACCACTTTATCTGGGTAATTCTGGTACCTCCATGAGATTGTTGTCAGGCTTGTTGGCGGCACAATCATTTGATGTGGAGTTAACGGGTGATGATTCGTTGTCAAAACGTCCCATGGAGCGGGTAGCGGCACCTTTGCGTCAAATGGGAGCGGTGATAGAAACAGAAGATGGGGGTCGTCCTCCGTTGCGTATTAAAGGCGGGCAATCATTGCAAGCAATGGATTACAAATTGCCTATGGCCAGTGCGCAAGTAAAGTCCTGCGTATTGTTGGCCGGTTTGTATGCCAATGGAACAACGTCTACCACTGAGCCGGCTCCTACCCGTGACCACACTGAGAGGATGCTTACAGGATTTGGTTATCAGGTGGATAGAGAGGGTGCGGTAGCTAAGTTGGTCGGGGGGGGTGAGCTTACGGCTACCAATATAGATGTCCCTGCCGACATTTCTTCGGCGACTTTTTATATGGTGGCAGCGTCAATAGCGCCCGGTTCGGATATTCTTCTTCCCCATGTTGGAATCAATCCAACCCGTATTGGTGTGATCAATATTTTGCAAATGATGGGCGCTGATATTCAGATGTCTAATCAAGCTGAAGTCGGTGGAGAGCCCGTGGCAGATATTCGGGTTCGCTATGCACCTCTTCATGGTATTGATATTCCTGAAGACCAAGTGCCATTAGCCATTGACGAATTTCCTGCGCTATTTATTGCTGCCGCCTGTGCGGAAGGGCAAACGGTGCTTTCTGGAGCGGAAGAGCTAAGAGTAAAGGAAAGCGATCGAATACAAGCCATGGCGGACGGTTTACAAATATTAGGCATAGATGTAACGCCAACACCTGATGGTATTGTGATTCAGGGTGGGTCTATAGGGGGAGGTGAAGTGGATAGTGAAGATGACCACCGTATTGCTATGTCATTTGCCATTGCAGCCTTGCGGGCAGAGAAAAGTATTTTGATAAAAAATTGTAACAATGTTGCGACATCATTTCCGGGATTTGTAGCGTTGGCCAACATGGCTGGATTGAACATTGTTGAGGAAAAGCGATGAGTGAAAAACGTGTACCTGTCATTACCGTTGATGGGCCAAGTGGTTCAGGTAAGGGGACAGTTTGCCAATTAATGGCAATTAAACTTGGGTTTCACTACCTTGATAGTGGTGCTTTGTATCGATTGCTTGCGCTTGCTGCAAAACGGCATGGAGTGGAGTTAGGCAATATGGAGTCCCTAGCTGTATTGGCTGGTCATATGGATATCTCTTTTCATATGCGGGATAACGCCCAGCCAAAAGTTTTGTTGGAAGGTGAGGATGTTTCCTCCTTGATTCGTAATGAAGGCGTTGGGACTGATGCATCTATCGTGGCGGCGTATCCGGAGGTTAGGGCGGCATTGCTTCAGCGTCAGCGAGCTTTTGCTGTCGCTCCTGGCCTAGTTGCTGATGGGCGAGATATGGGTACTGTTGTGTTCCCCGATGCTGACGCTAAAATTTTCCTCACGGCTAGTCCTGAAGAGCGGGCTGAAAGGCGTTATAAGCAGTTGATAGATAAGGGGGAAAGTGTTAGTCTTGCCGCCCTCGTCGAGCAGGTCCAAAAACGGGATGAGCGGGATATGAACCGCAAAGCTTCTCCGTTGGTCCCTGCTACTAATGCAGTCGTGCTTGATAGCTCAAAGATGAGCATTGATGAGGTGTTAAGTTCGGGGCTTGAAATCGTCGAAAAAAACGGTATTCAGTCAAGGCAATAATATTCAGTCACGACAAATGGGTCGATGCGGTAACAAGCCAGAAATGGCCGCATTAGCCTTTAATTAATAGCCCGCATAACTGGTAATGCGGTTAAAGAATTTATGGTTCATGCCTCAATGGCAATACCCCATAATTCTTATTTTCATAGGTATCCCTCCATGAGCGAAAGCTTTGCAGAATTATTCGAAGAAAGTTTAAAAACCGTTGAACTAAAAACTGGCTCAATTGTTACCGGCGTTGTCATTGATATTGATAAAGACTGGGTGACTGTTCACGCCGGATTGAAATCCGAAGGTGTGATCGCCAAAGATGAGTTTTTTGATGACAATGGTGAGTTAAGCCTCGAAATCGGAGACGAAGTACAAGTCTCCTTAGAAGCCGTTGAAGATGGTTTTGGTGCTACTCGGTTGTCCAGAGAAAAAGCCCGTCGTGCAGAATCCTGGATTGAGCTTGAAGCTGCCCATACAGCAGATGAAGTGGTGACCGGTATTATCAGCGGTAAGGTCAAAGGCGGCTTTACAGTTGATGTAAATGGCCTGCGTGCCTTCTTGCCTGGTTCTCTGGTAGATGTTCGTCCAATTCGTGACACCGCTCACTTGGAGAACAAACCTCTCGAATTTAAAGTGATCAAGCTTGACCAAAAACGTAACAACGTTGTGGTGTCACGCCGTGCAGTTATGGAACAGGTCAATACAGAAGAGCGTGATGAGCTGTTGGCCAAACTAGAAGAGGGTATCACTCTTAAAGGTATTGTTAAGAATCTTACAGATTATGGCGCTTTTGTTGATATGGGCGGAATTGATGGCTTGTTGCACATCACTGACATGTCATGGAAGCGTATCAAACATCCGAGTGAAATCGTGAATGTTGGCGATGAAATTGATGTAAAAGTATTGAAATTTGATCGTGAGCGTAGCCGCGTATCACTTGGCATGAAGCAAATGGGTGAAGATCCTTGGGCAGATATCTCAGGTCGCTACCCAGAAGGTGCTCGTGTTAAGGCTACTGTTACCAATCTTACTGACTACGGCTGTTTCGCTGAATTGGAAGATGGTGTAGAGGGGCTGGTTCACGTTTCTGAAATGGATTGGACCAATAAAAATATTCACCCATCCAAAGTAGTTCAGTTGGGTGATGAAGTAGAAGTAATGATTCTGGATATCGATGAAGAACGCCGTCGTATTTCCTTAGGTATCAAGCAGTGCTTCATGAATCCTTGGGATGAGTTCGGTACTACTCATGCTAAAGGTGAAAAAATCACTGGTAACATTAAGTCTATTACTGATTTCGGTATCTTTATTGGTCTTAATGGAGGCATTGATGGTTTGGTTCATCTCTCCGATATTTCTTGGGATGAAGTGGGCGAAGAAGCTGTTCGTAACTACAAGAAAGGTGATGAAGTCGAAACTGTCATCTTGTCTATAGACCCTGATAGAGAGCGTATTTCTCTGGGTATGAAACAGCTGTCTGATGATCCTTTCTCTAACTACACTACTGAAAATGATAAAGGCAAAATTGTTACTGGTACCATTAAAGAAGTGGACGCCAAAGGTGCAGTTGTTATTTTAAGTGAAGGCGTAGAAGCGTATCTAAAAGCTTCTGAACTTTCACGTGAAAAAGTAGAAGATGCGAGCAAGATCCTTAATGAAGGCGAAGCAGTAGAGGCGAGAATTGTTAATGTGGATCGTAAGAACCGCACGATCAACCTCTCGGTCAAAGCTAAGGATGTTGCAGAAGAGAAAGCAGCGATTAAAGAGCACAAAAAGTCTGAAACGGATAATATTTCCCCAACGACTATTGGTGACTTGATCAAAGCTCAGATGGACACAAAAGAGAAGTAATGGTTAGATTGGGGGTAGTGGCGACATTGCCCCCTTTTTCATCGATAGTAATATTGTTATGACAAAATCAGAATTGATCGACCATATTGTGACACAGCAGGATCAACTTCCCCCAAAGGACGTTGAGCTGGCGGTGAAAATGATTCTAGAGCGAATGACCCACTCTCTGGTAAACAACGACCGGATTGAAATCAGAGGCTTTGGAAGTTTCTGTCTTCATTACCGCGCACCGCGCGTTGGTCGTAACCCGAAGACTGGGGATTCCGTAGAGTTGTCTGGGAAGTCAGTTCCTTATTTCAAGCCGGGTAAAGAGTTGCGTGAGCGAGTGAATGATAGCTTGACGAAAAAATAAGTTCTTCGTTTGGCATTTTCTCTCGATTTTCGAGGCTTATGACAACAACTTTGGTTACAATCAACGGTAAGTCATATGACTTACCGTTTTTTTATGGGGACTTCTATGGCATTGTTAAAAAAACTCTGGTGGTTGCTCATCGCGATTACCGCAATTTGGTTGGGTCTTTGGGTCGTCATTGACAACCCTGATCCTGTTACTTTCAAAATTTTTGGATTTGACACAAAGCCTTTTCCCAGTGGACTCTGGTTATTAGCTACATTTGCTATCGGGTGTGTGGTGGCGTTATTAGCGAGCTCTCCAGCGCTAATAAGACTGAACCATCGAGTTAGGCGTTTAAATAAACAGCTGGTCAAGTTGAAAACTTCAACAGCCAAGAGTGCTGATGCAGTAAAGCTGGATTAACCTAGTTTCGATTATGCCCGAAAACCTCGCTTTTTGTTTGCTACTTCTGTTGGTTGTGCTGGCCTGGGTTATTGGGCGTGCTCATGGTCTTCGACAAGCACAAAAAAAATCGAATGGTGACCTGTCGAAGCATTATTTTCAGGGTGTTAATCATCTCCTTAATGAGCAGCCAGATCAGGCTATCGACATTTTTATACGCTCCGTTGAGGTGACGCCTCAGACCCTTGAAACACATTTGGCACTTGGTAACTCCATGCGGCAAAAGGGTGAGGTTGATCGGGCCATCCGAGTACACCAAAATCTGCTTTCTCGTCCTGGTCTCAATCAACACCATATTCGGCAAGCTCACCTTGAATTGGCGAGGGATTTTCTTAATGCTGGTTTATTAGACAGGGCCGAACGCTTGTTTTTGGAGTTGGTGGACGATGCTTCTGGCGCTTTTCGACAGCAGTCTTTGCGCCATTTGGTTCAAATTTATCGTGATGAGCAAGAGTGGGATAAAGCAATACGTGCAGCGAGTATGATGGAGAGGAAGCTGTTCAGAGGTGGTGAAAATCTCGCTGTGGAGCAAGCACATTTTTGTTGTGAACTTGCAGAGCAGGCTTTAAACAGGGGTAATCATCTTGATGTCCGCCGACATCTGAAGTCAGCTTTGAAATTTAATAAAAACTCTGCCAGAGCAAATGCCTTATGGGGAGACCAAGAGGTTGCTGCTCTTAATTTTTATAAGGCACTTAAACGTTATCGGTGCATCCCTCAGCAGCAATCAGATTACCTGCCAGAAGTCATAGAGCGGGTTCGGCTTTGTTATGAGAGTTTGGGTGATAATGAGGGTTTATTTAAGCAATTTAAAAGTTGGCTTAAAGAGTATCCGGGTAGCAGTATTTTAAAAGCGTTTGTCGAAGTTCTCCGTAAAAAAGAGGGGGACGATCAGGCAGCTCATTTTTTGGCTGAATATCTTAAAAAATTTCCTTCATTAAAAGGGGTGAATGTCCTCCTTGATATTCATATGAGAAGTATAGAGGGCGTAACGAAAGATGACTTGTCACTGCTTAAAGGTATTTTAAATACCATATCCATAAGCCAGCCTAATTATCGTTGTAAGAAGTGTGGTTTTAAAGGAACACAATTACATTGGTTATGTCCCCAGTGTCGATGCTGGGAAACAGTTAAACCGATCCGTAATGTTATTGGGGAATGAGCAGTACTCGCTCTTCTGCTTCACGATTAAAGAGATCCTGTAATGAAAACAAGTAATACCAAAACTAATAATTCCAAAATTATTGTCGCACTAGATTACAACAATACAAAGATAGCTAATCAATTTGTCGATTCGATTTCGTCGGAACTTTGTAAGCTTAAAGTAGGCAAAGAGTTATTCACTTTGGCGGGCCCCGATTTTGTTTCAGGGCTTGTAAATAAAGGCTTCGATGTTTTTCTTGATTTAAAGTTTCATGATATTCCCAATACGGTTTCTAACGCTGTAAAAGTCGCCGCTGATCTAGGCGTTTGGATGACTGATTTACATGCTTCTGGCGGACGGAGGATGATGGAAAGTGCAAAAGAAGCGCTGGAGAAGCGTGGCAGCGATATGTTGTTGATTGCGGTGACCGTTTTGACCAGTTTTGATCAGAGCGATATGGATGAACTTGGTTTTAACTGTAGCCCAGAGGATCAAGTTCGCCGGCTGGCTTCTCTGGCAAAAAATTCGGGTATGGATGGGGTGGTTTCCTCCGCGATGGAGGCCCAGGGCTTGCGTCAAGCACTGGGTGATGAGTTTACTTTGGTGACGCCAGGTATCCGTCCAGCTTCTGCGACTGGCGATGATCAGCGCCGCGTTGTTACGCCTGCCCAAGCCATGGCCAACGGTAGCAGTTACCTAGTGATAGGCCGGCCTATTACTCAATCTGAAAATCCTGTGGAGACACTACTTGCGATTAATCAGGAAATCTCGCACTATTAATTTCAGCGGTACATGGAGTGCCGTTTAATAAAGAAATGGAGTGCCTTTGAGCACAAGGAGTTCAATATGTTACAGATAAAATCTTTCATCAAAATTTTGTTACTCTCTCTCGTCGCAGTATTACCAGTGTGGCAAGTGTCAGCGATTGCTGCTGAGAGCAAGCAACCATCAACAACACAGCAAATTTCATCGGTCAATATCAATACCGCTAATGCAGAACAGTTAGCCGGTGGTTTGAAGGGTGTCGGTATGACTCGCGCTCAGAGTATCGTTGAATATCGAGCAACCAATGGGGCCTTCACATCGCCAGAGCAATTGCTGTCTGTGAAGGGTGTTGGAGAAAAAGTATTGGAGAAAAATCGGGATCGGATAGTGTTAAAGTAGTATCCGCTTCTTTATTTATAAGGTCAGCCAGTGCGGCTGACCTTATATTCTGTCCCTCGTTATCCCTTCAATAGAACTTCAGTATTTCTAATGTTAATCCTTTGAATAACGTAGCTGTTAATGATTGAGTGCGGTTGATGCTTTTATACTCACTCAATATAGGTGGCTGAAGCTTTTTATTTGGGAGCTTTCAGACCTTTTGAGCAAACTTTGATATTGAGGTTTTAGTCGTTAATTGAAAGAATAAAGGCTGTAAGTCTATTGCAGGTTGTAACGTTGAATTTCTTCAGAAAACAGATTAGATTGATTGAAACAGTTAAGGTTTTAATATAATAAGTCTGGTTCACCTCTTTAAAAAAGAATAAGAGCCGTGTTTTGTCATAGGTGTCATTACCCAAGATAACTTAAGCTCGACATCTCTGAATCTCTAACAGAAATTGCGCTATTGGTTCAGTCTGAAACCAAACGGGTGCGTATATTTACAAGATGTCATGATGAGTGAAAGTGATGTTCTATGTCAGACATATTTGTGTCATTGGCCAAAAAGGATCACAAGCCTTGTCTGAGTACACAGAAGATTCTGATCTAAAATAGGCTGTAGAACGTAAGGAAGTTAATTGATAAAGGCTCTTTCAGGTGTGAAGTGCATGTTGTTGTTCCGTGGGGGCAAGCTAACATGACGTCGACCAATACACAGGTTTGGTCTGACCTCCTGGTAGAGATGGCGGTGACTCAGGATAAATCCCTGTATATAAAGCTATACAGACATTTTGCCCCGAAGATAAAAGCGTACATTATCCGGCTTGGTGTTGCAGACGCGGCTGCTGAGGAATTGGTGCAGGAAGCCATGTTAAATATGTGGCGAAAAGCACATTTGTTCAACCCGGAAAAATCTGCTGCAAGCACATGGCTTTTTACACTGGCCCGAAATCAGAGTATTGACTGGATGCGCAAACAAAAATATCCAGAATATTCTTTGGATAGTCTGCCAGAATATTCAGAATGTGTACCAGAATCAGATCTTGGAGAGAAAGCAGTGCTATGCGAACGCATGGCTCAAGCGATTAGCCAACTTCCCGAGAGTCAGTCACAAGTTATATATATGTCATTTTTTGAGGGTCGATCTCATTCAGAAATTGCCGATAGATTAACTATTCCCTTGGGTAGTGTGAAATCTAGAATTCGGCTTGCGGTGGAAAAACTCAAATTGACATTGAGAGGTGAAGGATGAAGATTAATCATCATCTGGATGAAGCCACAATATTCAGTTATGTAGCGGGTTCCCTTTCACAAGGTATGGCTTTAGTTGTGGCGAGCCATATCTCTCTTTGCCAAAGCTGCCAAGACAGAGTTTTTGATCTGGAAGCCATAGGTGGCGCATTGGTGGAGCAAATGGTGGGCGCAGAAATGAGTGATGTGTCTCTTGAGCAAGCGTTGGCTCGTTTGGATGATAATACTGAATCTTTGTCATCCATATCTCAAGGTATTGAAGCCTGTCAGGAGAGTGATATTCCAAAGCCGTTAAGAGACTACATTGGTTCGCTGGACAATCTTCAGTGGAAGCGTATTGGTCTGGGACTTTATTACTTTGATGTGATTAAAAATGCAAAAGGCATGTGTCGGCTTTTCAAATTGGAGCCAGGTAAGGTTATTCTGCCCCACGGGCACCGAGGGAGTGAGCTGACACTGACACTCCGTGGCTCCTACTCTGATGTGGTGGGCTGCTTTACCAGAGGAGATATTGCCGATATTGATGACCAAGTAGAGCATGAGCCTGTAGTGGGTGGCAATGAGGATTGCATATGCCTGGTTGCTCTGGATGCCCCTCTGAGGTACACCACTTTATTGGGAAAACTTATGCAGACTGTCACCGGATTTTAAGCACAGATGATTTGGTGAGGTAAGTAAGAGGATGGCAACAAGGAGAGCCCGGAGCAGAAAGAAGGTAAATTATTTACCGTTTTTTTAGGCCATCTATTTTTGTCGGTATTTTCGAATAACAGGAGAACGAGCTTGTTAATTGAGGTTCCAACAGAAATCATTTGACGGCGGGTTGGTACCCACCCTTTTTTAAGCATGGTATGACACCAACAGGTGTGTTCCTCATCAGGAAAAAACCACATTCTGTATGGGAGGAAAAGTATTTACTCTCGTGCAATACAGCAATTGGTCAGCCAAAGCATTGGCGCTCAGCCAGGCACCTTCGGCACCTTGATGATATAGCCAATCTGAACAAACGCCGACGTTGCTATCTTGATCCCATAAATACTTTTCGTTGGTTATAGATTGATGATGGGAATGCAGCCATTGACGGACCTTAATACTACTGATATCCATCGGCCGTTTTGTCAGTGTTTCAAAAGCTTTTGTTAAAGCTCTTCCTACTATGGCTTGGTCACTATCTTTGTATCTTTCACTCCATTCCGTATTTGCTTCAAGTACCCAGACTTCTTTGCGGCTCCAGGAATTTTTGCCAGGTTTAGAGCTGTCTCTGATGGCCCTATAAAGTGTGGAATTTTGTCCTGATAGAACATCTGGGATGATACCGCTCTTTTCTTTTAGTGAGATGACAGCAACCCAGGTTGGCGTTGTACTTGTTGATTTTGCTATATGGTGTAGGTGGGGGAATCCTTTGAGAAGGGATACGGCCTGAGGTGCTGGGGTTGTTACAATAACGGCATCATATAACGATTTTATTTTTTCACGATCTCTACGTAGTCGAAAGCCAACACTATCGGTGTAGAGGCCAGTGATGTTCGCATCAGTATGAATCATTGCACCTTTAATCAAGTTTTGAATTAAAGCACTTTGTCTGGGTCCAGAAAGATAAACAGATTTTGGATTTAGTACAGCCCCAGAAAAAGTACTGTGTGCTGCTTTCCAGCGAATGACCTCTGGCCTTCCGGCAAGCCATTGCCTAAATTGATCCGTTGTTGGCTCAAACCAAGGTGCTCCTAGGTCGGCACTATCTTTTCCTATTCTACAGCTGGAAAGTTTTCCTCCCGTAGCTAGACCTTTTTCATAGATAGTAACCTGATAGCCTGCTTGCAATAAGCGGTTGCTTACAGTTGCACCAGAAAGTCCGGCACCAATAACAGCAATTTTTTTATGTTTCATTTTTGAGATCTCTATTCCTTTGATCACTTGAGAGGGCTACTTCTTATTCGTGTTTGCCTGCTCAAATTTTTATCAGTCTCAATGACGAAAATACATCAATGAGAGACGTTGTTACTGACTAATACGTCGAAGGAGCAGATCTGGATCATGTTCAAATTCACTCGAGATGAATGCCGAACGATAATATGTGGTTCTTCCCGGCACCTTAATTTCTAAGCACTGATATCGGAGCACGTTGGTTGATTGAGTAATAGATAAGAAGTTGTAAAAGCTTTTGATGTATAAAACGTACCGAAGCCTTTTCCTCATATATAGATGTAATTGATGTCCGTTAGACGGAATGATCCATCTGGTTGAGAGCGCCGTACAAGTGGGCAACTGTTTTGAATCGAAGGTCTATTTGACGATGTTTTCGAAAATAGCCAAAGGGTGGATAGGAGGGCGTTAAGGTGAATGGGATTATTTCAAAAGGTATCTGGCTGTGTATTCTTTTTATCGCAGGTTGTTCCACGCCCATTGAAGACTCCGGTGTAAGTAAAGGTGTCTTCCAAGTCAATGAAAAATTAAATGGGATTGAAACTTCTCATAGCGTTATTCATGGGTCTCTTAGGAACGCAATTTATCGTGTCACAGAAGATGAAAAGGCTGTTGATGGTGGCGGTAATGGTGTGTTGGGCATGTATTTATTCGTCAATGATAACGGGCAACAAAACTGTGATCGGCAGCTACAGGAAATCGAACACCAGCATAGTGTTATGGGGCGTTACGATGAATCTAGGAAGGTAATCAGAGATGTGGAAATGTCTAATGGGTGCTACCTATTGGTAATGCTCGGGTGGGATATGCCTAAAATTTCTAAGGACAGTCAGCCAGTGATTGTTTGGGGTGGCCCAATGAAACCTGCTAGAAAAAATCAGATTGGTTCTCTCGCAAGCCAGGAAACGCCTTATATCAACCAGAATGTTACAGGATCAAAAAATTTATTAACCACTGGGAGAACAATACAACTCTAGAGCTGGCGTATAGGCCGTAAACATTTGAGTGTGCTGGTTTCGGTTAATAGAGTTTGCCGAAAAAGGTACTGAAGAGTGCTTAGTCTAGGCAGATAGCTGTGTTGACAACGTCCTCTATATGTCGAGTACAAAAAACAAATACGTAGCATTATTGCCCTCCTAATTATTGAATAATGAATACATTCAACGACGCCCATCAACCTCTATTGCTTGGCTATGAACTTAATTTTTTTAAAAACGGTTTCTTTGTCTTAGGCTTGCAATGTCAGGTATCAATACACACGCGGTTTAACCGCGTAAGTAAATGGTAATGATAAGTTAACTGCTTTTGGTTGATGCTGTTGAACAGGTGGCACAGGTTTCCACCTGAAATGATTAGTTACGTATTCTTGCTCTACTCCAGATTCAATTTCAGTCACCGAGATATAAAAATCTACTCACTGAACGGTGGTGTTATCGCCAGCTATGAGTCCATTCGTTTCTGAGGTATTAAGTTTTGTGCGACATGTTCTCGATGGTTATTACGTCATAACCAAGGTTGCGGCGATACATTTATCTATCGATGAAGTCTACGTGACGATAAACGGTAGATAGCGTTATCTATGGTGTGTTGTTGATCATGATAAAGCGGGACAGATACCACGGACAAATTAAGAAGCTCTGGAGTGGCTCATCGAGAGCTTATTCCAGATGCCCTTCGACACATCGACGTATAAACGACTATATGAACTGACAAGTATTTGGGCGCTGGATGAGGTCGTTTAAATGGATATGGGAATGGCAACGATTCTTGAATGTACATGCTATGGTTTGAAATTTGTTACATCTAGGAAAACGTCTATTATTAGTTAAACATTACCGAGTTTTGATAAATGTTGTGTTTGCAGATTGGGGTGCAGCGGTTACATAAACAGCGGATATTGAAACTCATTAGTAGGGTGTTTCTGCACACTAGCCACACTATAGCAACAAAACAGCACTGTTCTAACAAAAAGAATTTTGACATTTGTTTAAATGATGTATAGTACATGCATCTTTAAAAAGGGTTGTCGACTGTTTCAGAAATAGTCGATCACCGTTAGATTAATTCAAGGAGATACCCTATGGCCGAAACGCTTACGAAGTCAGCGGCACGTAACATATTTTATGGTGGGTCACTTTTTTTCTTTCTGCTTTTTGCAGGACTAACCGCGCATACCCATTGGTATATGGTGAATGTGTCCACGGCTCATGCGGAGCTAACAGATAGTGTCAAGCACGGTAAACACGTTTGGGAGAAACACAGCTGTATTAATTGCCACAGTATATTGGGTGAGGGTGCTTACTTTGCGCCGGAGTTGGGCAATGTGTGGACCCGTTATGGCGGACGCGATAATGCTGAGGGTGCGCGGGCGGGTATTAAGGGATGGATTCGCGCGCAACCACTCAATATTCCCGGACGCCGCGTTATGCCAAAAATTGACGTCACGGATGAGGAACTGGATGCACTGGTTGATTTTTTACAGTGGACGGATTCCATCGATACGCAGGATTGGCCACCAACCCCAGCGGGTTAATCTGCGGACAGTTTTTTAACGCACCGAGTTTATAGTAAGAGGATCTCTTCAATGAAATATGAAACACAACGGGTGGCACTCCCATTCTTCGCAGTTGCGATGGCGTTGTTTGCACTGCAAGTCGTGTTTGGAATCATGGCGGCTACGGTATATGTCATGCCGGAATTTCTCTCAGAGGCGATGCCATTCCATATCATGCGCATGAGTCATACCAACCTATTGGTCGTCTGGCTTTTAATAGGTTTTATGGGCGCTACCTACTACTTGATGCCTGAGGAAGCGGAGACTGAAATTCATAGTCCCTTTATTGCCTACCTACAATTGGCTATTTTTGCAGTTGCTGGCGCAGGAGCACTATTGAGTTATCAGTTGGGTATTCACGAAGGCCGGGAATTTCTCGAGCAACCACTGTGGTCAAAAATTCTTATCACAATTTCATTCCTAATGTTTCTCTATAACACTAGCCTGACATTGGTCAAAGGGCGGAAAACGGCTATCAATATGGTGTTGATGCTTGGGTTGTGGCTTGCGGCTATATTTTGGTTGTTTGCTTTCTTTAACCCCAGCAACCTCGCCGTAGATAAGCTGTACTGGTGGTGGGTTGTTCATCTCTGGGTTGAGGGCGTATGGGAGTTGATTATGGCCTCACTTCTAGCATACCTGTTGATTAAGATGACGGGTGTAGATCGTGAAGTTATCGAGAAGTGGTTATATGTGATTATCGGGCTGGCACTTTTCTCGGGCCTGCTTGGTACAGGGCATCACTATTATTGGATTGGTGCGCCAGCCTACTGGCAACCATTGTCCAGTATCTTCTCTACCTTGGAGGTGCTGCCATTCTTCGCCATGGTGATGTTTGCGTTTTTCATGTTTTGGAAGGGACGGCGTAACCACCCGAATAAAAGTGCCATGTTGTGGACGCTGGGTAGTGCCACACTGGCCTTTTTTGGTGCTGGCGTGTGGGGCTTCATGCACACTTTGTCCTTCGTCAATTATTACAGCCACGGTACACAAGTTACTGCGGCCCATGGCCACCTCGCATTCTTTGGGGCTTATGTAATGACGGTTCTTGCTGTAATTACTTATGCGATGCCCCAATTGCGGCGCGTACAACCCTACAATCAGATTCTTAATATGTGGAGCTTTTGGTTGATGACCTCGGCGATGTGCTTTATGACATTCACTCTAACATTTGCAGGTGTTGTGCAAACCCACTTGCAGCGTGTGATGGGTATGAACTATATGGAAGTGCAGGATCAACTTCAGCTGTTTTACTTCATGCGCCTTGGCGCTGGCGTTTTAGTGGCGATAGCGGCAGTGATCTTTTTCATCTCGGTATTCGGTCCTGTGCGAAATCAAGCCGCGGGATCTGCTACCACCACCGACGCTTAGGCAAAGTGCGACCAGCGGTCGCACTACTGCAGTAGCTCGTATTCGGAGATATAGACATGACCAATGTAGTGGCCGCCAAGCGATCAGTAGAACGTGATATTCCTTTTTACCAGGCGGTTGGAAACGAGTGTGAGCTGTTTGAACAAGCTTATTTACAACATTTACCGCTTCTACTCAAAGGGCCTACTGGTTGCGGTAAAACTCGTTTCGTAGCGCACATGGCGGCGAAGCTGGGCCGTCCGCTATATACGGTTTCATGTCACGATGATCTTACAGCTGCGGATCTTACTGGGCGCTATCTGTTGCAGGGTGGGGAAACACGCTGGGTCGATGGTCCTTTGACTCAGGCCGTGCGCGAAGGTGGTATCTGCTACCTAGATGAGGTGGTTGAAGCGCGCAAGGACGTTACCGTTGTGTTGCACCCGCTCACCGATGACCGTCGGCTGTTGCCACTTGAACGGACCGGTGAATTACTCGAGGCTCCGGACGATTTTATGTTGGTAGTCTCTTATAATCCGGGTTATCAGCACATACTAAAATCGCTCAAACCCAGTACCCGACAGCGTTTTTTAGCCAAAAGTTTTGACTTTCCTCCACCTGAACTGGAACGTGATATCGTCGCAAGGGAGAGCGGGTTGCCTTCCCCTCAGTGTGCAACCCTAGTCAACCTAGCTGCACGGCTGCGTGCCATGAAGGGGCAGGATCTTGAAGAGGGTGTATCCACCCGCTTGTTGATCTACTGTGCGACGTTAATAGCCAATGGCATGCCAGTATTGCAGGCGGCACAAGCTGCTCTAGTTGAACCTTTGAGCGATGAGCCAGATGTACAGCAGGGCCTGCTGGAAGCTGTGCGCGCAACCTTCGGCGAAGACTGACGGGCTGGGTGGTCCTATGCTGCAATGGTTGGAGTTTGAAGAAATTGTAGGAAAGGTATGGCACCGCTGGGCTTCATCGCAAAGTGCCAGCTTTCCCAATTATCCTGATGCAGCTGTCAGCCTAGCGAGTATAACAGGGCCTCTCGCGGTGTTCTTTCGTGCCAGCGGCGGTCCTTCCGGCGTTGCTGTGACCTCTGTCGCTGCTCGTACCTCGAATCATCGTCTCGGCCTGCGCCAACGGCTTGGGTTGGCCGAGGAAGCCCTAGATCTGGCGCGTTTAGACGAAGAAAATTTACTACTGCCGCCGAACATCGCCTTGTTCGACAATCCAGTACTCAATCGTGATATGTACTTTTGGCTTGCAGCAATGCTTGCAGCCATGGAACCAATCACCTCTTTTAAGGACCCACTGCGCCAGGATATCAGCGCACTGCGGCAGGTGATGGCCGCAACCGAAGTTGCACTTCAGCAGTTTCCCGGGTTGCGTGACCGGCACGCTAGGCTGCAACAGGCGATGTTAGAAATCCGTCCAGTCCGCACTTTGCCTCCGGTTGAGTCAGCCATAGAAGCGGTAATTTGCCATTTTTTGGGTGCCGAAACAACGCTGGATCCGGAAGCCGATCGCTATCGCATCGCGGTCCTAGATCCGGCGCAAAGCTTGCGTGAATTTCGCGCACCGCCGGACTATCGTCGGCCATTACCGGTGCCGTTGTGGGCTAACTTGAGCCATATGGAAACCACAGGTCAAGATGATGTCGACGATGAAGATTTGGAGGAGCCACCCTCGAAGGCCGAGGCTCAGGTTGACGGCAAGCGTAAGGCCGAGCGCCGGCGCCAAGACCAGTCTGAGCGTGACGACCCTCTGGTATTCAGCCGTTTTGAAAAAATTCTGTCCTTCGCCGAAATGGTCAACGTCAACCGGATGATTGACGATGAAGAGGACAAAATGGCCAAGAGCAACGCTGAACAAATGGATGAAATCACCCTGAGTCCTAACCAGCAGCGCGCTGCGTCGAGTCTGAGGATGGATCTGGATTTGTCTCCGGGGACGGCAAGTGGAAAACGTCTGCAAGGAAGTTACACCTACCCAGAGTGGAATTACCGCAAACGATGTTATCAGGACAATCATTGCCGTGTGCTCACGGGTTTACATGACGATGAGGGTGACAATTGGTTTATCGACGACGAGACCCGGCGGCGTATTCGTCGGGTGCGTCGGCAGTTTGAGGCATTGCGTCCGCGCCGGGAGTGGCTGCGGGGGCAGGTTGATGGCAATGAACTGGATATGGATGCTGTGATACGGGCCCAGTGTGATTTTGCGGCAGTGGGTGAAAGTAGTGCGGGTCTCTATATGAGCGCCCGGGCACAAGCGAGGGACCTAGCGGTGTCAATTTTGATTGACGTCTCACTATCGACCGACGCTTGGGTAGAGAAAGAGCGACGCGTGGTAGATATCGAAAAAGAGGCCCTGCTAGTTCTGGCCCACGGGCTGGCTAGTTGTGGTGATGATTACAGTATTAATAGTTTTACTTCTCACCGGCGTCACCAGGTTTGGGTCAATACGCTAAAAACTTTTGACGAGAGCATGAGTCAGACCATAGAGCGTCGCATCGCCTCTCTCAAGCCTGGTCACTATACGCGTATGGGTGCGGCTATCCGTCACACGGCCGCCGAATTGGCTAAACGCCCCAACAGGCACCGGTTGTTGTTAGTCCTCAGTGACGGTAAACCTAACGATAGCGACTACTATGAAGGGCGATACGCGGTTGAAGACACCCGGCGCGCTATTCTCGATGCGCGGCAGCAGGAACTAAAAGTGTTTGGTGTCACAATCGACCGCGATGCGCAGCATTACATTGCTCATCTGTTCGGTCGTGGTGGCTATGCTATGGTCCAGAAACCTGAGCACCTATCGCTTGCGTTGCCGGGTATATACCGCCAGATTATCTCTACCTGATGTACCCCGGAGATTAGAGTTATGAGTAGGTTTCGTTTAGCCCTTGCCATGTCTCTGGGCTTGGTGATGTGCGCTGTGCTGGTGATTCCTTTCGTTTTGGCTATTAACAGCTACGATTGGGGGGTGGGGTTGATGCTACTGGCGCCGTTGCTAGTCTGGATACTGATGTGGATAAGTAAAAGGCTGGAGGACTGGGCGCGAAACACAACGGAAAACTCACCCCAAGATCCGGATTTTCCCGATGACTTCGACTAGGGTGAAATCCCAATCTTGCTCAATAATAGCGCGCGGCAATATACCCTGAAAAAATGGCTAGTAGCGTGATTGCCAGCAGGCAGAGAAATCCGCCTTTCCAGCCGGTACTTGATACCCGTAAATTGAGATAAACCATTAATACCTGTTGCACTTTGAAACCCGTGCTGGCCAATACCAGCACAACACCCCACAGTGGCAACGGAAGCCATGTGGTGGCGGTAGTCAACTGTGCAGACAGCATGGAAAACAGAGTCAGCGTCATTAAAATTAACCAGGTGTATAGCAAACGTCGCTTGCCGGGTAGCTGTTCAATCATCATTACCTCAGAAGATATATCAGTGGGTAAAGCATAATCCAGATCAGATCTACCATGTTCCAGAAGGCTGTGACCGTCTCCACGTTAGCGCGGGAGGTGCGCCAGTATGCCAATGCCAGCAGACCTAGACCAAATATGACATGTGCGAAATGAAATGCGGTTAACAGGTAGTAGAAACTGAAAAATGTATTAGTTTCCGGAGTTAGCCCAGCACTAAATTTGTCGATGTATTCGAAGGTTTTGATACAGCAAAAAACCACGCCCAGCCCCATGGTCAGCCCCAGCCACTGACGGCAGCGTTGTATTTTTCCGTCTGCAATTGCCTGTATTGATATCGCTGCAAACAGGCCGCTGGTCAGTAGGACCATGGTGTTGATCCCACCGAGTACCGGGTTCAATAGTTGTTGTGAACTGTCAAAAAGGACGCGCTCGGATGCTCGCTGCCATGAGAATATGGTAAAAAATGCGGCGAAAACCAGCATTTCGCTCAGTATTAATATCCACATGAGTGGATTACCCGGAAGGTTGGTCAGCGGCCCCCAGTCTTCTTGTTCAGCGATGTCCACGTGTATTTCCTAGACCGAATAACCAGCTTTTGGGGGCGTCGATGGGACGGTTGGCCATAAGGCGGTGAATGCCGACGCCACATCGCCCCATCATCCACGCGATGGCAACGGTGAAGAACAAATACCCAAAGGACCAAGCATAGATTGGAGCAAGGTTAATAACGCCTGATACACGCCACAGCAAAAGGCCTGAGGCCATCGCCAATACCCCAATCCAGAATGTGCGAAGTTGAAACAAAAAATGAGTGTCGAGCCACGCGGCACTGCGCCCAAATCGTAGGTGCGCAATAATGGCGCCGATAGGTGCTGTGACAACGGCCATGATACTGCCGATGTACAGTCCATAGATAACCACCACATAGCCACGCCCGGGTGTGTTCTTGCCGAGTTCTTCTGTGCTAGTGGACGTTGATTGTGACAAACCTACCTGCATGGTTATTACCGAAATGTTGTAAGGGCGGTGTGTATGGTTCTTTACCACCACTTTTTACTATTGGTGACGGCTGTGAGGCTGGGGCAATCGGGTTAAGTATCCTTTATATGCAATAGTTTTCTCAATGGGACCTGCATTTTTTCGCCGACTAGATCCAGCAGTGTGTACTTTTCGAGTGTCTGGTAAAAATTTTCCTGAGCCTCGTAAAAAATATGTTTTAACTGGCAACTCTCGGTGATGATGCATTGATTATCGGCGCCGAAGCATTCTACTATTTTGGATTCACCTTCAATGTCACGGACCAGTTCTCCTAAGTTAATTTCAGAGGGGTCACCTTGTAATTGTAGACCACCGTTTTTACCACGAGTAGCCATAAGATAGCCCTTTGAATTGAGAGCTTGGACAATTTTCATCAAATGATTTTTTGATATGCCATAACTCTTGGCGATATCACCAATGGTACAAAGTTCATTGCGGTGAACGGCAAGATAGATCAGGACGCGAATGGAATAATCTGTGTATTTAGTGATATGCAAAACACCGTCCTCAATTGCAGAATTAGTGTATAGAAAATAGCGATCGATCAACAAAGAGGTATTTAGAGTATATCTTTAGATTGAGCTAGTCAAATGGACTAACAGCCTGCTTGATTGGCCTGTTTGGCTCTTTTTTTGCGTATCAATGGTTTTGGTTGTAGTAGCTATTAACAAAAAAGACAGCGAATAAGCTGCCTTTTTTGTAGTGCCGATCCTAATTTTTTATTGGTGAGCGACTAGTGACCCGCTCGGTTTAATTCGATTACTTTTTTATAATCTCTTCCTGTCATCTTCAAGAGCATCACTCAGTAAAATAAATTAGAGCGTGTCAAAATCATCCGTCAGCACACAATCAAAACGGAGTTGGTTATAGTCTTTTAGAGGTTGCACATCTGCCTCAGAGATAACGCCCTGACGCACAGCTTCTTCGAGAGCACTGTCCAGATCAGTAAGAGCATCTCCCAGCTTCCCTTTGCTGCGAGCTCGGCTAAAAGCTTGCCATGCAGGATCGACCTTGAGCAGTGCCTGATAGGTGGTTTCCACACGACCGACGGCATCTTCGGGATTATCGCTCAGGAAAACATACTGTTTCATTGCCTGCCGAACAGAATTTGGTTCCATGATCATTTGTCCCAATAGGCGAATTTGTTCGTCATCAGGTGCTTTGTAGCGTTGTCCCGTCGGTAGACAAAGCACACGCAATGCTATCCCCAGCCAGCGCTGCGGGAAATTGCTACAAAAGGCCAGAAGGGCTTTTTGTGCAGAATGTAGAGAACGCTGCAGTGCATATTTGGCATGGGCGTCATTGGCCTCAGACTGCTCTTGTGAATTGCGGTATTTGAGAATACTGCAAGCAATGAACAGTTCACTATGGATGTCACCTAGCCTCGCAGAGAGTAATTCCCGGCGTTTGATGCCACCGCCTAGAGAGCCTAGGGCGACGTCAGAACAGATGGCTAGCGCCGCACTCATGTGATTGATTTTCTCGTGCCAGGGTTGACTAAAAGCATCGGTGTCAATTGGCAATGAGCTGCCTCGGCCGCCGCTGAGACCGTACACTAATGTTCTGGCTGCATTACTGCTGCTGTGTCCCAGATGGGCTAATAACAGTGGTTCAAAGGCAGCAAGCCCCGCCTGTTCATCATCCATTTGTAGTGCTTGTAATTCTTCAAACAACAACGGATGGCAACGCATAGAACCCTGCCCGAAAATCATGAGTGAGCGGGTGAGAATGTTGGCTCCTTCCACAGTGATGGCCACTGGCGTGGTGCGGTACATAATAGCGAGGAAGTTGCGTGGCCCAAGCTGAATAGCTCGGCCTCCGACTACGTCCATAGCGTGATTGACTATCTGGCGCATGCGTTCAGTGGCATGGTATTTAGCCATGGCGGTAAGGACAGCTGGGGCACCATCTTCCAGCCCACGCGTGACCAGTTGTCGCATGGCTTCTAGGGTGTATGCGCCCGCAGCAATTTCTGCTGTAGCTTCTTGGACGCCCTCAAATTTACCGATCTCCATATTGAACTGACGACGGATGCGAGCGAAGGCGCCTACGGTGAGATAGCACATTTCACTGCCCGCCGTTGCAAGAGAGGGCAAGGATACCCCGCGCCCAGCACCTAGACACTCGATAAGCATACGCCAGCCCTTGCCGGCCATACTGGCACCGCCGATGATCCAACTCACGGGGATAAAGACATCTTCCCCCTTAATTGGTCCATTCATAAACGGTGCGCCGGGGTTGTGACGGCGACCAATTTCAATGCCGGGGTGATTGGCCGGTAGTAGTGCACAGGTAATCCCGTAGTCCACTAAATCGGGGTCGCCGAGCAAGCCTTCGGGGTCATGTAATTTGAACGCGAGACCAATTACCGTAGCAACAGGTGCGAGGGTGATCCAACGTTTTCTAAACGTCAGTTTCAGACCGATAACTTCTTCGCCATTGAAATTGCCTTTGCAGACAATACCAACATCCGGAATAGAACCTGCATCGGAGCCGGCCTCCGGGCCAGTTAGGCCAAAGCAGGGTAGTTCCGTGCCATTGGCAAGTCTAGGTAGCCACTGATGTTTTTGTTCCTCGGTGCCGTACTTAGCCAGCAACTCACCCGGCCCCAGAGAATTAGGAACCATTGCGGTGACCGCGGTGGTGGTGGACTTACTGGCAATCTTGCTCATGATGCGACTTTGGGCGTAAGGGCTGAAATCGAGGCCCCCGAATTCTTCGGGAATGATCAGACCAAAAAAGCCATTGTTCCGAAGAAAATCCCAGGCCTCCGGAGACAAATCCTTGCGCTGTTCGATATCCCATTCGTCTACCAGCTGACACAGCTGTTCTACCTCGTTATCGAGGAAACTCTGCTCCCGCTCACTGAGTTTGGGCATATCAATATCGGAAAAGACTTCCCAGTCTGGGTTGCCACTGAATAATTCTTTTTCCCACCAGGTCGTGCCAGCCTCCAGAGCTTCACGCTCGGTTTTGCTCATGCTGGGCATCGAGCGTCTCAGCAATTGATAGGCAGGTTTAGTGAGAACTTGTTCTCGCCAGCGAGGAATATTCAGTATTGCGGCAATAACCAAAACAGGGAACAGAACCAACCACATAAATTGACTGTATATCGTCAGGACAAAGGTACCAATCACCAGAATTATTGAACCTAACTGCAGTGACGGGCGGTAATAAAGCACCGCAACCAATAAACAGACAAACAGTAACAGTGATAGCAGCATGAGCATTTCGCCTTCAGTGGTTTATGCAAGGATGTTCTTGCAAGTTCTCTATACACAACCTTAGACGATTCGGATAAGAACTCCCAGCCCCATCGTACAACTTTTGGGGACGTAATTTGTTGGAGTGTGGAGGGTGGAAGGTTACATGTAATACTGGAAATTGGGGTCGATACACAGGACCGATCCTACTTACCCTTAATCTCTTTTCGCAACTCCATTGGAAATTTCATGAGAAAACCTCAGGTCAAATAACAGAAAGATCTATTCTGTTTCATAGACCAAGCGCCTAAATCACAAGCCACCAGGCTCTGTATCAAGTAAAAATAAACGCTAAGAGATTGATTTTTCTAGGTTACTGATTATTCTTAATTGCCTAATAATTGAATGAAAACATGGCGTGGAGGCTTATTTTGTCAGTAAACCCATCTCTTGATAGATCCACCAACCCACTGATTTTAAAGTTAAGCTATCCGGTTTACGGCTTTAATATTCCCCTGATACAGTGCCTTTTAGTTAATAGGCCCTCAGGCTTATTAATTAACAGTTAAAGGTATCCGATGAATAGCGTACTTAATGACATAATTACAGTTTTGGGTGGCGTTGGTGTCATTCTTTCTGGGTTGTTTATTTTATTGGGTAAGATTCAGCTGGAAAATCATAAAGCTACTCTAAATAAGGCGAATCAAAAACTTAAAGCCCTAAATGATGGTGCTGTTCATGTCACCAAAAGTCGATTTGACAAGGAATTTGAAATATATCAAGAACTCTGGGATTCATTGGTGGAGCTCAAGCACGCTACTCTAAGTCTTCGGCCAATGCTAGATCATGTTCCTCAAGATAAATCAAAAGAGGAGCTGAAGTTCGAGCGGCTACAGAAGTTCGGTGAAGCTAATAATATTTTCGTTAATAAGATGCAAAAATATGAGCCATTCTATTCTAGCGAAGTAAACGAATCCTTAGTTAAAATATGTCAATCTGCTAGGAAAGAGGCGATAGGTTTTCAATATCAAGATTCAAATGATAGAAAATATTGGGAGGAGCAAGAAAAAAATGCTAACGAAATCGTCAATGAAATCCAGGCTTGTTGCTCTCTCATCAAAAGTAGGGTTGATAGTTTGTCGGTTGTATCTAGCTAAATCTTTAACAAAGCAATCTTGCGGAAAACCTACGCGTTGCTTCGGTTTCCGCAAATTGCGACGTTAGGCGTCTTTTATGCCATTTACTAAATTTATAGTTGAAACGTTCATTTCGGAGAAAGCGACTTCCGTTACGGAATGTAATGCCAAGAACGTCGGCTCAAGCTTTCCAAGTTTTGAAGAATGGATTTCCTGTTATGGTTTTAGGATCATTTTCCACAACCACGTAAAGCCAGAAGCACACCACCTTGCTCTTCAACTTCTCCGGCGAACTATTGCCGCATTCGCCCGTTACAAATCAGCGTGCGAATCGCTGAATCAACATGTTGCATCGAATGGTACAAACTGGTCACTATACTTCGAAGCTTTGTCCTATTTCGAAGACGCTATAAGCCAGTTGTATCAAGCCCTAGATTGTTCAAGAAAAGCCCTGAAGCAAACGATTTTTAAACGAGGTGACGGCAGCAAAGAGGAAAGGCTCAACCTTATTTACAACTCAATGAGGCATACACCTGCGGCATCGGAACAACCTGTATGGATAACAAACGACGGCCTGGAAGCTGAACTAGCACAGTTGTCATTCTCTGAAATTGAAGAGATGCTCCGTATGTGCGGTCGTATATGTGAAAAGTTGTGCACTGGTGAAGCTAATGAAGGCACCTAACAAATCGGTCAGCCGGACGCACAAAGCGCTATGCGCTTTGGTTCCCTCGCTTACGCTTGGCGTCCGTTACCTCAGGCGTTATATGCCGAGAGATTACCATTGATTGACGAGAGATGAATTTACTAGCCCAACAAAACATTAGCTGTCCGTACTGTGGCGAATCCATCGAAGTGCTAATAGATCAGGAAGAGGCGGGTCAGCGGTATATTGAAGATTGCCAAGTTTGTTGTAGGCCTATAACTTTCGTTGTAGCTGTTAGTGCCGAAGGCCTGCTGTCGGTTTCTGTTTACGATGAAAATGAATCGTTCTAATAAGCACATAACAAATTTAGGTAATATTAGTCGCTGCGCTCCTAGGACAGACTTGCCGTTGTTGGTGTTAGCCGCCATTCAGGAAAATTACAAAAGTAGAGGGTAAATAGTCGTGCACGAAATCATCTGTCCCCACTGTAATAAAGCATTCGAGATTGACGAAGCTGGGTATGCAAACATTCTGAAACAGGTTCGCGATAGTGAGTTTGATCAGCAGTTGCATGAGCGACTTGAATTGGCCGAAAAAGAAAAGATACATGCTGTTGAACTTGCCAAAGAAAAAGTCGGTAGAGAAATGCAGAAGGCCGCAACAGCAAAAGACACTGAAATTCAAAGTTTGAAGGCAAAATTAGACGGTGTTGCGGTTGCGCAGCAACTTGCTGTGACCGAGGCTTTGAAAGTTGTTGAAAGGGAATGCGATGTCCTCGCCAACGAACTAAAGCTGGCTAAGCAAGATAAGGACACTGCATCAGAACTCGCTAAGGCAAATCACTCAAACCAACTTCAAGAGGCCTCGGCTATAAAGGATGCAGAGATTCAAGAGCTAAAGGCAAGGCTTAGTGCTAACGAAGTTGCGCAGAAGCATGCAATTACAGAGGCGCGCAATGAAGCCGAGAAAGGGCGGGATCAACTGAAAAGTGACCTTGAGCGAGCTACGCTAGAGAAACAGCTCTTAGAGAGTTCGCTCAAAGATAAGTACGAAACACAGATCAAGGATCGTGATGGTGAGATTGAGCGTCTTAGGGACATGAAGGCCCGTTTATCGACCAAGATGGTTGGAGAAACCCTTGAGCAACACTGCGAAACCGAGTTTAACCGGATTCGAGCCACTGCGTTCCCAAAAGCCTATTTTGAAAAAGATAACGATGCGCGAACGGGTAGTAAGGGCGACTACATCTTTCGCGATTCAGATGAGTCGGGCACGGAGGTCGTGTCGATTATGTTTGAGATGAAGAACGAAAATGACGAGACAGCGACCAAGAAGAAAAATGAGGATTTTCTTAAAGAGCTCGACAAGGATCGTAATGAAAAACAGTGTGAATACGCGGTCCTCGTATCCCTTCTTGAGCCTGAGAGCGAACTTTATAATTCAGGGATTGTTGATGTGTCCCACCGCTATCAAAAAATGTATATCATCCGGCCCCAATTTTT